>NZ_BDBR01000010.1 GCF_001613085.1 Nocardia salmonicida NBRC 13393
GAGGACACCGCGGACGGGGTGCGGCGCGCGGAGGGCGACGTCGCGGCCGCGAAGGAGCAGGCCGCGGCGGCCAAGACCGCCCTCGACAACTTCCTGGCCGCCGATGCGGCCGAAGCCGAGGCAGGCGATTCGCCCGCCAAGCGCTTGGAGAAGGCCGAAGCCGAGCGCCTGCCCGGCAAGCGGCGGGGCCACGTCACGTCCATCACCATCGACCGCCTGACCGGTCGCGTCTACGAAGCCGCCAACGGCACCTCCGACCAGCGGATCCACCCCAGCGAGCTGCACCCGACGCTGCACGACAACGTCGCCCGCTACCAGGACCCCACGGACGCCTACCACAACGGGCGCGACCCGGCCCATTTCCCGCATACGGACAATCCACTCGGCCACGCCGAGGTGCGCGGCACCAACGCCGCCCTGCATGACCGGGAACTGCTCAACCAGCAGCGTGAGCCCGGCGATCAATTGCCGACCGACTTCGACGGCCTCGCCTCGATCCTCAACTCGCCGTACGTCCCCAGCCGTGGCGTCGAAGCGCCCTGCTGCGCCAACTGCACCCGGGTGGTGCAGGGCACCGAGAGCACCGCGGGCCACATCATCGACGAAGGCGCCCCCCGGGTCGACCCACTGCGGCACGCCGATCTCGAACAGGCGGCCCGCGACGGAAATCCCATCGAACCCCGTTTGGTCTCACCCGAATACCCGGAGACCGACTTCATGGGCGACGACGATCCGGTGCCGCCCGGCATGGAACGTGGGGACGACGGGAAGCTGCATCGGCCCGGCGACCGGCCGGATAGCTTCCGCGACCCGGACGGCACCTGGCATCACAACGACGATCCGCCCGGCACCAAACGCAACGTCGACTTCCGGCTGTACGACTCCGGCGGGTTCGTCAAGGACCACCTCACCGGCGGCGAATACCAGCACCGCGTGCAGAAGGGCGATTCGGAGCTGCACGAGATGCGGGATCCGGATCGCGCGGCGGAGCTGAGCGAGGCTTCCGACCGGCGCGTCGCACTGCAGACCGAGCGGGACAACACCAGCAAAGAGCTCCGCAAGCTCATGAAAGAGTTCGAGCTGAAGGACAAGCACGAACTCGCACCCAAGGTGCTGTCGGAGAAGATCAAGAGCCTGCGTCAGGAACTGAGCGCCGACACCACACTGAGCGAGCAGGAACGGGCCCGCAAGCGCGACCTGCTCGACGATCTTCAGGACGTCGCCACCGACTACAACGACCTCGGACGCGAAATGGTCGAGGTCTCCAAGAAGCTCGGTGAGCTGGCCGGTCTCGACTACGCTCTCGATCCGGATGCCCGGCCGGGCGCGGTCAAGCTCTCGCCCTTCGACGGCGCGTTCGACGGCGCGGGCGTGGTCGATATCGCGTCGTTCGTCCCGCGTACGGAAGGGGACTCGGGACCGACGCTGTTGATCGTCGAGGCGAAGGGCGTCGGGTCAACGCTCGGTGGCTCCAAAGTCATCAGCGCCGAACAAGGTTCACCGGAATACCTGCGCCACATCCTGAACAAGGACCGCAACCTCGTGCGCTTGCTCAACGAGACGCCCGAGCAGATGCGCGACCGTGACATCGACCCCGACAGTCCGGAAGGCCGGGCGATCCGCGACGTGGTCTCCGAGCTGCGCGCGGCCATGGAGGACGGCACCCTTCGCGTCGAGTACCGGCTGGTGCACGCCGATGCCGATGGGAAGATCACGGTCACCGAGCTGCTGCTCGACCGCAATGGCGTCGACCTGCTCGCCGATGTCCCGTTGCCCTTCGGCGCCGACCCGGTCGCGATCGACCGCTCCACGGACAACGACATCACCACCGACTACATGAACGTGCCCGACGACGGCGCGGACACGCCGGATCGGCCGGACGCCGACACCGACAACACGGACTGGATGGGTGCCGACGGCGACGAATCCGCCCGGGGCAAACCCGATTTCGCCGAACCCGAACCGCCGGAGCGCGAGGTGCGCGTCGAGCTCGGTGCCAACGGAGAAGTCGTCGCGTTGCACATCCAGCTGGCCGACGGGCAGTGGGTGGTCGCGCGTAATGACGGCGACGAGGCCACTCAGCATGTGCCCGCGCGCAACGATGCGGACATTCCCGAAGTCGACAACCGGAATGCGCTACGGAAACTGGTCGATGATCTCAATGCCGGGTATCAGGGGCTGAATCTCAAGTACCCGTCCGGATCCGGTCTCGACGGGCGTGGACAGACCGCGTTGCGCGACGGCGTCAGCGGTGGCGCGCACCTGCTGACCGACCCGCCCGCACCGCTGACGCCCGCGCAGCCCGCACCGCCGGTGGATGGTCCGGTGATCAGCGAACCACCGCCCGGCGCAGGCGATCCCGCGTTGAACGTGGCGCGGATCGGTAAGGAAGGGCTCACCTGGTATCACAACCGGGAGCACGTTCCGATCATCGGCGGCTTGCTGGGACGCGAGGCGGATTCGGCAGGCAATTACCACCCGGTGTACTTCCCCGACGGCACCGAATACCGGCCGTGGATCTCCGATGCCGATCCGAACGCTGTGCGCGACACCGTGATCAGCGAGCTGCGGGCCAACCGGATGGATGCCGGCGAGGTTCGCGACATCCTGAAGGAACTGTTCGCGAACGCCCGCGATCCGCGGCTGCGCCAAGACCTGATCGATGATCTGGAATTCAACGGACTCATCGACACCGACGAGGCGCGGGCGATGGAGGACGCACCCGTTCCGCCCGCCGAGACACCGCCGGAACAGCAGGGTCCGCCGCCCGAGGGTGAGACGCTGACCGAGATGGCCGAGCGGCTCGGGATCGATCTCGACGGCGAGGGACCCCGAGATGTGCGCCGGGCGATCGACCACCAGAGCCACCGGCTGCTGCGCGAGATCGGCGCGATCGAGGGCCTGTCCGACGCGGCACGCCGAGCCGACGAGGAACAGACCCGCCCGTACCGGCGCGCGGATCATCCCGCCGACCCGGCGCCTGCCCCCGATGACCGGACGCTGCGCGGACCGGACCGCCTGCGCGAGATCGAGTCGGACGAACCACGTGACGACGCCGACTATTACGACGACGACGAACTGGGCGGCGCCGAGCCTCCGCGGAGTCACTGGGGTGACACGAGTTCCCCACGCCCGGTGCCGTTCTCGAACGAAGTCAGCTTCCTCGACAAGGACCCGCTCGGCCGGTTCCTGCGCGACCTGATCGTCGCCTTCGAGGGCGAAACCTCGCTGCGCGACTACGACCGGGTCGGCAACGGCGCGGACCGGCTGCCCGAATGGGCCAGCTTCTCCGACGATCGGGAGCCTGGCCGGGACGAGGCGCGGGCCCGCGAGTTCTTCGAACACGCGCTGCGCCGCGACCAGCTGCGTGACGAATTGTCCGGCTGGGCAGCGATGTTCGGCCGTGACCTCGGCGATCTGTCCGGCGACCGGATGGAACCGACGCTGAACGAGCTGCGTGACGCGGCGCGACAGCGGGCACAGAACCTCGCCGATTTCATCGCCGCCGCGCAGCCGATCCTGCAGGGTGACGGCGCCGAACCGGTGGGCAAGTCCTACGGTGATCAGGTCGCGCGGGTGCCCGATGCCGACGGCGGGCCGGACCGGTTGCTGGTCGTCGACGGTGCGCTCGATCGCGAGGAGGCGCTGGCCCGCGCGCTGCGGGACAATCCGGAGCTGGCGATCGACATCGACAACGGGGTACTGCGGCCGGATTTCCGGGCCGTGCACGCCGACGGCGCGGGCAGGCAGTTCCTCGATCCGGTGGCGACGCCGGAGGTGCAGCACATTCGCCGCACCGTGGACGGCGCCGAACTGCAGGTGACGATGATGCGCGGCGAGGACGGCCAGTGGCACCCGGTCCAGCCGACGCCCGAACCGCCGCCCGCCCCGCGCGACCGCGCCGACATGGTGCGCGAAATCGTTGATCTGGCACGGCAACTCGAGCTCGGACCGGCCGCCCTGCACCCGGACAATATCGACGCCACCATCCGCGCGCTACACCTGGACAACGCGGTGCGCGCCGGGCAGGCCGAGGCGCTGTTCGACTACGCCCGCACGATGGCGGACATCGAGACCTTCTACCTGATCGGTGACGCGCGCGATCAGCTGACATCGCGGCTCGGTATCCCGGAGGGCGAGCTCACACCGAGACGGATCGCCGAGGCCCTGACCGATCCGAAACAGCGGCGCGGCAAACGCCAGCAGCAGTTCGAGGACCTGCTCGACGGGCAGCAGCGCGAACCGAGCAAGACCGCCGGTTACTCCCAGCAGCTGCGCAACGTCGACGCGGCCGCGGTCAAGGCGGCGCAGGAAGCGCTGATCAAGGCGCTGAGCCCGGGGAATCCGGAGGCACTGCGCCCGAAGGTCAGCAAGACCGACCCACTCACCGGCCGGTCGAAGGTCGGCCCGGCCGATACCGGCATCGATCCGGCCAAGCTGCGCAAGCTCATCACGCGGATGCACCGGCTCGGCGCGGGCGACCACGCGCGGGGGGCGCTGGCCGCCTACGCCGACGCGCTGATGCGCATCGACCCGTACACCGATCATCCCGCGGGCACCAGAGCGGCTGATCCGCGCACCACCGGCGACCCGCACATCTACGACCGCGACGCGATCCACGGTCTGCGCGATGTGGTCGGCGCCGCCGAGCCGGGTGCGAACCCGGTCGATTTCGCCGCCCAGGTCGCAGACAACGTCGCCCGCTCCTATGGCTCGGACGAGCCGGTCGGCCCGAATGATCCACGGCCACAGCCGAATCGGGACTGGGCGCGCTTGGTCGGGGTGGATGTGTCCACCGCCGACGGCGCGAAGTTCGTCGAGATCTACGAGGCCTACCGCGACGGCAAGATCGAGAAGCACGAGGGTCTGAGTCCGGAGAAGCTGGCCGCCGAGATCGCGGCCATCCGCGAGGAGATCCGCCTCAGGGCCGAGCAGCTCGAGCAACTGAAGGCGCTCACCGAGGAGTTCTACCGGCCGGTGGCCGACCTGCCGCCCGCCGAGGGCGCGCCGGCCAGGGAACACCCGGGGTCGCGTCCCGACGCGTTGCCCGAGGGGCGGCGCGGGCTGCCCGCTGGGCCGCAGGGCGGCGAGCCGGGCGGTGGTCCGCGACCGCGCGGCCCGCAACCGGATTCGGGCCGACCCGACACCGAGGTGCCGCCCGAACGCGGTCGCGACCTCGACGATCGGGCCGACGCGAAGCTCGACGACACCATGCGCAAGCTGGACGAGGTCGCCGACGAACTGGCCGAACCGATTCCCTCGCTGGATGATCTGGTCGGACCGGGCGAGCCGGTCGATCCACTGGCGATGATCGACGACGCCGTCGAACGCCAGAACAAGCTGCACGACCAGGCCGACGAGCGCCGCGCCGACCGCGCAGACGCCGCGCTGGAGGACACGCTGCGTGATCTCGACGGCGTCGACGCGGATCTGGCCGCGTTGGAGTCGTACCTGCGCGCCCAACGGGATTTCGACGCCGCGCAGGCGGAGATCGCCGCCAGGTTCGAGGAATTGGCGGCCAGGGACGCCGAGGCCGCCGCGCAGCGCGGCGACGACACCGAGGCGGATTTCGCCGTGCGAGCGGCCGACCTGGCCGCGCTCGAGTCCTACCTCGCCGCGCAGCAGCGGTTCGACGCGCTGCGTGCCGAACTCGCCGAGGCCGCGCAGACACGGCCGGAGGATCTCGACGCCGAAGCGTTGGCCGACGTGCGGGCACTCGAGTCGTATTTGCGGGCGCAGCAGGAATTCGACGCTGCCCGTGCGGAAATGGCCGCCCGGTTCGCCGCCGCGCTCGAACGGCAGGGTGGTGCCTCGACGCCGGACAGCGGGGACGGGTCGGCGGTCGAGAGCGGCAACGGCTCGCGTGAGGACGACGGCCCACGTGGCGATGACGACGATTCGGGGGATCCGCCCGCTGCGCAGACGGCGCCCGGCGGCCCGCCGTCCAAGCCGCCGTCGCGCCCGCCGACCGCGCCGAGTCCGGAACCCGAAGAGCTGGCGAAGAATTCGTCGCCACTGGACTTCGGTCTGCCCAAGACGCCCGCCGAACTGGCCGTACCCGGCGACGCAGTGCTGGATCAGCCGGTAACCGACACCGTCGACGCCCCCGAACGCGCGTACCAGCGCAGGGACTTCCTCAACGATGTCCACCAGTTCCTCCAGGAACTCAGCGATCTGCCACCGTCGGTTACCGCCGACACGCCGCCACTCACCCCGGAGCAGGCCGAGCAGATCCGCCTACTCGCCGAAGCGCTCGGCCTCGGTGACGCGCTCACCGGCCAGCGCGATCCGCTAGGGGCGCTGGCCGAGATCGCCGATATGGCGCGGGCTCGCGGATTCCTCGACAGCGCACTGGATCCCGAAGCCGAACTCGGCAAACCCATGCGGTACCCGGACGACTACGAGCCGCTCGACCTCGACGAGTTGCAGGACGGGCTCGACCACTGGCGGGTCGAGGGCGATCCGCAGGTGCGGGCCGAGATGGCCGAGGAACTGCGGCTGGCCGGACTCGACGACGCCCGACCCTCCCTCGGCACCGAACCGGAGCCGAACCCGCAGGCCGTGCCACTGCACCCGTCCGCGATACTTCCGCCGGAAGACGGTGCGCGTCAGCCGGGTGGGTCGCGGATCGAGCCCGCGCAGCAGGCGATGGATCGCCTGGCCGCCAGGTTCGGTGTGGATCTCACCGATGCGGGTTCACTCGATGCCGCCCGGTACCGCCAGTTGCTGCGGGCGGGTGCGGTCGAGGCGTTCGCCGCCGCGGTCCGGCACGCCGAGGCCGCCACCGATCCACAGCAGCGGGCGCTGCGCGAGGCCATCGCTCGGCGCTGGGCTGCCCGACTGGGACTGCCCGCCGACCCCGGTCTCGTCCGCGCCGCCGACGACATCAACCGGTTGCGCGCCGGGGTGACGCGCGACGCCGGTGATATGGCGCACCTGTATCAGATGGTGCGCACCGAGCTCGACGACCGCGTGCTGTCGCTGGATGTCGACGGCGACAAGACACTGGTGCGGCTGGTGGCCGACGGGCCCGACGCCTGGCATCTCGAACCACTCGCGCGCATCGAACCGAAGCCGTTCACGTCGACCGCGGACAAGGCGGTCGAGGTGCCGCCGAAGAAGAACTGGCTGCGCAAGCTGTGGGACCGGCTCGTCAATCGTGGCTACTACGGCGACAATCCGAAGTACCCGTCCGGATCGAGCATGGACGGCGCCGGTCAGTCGTTGCTCGGTCACAGTGCCGGGCTGCCACTGACCACGGTGAAGGACTCGACGCCAGGTCAACCCGGCGGTGAGTACGACCAGCTCCAGATCAAGTTCAACCCGGCGCGCATCCTCAAAGAGGGTGTGCTCATGTGGCAGAACCGCGAGCTGGTGCCGATCCTCAAGCACCTGTCCTCGCGGATCGCCGATCAAGCGGGCGAGTTCTTGCCGTTGCGCAATCTCGACGGCAGCGAGTACAAGCCGTGGATCTCCGATGCCGATCCGCAGCTGCGTCGCCAGATCGAACAGGAATTGCGCGACGCCGGGCTGGAGCACCTGCTCGAACCGGAGAGCTTGTCGCCCGAGGAACTCGTGGCAAGGGAGACCGCGGCACTGCCGGAATCCGATGAACCGGTGCAGATTTCGAGCAAGGGCGAGGAAGTTCCCGCGGTAGCCGAACCCCTGCCGCCGTGGCTGCAGGATGTGGTCGACGCGGTCAACGGGCGCATCGCCGACGCGACCGTGCTCGAAGCGCTGGCCCGCGAACTCGGGGTCCAGCTCGCCGATTTCAGCGAAGACGGACTACGCAAGGCCGTCGCCGAGGCCGAATACCGATTGCTGCGCCGCGACGGCGTGATCCAGGCGCTGGAAGCGGCCGCGAAATTCTTCAACGCCGAACACGCGGACATCCCGTTCCGGTCCGCCAACTTCCACAGCAAGGACCCGCTCGGCGCCTACCTCAAGGAAGTCGTCGCGGCCAAGGGCGACGAGTTCAGCTTGCGGATGCTGAACTGGCGCGGGGTGAACAACGGCGGCGAATGGGTCAACATCTGGGGCGATCTCAGCGACGACGGTGGCGATCCGACCGTCCACGCCGAGGACGCACGCAAGATCTTCGACGACGCGCTGCGCCGCGCCGGGCTGCGCGACGAACGGTCGACCTGGGCGCACCTGGCAGGGGCGGACCTCGAGGCGCTGGTCAACAATCTCGACGCCGAGGTCGCGAGGCTGCGCGCGCAGCTGGACGACAATGTCGGGGCACTCGGTGAATTCACCCAGCGGGTAGCCGATTTCACCGACAGCGACAGCGGTGATCGACTCGTGGTCGACACCGAGAACGGCAAGATCGCGATCGTCGACACCGGGGCCGGGCACGAGGCCGCACTGGCGCGTGCGCTCGCCGACGCCGATGCCGACTTCATCGACCGGCTCAACCGCGGCGAGGTCGACATCGAGATCCGGGTGGTCGGGATCGATGACGGCGGCCGGGTGCACGTCCTCGAGGTCGACGCGCCCGAGGTGCGGCACCTGCGCACCGAGGTGGACGGTCGCACGGTCGACGCGACCATGGTGCGCGACGGGACGCAGCCGTGGCGGATGATCGAGCGGCCGCCCACGGGCGCCGAGCCGGATGTCAACCTGCCCGCCGTGGCCGATGACACGAATCAGTCTGTGCCGGAAGCGCGTTCGCTCGCCGAGCTCAGGGCCGACATCGCCGAGGTGGCGCAGCGGCTCGGCATCGACGATCCGTCGAACCTGTCGGGGGAGCAGCTCGACAAGCTGCTCGCCGAGCAGGAACAAGCCAATCAGGTGCGGGCCAGGCAGGTCGAGGGGCTGGTCGACTACGCGCGCAGCGCCGACGCGATCGACAACTTCAACGCGCTGCACAATGCGCGCAGTGCGTTGGCGTTGCGGTTCGGCGTCACCCCGGAGGCACTGAGCCCGGAGGTGATCGCCCGTGCGCTCGCCGATCCCACGACGCGGGTGGAGCTGCATCGTCAGCGTTCGGCGAACCTCACCGACTACGCGAAGCTCCTGCGCGCGCTCGACCCGGCGGCCGTCGATGCCGCCCGCGACGCGCTCGCTCCGCATCTCGGGCTGCCGCGCGGTGGGCTGCAGCTCGACGCGGCGGCGCTGGCCGAGGCACTGTCCAATCGGGCCGCGCGCGGTGAGCTCGACGATCTCGTCGGCCCGCTCGCCGACTACGTGCGGGCACTCGCGAAAATCGATCCGTACGCCGACAACCTGGTCTACGACCCGGACACCGACCCGCGCGCCATCGGCGACGACCCACCGGTACACGTGCGCGACGCCCTCGATTTCCTGCGCGAAGTGGGCGCCGACGATCTCGGCAACCTGTCGCCGCTGCCCGCCGCGCCCGAGGACGCCGTCCCCGGCCCGAGCCGCGATCACGCCCGCCTGCTCGGCGTCGACCTGACCGACGCCGACGACAAACGGGTGGCCCAGGTCTACGAGTGGTTCCGCGACGGCCGCATCGACAAGCATGAGCGCCTCACCCTCGAACAACTCGCCCAGGTGCACGAGGAGATCCGCAACGAGATCCGGCAGCGCGTCGCCGATATCGCCAGGTTGCGCGAGTTGCTCAACGAGCCGTTCGTCACCGACCCGGAGATCGGGGGGTCGGACAAGCCCGCACTCGACAGCGGACCGTCGGAGAATGCCGACCCCGGTACGCCCAGTGAGAAGGCAGGCTTGCCTCGCCCGCCCGCTGCCCTCGAATCCGCGGCGAACGGTGATGAGCCGGCGAACTCACGGCCGACCGGCGCCGACGGATCGCGCGATGGTGAGGACCGATCGCGTGGTGACGACGAATCCGGCGAACCGCCCGCTCCCAGTCCCGCGCCCGGTGGCCCGCCCTCGAAGCCACCGGCGCATCCGCCGACCGCGCTCAGCCCGGAACCCGTAGAGCCGTCGAGGAGTTCGTCGCCGCTGGACAGCGGTCTGCCGAAGCCGCCCGCCGACCTGGCCGTGCCCGGCGACGCCGACCTGGTTCAGCCGGACGGCGACACCTCCGCCGACCCGCCGACCCACGCCGAGCAGCGCAGCGACCTCATCGACGATGTGCGCCGGTTCCTTCAGGATCTCGCCGATCTGCCCCCATCGGCGCACGCCGACGCGCCGCCGCTGACGCCGGAGCAGGCCGAGCAGGTGCGCCTACTCGCCGAAGCGCTCGGTGTGGGTGATGTCCTCACCGGTCAGCGGGATCCGCTAGGGGCGCTGGCCGAGATCGCCGACATGGCCCGCGCGCGCGGATTCCTCGACAGCGCACTGGATCCCGACGCCGAGCTCGGCGCGCCGATGCGGTACCCCGACGACTACGGTCCGCTCGATCTCGACCAGCTGCAAGAGGGGCTGGAGCACTGGCGGGTCGAAGGTGACCCCGAGGTACGCGCGGAGATCGCCGACGACCTGCGTCGGGCCGGGCTCGATGACGCCTCGCGACCCGGTCTCGGCGCCGAGCCGGAACCGGATCCGCAGGCACAGCCGCTGCGTCCGTCCGCGGTGCTGCCGCCCGACGACGGCGCGCAGCCGGGCGCTCCGCGGATGGAGCCGGCTCAGCAGGCCCTCGACCGGCTCGCCGCCAGGTTCGGGGTCGACCTCACCGATCCGGGTTCGCTCGACGCAGCGCGTTACCGGCAGTTGTTGCGGGCGGGCGCTGTCGAGGCGTTCGCTTCGGCAGTGCGGCACGCCGAGGCCGCCACCGATCCACAGCAGCGAGCCATGCGCGAGACCGTCGCGCGACGGTGGGCCGCCCGGCTGGGGCTGCCCGCCGATCCTGGCCTGGTCAGGGCCGCCGACGACATCACCCGGTTGCGCGCCTCGGTGGCTCGCGATGCGGCCGACCTCGCGCACCTGGACCGCCTGGCACACACCGAGCTCGACGACCGGATCCTGTCCGTCGACGTCGGCGCCGATCAGACCGTGGTGCGACGGGTCGAGGACGGGCCGGACGCCTGGCATCTGGAACCCGTGGCGCGGCCCGAGCCGACACCGCGCGCACCGGCCGCCGAGAAGACAGTCGAGACACCGAAGAAGAACTGGCTGCGCAGGCTCTGGGACCGAATCGCCAACCGGCCGTTCCTCGGCGAGAACCCGAAGTATCCCTCCGGTTCGAGTATGGATAGTGCGGGTCAGTCGCTGCTCGGTCACAGTGCCGGGCTGCCACTGACCACGGTGAAGGACTCGACACCGGGCCAGCCCGGCGGTGAGTACGACCAGCTCCAGATCAAGTTCAACCCGGTGCGCATCCTCAAAGAGGGCATCGACATGTGGCGCAAGCGCGAGCTGGTGCCGATCCTCAAGCACCTGTCCTCGCGGATCGCCGAGCAGGCCGGCGAATTCTTGCCGCTGCGCAATCTCGACGGCAGCGAGTACAAGCCGTGGATCTCCGATGCCGATCCGCAGCTGCGTCGCCAGATCGAACAAGAGTTGCGAGACGCCGGGCTGGAGCACCTGCTCGAACTGGAGAGCCTGACACCCGAGGAACTCGCGGCAAGGGAGACCGCGGCACTGCCGGAATCCGATGAGAGGCAACAGCTCCCCGCCGAATCGGAGCGTGCTCCGGAACCGGCCGAACCGCTGCCGCCGTGGTTGCGGGACGTGGTCGACGCGGTCAACCAGCGCATCGCCGACGCCACCGTGCTCGACGCGCTCGCCGGTGAACTCGGTATGCGGATCACCGATTTCAGCGAAGAGGGTCTGCGCAAAGCACTCGCCGAGGCGCAGTACCGGCTGCTGCGTCGCGACGGTGTTATCCAGGCGCTGGAAGCAGCAGCGCGGTTCTTCAACGCCGAGCACGCCGACATCCCGTTCCGGCCCGCCAATTTCTTCAGCAAGGACCCGCTGGGCGCCTATCTCAAGGAGGTTGTCGCGGCCAGGGGCGAGAAGTTCGGCTTCGACATGCTGAACTGGCGCGGAGTGAACAACGGCGGCGAATGGGTCGACCTCTGGCCCGATCTGAGCGACGACGGTGGCTCGCAGACCATCCATGCCGACGACGCGCGCAAGATCTTCGATGACGCCCTGCGCCGTGCGGGGCTGCGTGACGAGCGGTCCACCTGGGCACATCTCGCGAGCGCCGATCTCGAGGCGCTGGTCAACAATCTCGATGCCGAGATCGCGAAGCTGCGAGACCAGCTCGACAGCAACGTCGGGGTGTTCGATGAATTCGCCAGGCGGACAGCCGAGTTCAACGACATCGATACCGGAGACCGGCTCGTCCTCGATCCCGAGAACGGCACCATCGCGATCGTCGACACCGGGGCGGGACATGAAGCCGCGTTGGCGCGGGCGCTCGCCGAGGCCGACGCGGACTTCATCGACCGGCTCAACCGTGGTGCGGTCGACATCCAGATCAGGATCGTCGGGGTCGATGATCGAGGGCGCGTGCGTGTGCTGGAAGTCGACGCGCCGGAAGTACGTCACCTGCGTGGCGAGCTGGACGGTCGCACGGTCGACGCGACCATGGTCCGCGACGGTACCGGTCCGTGGCGGATGGTCGAGGTGCCCGCCCGGCACACCGTGCCGGAGGCGAACTTGCCCGCTGTCGCCGATGCGGTGAATCAGGCTGTCCCGGAGCCGCGTTCACTGGCGGAGGTACGCGCCGAGGTCGCCGAGGTGGCGCGACGGCTCGGGATCGTTGACCCGTCGAACCTGTCGCCCGAGCAGCTGAACGATCTGCTCACCGAACTGGACCGGGCCAACCAGGTGCGGGCCAGGCAGCTCGAGGGTCTGGTCGACTACGCGCTCACCGTCGACGCGGTCGACAATTTCAACGCGCTGCACAACGCACGGAGCGCGCTGGCATTGCGGCTCGGCGTCGACGCGGGCGACCTCAGCCCGCAGCTGGTCGCCGATCGCCTCGCCGATCCCACGACCAGGGTGGAACTGCACCGTCAGCGGGCCGCCGACCTCACCGAATACGCGAAGCTGCTGCGCGCGTTCGACCCGACCGCCGTCGACGCCGCGCTCGCCGCGCTGGCCCCGCATCTCGGGTTGCCACGTGGCGGGCTGCCGCTGGATGCCGCCGCGCTGGCCGAGGCGCTGTCCAACCGGGCCGCCCGCGGCGGTCTGGACGATCTCACCGGTCCGCTCGCCGACTACGTGCGGGTACTGGCGAATATCGACCCCTACGCCAAGGGCTTGGTCTACAACCCGGACGCCGACCCGCGGGCGATCGGCGACGACCCGCCGGTACACGATCGCGATGCCCTCGACTTCCTGCGCGAAGTGGGCGCCGACGATCTCAGCGACCGGTCGCCGCGGCCTGCCGCGCCCGAGGACGCTGTCCCCGGCCCGAGTCGCGATCACGCCCGCCTGCTCGGCGCTGACGTCACCGATGCCGACGACGAGAAGGTCGCGGAGGTCTACGACTGGTTCCGTGACGGTCGCATCGACAAGCACGAACGCCTGACCCTGGACAAACTCGCCGCGGTGCACGAGCAGATCCGCGACGAGATACGCGGGCGGGCCGCCGATATCGCCCGCTTGCGCGCGCTGTTCACCGAGCCGTTCGTGACCGATCCCGGAATCGGTGGTGCGGACACGCCCGCAGTGGGCGACGGGCCGTCCGCGGGTGTGTCGGCGTCGGACCCGAACGGTTCGCCGAGCCACGGCCCAGCTGTGCCCGGTGCACCGGTGCGTTCCGGGTTGCCCGCTGGCCCGGCGACCAACGGCGACAACCGAACCCCACATGTCGATCGTTCCGGCGAGCAGCCCCCCACCGAGAACGCAGAACTCGGCGACACGAGCCGACCCCTCCCACATGCCGATGGTCAGGATCCCATCGCGACAGATGAGAGACCGTCCACCCCACCGGTGCTCGATCCGGTGACCGACCCGGGCGACCCCGGCATTCCGAAGGACCCGCAGCCGGGCCAGGGGATCCACCGGCCCGGGCACGAGCTCGATGGCACCGGTTCGTCCGAGCCGACTGGGTCGGAGCCTGACGGGTCAGCGCGGCGTCCTTCCGTGGATCCGGATCCGGGTGTCGACGACAGCGAGCCGACCACGGCCGGAGACCCGGACAAGAGCTTCGATCTGGATCGGGACGGCGATTCCGGCGGAGACGGCCAAGATCCGCCGCGGCTGCCCGATACCGAGGGACGTCCGGGAGTGCACAGGCAATTGCCGGGGTCGGCGATGCGTTCGCACATCCCGCATCCGCCGCACGAGTACGAGGTCGAGCTCGACGTGCCGGTGTTCGACGCCGTCGAATGGCCGGTGCCGCCGCTGGTGCTGACGCCGGAACCGCCGCTGCCGCCGGAGCCGGCGCGCCCGCCCGGCCAGCCGAATCCGCCGTGCCCGCCGGAGCAATCGAATCCGCCCGTGCCCCCGAATCCGCCCGTGCCCCCGAAACCGCCGCTGCCGCCGGGCGAACCGCTGCCGCCGGTTCCGCCCGTGCCGCCGTTGCCGCCCGCTCCGCCGGAACCGTCGGTTCCGCCGCTGCCTCCGGCACCGACTGTGCCGCCGCTCCCACCGGTGCCGCCGTGGCCGACCGAGCCGACTCCGAACGAACCGACGGTGCCGTCGTGGCCGGTCCAGCCGACTCCGCCGGGCGGAAATCCGAGCCTGCCGCCTCTTCCGCCTTGGGGAACTCGACCCTCTGGCTCGGGCACACCGGACCAGCCGGGTAATGGTCAGCCGTTCCCGCCGGGTAACGGCCAGCCGTACCCCGGTAACGGTCAGCCGTACCCACCTGGAAGTGGTCACCCGTACCCGCCGGGTAACGGCCAGCCGTACCCCGGAAATGGTCAGCCGTACCCACCTGGAAGTGGTCACCCGTATCCGCCCGCTCACGGTCAGCCCTACGTGCCGGGCAGTGGTCAGCCGTACCCGCCGGGCAATGGAAACCCGGCCCTCGACCGATCCGGTTGGCAGCAGCCGGATACCGGTAATCCGCAGGGTGGTGCTCCGATGTATCCGCCGCCCGCGATGCCGCCCGCCGGTGGGCGGGGTGATGCCCGCACGCCTTATCGGCCGGAGTATCAGCCGCCGACCGAGCACATCGTGCTGCTCGTCCGTCCGTACGGCGGTGGCGTGCCGGCCGAGTTCGATCCGCGGTCCGGTTCGTTGCGGCCCGCGGCGCCGGGACAACTCGGTGCCGACGGCCTGTACGCCGATCTCGGTGGAGTGACGGTGATCTTCTATCGGCTCGCCGATCGGCTGATGGTGCAGGTCGGCGCTCAGCCGATCGAGCTCACCTGGGCCGCGCAGGTGGGCTGGGAGCGTTCACGGCAGCGGATGACGCGATTCACGGTCGCGGTCGACGGCAGACCGATGGGTGAGCTGATCTACCCTTCGCTGCCGCCGGAAATCGACCTCGGCCTGCTGATCCGTAACGTGGTTGCCGATCCGGCAGGCCGGATGACAATCTTCAGCGACCGAGTCTGATGCGATCGGAGGGGTTTCGAAGGTGAGTGACGATCCGATCGAACTGAGCGATCCGGATGTGGCGATCGACGCGGCGACCGGCAGGTTGTCCTATCGGGGCGAGCCTTACAGCGGCGCGGTGACTCAGACCCGCCCCGACGGCACCTGGCGCGAGTACTGGAGCTACGACGACGGCGACCGCGACGGCGACTGGACGGGCTGGTACCCCGACGGCACCATGCGCTACAACGGCGAGTTCTATCGCAACCGCCCCGTCGGCACCTGGCGGGAGTGGTATCCCGACGGTTCCCGCCGTCTCGAGGACGTCTACGACATCGATGGCACACTGCTCACCCATTCGGTCTGGAACCCGGCGGGTGAGACGCTCGAATTCGAGGACGAGCGCACCCGCAAGGGCATTGCGGCCGACGCCGTCTCGGCGGACGATCCCCAATTTCATTGGGACGACGAGCAAGCCCGCATGTACTACGGCGACGAGCCGTTCACCGGCCAGCAGATCCGTCGCCCGGCGCCGAGCAGCCCCATCACCGACCTGGACGGCTATACCGACGGCTACCCCGACGGACCGACGCGCGGCTGGTATCTCGACGGAACCCCGCGCTACACCGGCGATTACGCCGATCGGCACCAGGTCGGGCGCTGGTGCACATGGTTCCCCACCGGGAATCGCAAGGAGGAAACCGTTTTCGCCCCCGACGGCACGTTGCTCACCCGGACCGAATGGGACGAGACCGGTACCGTGACCGCGCGGTACGGCGAGAACCAGGATTAGGCAAAAGGAGTGCGCAGTGGCTGACGAGCTGGCCGGGGAACCCGACGTCGGATTCACCCTCACCACGGTGGTGGCCGACGACGACGGGATCACGGATCGGGCCGCCGCACTGAGCCACCGCATCGCGAAAACGCTGGCGGCGCTGGGTCCGCCGGGCTGGACCAAGGTCGAGGCTTCCTTCGCGATGACGGCGGCGGCCGAGGTGTCGATGGTGGTGTTCCACGACGAGCAGGAGCGGTTCGCCCGGGTGTTCCCGAGCCCGGAACTGCTGGATCTGCTGCGTGAGCACCGCCACCTTTCCGCGTCGATGGGCGACGGGCCGTGGTGGCGCTACCTGCTCACCCTGAGCAATGCGGGCCGGATGAACGTCGAATACGACTACGGCGACGACCCGTTCCCCGACGATCAGCTGTTCCCGCCGACGGTGTACCGCACCGATATCGAGATCTATCCGCGCGATCGGCTGCCGATCTGGCTGGCCGCCTACGTCGGTCACGGCAACCGGCAGATCCGCACCCCGCTGGCCGCGGCCGAGCAGGCGCGCGCCGATATCGCGGCGGGCCGCAGCGCGATCGGGTCGGCGCCGGACGTGGAGTTCCCGCCGCTGGATCTCCTGGCCCGCCGGTGGGCGCTGATCGCGGCCGCGTTCGTCGCGGTCGGCTCCAAGTGGGGACCGCGCGTGACACCGGCCTTCCATGTCTTCGAGGGCTCGAAACACAGCGGCTCCACCCTGTGCCTGCTCCCGGGCGATCGTGCGGTCCTCTCCGGCGGGGTATGGGACGCACCGGAACTAGACGCTGTCTACAACAAAGACCTTCCGATGCCGCAGGTCTATCTAGGCGCCCCCGACTGGGTCGCCGAGCCGGTGATCAACCGCCGCGCCGAGAACGGCCTGCTGACCTTCTGCTACTGGTGGGAGGGTGGCCGCTGGTACCGCGGCGCGTCGGCGGGCGCCGACGCGTTGACTCCCGCGGTCCCCGGCATGTGGGATACCAGGACCGTCGTCGACGTGCTGACGGGCCTGCTCGGCGCGAAAGCGGGCCAGGCGCAGAAGGAGGCGGTGCCCGGCCTGGTCGAGGCCGCCGAGCGTGCGGCCGTGGCGAGGGAGGCGTTCACCCGGGTCTTTCCCGCCGACGTCTACAACGTCGATTCCGCTTGGTTCCAGCTGAATCTCGCGGGTTTGCTCGGCACCCACACCGTGGGCATCGCGACGTGACGAGCGAGGTCGTGCTGTTGCGCGGGTGTGACAGTTGTGATGTGCTCGCTAACCGACGGGCTGGGAGTGTCGGTTCGTAAGCCGGAGGGAATCGGGTATGGCCAACGAGCATGCCAAGGCACAGATGGCGGACATCCTCGAGACTGTCCAGACCCAGATGCGGGCGATCGCGCAGGTGCAGCAGGACCGCGCCAAGATCATCGCCAGCGCCACTGTGCGCAAACGGGTGACGGTGACGGTCAACGCCGACTACAAGGTCATCGAGACGAAGTTCACCCCCGACATCGACGACCTCACCTACACCGAGATCGCCAAGGCGGTCACCGAGGCCGCGCAGCAGGCCTCGATCGAGGTCGCGCGCAGGACCCAGCAACTGATGGCGCCGATCCAACGCGAACGCGCCCGACTGCCGAAAATCAACGAATTGGTCGACGACATGGACGGTTTCGCCATTCCGCAGCCGGTGGAAGCGTCGCTGGAACCGCCTAATTCACCTGAGCGGGAACGACTCTCGACCGATGACGAGGACGGCTCCCGCGACCCGGCCCGCCCCGCGACCGACGCGGGCTGGTAGCCGGAGATGGTCGAGCCTTCGCCACCAGCGAGATCAGTGCTGTACATGCGTAATTCACGTGTCAGACCGTAGAATCGTTAGCAAGCCGTGCGAATCGGCGGTGTCGTGGTAGCGGTGCCAGGCGGGGCGCGAGGCGACACCGGTACGGACAGGGAGGGTCGACTTCATGACGGGACCATCGGCGCAGGATCAGTGGGCGGGGCTGCGTTCGGCAGCCTCGGATGGATCGCTGATGCTCGAGCCGTCGGCACTGCCGAACCTGGTCGAAGCCGCCAATAACGCGCGCTACTGGGTCAACTCGGTGAAAAACCAAGTAGACCTGGTCTCGAACCTGCCCGATTTCTCCTCACTGGAGTCGGGCAAACAACTGTCGAAGCAGTTCGAAGACAAAGCCGGGCAGCTGAAGACCGTACTCGGAAAGCACGAGACGGTTCTCGACAATGTCGCCGACACCTTTCTCGACGCGGCCCGGCATTACAAGGGCGCCGAGGACGGCAGCAAGGTGGATCTGGACGCGCTGCGCACCAAGATCGAGCAGGGCAGAAGTGCCGGCATGGCCAAGACGCCTTTGCAGCCCACACCCATTCAATATCCGGCGGTGGCGACCGCAGTCGACCTGCCGAAGGTCCTGGCCGACGGTAAGGCCTTCGATCCGTCCGGAATGAAGGCGGAGAGCCCCAACGGCTACAACTACAACGAGCTCAAGACGATCATGAATTCCCTGTCCGCGGTTCCCGGGAATCTGGGCCACACCGCGTTGTATTGGGGTGATCTGGCGGCTTGGCTCAAAACAGGTTTCGACGACCTGAACGCCAAAGTCGAAGCGAGCAAGAAGAGCTGGACCGGTCCGGGTGGCGCCACGCGTGCGATGTCGGCGATGTCGGCCTATCACGAGGCCAACGGACTGCTGGTCGATCAGACCAAACAGGTTGCCGCCGCACTCGATTACACCGTCGGGTGGGTCAATGCCACCTCCAAAGGGTTGGCGACCGCGCTCATGTTGCCCCGGTGCTACGCCGACCCCAACGGCACGCAGGCACAGGCCGACAAGGAGGCTTGCGCGAAGAACGGTCGCCAGGTCATGTGGAACACCTATGTTCCCGGACTCAACAGCACCACGAGCCACCTTCCCACTTTGCCCGAGCCGACCGCACCGTCATCCGGGAACGGAACCGGCAACGGGAACGGGGATGGGAACGGCTCCGGAAATGGCAGCGGGAGCGGCTCAGGTTCGGGAAGCGGCTCCGGTTCTGGCAGCGGATCAGGTTCGGGCGATACCTCCGCCGCGTTCAAGCGGGCGATAGCGGAGCTGCAGGACCAGAAATCCGGTAGCCAGTTGGGCAACGGCAGCACAGACACCACGGGCAACGGCTCGACGGGATCGACCGGTTCGACGGGGTCGACGGGGTCGACGGGGTCGTCCTCGACCGATCAATTGACTTCGGCTCTACAGTCCGGTCTCGAACAGGCCGGTTCCGCCGCGCAGTCGGCCGTGGAGCAGGCGACCTCGGCCGCGGAACAGAGTGCGCTGGCGGGTATTCCGAGCTCCGCGGCACTCGGTTCACTGCAGGACCAGGCGAAGAAGGCGCTCAGCGCGGCGAGCAAGGGCGGCGGTGGCGGTGGTGGCTCGGGTGCGGGCGGCGGTGGGGCCGGAGCGGGCGCCGCGCCGCTGTCGCCGAGCCTGGACAGCGCGTCCAAGTTGTTCCCGCGGGCTTCGGCCACCACGGGTATGGAGGGCTTCCGTACGGGCGTCGCGTCGTCGGCGGCGGGCTCGCCGATGGGTGGTATGCCGATGTCGCCGATGGGCGGGGCCGGTGGCGGTCAGGGCCAGCAGAAGGAACACAAGCGGGCCGACTACCTCGACTCGACGACCCACCTGGACGAAGCGCTCGGTGACGCGCCGATCGTCGCGAGGCCGGTGGTGGAACAGTGACGCCCACCTGGGAATTCACCGGCGACGAGTTCGACGCGCTCTGGACGGGTATCGAAGAGGAGTACATGCCGGACCCGTTCATCCACTCCAGCGCGCCGGGCGACGCGGAGGAGGCCGAGTTCGCCCGCAAGGAAGCCTGGGCGCGGATCAAACGGCGGTGGGAGCACGAACTCGACGAGATCATCGATGTGCTCGTACACCCCGACATCCGAATCGCGGTGCGTGGCTACGGGGGCGGGGAGAAACTGACCGATCCCGCCCACTCGGTGCGCATGCTCGCCGTGCGCAAGGGCGAGGTGGGGTACCTCGTGCGGCAACTGCCAGGCGAAACCCTGTTCCACGCGAGCGGATTCGTCGTCACGCGCCACACCGCGCTGACCCTCGGTGATGTGATCGCTGACCATCTGCCCGCGGCGGAGGCCGGGCGTGGTCAGGAGATCCGCCTCGACGAACCGGGCGACGATCAGTTCGACCACAGCTACGGCCGCTCGCTGGTCCAGCACTACGACGACGAAGCCGCGGTGCAGACAAAGAGTTTTCACCAGGCCGGGCTCGACCGCGACGGCTTCATCGACATCGAGCAGGGCTGGTCGCGATTCGGTCCGCGTGGCATCCTGCGATTGCGGCTCGGCTGGCGCGATCTGACCGACGACGGTCGCTATGTGATCGTGCCGGGGACGCCACCGGTGGCCGTCGGCGCCGATCGCAGACGGGTGGTTTCGCTGATCAACACCCAGATCGCCGAAGTTGTCAGAGCCATCAGGGACGATCGGGCGTAGTGATGTCGGACCGGATGGGAGGGGCAGTCGTGGACGAGTTTCCGAGCGAGTTCAGCGCATCGTCGGTGACCGGCGCGATCGTGGTTCGCACCACCGAGCAGGGACTGCCGGTGGGGATCACGGTGGATCGCGAACAACTGCGCCGCGACCCGGACGATCTGGCCGCCGAGATCCTGCGGTTGTGCCAGAAGTCGGCCAAGCGGGCGGGTCTGGCGCGGCGTAATCAGCTGGCGGAGGCGGGCTTCGACCCGGCGCTGCTCGCGGCGACGGGTCTGCCGACCGAGGCCGAGGTCGCGGCGGCGGAGATCGTCGAGGAGCAGGACTACGACACCGAGCCCGACAGCTGGCTGCGGTCGGTCTAGCGAGCGAAGAGAGGAGGACGCGGCGATGGTCGAGACCATGGACGAGCTGATCGCGAAGGTGCAGGGACAGCTCTATCGGCTGCAGGACCTGGCCGAGGCGACCAATGGCATTCGGGCGCAGGAGGTTTCGCCCGACGGTGCGGTGACGGTCACCGTCGACGGTGCGGGCGGGCTGGTCGGGCTCGAGCTCGGTGCGGCGATCGCCAAGTTGTCACCGGCCGATTTCGAGCGCGTGCTGGTGCAGACCACGCAGGCGGCCGCGCACCGTGCTTTCTGCGAGCGGGCCGAGCTGGTGACGGCATACAACCGGACAGGTACATGAGATTCAACTGTCCTTCACCGCATATTTGTGTGGTGTCAGGGTCAGACGGGTAGATAGAGTAACGAAACGCCATGGGCTGTTTCGAGATTGGACGATAGCCATGAATCATGTTGCGGTAGTTCCAGACGCAGTTCGTGCCTACGCGGGTGCCTCGGCCACGATGGCGGCGGGGGTCGCCCAGGCAGGCGCCGTCGACCAGGTCGCCACCATGGCCGCCGCGGTGCCCGTGTTCGGTCTGATCGGCCAGGAATTCCTGATGTCGTTCGCGTACGCGCAGGCCAACCATCTCACCTCGGTGGCCCAGCTGGCCGCGGTACACGCGGGCACCGCGTTGACCGCTACCCAGGCAGCCGCTACCTATGAGGGCGCCGACGGAGCGTCCAAGCTGGGTCTCTCGGCGGTCGATCAGTAGCAATGACTTATCCCGGGGGAGATTCGGCCGGCGTGGCAGCGTCGGTCGATCCGACTGTGCTCGAGCTGCTGCGTGGCAGTTCGTTGGCGCCGATGCTCGACCAGCCGGTGAGTCAGGTGCTCGGCTCGATGGGGTTGCCGCAGTTGCCGCAACTTCCCGAATTCATCCAGCTGCCGGAAATGCCCGCGCTGCCGACGATCGACCTGACGGCGCTGATGCAGCCGCTCACCGAGTTGGCCTCCGCGTTCGGCACCGGTGCGCTCGGTGGCACCGGCGCGACCTCTGGCGCCGGCACGTCGAGCAATCCCGCTGAGGCACTGACGAATATCACCTCGGTGCTGGAGACGGTGATGTCGCTCGGCTCGACCGCGCTGCAGACGGTGATGCAGCTGTGGCAGAGCGCCGCGGCGACGGAGGCGACGACGAAGGCGACCGCGGCGCAGGCCGACGGCGCCAAGCTCGCCACGCAGAGCACCCAGGAGAAGGGCGTGCTCGCCCAGGCGGCGGGCAATGTCGCCGTCGGTGGCGCCAAGCTGTCCGCCGTGATCGCCCGCTACTCGGCCACCCTGGCGCTCGCTCCGCTCTACATGATGACGCCGGGCGGTCAGGCGGTGCTGATCGCGGCGACCATGGAGGCGATGACCGAGGGCCTGGCGATCACGGCCGAGACCAAGGCCGAGATGGTGGCGCGCAGCGGCGAGATGACGCAGGCGGGTGAGAAGGTCCAGGTGACCAACGCACCGTCCGGTGTCGACGCGGGCAGCGAGTCGCTGAGCCAGTTGATGAGCCTGATCACGCCGTTGATCAGTACCGCGAGCACTGCGGTCTCCTCGCTCGGTTCCCTTGCCGAGCAAGTGAGTTCGCTGTCGACCAGCACCACTGGCGACTCGACGACAACAGGTACCGAGATCTCCGCGACGGGCGAGGAATCCGCTGCGGAGCCGGCCGCCGCGGGTGGCGGAGGCGGCGCGATCGGTGGGGTCGGTGCGATCGGCGGCGCGGGCGCGGCATCGTCACCGCTGAGCCCGTGGCAGGGCGGTCGCGGTGGTGGTCTGTCCACCGTCGGCGCCACCGGTGCGGTCGGCGGCGCGGGCGGCACCACGTCCGGCGGGGCGAATATGACCACGGCATCGGCGAGCGGTTCGTCGCCGGGAATGATGCCGATGGGTGGCGCCGGTGCGGGCATGCCGATGGCGCGCGCGGTGGAGGGTGGCGGCAACGAGGCCGTGCACTCACAACTGGTCACCGGAAATCACGGCGACGAAGTCGTCGGCCAGATCGCGGGGGTGGCGACCCCGGTCGTCGGCGCCGCCGAACCGGTGGTCACCGACGCGCCGCCGGACAAAGAACTCTCACTGTGACGCGGCACGACCATGACAGGAGTGGCAGATGAGTAACACCTTCGAATTCGATTCGGCCGCGGCGAGTAAAGCCGCGGCAGCGCTGGACGGCATCGCCGACCGGCTCACCACCGAGCTGACCGCCGTCGCCCCGGCGCTGCACGTCGCCCCGGCCGGTACCGAGGAGGTATCGGTGCGCGCCGCGAACACAGCCAACGGCGTCGCCGACGACTACCTGACCGGCGCCGAGGCAGGTGCGCACGAGATGAACAAGCTGGCCGCCACCCTGCGTGCGCAGGTCAGCGAGTTCGACCAGATGGAGACCGACAACACCAGCGGCTTCAACGGACAATGATCGAACCACCGCAGCCCGGCTTCACCGGAGTGGTGTGGGAGGCGCGCGAGCCGGACAAGCTCGCCACCGACCTCACCACCGGTGCCGGACCGATGCCGATGGCCGACGCGGCCGCCGCCTGGACGCGGCTCGCCGCGGCCTTCGGCGCGGCCGTGCTCGACTACGAGCAGGTGCTGCAGAGCTTGCGTGGTTCCTGGAAGTCCGGGAGCAGCGAGCTCGTGTGGGAGCGGATCTCGACGCTGCGCGAGTGGTTGCTCGAGACCGCGGCGGCCGCGACCGTCAACGCGGCCAGGATGCAGGCCCAGGTCCTCGCCTACGAGGTGGCGGCCATCGCCATGCCCAATACCGCCGATATCGCCGCCATCACCGCGATGCAGCAGGCACTGGAACAGGTCGGCACCGTTCTCGGCGCGCCGATCAAGGCGATCGCGGCGCAGACCGATGCCGACGCCGACGTAGCCAAAGCCGTTGCCTCCCGGGTGATGCGCAGCTACGAGGCGGCCACCGAACCGCTGGCGACGCCGTGGTTGCACGCGCCGCCACCGCCGATAGCCCCGGAAGCCGCACTGACCGGCGAGAAGTCGGGCCAGAGCGCGACACCGACGCCGAGTGCCGGGGCGATGCCCGGAATCGGCGCGATCGGCCTCGGCATGTTGCCGTCCATGCCGGCGCCCGTCCAAACCGCTTACCGTGCACCTACTTTCGTGCAGTCCACGGCGGCGGTGGGTGCCACGACGCAGTCGACACCGGTCACCACTACCCCCGCCGGGCAGTCCGCGCCGCTTGTCCCCGGTGCGATGGCGCAAGGTGGCGGCCAGGACTCCGCCGCCCGCTTCCCGCGCGCGGGCCTGGCCTACGAGGAGTCCGACCAGCTGGTCGCCGAAGGCGAGATCCAGGCCGCCCCCGCGGTGCTCGGCGTGGCCGAACGCGCCGCCCCGCAGACCGGCGGCACCGCCACCGCGGAGGGCCGACCATGACCACGCTCACCAACGACGCGTTGCTCGCCGTCGCCGACCGGCTCGGTGTGCAGACTTTGCCACTGGTGCTTGCCGTCGGCCCGCAACAGGACTCCTTCGACGCTTGGCGCGCGGCCCGCGACGCCGCGGTCGCCGACCTCACCGCCACCGGCATCTTCGACACCTACGGCGATGTCGACCCCGATCTGGCAGGCGCGCTGTACACCCTGGCCCAACCCGACGCCGAACTCGTCGCCCGCGGCTACGGCGACGAGGGCCGCCGGATCTGCTTGGCCCGCCGCGGTTCCGGTCACGCCAGCGCGGTACGCACCGGCCAGACCTTCGAGATCGCCACCGACGCCATCGATGGATCCGACCGTGAACTCGCCCGCTTGCTGCTCGCCGCGCTGCCGACCTGCGCGCCCGCCGAGGTAGCCGCGGTGAGCGTCGCGGCCGACGATCTCGCGGCGCGCCTCGACGCAGCCGAAACAACTTCCCAGTACGTGGACGCGATGTATGCGCTCGGTATCGACGCGCACCAGGCGACCGTGCTCGGCGCGGCCTTCGGCACCTGCCGTGGCTACACCGAGATCGTCGCCGTGGTCCACCAAGACGGGCTGACCACCCGAGCCCCTGGCGCGGTCGCGGTGTACGACACCGCGCGCGGCCGGATCGTCGTAGCGCCGATGACGGCGCCCGACGGGCAGGTGTGGTCGACCATCACGCCGGGCACCGATCACCGCCTCACGCAGGCAATCGGTGCGCTCCTCGAGGGGCTTCCCGGTGGGGGGTGGCGGCCAGATTAAGCCATCTCTCGTTTCAACCATCAAGTAGGAAAGGTTCGGCATATGCCCCCTCAGGGACCAGTAGGTGTAGAAGCCGGCGGCGTAGACGGCGTCGTCTCCAAGCTCGAAAGCAGCATCGGCAACCTCCGCACGTCGGTCGGCCAGATCGATGACGCGGCCCAGGCCGTCCTCCGCGGCTGGAAGGGTGACGCCTCCGACGAGTTCGTGAAGGTCGCTCAGGCCTGGCACGACGAGTCCGACGCGCTGAACAAGAAGTTCGACCGGCTCACCGAAGCGGTCAGCACCGGTAAGTCCACCCTGGTGAACATGGACGGCCAAGGCCTGTCCGGTGGTGGTTCCACCGGCGGTGGCGGCAGCCTCACCAACCTCTGACCGCGACTGCGACACGAACAGGAACTACAGCTATGACCATTCTTTATGATCCCGCGGCGATGAACGAGCTGTTCAGCGACCTGCAGACCTACGGCGGGAAGATGAAGGGCGAGATCGACGAACTCGAGGGCGCCGCTTCGGATTTCCGGAACAACCTGCAGGGTGACCAGGCGATCTCGACCTTCGACACCGCGCACAAGAACGTCACCACCGAGCTGACCGACACGCTCGACAAGCTCGACAAGCTGGCCGGTCAGGTCGAGGCCGCGCTCAACCGCGCGCTCGAGGCCGACGGCAAAGTCGGCGACGGTTTCGCTGATTTCTAGGAGCTGAAGTCTTGGAGCGCTGGCGCGCTCGAGCGCGGCCCCTGATGGGCCACCCGAAAAACGGGGCGGGACTCGTGCCTTCGGCACATTGTCCCGCCCCGTTTTTCGGGCGGCCGGGCCGCTACGCCCGCTGCGCGGGCGTGAGCCTCCTCGAGGTCGGCCCGTGCGGGGTCGGCTCAGGTGGTTCGGCTGGTGCCAACGCTCCGGGGCTTTGCCTCGGTGGGGGGCTTTGCCTCGCTCGGATTCAGCGGGAGGCCAGTGATTCGCCGATGTAGTGCATTTCGTCCGGTGTGGTCACCATCGAGACCGTGGCGCTGCCGGTGCTGGTGCGGACCGTGATCCGGTTCGGGGCGTAGGGGTCCTGGACGAGGGTCACGTCGGGCGGCAGCGTATCCGGATCACGTTCGGCGGTACGGACTTCCATGACGGTCGCGCCGCCGAGGTGGGTGGTCGGCGCGATGCCGTCGAACACCAGGACCGTCGTGGTCGGGTACGGGGCCGCGGGGACGGGCGGCGGGCCGGGCGGGGCCTGCGGGGTCGCGCCCGCGGCGCGGGGGGCGATCGAGAGCAGTTGGGGCGTGGCCAGATTGGCGACCATCGACTGCCACGCCTGCGGGCGCGAGGTGTGGACGACGGCATGGGCGCCGAGTGCGGTGGCCCGCAAGACCACCTGCTGTGCCAGGTCCAGATTGCCGATCACGTCGACATGGCGAGTGCCCGCGCCGATCAGTGGCACCGCGATGCCCTGGCCGCTTTCGTCGGCGCCGATCAGCTGGCCGCAGCCGGTGGTCGGCACGGCGATGTCGGTGAGCGCGGTGAGGGTGCCTCGGTAGCCGTCACGGCCACCGAGGTCATCGGCGGCGCCGATGGGCAAGGTGTCGAGCAGGATTCGGCGCTGGCTGCCGGGGAGCTCGCGCAGCCCGGCGATCGGCGCCTTGTCGTAGGGCTCGGTCGAATCGAAGCGGACGACGGCGTTGAGCACGACGGTTCCCGCCTTGTCGTCCACACGGCCGGTCCGGCGCGCACCAGGGTGCAGCCGCAGGGTGACGGTGGTCGACAGTGTCGGCAGCGACCAGATCTCGGCCAGTCCGTTGGTACCGATCATCGGCGCGGTGAGCTGGTAGTGGGTCAGGTGTCGGCCGAACTCGGACTCGAGACCGTGCGCCGACTCGGTCAACCGCAGCGGATCGAAGCCGTAGGCCAGTTCGCGCACCGCGCTGTTCATCTCGGTCGCGGTGAGCACCGCGGCGTCGATGCCATGGGCGGCCAGCCGATTCGCGACCCGGCGGGTGGCGATGATCATGGTGCGCAACGCACCGGTCGCGCCGCCGCCCCGCTTGTCCACCGCTGTCGCGTTGGCCACGGGGTCCAGTCGCAGCACGAGCCAGCAGGTGCGGTGCGCGATGGCGGGCAGCGGGCCGAGAATCCGGTTGTACAGGTGCGCGGCCGCGCCGGTGCCCGCGGTGCGCGCGCCGGTGGAGATCACATCGATGCTCACCAGCCCCACATCGAATTGCTCGAGGCAGCGCGCCACTTCGGTGAGCGGCAGCAGCTGGTCGGCACTGAGCGAGCCGCGGCGCAGCAGGGTGAGGGCGTCCGGCGGCGGATCGATCCGCAGCATGGTGAGCAGCAGATCGCCGTCCCAGCGCACCCCACAGCCGCCGCCCTCCGGCAGCGGCACGTCGAACGCGGGTGCCCGATCGAGGGTGTCGGCGCGGCCGCGAAGGCGGCGCGCCAGCCAGTCACCGATCCGCACCGCCGGGGGCCGTCGCCGGATCGGCACCAGCCCGATCAAGAGCACGGCAGCGGCGCCACCGATCGCACCGTAGACCGAATCCGTCGTCGCCAGCACGATCCAGGCCACGATCGCCGCGAGTATCGCGGTCGGCACACACGCACGCAGCGGGTACATCCGGAACAGCCAGAATTCCGGGTCACGCAGGGTGTCGTAGACATGAGCGCTGCCGGTTTCCCCGGCGTTCATACTGTTGTTCAAAATCGTTGTCCCTGCTTGGCATACGTCGAATCATGGTGAAGGACAAGTTCCGGATTTACGGTACCGTGTCCGACGAGATGGTGATCAACTCAGCAATGGAGTCCCTGTGCCGGCACAGCTGACAACCAAAGCCCAGGTCAATGGTTATCGCTTTCTGCTACGCAGGCTCGACCATGCTCTGGTCCGTCGTGACGTGCGCATGTTGCACGATCCGATGAAGTCGCAGAGCCGGTCGCTGATGGTCGGCGCGGTCCTCGGACTGATCATCGTGGCAGGCGCGGCCATCCTCGGCTTCCTCAAACCGCAGGGCGCGATCGGTGACGCGCTGATCGTCACCGGGAAGCAGAGCGGCGCCATGTATGTGGTCGTCGAGGCCAAGGAGGGCGAGAAGACCCTCCACCCGGTGCTCAACCTGGCCTCCGCCCGGCTCATCGCCGGCGACGCGCAGGCACCGAAATCGGTGAAGGACGACAAGCTCGGTTCGCTGCCGCGCGGTCCACTGCTCGGCATTCCCGGCGCCCCCGCGGCCATGCCGGGTTCCAAGCAGGGGTCGAGCTCGAATTGGACGCTGTGCGAGACCACGCAGCTCTCGGCCACGGGTAGCGCGTCCGGTGCGGGCGGCGGCCTCACCACGGCGATCGTGGGCAAGCCGGAGACCGGCGACCGGATCGGCGCTGTCGGCGCCGACGACGCCATGCTGATGCGCCACGACGGCAAGACCTTCCTCGTGTACCAGGGGGCACGGGCCGAGGTCGACCCGAACAACTCGGTGCTCGCCCGCACCCTCGGGTTGACCGGTCAGCAGGTCCGCCCGATCGGCAGTGCGGTGCTCGGCGCGACCACCCAGGCCCCACCGCTGGCCGTGCCCGCTATCGACCGCGCGGGCGAACCAGGCCCCGGCAAACTGTCGAATGTGCCGATCGGCGGCATCATCGCGGTGGCAGGCGTCGAGGCCGCGGGGCAGGAGACGATGTACGTGGTGCTGGCCGACGGCGTGCAGCGCGTCTCGCAGTTCACCGCCGACCTGCTGCGCAACGCCGATTCGCGCGGCATGCGCGAGATCGCCGAGCTGGCACCGGATGTGCTCGACCGGATGCCGATACTGCACACCCTGCCGATCGACGCCTTTCCCGAACACAAGCCGCGCATCCTGTCCGCCGAGGATGCCCCCGTGGCCTGCGTGAACTGGGCGAAGGACCCCGGCGAGGCCACCGCGCAGGGCAAATCGGTGGACGGGCCGACCGAACGCGCCACGGTGACATTGCTCGCCGGAACGAAACTGCCGCTGGCCGCCGCGGCCAAGCCGGTGACGCTCGCGACCGCGGACGGCTCGGGCAACCGAATGGACGCGGTATACCTGGCGCCGAGCACCGGCGAATACGTACAGGTCACCGGGGTCGAGCCGGGTAGCTTGCGGCGCGAATCGCTGTTCTATGTGGCCGACAACGGCATTCGCTACGGCATCCCGGATGCCGCGACCGCCGCGGTGCTCGGCCTCGGCGCCAAGCCGAAGCTCGCGCCATGGTCGATCATCGGACAGCTCGTCCCCGGCCCGACCCTGTCCGCGAAAGATGCACTGACCAGCTACGATTCGCTGCCCTCGGCCAGCAAATAGCCGATATTCTCGGTGTTCAGCTCAGCGTCGGGATCTGCCCGATGTTGAGAGTGGCGACGATCCCGGCGAGCGCGGTACGCATGTCCGGCTCCTCGATGCGCATCAGCACATCGTCGTCGACCTCGGCCAGGTCCAGCCCATCGGTATTGGCCAACCGGAACTCGCGTTCCTCCTCCGCCGACTCGATCACATTGCGGATGAAGCGGCCGTTACCGGCGAGGTCGACACCGCGACGCGGTTGCCCGCTCTGATCGGTGCTCTCCAGGTTGTAGAGGTAGTCGCAGGTCTCGATCAGGGTGGCCAGCGACTCCGGGGACAGTTGCGAATCCCGGCTGTTCGCCACGATTTCGCCGATCTGTCCGAGCTCGGAGGCGGTATAGGACGGGAACTGCAGGCGCTTGGCGAAGCGGGAGGCCAAGCCGTCGTTGGCGGCGAGCAGCCGGTCGATCTCGCCGTCGTACCCGGCGATGATCACCACGAGCCGATCGCGATCGTTCTCCATTCGCGCCAGCAAGGTGTCCACCGCTTCGCGACCGAACGCGTCACCGCCGGAAAGACCGGTCTGGATCAGGGTGTAGGCCTCATCGATGAACAGCACGCCGTCCATCGCGCTGTCGATCAGCTTCTCGGACTTGATCGCCGTGCCGCCGAGGTTCTGGCTCACGAAGTCGACACGTTTGGCTTCGACCACCTTGTCGGTCTTCAGCAATCCGACACCGCAATAGATCTTGGCGACCACCCGCGCGATGGTGGTCTTACCGGTACCGGGCGGACCCGTGAAAGCTAGGTGCTGGCCCCTGGATTGACTCGACAGGCCCTTGCCCGCGCGGATCTTGGCCAGCTGTGCCGAGGACTGCAGCTTGGCCACCTGGTTCTTCACCGAGGCGAGTCCGACCTGCTTGTCGAGCTGTGCGCGTGCTTCGGCGAGCACGGTCTTCGCGCGGTCCTCGGCGGCGGCCTCGTTCATCGAGGCCAGCGTCGGCGCCGAGTCGGCATCCCACTTGTCGGTGCGCGCGTCGATCACCTCGCGGCTGGTGACCACGATCCGGAAGGTGCGGTCGCGCATCGCCGTCGTATTGGCGGCGAAATCGGGCAGCTGCGAATAGACCTGCTCGAACAGCTTCTGGGCCTCGGCCTCGTTGCCGGATTCCCGCAGGCACAGGCCGCGGTTGTACATGGCGGTGAACTTGGCCGACGGAATCGGGCCCGCCTCAGCCTGTTCCATCCGCCGGATCGCCTCACCGAACAATCCCAGCTGCGCGCAGGCGGTGCCGACCATGACGTTCGCGCCGGTGGCGAGATAGGGGTCTTTCCAGCTTTCCGAGCCTGCCAGCACAGTCATCACATCCGACCAGCGCTGCGTGTTGTAGTGCAGGATGCCGCGGATGTAGGCGCTGATCCGATCATCGATCTGCTTGTCGGGGTCGTCGGCGCGGCCCGCGCGCAGCTTCGCCAGCTCGTCGAGCACCTGCTCGGCCTGGTCGTAGTCGGTACCGGCGATCAGCTGCGATGCCCAAGCCAGCCAGATCTCGGTGAGCCCGGCCAGCGGGTAGTCGATGTAGAGGCCGGGCAGGAAGCGGCCCGCCATGGCGCGCGGTGCGAGGCCGATCCTGCGCTGCTCGCGGCCGAGCGAATCAAGGCTGGTGCGATGCAGATTGAACAGCACCTCCTTGGTCACCTCGCCGGCCGCCGCGCGGCCGAGCCACGCGTCACACATCGACGAATCCCATTCCGTCGCGCGCTGGAAAGCCAGCTTCGCGTACTCCTCGTCACGCGCGGACTCCTGGCCGTCGATGGACAGACCGAGCGAGAGGACGCCCGCGTCGAAGGCGCGCTGAGCCTGGCGAATGTCTGGCATGTGTTGTCGGACCCCGAAATCTTCCTTTGATGGACAGCTGGTGTTCAATCCGGCGGCAGGACTTCGATCGCGCCGGTTTGCCCTGTCCGTTAGATTAGGTAACGCTGCCGTGTGGTCGCAACGGAAGTAGTCAGCTACGACTGAGAGTTCATCACTGGTGTCGACGTTGTTAGGCAATGAGCCCGAACTATGCCGAGTTTCAGTGATCGGGGGTGATACGCAGCTCGACATAGGTCTACCCGCCACGGTACCGATCGCCGGATTCATCGGTGATCTGGTGGCGCTGATCCGTTCGCGGGATCCACGCCTGCCGGATGGCGACGAGGACTCCGCCCCGGTCCGTGCCCAGCACTGGACGCTGGCGCGACTCGGTCAGGACCCTCTCGCGCCCAGTCGTACGCTCACCGAGGCCGAGGTATACGACGGTGAGCTGCTGGTACTGAGCCCGGTGACCCGCAAGGAGTCGCCCGCGCTGTTCGACGACGTCATCGACGCCGTATCCCGGCTCACCGCAGGCGAATTCCGCGGTTGGTCCGGATCCGCGGCCCGCTGGACCGGGCTCGTGCTGGCGACCGTCTCGATCATCGCCGCGCTCGCGCTGCTGGTCGTCTCGCGCGCCGACTCCGATCCGCTCGCCCCCGCGTTGGCGCTGCTGGGCACCGGGATCGCCGCGTCCGCCGCGGCCGGGATCGCCGCGCGAAAATTCACGGATTCGATTACCGCGAACTGGCTTTCGCTGGACGCGCTGCTGCTGTTGCTCGGCGGTGGTGCGCTGGTGGTGCCGGGGCCACTCGGTGCGGGCAGCCTGTTGCTCGGTAGCGTGGTGCTCTTGGTCGCCGCGGTGATCGGGTATCGGGTGACCGGAATCGGAGCCGGATTGTTCGCCACCGCGATCACCCTCAGCGTGTTCGGCGCGGTGGTCGGTGTGATCTACCTGATCTGGCATCCGGGGCTGGCCAAGCTGTTCGCCGGGGTACTCGTGGCGGCGGTGATGCTGCTGTCGTCGGTGCCACGCCTGGCCGCGGTGGCGGCCAGGCTGCCGATTCCGCCGGTGCCTACCGCGGGTGGGGCGATCGACCCCGCCGATCACGAACAGCGTCCGACCATCGAGGGCGTCGGTGCGGTCGGTGCGATCGCGCTGCCCTCGGCGGCCGGGCTCGGTGAACGCGCGAGGGTCGCGAATCAGATCCAGACCGGTCTCGTCGTGGCGTGCGCGCTCGGCGCGCTGATCGGCGCCGTCGGCGCGGCCGATCCGTTCGGTTCGTTCCATTCCGGCGGTGTCGCCCTCGCGGCGGTCGCGGCGATCGTGCTGTGTCTGCGGGGGCGCTCCTACGCCGATCTGGTGCAGGCCGCCACGTTGATCACCGCGGGCGCGCTCACCCTGCTCGCGTTGCTGACCGGGCTCGGCCTCGGTCATGATTCGCTCGAATTCGTCGCGGTGGCACTGTTGTTGGTGACCGCGGGTGGTGTCGTGGGGTTCGGCGTCATCGGACCACATGTCGAAGTGACGCCGGTGACGAGGCGGATGATCGAGATCTTCGAGTACCTGTTGATCATCACGATGATCCCGCTCGCGCTGTGGGTCATGGATGTGTACTCGACCGCTCGCAACATATGACCGCCGCAGCCATGCGTCGTTCGGTGCTGCGGCTCGCCTGTGTGGCGACCGTGCTCGGCACGGTCGCCGGGTTCCCGATGCCCGCGGGCGCCATCGCCCCGCCGCGGATCGATCCGGGCGCGCTCGACGCCGCGCTGGCGTTGAGCGGTAGACCGGCTCCACTCGAGGCGACCGAACAGCGCGAACTGTGTGCCGAACCGGTGTTGCGTGGCAGCGCGCCGCTCGAACCGCCGATGTCGCAGCAAGTTCTCGATCTGCCCTCGGCCTGGCAGTTCAGCCGTGGGGCCGGGCAGAAGGTGGCCGTGATCGACACCGGCGTCAACCGGCATCCGCGCCTGCCCGCGCTGCAGGCGGGCGGTGACTACGTGAGCGATTCCGACGGCACCGTCGACTGCGACGGCCACGGCACATTGGTGGCGGGCATCATCGCCGCCCGGCCCGCACCCGACGACGCGTTCGTCGGTGTCGCCCCGGATGCGGAGATCCTGGCCATCCGCCAGCTCAGCCTCGCCTACGACCGCAAGGACCGCGCCGGTTCGGTCAAGGAGGACGGTGCGCTGCGCAGCGACGGCTACGGCAGTGTGCTCACCCTCGCCGGCGCGGTCGTGCGCGCGGTGGACATGGGCGCCACCGTGATCAACATCTCCGAAGTGGCGTGCACCGCAGCCGGTTCCAATACCGCCGACGGCGCGCTCGGCGCCGCCGTGAAGTACGCCTACGAGCGCAATGTGGTGGTCGTCGCGGCAGCGGGCAATGTGGAGCAGGGCGGCCCGTGCCAGAACCAGAACGAGGGGTCCGGCTGGAGTTCGGTGACCACGGTCCCGTCCCCGGCCTGGTTCGCCCCCTACGTGCTGTCGGTCGGTTCGGTCGACGCCGACGGCCAGCCTTCGACGCTGTCGCTGCGCGGACCGTGGGTCGGGGCCGCCGCGATCGGCCGCAATATCGTGTCGCTGGACAGCAGGCCCGGCGGTACCGGGCTGGTCGACGGCGTGCAGACGATGGAGGGCGTGCAGCCGATCGACGGAACCAGTTTCGCCGCACCGTATGTCGCCGGGTTGGCCGCGCTGATCAGGTCACGCTATCCGGAACTGTCCGCGCAGCAGGTGATCGATCGGATCACCCGCACCGCGCACGCGCCGGGGCGCGGACGTGACGACGCCATCGGCGCCGGTCTGATCGACCCGACCGCGGCGCTCACCGCGCCGCTGTCCGCCGAACCGCCGAGCAAGGGCGCCGATGTCGGCCATCCGATCGCCGAACCGTACGCGGCGCCGGAACCGGATTCGCGACCACGACAGGTCGCGATCGCCGGATCGCTGATCCTGTTGGCCGCCTTGGGAATCGGTGCCGCGTTCGGGTTCCCGTTCCGTCGGCGCGGCGTAGATCTCAATCAGGAATTCGAGTAGTAGAGGGATCGATGGCAACCGAAGGTTTCGTCCGTCGCCCCCGGATCGCGCCGCCGCGCGCACCGGGTGGTGAAGTCTCGCTCACCCCGCCGCCGGAGATCCAGCGCGCCATTCCGTCGCCGCTGATGATGAAGCTGATGCCCGTCATCATGGTGATCGCGGTGGTCGGCATGATCGCGATGATGGCCACCATGGGCCGCAATCTGCTGGCCAATCCGATGATGATGATGTTTCCGATGATGATGCTCATGTCGATGGTCGGCATGATGGCGGGCATGCGCGGCGGCGGCCCCAAGCGCGCCGTCGAGCTCAACGAGGAACGCAAGGACTACTTCCGGTATCTGGACCAGGTGCGCAAGGATGTGCGCACCACCGGCACCAAACAGCTCGAGACCCTGGGCTGGAGTCATCCCGAACCCGCCGATCTGCCCTCACTGATCGGCAGCAGGCGGATGTGGGAGCGCCGCCCCAACGACCCCGACTTCGGACATGTCCGAGTCGGCGTCGGCAGCCACCGCCTTGCCACCAAGCTGGCCAGGCCCGAAACCGGTCCGCTCGAAGACCTGGAGCCGGTCTCGACGGTGGCGCTGCGCCGTTTCGTTCGCACGCATTCGGTGGTGCACGAGCTACCGACCGCGGTCTCGCTGCGGGCCTTTCCCGCCATCAATATCGGCGGTGACCTCGACGAGGGCCGCGAGCTGGTGCGGGCCATGCTGATGGAACTGACCACCTTCCACGGGCCGGACAATCTCGTGGTCGCCGTTGTCTGCGCCGATCCGGACGCGCAGTGGGCCTGGGCGAAATGGCTTCCGCACGTGCAGCATCCGTCGGTGCGGGACGGGCTCGGCTCGGCGCGGATGATGTACACCTCGCTCGGTGAGCTCGAGTCGGCCTTGCAGACCGAGCTGATGGAACGCGGCCGGTTCATGCGCAATCCGCAGCCCACCCAGGGCAGGCTGCACCTGGTGGTGGTGATCGATGACGGCTACATCAGCGGCAACGAGCGCACCATCAGCGAATCCGGCCTCGACTCGGTGACCGTGCTGGATCTGACCGCACCCGAGAACGGACTCGCGGCACGTCGCGGCCTGCAACTGGTCGTCGCCGACGGTGTGGTGTCGGCGCGCAGTGCCGCCGGGGTGGAGCGGTTCGCCACGGCCGACGAGGTCAGTCATGCCGAGGCAGCGGCTTTCGCCCGCTCGCTGGCCCGCTACCGGCTCGCGACGGCCGCGCAGATCGTCAGCCTGGGGGAGGGTACGACCAGTGACCCCGGCCTGATGGCCCTGTTGCGTATTCCCGATGCCGCCCAGATCGACCCTGCTCGGGTGTGGCGCCCGCGAACCGCGCGGGAGCGACTGCGCGTGCCGATCGGCATCACCCCGGACGGCACGCCCGTCGAGATCGACATCAAGGAGTCAGCCGAGAACGGCATGGGTCCGCACGGCCTCTGCATCGGCGCCACCGGCTCCGGCAAGTCGGAATTCCTTCGTACGCTGGTACTTTCGCTGGTCACCACCCACTCTCCGGACGCGCTCAACCTGGTGCTCGTCGACTTCAAGGGTGGTGCGACCTTCCTCGGTCTCGACTCGCTGCCGCACGTCGCGGCCGTGATCACCAACCTCGAGGACGAGCTCTCGCTGGTCGACCGCATGAAGGACGCGCTCGCCGGTGAGATGAACCGCCGCCAGGAGTTGCTGCGCTCGTCGGGCAACTACGCCAATGTCACCGACTACGAGAAGGCCAGGGCGGCAGGCGTTCCGCTCGATCCACTGCCCGCGCTGTTCGTCGTGGTCGACGAGTTCTCCGAATTGCTTTCGCAGAAGCCGGATTTCGCGGAGCTGTTCGTGATGATCGGCCGCCTCGGTCGCTCGCTGCACGTCCATCTGCTGCTGGCCTCGCAGCGCCTGGAGGAGAACAAGCTGCGCGGCCTGGAATCGCATCTGTCCTACCGGATCGGTCTACGCACCTTCTCGGCCAACGAATCACGCGCCGTACTCGGCATCACCGATGCCTACCACCTGCCGAGCGTGCCCGGCGCGGGCTACCTGAAGAGCGATGCGTCCGAACCACTTCGGTTCAATGCCAGCTACGTCTCGGGTTCCTATGTGGCCCCGGTCGGCACGGTCATCGACGACGACGGCGCGCCGGTCGGCGGACAACGACCCGTGGTGTTCACCGCGGCCCCCGTCGAGGCCGTCGAGATCGAGCCGGAACACGAGGAAACCGACCCGATCCTGCGTGGTCGGCCGGAACTGCCGCCACCGCCCCCACCCGCCGGACAGAGCGCCGAGGAGGGCATCCCGGATTCGCTGCTCGACGTGGTGGTCAAGCGGCTCACCGGGCACGGCAGGCCCGCGCACGAGGTGTGGCTGCCGCCGCTGGAGGAATCGCCGACCACCGACATGCTGCTGCCCGACCCGGACTGGCGTTCGCCGGTGAACCGGCACGGTCAGCTGTGGATGCCGATCGGTGTCATCGACAAGCCCTACGAGCAGCGCCGTGATGTGCTCACCATCAATCTCGCGGGCTCGCAGGGCAATGTCGCGGTGGTCGGCGGCCCGCAGTCGGGCAAGTCGACCACGCTGCGCACGATCATCCTGGCCGCCGCCGCCACGCATACTCCCGAGCAGGTGCAGTTCTACTGCCTCGACTTCGGTGGTGGCAGCATGGCCGGTCTGGTCGGCATACCCCACGTCGGTTCGGTCGCCGGTCGTCTCGACGGCGACCGGGTGCGGCGCACCATCGCCGAGCTCACCACCCTGATGCGCCAGCGCGAGGAGCGGTTCGCCGAGCTCGGCATCGAATCGATGGCCGAGTTCCGCCGCCGCAAGTTCTCCGCGCTCGAGGCGCGGCAGATCAACGGGACCACCGCGGCGCCGGGCGATCTGCTCGCCGCCGACCAGTTCGGTGACGTGTTCCTGGTGATCGATGGCTGGGGCGCCATCCGCGAGGAATTCGACATCCTCGAACCGCTGATCAATGCCATTGCCACCCAGGGTCTTTCCTTCGGCGTGCACCTGATGATCGGCGCCTCGCGCTGGGCCGAGATCCGGCCGGTGGTCAAGGACCAGGTCGGTACCAGGCTGGAGCTGCGCCTCGGTGACCCTGGCGACTCGGAGATGAATCGTCGTACCGCGCACCAGGTTCCGGTCGGCAGGCCGGGCCGTGGTCTCACCCGCGAGCAGTTGCACATGTTGATCGCGCTGCCCCGCCTGGATTCCGACTCCGACCCCGCCACGGTCGCCGACGGTGTCACCAGGGCACGCGAGGAACTCATCGCGCTGTATCCGGGCCGACGTGCCCCGCAGGTGCGGATGCTGCCGCTGAGTTTCCCGCGCGACGAGGTCGTCGGCACCGCCAGGGAACAGGGCGTCACGCTCAACCGCAGCAAGGTCGTCGTCGGTCTCGGCGAATCCGAATTGCAGCCGCTGATCCTGGATTTCGGTCTCGAACCACACTTCATGGCCTTCGCGGACGTGGAATGCGGCAAGACCACGCTGCTGCGCAATATCGTGATGAGCATCGCCGAACAGTCCGACGCCTCCGAGGCGCGGGTGATCCTGATCGACTATCGGCGCACCATGCTCGGCGTGCTCGAGGGCGACCAGCTGGCCGGGTACTCGACGTCGTCGCAGACCTGTGGGCCGATGATCGCCGAGGTCGCGGCCTACCTGGCCAAGCGAATCCCGGGTTCCGACATCACCCAGCAGCAACTGCGCGAACGCAGCTGGTGGTCGGGCCCGGAGATCTATGTCGTCGTGGACGATTACGACATGGTGGTCACCGGATCGGTCAACCCGTTCGCCCCGTTGCTCGAATACCTACCGCAGGCGCGCGATATCGGCCTGCACCTGGTCGTCACGCGACGTATCGGTGGCGCATCGCGTGCACTGTACGACCCGGTGCTCGGTGCGATGAAGAACCTGTCGGTGCAGACGCTGATCATGAGCGGTTCACGGGACGAGGGAAAGCTGATCGGCGACGTCCGCCCGAGCAAGATGCCGCCGGGGCGCGGCACGTTGGTCTCGCGCAGCCAGGGAGTCGAGCTCGTGCAGATCGCCGACCTGCCACCGCTGTAGGCGGGTCAGTCCCGCAGTGCGGCCGTCGAGAACCCCCGCTGCGCTCCTACGGTGGTGAACCTCGGCGGCAACCGGGACGGCCAGGTCGCGGTCTGCCGTTCGAACAGGGCCCTCGACGGCCCGGTCGCGACCGGACCCGCGACTCGCGTCAGCACGAAACCCGCACGGCGGTAGTAGTCGTGGAGCCCGGTATTGGTGGTCCAGGCGTCGAGACGAACCCACGGCCGCTGCGCCTCATCGGCCAGCGTGGCGGCCTGCGCGAGCAGGTGATCACCGACCCGCAAACCCGCGAACCGCAGATCGACGATCATGAAATGCACGATCACCGACTCGGCCAGCTCACACGCCGACCACAAACCCGGATCGGCCCGTTGATTGACGGTGATCGTCCCCGCGGACTCGCCGTCCACCTCCGCGATCCACGTCTCACCCCGATCCAGCGCCCGCCCGACCGCCCCGGCGAAGATCTCGATCGGCCGCCCGCGTCCGGCCACCGTCCACTGATCCGACCCGCGTGCGGTCAGCCACGACGTGCGCTGCACGCGCAGGCGGCAGATCAGCGGCAGGTCGCCCAGGGTGGCCGGGCGCAGGCGCACCGTCATGGCAGCGCGACGGCCAACCGGGGTGCGATGCCGAGGGTGCGGGCGATGATATCGGTGCCCGCGGTGTCGCCGAGCTGGTAGGCCAGCTGGTTGCGGCCTGCCAGGGAGCGGTGCCGGGTGGCGCGGGTGACGCGTTCGTGGTTGGCGCCGATGCGCAGGTGGTCGAGCAGGACGGTGCCGGTGGCGACGCCGAGGACCGACGCTTCCTCAGCGGTGGCGGCGCGGGCCAGCACGGTGTCACGATGGGCGGTCTCGCCGTAGCCGCGGTCCGCCAGGCGGCGGGTGGTGCCCTCGGGGATGTCGTGGGGGGAGTCGATGCCCGCGGCTTCGGCGAGGTCGCGGGGGTAGAAGCTCACCTCCCACGACCACGGTTCGTTGTCGAGGTACTGCACCACGGTGCGGGCCAGTACCCAGGAGTCGGCGGCAACGCCCAGCCAGCGCGCGACTTCGGTGTCCGCGGGTTCCATCCTGGTGCTGAACTGCTTGGACGGTTCGCGGTTGGCCGCGCGCGCGATCTCCTCGAAGATGTCGTGCGAGGACTGGGGCCGGTCGCGACGGATATGGTCGGTGACCACCGATTCCAGTACTTCCTGGTTTCGCACGATGGTGCCGCGGGAAGTCGCTGTGTAGACGAGATTTTCAGCGACCAGCACCTGAATCGCATTGCGTGAGGTGGTGATCGAGACCTGCATCTGATCGGCGAGCTCGGAGTGGCTGGGTAGCCGGTCGCCCGGTTTCCATGTGCCCGCGCGGATCTCCTCACGGAGGAGGTTCGCGATCCGGAGATAGGTCGGACCGTCCGCCATCATGCTCCTCGGTAGGTCGTGCAGGTAACGAAGTGTACTCGTATCGGTTACCTACGGCCGAGTAATGCTTGACAGAGAGCTTGTGAGGTTTATTGTAATGAACGTCCTGATCCGGTGCTCTGCGGCGATGACGGCGAGGCAACGTGGCTGGTTCGGAGAGTTCAACAGTTGTAATGGCTTTCCCCGACACAGTGCGGAGTGTCGATACCGCCGGGCTCCCGGCAGCTACCGGTCTGTTACCCCTCTCCGACATTCTCGTTCGGGCGTGTCGCGGACATCGGGTGGTCGGTGGACCGCTGTTGTGGTTCGCGCGTGACCTGGCCGTGCTGCACGAGAAACGTGTCGTCGGGCGCGGTGGACGGGTCGACACCGATCCGGTGGTTCTCCGCGAAATAGATTGTCGCCGTAGCGAACTGGTGCTGGCGATCGACGACTGGGTGTTGCGAGGAGTACCGCAGCATCGCCTCGGCGCGTCGCTGCACACCGAGACCGTCGGTTCGGTCATCGACCGCATGGCCGAGGCTTCCGTGCGAGCCCATCATGCCCTCATGACGCTGGCCGCCAACGACGAGATGCTGCACAGCGCATGGCACCACCTGGCCGAACTGGCGGATGCCTACGACGATCTGGTGCGCGACGTGCTGGCCGGGCGCAGGCGGTTGCCGGAGTGGTGACCTGACGGTGCGGGGTTCGTCGTGCGCGTCAGCCGAGGCGGTGGTGGTGCACGCTGAACTCGTCGGCCACCGTCGCCGCCAGTTCGACATAGGCGCGCTTGGTGGTCTTGTGCAGTCGGTGCAGGTCGATTTCGGCGCCCTCGGAGAGGTGCTCGTCGAAGGGGATGATGTGGACGGCGCGGCAGCGGGAGAGGAAGTACTGGCGTAGCTGCTGGACGCCGACGTTGGGTGAGCCCTCACGCGGCAGGTTGATGACGACGACGGCGTTGCGGACCAGGTGGTCGTGGCCGTGCAGCGACAGCCAGTCCAGGGTCGCGGCGGCGCTGCGGGCGCCGTCGATGGCGGCCGAGGAGATCAGCACGAGCGAGTTGGCGAGGTCGAGGACCCCGCTCATCGCCGAGTGCATCAAGCCGGTGCCGCAGTCGGTGAGGATGATGTTGTAGAAGCGCTGCAGGATGCGGGCTACGGCCCGGTATTCCTCGTCGTTGAACGCTTCCGACGCGGCCGGATCACGCTCGCTGGCAAGGACTTCCAGGCGGCTCGAGCCCTGGGAGGTGTGCCTGCGGACGTCGGAGTAGCGCTGGATCGCCGGGTCGAGCAGCAGGTCGCGCACGGTCGAGCGGGTCTGGATGGCCACGCGCTGTGACAGGGTGCCGAAGTCGGGGTTGGCGTCGACGGCGATGACTCGATCGCCGCGGATCGAGGCGAAGATCGAGCCGAGGCCGGTGGTGGTCGTCGTCTTGCCGACGCCACCCTTCAGTGAGAGCACCGCGATGCGGTAGTCGCCGCGCACAGGTTGGCGAATGCGCGCAACGAGTTCCTGCAGACGCAGTTCCTCCGCGGACATACCGGGGTTGATCGCACCGCCGGACACGTGGTGCACGGCCTTGCGCCAACCGCTGCCAGGTGCCTTCTTCGCGCGCTTGACCGGGACGTCGTCGAGGGAGGGCTGGTAGCCCTGTGGCTGCGCGCCCCAACCTGGTTGGCCATAAGGCGGTTGCTGGCCTTGCTGGTAGTTGCCCGGCTGCTGGTACTGCTGCGGGGCCGCGTTGGGCTGCTGGTACTGCTGCGCCGGGGTGCCGTCGGGCTGGTACTGGGGGCCGTTGGACTGGTTGGGCTGCTGGTACGGCGCGGGAGTGCCATCGGGCTGGTACGGCGGTGCCGGGAACTGTTGCTGCGCGCCCTGATTCGGCTGTTGATACTGCTGTGCGGGAGCCGTTTCGGGTCGATACTGCGGTGTCGCACCGTCGGGTCGCTGGGCGACGCCGTCGGGTCCGTAGGTGGGCAGACCATCGGGCTGCTGGTGCTGGGCCGGGGTGCCGTCGGGACGGGGATACGGCGACGCGGCGTCGGCCGCTTGCACGAATTCACCCGAGCGATAACCGGTTTGCGCACCACTCTGCCGGTTCGGCTGCCCGTGCTCGGCACTCGGCACACGATTCTGCAGCCGGGGATCATCGGACCGGATGACCTCGGTCCGCCCATCCGGCGCATGCGTCGGCACGGCAGGCGTGGGATCGCCGGGCACGGAGTTGTATTGCGTCGGAGGATAAGTCGTGGGCCGCGCGTTCTCGCCCGTCGCATAGGGCGACCGCTGCTCGGTTCCCGTCGGCCGTTGCGGAGCCACGGACTCGCCGGAGCTGTAAGGCGACCCGTGCTGTGGCGCGGATTCGCCTGCGGGGTACGGGGACCGGACATCCGAATGCTCGGCTTCCGAGGAGGCTTCGGGCGTCGAGGTCGGCGGTGTCTGCGCTGCGTGTTGCCGCGGTGCGGTTTCCGGCTGTGGTTCGACCACGCTCGGTTGCGCGGCGCTGTCGGCGGCGACAGTGGTGTTCGCGGGTGCTTGCTCGTCGGGCATCGACCATCCGGCCGTGTGACGCGCACCGGTCGTCTGCGATTCAGCCGACTCCGCGGGGGAAGCCGGTGTCGTCGCCGTCGATGATTCGGGCACTTCTGTGGCCGGGCGAGGCGGTGTGGCCTGCTCGGCCTCGCTGCGCGCGGAGGTCGACTGGGTGGTGGGTTGCCCGCCTTCTTCACCAGGCGTCGCCGGTGCGGAGGTGGTGGGGCCTGCCTGCGCGACTTCGCGGTCAGCGGTGACCGGCCGCGATTCGGCGGCGGTCGGCGGGACGGTCAGGCGTGGTGGGGCCTGGGTCGGCCGTGCGGGCGGGTCGGGCAGGGGAGGGGGCGGTGGGAGATCAGGCCGCTGGTTCGGCCCCAGCGGGGTGAAGCCGGTCGACGGTGGCGCCGGCGTACGCGTCGGGAGTGCGTTCGCGGCGTGATCCGCTGCCTCGGTGGTCGGTGCGGCTGTTGCCGGGCCTGCGTGAGCATGCCCGCTGGTGGGCGATGGCGCGGGCGGGATCAGCGGGGGCGCGGCGGCGGAGGACGGCGCGGGATCCGCCGTCGGCTGACCCGTCTGCCACGGGGCCGGGCTGGGCGTCGACGCCTGGCCGGCGGCCCACGGCGCCGGATCCGCTGCCGACGGACCAGGGGCGGACGACGGACCATGGGCGTCCAGCCGCGGTGCTGGATCGATCGATGACGGCGGTGCGCTGGTCGGCGCCGTCAGGCGGTCCGGGGCGGGCTGCCTGGCCACGCCCGGCTGCTCGGGCACAGCCTGCTGGTCGGGCTGCTGGTACTGCCCCGCCTGCTGATACGGGTTCGGCTGCTGGAACGGGGCCTGACCCTGGGGCGGCTGTTGCTCGCCGGGATAGCCGGACTGCTGGTGTGGCGGCTGATCGTAGGTGGGCTGCTGGTGCGACGGGCCGGGGATCAGCGGGTTCGCGGGTGGCTGCGCGGACCAGCTGGACTGATGGGTCGGCTCGGCCGGGCGTCGCTGGTCGACAGGCTCGGCTGGGCGCGCGGAGTGCTGCTGGGCGGGGGCTTCTTCCTCGGACTCACGGTCCTTACGGCGGCGCCTGCCCTTGTCCTTACGCGGAGCATCCTCACCGCGGCTCATGAAGCGGCGGCGTTTGGGTGCCTCGTCGATCTCGTCGTCCTGGGGCAGGTTCTCGACCGGAGCCTCGTACCCGACCTGCGTGACGTCGCTCTCCGACAGCCACGGCGGCAGCATGGGGAGGCTGTCGTTGTTGCGGCTCACCGGCACGCCTCGCTCACCAGGGTCCCCCGATCTGATCGACCCACTTCTCCGACGTCGGTGAGTTTACGCGACAACCCCAACGCGGTGGTGGCCGCCTCGTAGCTCCGGATCGGCCCGTTGATAGCTCAGCGCGAGGCCCGGTCGAGGTGTACGGTTCGGGGCACTTTTGCCTCTGGCCGCCCGGCCCGGTAAGCTTGAGCGGCGGTGCACCTATGCGCCGACTGTTCGCATGCATGCCGACCGTTCGTTGTCGGCCCTTGCGAGTGAGCAGCACGAGGTAATCCAAACTCAGGTTGAGCGTAACCGGGATCGCGGAGGATATGGCGAAGAAAGACGGGGCCATCGAGGTCGAGGGTCGAGTTGTCGAGCCGCTGCCCAATGCGATGTTCCGGATCGAGCTCGAGAACGGTCACAAGGTTCTCGCGCACATCAGCGGAAAGATGCGGCAGCACTACATTCGTATCCTTCCGGAAGACCGCGTGGTCGTCGAGCTGTCGCCGTACGACCTCTCACGCGGCCGGATTGTCTACCGCTACAAGTGATGCCTGACGGCGTCGCGAGCCCTACCGGCGCGCGGCGTCGCACAGTGTCCCGGCAACGGGACGCACACCAGACTTCCCCAGTCTTCTGGCTGGGGAAAAACTGTGTTCACACCACCTGTGTGGACCAATAGAAGATTGGACTGACGTGAAGGTTAATCCGAGCGTCAAGAAGATCTGCGAGAAGTGCAAGGTGATCCGCCGTCACGGTCGGGTCATGGTGATCTGCGACAACCTGCGCCACAAGCAGCGTCAGGGCTGATTCAGCCTCACCACCGGGCACCGATCGTCTGATCGGACTGACCGAAAGAAGCACTCCCAGTTCCAGCGCGTACGTACGTGTGCGCGCCATCCACCGGCACGGAGGCCGGTGCCCCCACCACTGTGGAAGACGGGGGGACGGACGGGGAGCAGACCTCCGCAACCATTAAGGAACCTGCCACATGGCACGTCTGATGGGCGTTGATCTCCCGCGCGAAAAGCGCATGGAGATCGCGCTGACCTACATTTTCGGAATCGGGCGCACCCGCGCCGCCCAGATCCTGGCCGAGACGGGCGTCAGCCCGGACCTGCGCTCCAAGGATCTCAGTGACGACGACCTGTCGAAGCTCCGCGACTTCATCGAGGGCACGGACTACAAGGTCGAAGGTGACCTGCGCCGCGAGGTTCAGGCCGATATTCGTCGCAAGATCGAGATCGGCTGCTACCAGGGCATCCGCCACCGTCGTGGCCTGCCCGTTCGTGGTCAGCGCACCAAGACCAACGCGCGTACGCGCAAGGGTCCGAAGAAGACCGTCGCCGGCAAGAAGAAGTAGGGATAGCGTATGCCTCCGAAGAGCCGGGCCGCTGGCCCGAAGAAGACTCAGAAGTCGCGTCGCCGGGATAAGAAGAACATCCCGCACGGCCACGCGCACATCAAGAGCACGTTCAACAACACCATCGTCTCGATCACCGACCCCGAGGGCAATGTCATCTCGTGGGCGTCGTCGGGCCACGTCGGTTTCAAGGGTTCGCGTAAGAGCACCCCGTTCGCCGCGCAGCTCGCTGCCGAGAACGCTGCCCGCAAGGCGCAGGAGAACGGCGTCAAGAAGGTCGACGTGTTCGTGAAGGGCCCGGGTTCGGGCCGCGAGACCGCGATCCGTTCGCTGCAGGCCGCAGGCCTGGAAGTGGGCTCGATCTCCGATGTCACTCCGCAGCCGCACAACGGCTGCCGTCCGCCCAAGCGGCGTCGCGTCTAATAGCGGGAAAGGAAAAAGCTCAAAATGGCACGTTATACAGGCCCCATCACCCGCAAGTCGCGTCGTCTGCGCGTCGACCTCGTCGGAGGCGACCAGGCGTTCGAGCGTCGTCCTTACCCGCCCGGCCAGCACGGCCGCGCGCGGATCAAGGAATCCGAGTACCTCATGCAGCTGCAGGAGAAGCAGAAGGCTCGCTTCTCGTACGGCGTCATGGAGAAGCAGTTCCGTCGTTACTACGAAGAGGCCAACCGCCTCAAGGGTAAGACCGGCGACAACCTGCTCCGTCTGCTCGAGGCTCGTCTGGACAACGTCGTGTACCGCGCCGGTCTGGCTCGTACCCGTCGTCAGGCCCGTCAGCTGGTCAGCCACGGTCACTTCATCGTCAACGGCGTGAACGTGAACGTCCCCAGCTTCCAGGTCTCCCAGTACGACATCATCGATGTCAAGGAGAAGTCGCTCCCGACGCTGCCGTTCCAGGTGGCTCGCGAGACCGTCGGCGACCGTCCGGTTCCCGGTTGGCTGCAGGTCGTCCCCGGCCGCCTGCGCATCCTGGTGCACCAGCTGCCCGAGCGCGCGCAGATCGATGTGCCGCTGCAGGAACAGCTCATCGTCGAGTACTACTCGAAGTAAGCGCTTTTGGTGGGGGCTGCTCACACAGCGGCCCCCGCAATCACTGACGAGGCATCAAATAGCGGATGCCCTGAACAGGAAGTAGATCCTCATGCTGATTTCCCAGCGTCCGACACTGACCGAAGAGGTTGTGGCGGAGAACCGCTCGAAGTTCACCATCGAACCCCTCGAGCCGGGCTTCGGTTACACCCTCGGCAACTCGCTGCGTCGTACCCTGCTGTCCTCCATCCCGGGGGCCGCGGTCACGAGCATCCGCATCGACGGCGTCCTGCACGAGTTCACCACCGTTCCCGGCGTGAAGGAAGATGTCACCGACATCATCCTGAACCTCAAGGGTCTGGTCGTGTCCTCCGAAGAGGACGAGCCGGTCACCATGTACGTGCGTAAGCAGGGCCCGGGCACCGTCACCGCCGGTGACATCGTCCCGCCCGCCGGCGTCATCGTGCACAACCCGGACATGCACATCGCCACCCTGAACGACAAGGGCAAGCTCGAGATCGAGCTCGTCGTCGAGCGGGGTCGCGGTTACGTGCCCGCCGTGCAGAACAAGGCGACCGGCGCGGAAATCGGCCGGATCCCGGTGGATTCGATCTACTCCCCGGTGCTCAAGGTGACCTACAAGGTCGAGGCCACCCGTGTCGAGCAGCGCACCGACTTCGACCGTCTCATCCTCGACGTGGAGACCAAGAACTCCATCACGGCCCGGGACGCGCTCGCTTCGGCGGGTAAGACCCTGGTCGAGCTCTTCGGCCTGGCCCGTGAGCTCAACGTCGAAGCCGAGGGCATCGAGATCGGCCCCAGCCCGGCCGAGGCAGATCACATCGCCTCGTTCGGTCTGCCGATCGAGGACCTGGACCTCACCGTCCGGTCCTACAACTGCCTCAAGCGCGAGGGTGTGCACACGGTGGGCGAGCTCGTTGCCCGCACCGAGTCGGACCTGCTCGACATCCGCAACTTCGGCCAGAAGTCCATCGACGAGGTGAAGGTCAAGCTGCACACGCTCGGCCTCTCGCTCAAGGACAGCCCGGCGTCGTTCGACCCGTCCTCCGTGGTGGGTTACGACGCGAGCACCGGAACGTGGAGCGACAGCGGCACGTTCAGTGATACCGACGGCGGCGAGCAGGACTACGCCGAAACCGAACAGCTTTAATACGCCCAGGAGAAACCCACAATGCCCAAGCCCAAGAAGGGCCGCCGGTTCGGCGGCTCGGCGTCGCACCAGAAGGCGATTTTCGCCAACCTGGCCACGGCGCTTTTCGAGCACGGTCGGATCACGACCACCGAGGCCAAGGCCAAGGCGGTGCGTCCCTACGCCGAGAAGATCATCACCAAGGCGAAGGCCGGCAGCCTTGCCGACCGTCGTGAGGTCATGAAGGACATCCGCAACAAGGACGTCGTCCACGTCCTGTTCGCCGACATCGGCCCCTCGTTCGAGGGTCGCGAGGGTGGCTACACGCGTATCACCAAGGCGCTGCCGCGCAAGGGTGACAACGCGCCGATGGCCATCATCGAGCTCGTCCGCGAGAAGACCGTGACCAACGAGGCCGATCGGGCTCGTCGTGTCGCCGCTTCGCAGAAGACCGAAGAGGCTCCGGCCGCTGAGGTCGTCGACGAGACCGTCGCCGACGAGACCGTGGCTGATGCCCCGGCCGCCGACGAGGCCACCGAGGACAAGAAGGACGCCTGATTCCCAGGAGTTCTGCCGAGCCCGTCACCCTTCGTGGGTGGCGGGCTCGGTTCTTTCTCTGCGCGAAATCAGGAGGATGGCATGACTCGGGTGCGGCTCGGGATCAGTTACGATGGCACCGATTTCACCGGCTGGGCACGCCAGCCGGGGTTGCGCACGGTGCAGGGTGTGCTCGAGGAGTCGCTGTCGAAGGTGCTGCGTGAGCCGCTGCAGCTGACGGTCGCCGGGCGCACCGATGCTGGCGTGCACGCCGAGGGGCAGGTCGCGCACTTCGACACGGAGTCCGAATTCGACGCCGACAAGTTGCTGTACCGCATGGCCAAGTTCCTGCCCAAGGATGTGCGGATCACCGAAATCCGCACCGCTCCCGCCGAATTCGACGCCCGCTTCTCCGCGATGCGCCGCCACTACGCCTACCGGCTCACCACCGCCCCCTACGGCGCGCAGCCGTTGCAGGCGCGCGGTGTGGTGCCGTGCAAGCCCGGCGTCGACCTTGATGCCATGCGCGCCGCTTCACGAAACCTGTTGGGCCTGCACAACTTCGCCGCGTTCTGCCGCCGACGCGAGGGCGCCACCACCATCCGCGAACTCCAGCGTTTCGATTGGGAACGCGACGGCGACCTGCTCACCGCCTACGTGAGCGCCGACGCCTTCTGCTGGTCGATGGTGCGCAGCCTCGTCGGCGCCGTCCTCGCGGTCGGTGAAGGCCGCCGCACCCCTGAATGGACCAAAACCCTTCTCGCCGAAACCGAACGATCCAGCTCGGTCACAGTCGCCCCTGCTCACGGCCTGAGCCTCATCGCCGTCGACTACCCCGCCGACGCCGAGCTCGCCGCGCGCAACATCCAAACCCGGGAAACCAGAACGGTTCCGGTACCCGATGAAGGCTGCTGTGGCGACTGATCCCTGTGTCGTGTCCGCGAATTTGTGACACTCGACAATTCGAATGGTGATTCTATATCGTTTCGACGTGATGTCGACAGCCTGAGAATTGGGCAACTCCCTTGTGGCACTGCCGATTGCGGTGGGCCCGCGCACGTTGGCGGTGTGTTTTTCGGTGGCGATGCTAGGTTTCTCTCGAGTGTTGGTACGGCGATAGAAATAGGTGCGGACTATGGAAGCCTCCCCGGCCTCATTCGATGAACGGGAAGCAGTCGTATCAGATGCCTGCGTCCCGATAGTCGCGGTGGAATAGCGGAATCCGACGATGACAGCATTCGAGGGTTTTCCCGAGATCTGCTCGACCGCGCAGATCGCGGCGTCGGATGCGTTCGAGCACTGGGAACAGTTGGTCACCCGCGCGCTCACCGAAGTGTCGATCTCACCCACCGTGCCGCGCCCGTTCGAGGGTCTAATCAGATCGGCCGACTTCGGAGATATCGCCGTTGGCACGGTGGTTGCCGACGGTCACGAATTGCGCCGGACGCGACGGCATATTGCCAGAGCCGACGATTTTCATGTCATCGGTAGCGTCGTACTCGCCGGCCGCGCCCAGGTGGAGCACGCGGGAAATCGCGTCGAGCTGACGCCGGGCGCGATGATCTTCTACGACACCGCACAGCCGATTCGGTGGAGCTCCGAGGGCATGATCGAGGATCTCACCATTCGCGTGCCCCGCCAGCAGGTCGTCGACTATCTGGGGGTTCGTGCCGACGTACTGCCTGCGGGGATGGTGATCGGAGACGGCGGCGTCGGGCCGATGCTGGCCAGGTTCTTCCGGCAGGTCGCCGAGTTGCACCGCGTCGATCCGGAATCCGCGGCAGTGCTCGCGAGTAGCGGGATCGACCTTCTCGGCGCCGCGGCCACGATCGCGTCGGGCGGGCAACCTGGCAGGGCCCAGATCGAGGCTGTGAACGGGCAGCAGGTGCTGGACTATCTGCGCGCCAACTTCACCGACCCCGGCTTGACAATCGAGCGGATCGCGGACGCGTGCGGGGTATCGCGGCGCACGCTCTACCGGGTGGTCGCGGAATTCGAGGGCGGGCTCGGGGGAGTGCTGCGCGGAATGCGCTTGGAGCGTGCACAGGTGTTGCTGGCGGCGCCCGATTTCCATTCGGTAGCGGCAGTGGCGACGGCGTCGGGATTCGCCACTGAGCGACAGTTCTATCGTGCGTTCCGGACGGCGACGGGCATGACACCGGGCGAATACCGAGTAGTAGCTCGTTCCAGCACCCATTTCTGAGGTTCCGAACCGCCCTGCGGCACATGGTGATGTGTCTCACATGGGGGTTTCACTATGAAAGACTCGTCATGGATATTCGCTGGAATCGGCAGTGCTAGACGCCTTTTCGATGTTGGCGAATCATCCCATTCGGAAACATCAGATAGAAACTGAACGGTTGATCTGGCAGGCTCGGCGCTGGGCGAGCCCGATGACCGTGCGACGCCAGGTGTTTGCTGTTCGATTCGGATAGGAAGCGAGGTACTGCCATGCAGTTCGCGCAGTCCCATGCCGGGGTTAGCGAATCGTTCGCCGAATGGGAGTCGCTGCTCTCGGAGAGTTACGTCCCGCTGCTGGTCGATCCGACCGGTGAGGACGCCTTCCACGGCCGAATCGAGCGCAGCAGCCAGCCAGGCTTCGAACTGTCGACGGTCAGCGCGAGCGCCCAGCGGATTCGCCGCACCCGGCGCGGAATCGCGAAGACCGATGGCGAATTCCTCTTGGTCTCCATTCTGACCGAAGGCTCCGGGCTGCTCTACCAAGACGATCGAGTCGCGTTGGTGCGCCCCGGCGAGATGGTCTTCTACGACACCTCGCGTCCGTATCACTGGGATCTGCGCGGTTCGTGGGCGCAGGTCGTCGTACAGACACCGCTCGAGGTCCTGCGCCGACAACTGGGTTCCGATTGTTTCCCGTTGCCGACCGCGGTGACGGTCACCGCCGACAGCGCGGGCGGGGTGGTCGCTGGCTTCTTTCGCGATTTGGCCCGCATTCAGCAGAGCGCCCCTGGTCACGCGGCCGTGCTGGCCGACAACGGGGTCAAACTGCTCGCGTCCGCGGTCCGACTGGCCTCGGGGGAAATCCCGTCGGGTGAGCCGGCGCAGGCATTGACCCGCGAGCAGGTACTCGCCTTCATGCGGGCCCGGTGCGCCGACCCGAGCCTGACGATCGACGACATAGCGCGTGCCTGTCTGGTGTCGCGCCGAACGCTGTATCGGCTGTTCGGTGATGTGGAAGACGGGCTCAGTGCCGTGCTGCGGCGCATGCGGGTGGAATGCGCGCGCACACTGCTGGTTCGCCACCCCAACCGGGCGACGGCGACCGTCGCGATCGCGTCCGGTTTCGCCTCCGAACGCCACTTCTTCCGTGCCTTCCGGTTGGAGACGGGGATGACTCCCGGCGAATTTCGCATGATCGCGTCGAGTGCGCTGTCCGTCTGATCAACCGTATTACCGCATGTCCGGCAGCGGCTGAATTCGATCTGCCTACACCGAAAGAATGGTCGACACTTCGGTGTCCTCGGCATGGCTCATTTACGGCTACGATGGCTTCCGTTCGACCGAGTGCATCGACAGCAATCAAAGAATTGGCACGGAGGGTCAGTCGACTGGCACGGGATGACAGTTTGTGCGGCGCCATTCTGCGAGAGAGTGAATTGAACACTCTTCACTGGGTTGAGCGACAAGGGGGCACGATGAGTCGGATACGTGTGGCAGCGGTGCAAGCCGAGCCGAAGTGGTTGAATTTGTCCGCCGGAGTCGAACAAACAATCGAATACATCGAGATGGCTGAACGCGGCGGTGCGCAACTAATCGCTTTCCCGGAGACCTTCCTGCCCGGATTCCCGTGGTGGATGTGGCTCAATTCGGTGGATTGGGGTGAGGAATTCCTGGCCAGGTACCTGGCCAACGCGGTGACCGCCGACGGCCCTGAACTGCGCGCCATCGCGTACGCGGCCCGCCGCACCGGCGTTCACGTCTCGATCGGCTTCGCCGAGCGGGACGGACGCGAGGTCTTCATGTCCCAAGCGCTGATCGATGCCGACGGCATCATCGCCGTCGCTCGCAAGGCCGAACCGACGGGGCTCGAACGCACTGTCTTCAGCGGCTCTCCAGGCGGGAGGCCACTGGTCCGTGACACTGTGCACGGCCGGATCGGGGTGCTCGGCGGAGCCGATCATCTTCGTGCCGACCTGCGCGGACAGCTGCACGATCAGCGCGAACAGATCCACGTCTCGGCGTGGTCGGGCTTCACCGTGTACTACGGCGAGGGCAAGGAATGGGGGCCCGACCTCAATACGGCGGCCAGCGTCCGCTACGCGATGGATGGGTCCACCTACGTCATCGCGCCCGTCGCGGTCGTGCCCGTGGCCGGCTGGGAGGTCGTCGACGCGCGCACGCCCGAGCGGCGTCTGCTCCGTGGCGGTGGCGGGGTCTCGCGGATCTTCGGACCCGGTGGGCTCGAACTCGCCGCGCCGCTGGCCGAAGGAGAGGAGGGACTGCTCTACGCCGAGTTGGATCTCAGTCGTAGTTTGCGCACGGCCACAGCGGCTGTGCCGCGCGCTGAGCGCTCGCAGCCTCTCCGGGTGTCGAGCGGTCGGATCGTTCGGCGTGAGCCGGTGCGGGTCCAGCCTGCGCGGGCATAGATACCTACCTGGCCGGTGCTCAACGCAATGGCACCGACACATCGGCGCCCGCCTCACGGGTCAGCCGCTTGTTCACCTTGGCCAGGGTGGGCGTCGGGACGAATCCGCCCGCCAGCAACGCCTCACCCTGTCGGAACCAGGGCGCCTGGGCGAGCAGGTCGCTCGGCGCGTAGCCGAAGTAGGTGCCGAGCTCGGCGAGGTCGGCCGGTGACGTCATCTTCATCAGGGCGAGGTTGTCGCACTGGGAGATGATGCCCGGGTGCACCTTCGACGGGCGTTGCGTCGAGAGCAGGAGCCACAGACCGAATTTACGGCCCTCGGCGGCGATCTGGATCAATCGTTCGCGCACCGCGACGGCTACCGGCGAATCGAGCCCGGGTGAGGCGAGGTTGTGCGCCTCGTCGATCACCAGCAGGACCGGACGCCGTTCCTCGCGCCGTGCCCACAGATCGTCCAGCACCGACAGGGCGACGACGAGTTGCTGTGCGGGCGTGGAGAATCCGCCGAGATCGAGGACCGCCACATCAGGACGTTCGGCGACGATGTCGGTGACCGCCCGATCGGTTCCGGCCCACACCTCCCAGTCGAGCAACCCCAGATTCTCCACGCGCATCGCGAGGCGGCGGCGAGCCGGGGTGTCGACGGCGCGCAGGCGGACCAGAACCTCGTGGAGCTCGCCGACCAGCATTGCCGACAGATGGATCAGCTCGTTGAACTCTTCCCGATCCGCCACCGGATCCAGCTGCAGCACAGCCGCTTTCGAGGTCAGCGTCATGTCGATGAACCTCGCACGCAGGCGACCGGGCGGGTCGCCCTTCGGTCGGAGCACGCGGATATCGCGTTCGCGCAAAGCGTCGGCGGTCGGGCCGGTGGCGCCGGGAACCACCTCGCCGATCCGCACGAAATCGGAGTTCGGATCGAAGACGACGATCGGTAGCGCGGTATGGGCGATCAGCTGTTCGAGGACGACGCCGAGCGCGTAGGTCTTGCCCGAGCCGCTCTGGCCGCACCAGAAGGTGTGTCGGTTGAAGCGGGTCGGGAGCAGGCGGGCCGGACCGCCGGGCGCCGACAGACTCACCCCCACCTCGAGTTCGGCGCCGGTGGTGTGGTGGAGCGCGGCGACGGTGTCGCGATCGGCCGCGCTGACCGCACCGCCGTCGAAGGCGTGACTTGCCCTGGTGTCGACACCGTCGTCGGTGAGCTCGCCGATCAATCGGCCACGCAACCCGATGGGCGCTGTCGCCGTCCGTTCCTCGACCAGCGCGAGCTGCCTACGCCCCCCGCAGCTGACCACGATCAGGGATCCGGCGGGAAAGGGGCTGGCCGCGGCGTCGTCGACGATGAACGAGCGGCCGTCTTCCGATCGCGCGGACACCACGGCGGAATCGACAGACATGGACGTGTCCTCCCGGTGGCGAATCGACGAGCATCCTGCTGGCAACACTCAGTAGAACACGTCAACGGGGTCGATCAGGACCTGACCAGCCGGGCGATCGCGTCGGTAGCCTCTTTGATCTTGGCTTCGGCCTCGGGCCCACCGGCAACCGCCGCATCGACGACGCAGTGCGAGATGTGGTCCTCCAGCAGCCCCATCGCAACCGCCTGCAGCGCCTTGGTCATGGCGGAGACCTGGGTGAGGATGTCGATGCAGTACTTTTCCTCTTCGACCATCCGCTGCAGTCCGCGCGATTGGCCCTCGATGCGGCGCAGTCGCTTGAGGTAGTCGTCCTTGGCGGTGATGTAGCCGTGGCCCGCGTGGCCCGCGTGTTCGTCGCCGGTCGCGGTGTCGGGGGTGGGTGATGTCACCGAAGGTCTCCTCGCCTGCCTGGTAGCTCGCGTGGCGAACTAATACCCCCCTAGGGTACAGTTTCGCGGTGCAATTGTCAGATGACAGTCCCCGGTGCTGCGCGCGGTCGGCCCGGACGGAAGAATCGACGCCATGAGTTCGCTTCCCCGGCCCGCACTCGCCGTTATCGGCGGCAGCGGTTTCTATGACTTCTTCGACAACGACGCGACGCACGTCGAGGTCGACACACCGTACGGCGCGCCGAGTGCGCCGGTCGCGATCGGGGAGGTCGAAGGCCGTGCCGTCGCCTTCCTGCCGCGCCACGGCAAGCAGCACGAGTTCGCGCCGCACACTCTGCCCTATCAGGCGAATATGTGGGCGCTGCGTTCGCTCGGGGTGCGCCGGGTGTTCGCGCCGTGCGCGGTCGGCAGTCTGCGCGCCGATTGGGGTCCCGGCACCGTGGCGGTGCCGGATCAGTTCGTCGACCGGACCTCGGGTCGTCCGCAGACCTACTTCGACGGCGGCGGTGTGCATGTCTCCTTCGCCGATCCCTACTGCGACGACCTGCGCGCCGCCGCGGTGAAGTCGGCGGGTGAGCTTCGGGTCGAGGATCGCGGCACGATGGTCGTCGTGCAGGGCCCGCGCTTCTCCACCCGCGCCGAGAGCCGCTGGTTCGCCGGGCAGGGGTGGGATCTGGTCAACATGACCGGACACCCCGAAGCCGTCCTCGCCCGCGAACTCGAGATGTGCTACGCCGCAGTCGCTCTCGTCACCGACTTGGACGCCGGTCTCGAGGAGGGCCACGGCGTGCACGCGGTCGACGTGTTCGCCGAGTTCAAGAAGAATCTCGGACCGTTCAAGGAGTTCCTGCGTCGCGCGGTCACCGCGGTCGACAGCACCGACGCCTGTGAGCGCTGCCGCGTGCACGCCGGGGTTTCGCTGCCCTTCGAGCTGCCCTGATCATCCCGGCGGCGCGGTGACCTGCAACTGAGCGAGGATGAAGGCAGGCGCCGCGCCGCCGCTCGGCAGCGGTGACACCTCGACGTCGACGGTGAACCAGCCACCCGCCTCGGCGGCCAGCCGCAATCCGCTCAGTCCGGCGCGCGTGGCACCGCCGAGCACCTCGGCGCGCAGCGCGGCGATTCTCGGGCGGTCGTCGGGATGCGGGACGGTCCGCTCGTCGACCCCGCGCCATATCAGCCCCGGCACCGGCTCGGTGACCCACCGCACCGCCCGAACCTGCGCGGTGTCGAGGATGACCAGGTACAGGCCGGGCCGGGATTCACGCAGCAACTCGAGCGTCGAGGCCTCGAACGACTTGCGTTGCGGGGCAATGCTGTCGGTGACATCGACGGTGACCCCACGCCACGCGAACCGCCGCTGCTCGTCGCCGCCGTTGCGTGCGGCTACCAACAGCGAACGCGGCCCGATCTTCGAATGCACGGTGGCGACTCCCGACCATCGGCTACGAGGTTCCGAACGGTGCAGCGCGGCAACGAATTCCAGGGCGCGATCGAATCGCTCGATCCGCTCGAACGGTTCGGCGCCGCTGTATTCGACCGGCGTCGAACCGAAGTGGGGTCCGAGACCGGGATGGGTGCGCACGACGCGCGCTTGTGCGTCGACCTGGAACGGAGCGACACGCAGTTCCTCCGCCGGGACGTCGGGCCCGACCCACACCTTCACCGCGTGCGTTTCCGCATCGGGCGACCACACCGGCACAGCGCGAAACCGCAACTCCGACCACGGATTGCGCGACTTCGGCAGTACCTCCTCCACCGGCGCACCCGTCTCGTGCGCGGCCGCGATCAACGGCTGCAGCCGAGCGGGAATCGCCCGGTGATACGACGCCCAGTCGCGCGGCGTGGTTCCCGCGGTCAGCATCGACCAGGTCTGTGGTGTCCCCAGCGTCTCCACCAACTGCCAACGTCCGATAATCACGTGCGACCCCCTGCGCCCCATGAACGAAACCGACAGCTCTATCGTGCACGAGTCGACCAGCGGCTTCGGGACCGGGGCATTGCGTGTCGATAAGCTCGGCGCCATGAACGCACCGCTGCGGTTGGAGATCATCGTCGCCAGTACCCGCCCCGAGCGATTCGCTCCCGTGGTGGCCGGCTGGCTGGTCACCGCGCTGGGCGAGCGGCCGGAATTCGAGGTGGGGGTGCTCGATCTGCGTGATCTTGCACTACCCGTCGACCTCACCGAAACGCCGGAGGTCGAGGCGTTTCGGGCCAGGTTGGCCGCGGCGGACGCGTTCGTCGCCGTCACCTCCGAGTACAACCACGGCTATCCGGCCTCGCTGAAAACCGCGCTCGACAGCGCCAAGCACGAGTGGCGGGCCAAGCCGATCGGGTTCGTGTCCTACGGCGGCCTGTCGGGCGGGTTGCGCGCGGTCGAGCAGTTGCGTCAGGTGGTCGCGGAACTGCACATGGTCTCGGTGCGCGAATCGGTGAGCTTCGCCCAGGCCAAGCGCCGCTTCGACGAGACCGGCATGACCGACGACGATGCCGCGATCGACGCGTGCGACCGCATGCTGAACCAATTGAACTGGTGGGGAACCACGTTGCGGGCAGCCCGCACTGTCGAACCCTATCCGGGCTGACCGGTCAGGCGCTGGCCATCGCGCGCTGACCGCGTGGCTGGCCGATGTAGGTCGACTCGCGGGGGATCGACACCAGCGTGAGGTTCACCCTGGTCGTTCCCGTGCGAAGAACCACGCGGTTGCCGATCGCGCCCGGCTGGAAGATCTCCAGGTCGGGGCGCGACGCGGGCCAGCCGTTCGGATCGCCGGTGAGGTAGATCGTGGTGACACCGGCGTGCGGGGCGGGCGCGAGCACACCGTCGACGACCGTCGCGGTGAAACCCGCGTCGGACTGGTGTGTTTCGACGGCGATGGTCAGCCGCTCCGGATTACCGACGGTGGTCACCAGTTGCTCCCAGGCCTGCGCCCGATCGGTGCGCACCAGCACCCGCTCGCCGACGGCCAGCGCGCGGAACACCAACTGCTGGGCCAGATACAACTCGCCCGCCACATACACGGTGGAGATGCCGACGCCGACGATCCTGGTGGCGACGCCGTTGCCCTCGTCATCGGAACCGAGCAGCTGCCCGCAGCCCGACGACGGAAGATGCAGCGCGCCGATGATGTCGATCGGGTACTCGATGGTCGGGATCGTGTCGTCCACACCGGGAACCGCGATCGGCAGGTGGGCCAGCAGCGCGTCGCGATGACGGCCGCTCATCGACACCATGCCCTTGGACTTGGTCTTCTCCGGAAGTTCGCGCGCGGTCAATCGCCATGCGGCGCCGACACTGACGGATTCGGCATTGCTACCGGGACGCAGCCGTACGGCGACGGTGGTGCCCCGCGACGGCGCGACCCACAGCTGGGCGAGCAGATCCGAACCCAACTGCTTGGGATCCACCGCACTGCCGATGTTCACCGCGTTGCCGATCTCGGCGTACTTCCACCGCTGACTCAGCGTGCGCGGGTCGAGACCCGCGGTGATCTGCTGCACGGCCTTGCGGATCTCCGGCGCGGTGAGGATGCGCGCGTTGCAATCGGCGTCTTCGAGCGTGCGCATGATCCGCTGGGTGGCGATGGTGACCGAGCGGGAAGCGCCATCGGTGCCACCACCGCGACGAGCCGTCGCATCGGGGCAGGCCACCGCGTCGAAACTGATCGCGAGCCACACCGTGCGGTGTGCGGTCGCGGGCAGCGGGCCGAGCAGCGATTCGTAGATCGCGCCCGCGGGTGTACCGGACCGGCTGCGGTGGCCGTGGCTGATGATGTCGATCCCGCTGAGCAGGATGTCGTGCTGGTTGAGGCACGCGGCCAATTCGGGCAGCGGCAACAGGTGTGAGGCGTGCACGGCAGTGCGGGCGATCCTGGTGAGCCCGCCGCGCGGCGGCAGCACCTCGACGACGGTGACCACGCGACTGCCGTCCCAGTACAGCCCGAGCGAGCGGCCGTCGGTGTCACGGAAGTCGACGGTGTCGCCGAGCGTGTACTCGCGCTTGCCGGAATACCGGCGGATGGTCGAGATCCAGTCGAGGACGGTGCGTTTGCCGATCGGGATCAGCGGCACCAGTGCCACCACGATGGCGATGCCGAGTGCCGCCAACGGATCGAGCCCGCAGATCAGCGCGACAACCCCCGCGGTCAGGCCGAGGACCTGCGCAATGAGTAGGTGCGGCAGCGAAATCCGACCGAACAGCGGGCGCGGTCCCGCCCCGGTGAACTCAGCCATTCGTTCCTCCCCCAGGTACCCGATTGTCGATCGACCGATGGCCGAATGCGAACAACTGCTGCCGGGAACTGTACTGTGTTGCCCGGACGAGAGCACTGTTCGGGGGAGGAACCATGCCTTCAAAACCCACAACGCGCTGGCAGGTCAGCGGATACCGCTTCCTGGTGCGGAGGATGGAGCACGCCCTGGTGCGCCGGGATGTGCGAATGCTGCACGACCCGATGCGCGCGCAGACCCGTGCCTACGTGGTCGGACTGGTGCTCGGCATCGTGGTTCTCGCAGGTTGTGGTGTGCTCGCACTGCTGCGCCCGCAGGACAAGATCGGCGACAGCAAGATCCTGATCGCCAAGGAATCCGGCGGCGTCTACGTGGTGGTCGACAATGTCGTGCATCCCGCGCTGAATCTGGCCTCGGCTCGGTTGGCGGCCGGTGAGGCGTCCAAAGCGGCGATCGTCAAGGAATCCGAGCTCGGCAAGAAGCCGCGCGGTCAGCTGATCGGCATTCCGGGCGCCCCGTCGTCGATCCTCTACGACAAGGGCGGCAAGGGCCGCACATGGACGGTGTGCGATCAGCTCAAGTCCGACGGCACAGCGGATCTGACCACGTCGGTGCTGGCCGGTGACCCGAGTCTGGGCGCGAAGGCGTCGAAGGTGGACGAGGGCAAGGCCATGCTCGTGAAGGGCAAGGACGCTACCTACCTGGTCTACGACGGCAAGCGGGCCCGCGTGAAGATGGACGATCCGGCTGTCACCCACGCGCTCGGCATCACCGGCGTGACTCCGCGTCCCATCAGCGAGGGCCTGCTCAACGCGATTCCCGAAGTGCTGCCGCTGATCACCCCGACGATCGCCAACCCGGGTGGCACACCGGCATACAACGTGAGCGGCCACAAGATCGCTGACGTTGTCCAGGTCTTCAACGAGCCCAACCAGAACTATGTGGTGCTCCAGGACGGGCTGCAGGAGATCTCGGCGCTGACCGCCCAGATCATCCGCAACTTCTATCCGACAATGATGAACGGCACGACCATTCAGTCGACCGACCGGACCTACGCGACCATCGTGCGGTCGTTGAAGGTGCAGGACTACCCGCGTGACCGGCCGACGCTGATCGCCGCCAAGGACCAGCCCATCAGCTGCATGTCGTGGAAGCCGATCGCGGGCGCCACCGACAACACCGACGCGACCGCTCGCGCCGAACTGACCTTGCTCACCGGCATCGATCTGCCGATCCCGGACAAGGCGAAGATGGTCGATCTCGCGCAGGCCGACGGCGCGGGCCCCAACGCCGACACGGTCTTCATCCCGCCCGCTTCGGGCGCCTACGTGCAGGCCACCGGCATCGAACCGAACAGCCGCCGCAAGGACAGCCTGTTCTACATCGCCGACACCGGCGTCCGTTTCGGCATCAAGAACGCCGACGCGGTCAAGGCGCTCGGCCTCGAGCAGGTCACCGCTGAACCGGCGCCGTGGCCGATCGTCGGACTGCTCGCGGGTGGGCCGACCATGGGCCGGGAAGAGGCGATGGTCGCGCACGACGGTGTCGCGCCGGATCCCTCGCCCGCCAAAAAGCCTGTCGCCGCGGCGAATTAGTCGGGCGGGGTCGTCGGCCTTCCGGAATCGGAACGGAGTTCGGCGACCTCGATCCGTAAGGCTTTGACCTCGACGACCAGTTCGCTGAGCAAGCTCTCCGCGCGGTCGGCGGCGTCGTCGACGGTCTTGAGTTGTTCGACGACCCAGCTGGTCATGGTGCCGATGGCGAAGGAGATCAGGCCGATCCCCAACGTCATCAGGACCAGCGAGACCAGTCGGCCCTCGGTGGTCACCGGGTAGACGTCGCCGTAGCCCACCGTCGTCACCGAGACCGCCGACCACCACAGGGCGTCGCCGAAGGTCTCGATCTTGGAGTCGGGTGCGCCGTATTCGGCGTCGAAGAAAGCCAGGCTCGACAGCAGCAGGATCAGCACGGAACTGGTGGCCACGAAGGTCACCAGGCGCGTGCGCGGGTGCGTCGCACGGTTGAGGGCGTCGAGCAGCAGCAGCGAAGCCCGCAGCAGGCGCAGCGGACGAAACGGCGGCACGAGCACGACAAGCAGGTCGAGTGGATGCTTGCGCACGAAGCGCAGCCGGTCGCCCGACAACCACAGCCTGACCACGAAATCGATCAAGAACACCACCCAGATCGCGATATCCGCCAGGACGAGGCTGGTGTCGAGCCGCGGTGACACCTCGGTGTCGAGCACCCGCCACGCGTACATGATGACGAACACCACCGCGAGCGCCATCAACGGCAGATTGGTCGCGCGTTCCCACTGCTGTCGGCGGGTGAGTGGACGTTCGGTCGTTGACGGATTCATGCGGCTACCTGGGTCGACGGGCTCTGGCCCGCCGACCGTACCCTGCTCTCTGGTCGAGCAGGTCAGAGATCGTCGACCGACATCCCGAACTTACGGCGGATCGGGAACGACGCCAGCACACCGAGGACCAGGATGAGGCCGATGGCGCCGGAACCGATCAGGGCCACATTGCGGGCGGTGTTGTCCGCGGGCGGCGGCGGTGCCGGCACCGGCAGCTGCAGACTGCGCGCCGGGCTCGCCTGCTTCGGCGGAAGTTCTCTCGGCACCTCGTTGGTCAGCGCCGCGACGGGATCGACTGCGCCGTAACCGATGTACGGATTCCAGCCCTCAGCCGGTGCGTGGGCCGTGGCCTGCAACCGCTCGATGACCTGTTTGGCGGTGAGATCGGGGAACCTGTCGCGCACCAGCGCGGCGACACCGGCGACATACGGCGAGGCGAAACTCGTTCCGCTGTAAGCCATGTACTTGCCCTGGTTGTCGTACTTGCCGTCGGAGATGCCCGAGGACCTGGCATCGAGAGACGTAATGCCTTCTCCCGGTGCGGCAATGCCGACCCACGGACCGGGCACGGTGAACGACGACGGTGCGCCGTTGGCGCCGATCGAGCCGACCGAGAGAACGTACTCGTCGTACCAGGCGGGGTTGACGTAGGTGCGGATCGTGCTCCACAGATCCTGCGCGGGCTTGAGCGGGTCGGGCCCGGGATTGCCTGACTTGCAAGCGTTGTCGGAGTTACCCGCCGAGCTGACGATCACCACGTCCTTCTCCAGCGCCGCGTACCGCACGGCCGCGCCGAGCGCGCCGAAGGCCGCTTCGTTGGCCGGGGAACCGCTGTTGCAGGCCACGAGAGAAATATTGATCACGCGGGCGCCGAAGTCGGCTGCCCGCCGGATCGCGCTCGCGAGCGAGGAGACCTTGCCGTATCCCTCGGGGAAGTCGTCGGGTCCCTTGTTCCGCCCGGCGCCCTCGGACTGGTAGAGCGAGCTGGTCTGCCGAATGCTGAGGATGCGGGCTTCGGGCGCGACACCGGAGAAGCCCTGGTTGTCGATCTTGGTCGCGCCGATGATTCCGGCGACGACAGTGCCGTGCACGTCGCAGTCCTCGGTGCCGTTGCCACCGGCGGCCACGTAGTCGCCGCCTGCCCACAGATCGGGCAGGCGGGGGTGTGGCTCCACACCGGTGTCGATCACCGCGACGAGTTGTCCTGCGCCACGCGAGAATTCCCACGCCCGCTCCAGATCGAGAGAGCGCTGGCTGGGAGGAATCACCGCCAGCGAGGTGCTCGCCTGGGTGCGGAAGCACAGTCCGTTGGTGCCGCTGCCGCGCTCGGTCTTGTCCGGCGGCGCGGCGGGATCACCCGCGGGCAACATCCCGGGATCGATGGCGGGCGGCCGATCAGCGAAAGCCGTTCCGCTCACACCGAATCCGGCATTCAGCCCGACGACAAGTGCAACGGCCGTCAGTCGAAAGCCGAGCCTCACAGCCCGCGAACCAGCGAGTAGAGATCGGCGACCCAGAACACCAGCGGCAGCACCGCGGCGACGAACGCGTACTCGAGCAGCTCGACGGCCCGGCGCATCGGCGGTGTCGCGGACTGGTTCGGCACGATCAAGCCCATCACCAGCGCCGAGATCAGAATCACCAGCGCGGCGCCGAAAACGACCAGGGGCTGGCGCATTTCGAGCGCGACGCCGATCAGCATCATCAGCACGATCGCCGAGCCGCCCGCGATCAACACGATGGCCTGTTCGGCGCCCGCGTAGGTGCGACTGCGGAACATCAGCACCACCGCGCACACCAGCGCCAGCGAGATACCTGGCCAGTAGGGATCTTCGGCGCCGGCGTCGATAGCCAGCAGCGCGCCGACGACGCTGACCAGGGTGGTCGCGCTGACCAGGCCGGCAAGGTAGTTACGGGCCCGCTCCGACCGTGCGCGCAGAGCGTCGAGAGTCGGCAGGGCGCGGTGGTCGTCCGGGTCGTCCTCGGTCGGATCGATCGGGGTGCCGGGGGAGGGGACCGGCGGCAACGGCAGCTTGGCCAGCAGCATCGAAACACGCGGCGAGAGTGACAGTCCCGCCAATCCGAGCGCGGCGACGACCGCGCCGATCGCCTTGACCGGCTGATCGGTGAGCAAACCCACCAGGGCGGCGGGCACGCCGAACACCGAGACGGCCGCCGTTCCGATGAACAGCGCCAGCCCGATGCCGGTGACCCGCCAGGCGAGCACCGCGATGGAGCCGAGCAGCGCGAATCCGAGCAGCAGATGTGCCGCGCCGTAATGGTCGGGGACCAGCAGCATGCCGGCGGTGAACGCGGTCGGCAGCGCACAGCCGCCGAGGACGAGCGCGGCCGAGGTGTCGCGGTACATGCGGCTCAGCACCGTGCCCGCCACCACGCAGAGGATCGCGACGAACAGCGCCAGCGACCCGGAAACCCAGAACGGCAACGCATCCGGTGCGGCAAGCAGACCGAAGCAGCCCACCAGCATGGTGAGCGCGGCGAGTACCGAACCGGTGATGCGGGCCGTCTTCGGCGTCCAGCTGCGGTAGTGCTCGGCGTCGGCGACCGCGACGTTGTACATGATGTCGTCGAACAGGGGCGTCGGCGCCGCGTGCGAAGCGCTCTCCAGCATGAGCAATTCGCCGTCGCGCACGCCTTGTTCGCCGAGGCTCAGCGAATTGGAGAACGGTGGGTGGCCGATACGCGCGAGCACCCATTCGGCGGGTTCGTAGCGTTCCCCGTCATTGTCGAAATCATTCGAGCGGCTGTGCTGCGCGACCATGTCGACCACGCTGGGAATGACGAGAGCGACCGGTACATCGACCGGAATAGCCATGTCTACCTGCGTGTGCTTGGCCAGGATGGTTACTCGGGCTAGGTCCGGCGCGCGCACTATGCCGCGCGCGGAGTCCTCTTCCACATGATCGAGTCGCGCGTGCGTCAAAACTCCCCCAGTTCCGTCTCTACCTCGTGTTTCCGCTCGACCGCTCTTAACGGTCGACAGTTTGCGGAACCCACCGTTCGGACAGCAGAATGCCTGACGAACCATACGACATGTCGGCCGCGACCTCTACACTGAGCCCGTTCGCGACGACAGATGAGCGAGTAGTCAAGCAGGGGGAGTCTTCGACCATGAGCACCGTCAGGTTCCAGCGCCGTGCCCGGCGCGAGATGCCGCGTACGCCGGGTGGCGAGGTCACGTTGCAGCCGCCGCCGGAGATCCCGCGGATCACCCCGGGCAGCCTGCTGACGAAGCTGATGCCCGTCGTGATGGTGGTCGGCATGGTCGGCATGATGGCGCTGATGTTCACCCAGGGCAGCGGCATGCTGTCCAACCCGATGTCGATGATGTTCCCGATGATGATGATCATGTCGATGGTCACCATGTTCGGACAGGGTGGCGGCAAAGGCGCGAAAGCCGCGGAGGCCAACGAGGATCGCAAGGACTACCTGCGCTACCTCGATCAGGTTCGTAAAGATGTCGACGAGACCGCCAAGCAGCAGCGCGCCGCCGTCGAGTGGAGCCACCCCGAACCCGGCTTGATCTGGATGCTCGCGGGCACCAGCCGGATGTGGGAGCGCCGCTCCGGCGACAAGGACTTCTGCCACGCGCGTATCGGCCTCGGCGGCCAGCGGCTGGCGACCAGGCTGGTGGCCCCGGAAACCGGCCCCGTCGAAGAACTCGAGCCCATCGCCGCGGTGTCGCTGCGCCGCTTCGTACGCGCGCATTCCACGGTTCCCGATTTGCCCACCGCCATCGCGGTGAAGGGCTTCGGCACCGTCGCCCTCGACGGCGACCGCGCCCAGGCGCGCGACATGACGCGCGCGATGTTGTTGCAGCTGTGCATGTTCCAGGCGCCCGACCAGGTGCTCGTCGCCGTGGTCTGTGGCCCGGACACCGCCCGTGAGTGGGAGTGGACCAAGTGGCTGCCACACACTCAGCACCCCGAGGTGCAAGACGGCATCGGCACCCAGCGCATGTTCTACGGCTCCATCCGTGAGGCCATGAGCGGCCTGCATCCGCTGCTCGGCAACCGGGTGCGCTACTCGCGTAACCAGCCGAACAACCCGAACATGGTGCACGTGGTGATCGTCGTCGACGGCGGTCTGCTCGAGGCCGAGGACGACCAGCTCCGCGAGTCCGGGTACGAAGGTGTCACCATCATCGACCTGTGCAATTACGCACCGCGCCTTGCCGTTTCGCGTGGCATCAAGATGGTCGTCGAAGACGGCGAGTGCCTCGGTCGCGGCGCCACCGGCAACCAGGAACGCTTCGCCACCATCGACCGCGTCAGTGCCGAGCAGGCCCAGCAGCTCGCCCGCAGGCTCGCGCCCTATCGTGCCGCCACCCAGCGCAGCAGCGACGTCGAGACCGACGAGACCGAGACGATCTCCACCTGGTCGCAGCTGATGAGCCTGGGCGATATCGGCAACTTCAACCCGGCCAGCGCGTGGCGTCCCCGCTACGGCCGCGAGCGTCTGCGCGTGCCGTTCGGCATCGGCGCCGACGGTGCCCCGGTGGAACTCGACATCAAGGAAGCCGCCGAAAACGGTATGGGCCCGCACGGCCTGTGCATCGGCGCGACCGGTTCGGGTAAGTCGGAATTCCTGCGCACCCTGGTGCTCAGCCTGCTCGCCACCCACTCGCCCGACCAGCTCAACCTGGTCCTCGTCGACTTCAAGGGTGGCGCGACGTTCCTCGGCCTCGACGGCGTTCCGCACGTCGCCGCGGTCATCACCAACCTCGAAGACGAAGCCGACCTCGTCGACCGTATGAAAGACGCGCTGGCCGGCGAGATGAACCGCCGCCAGGAAGTCCTGCGTCAGGCGGGCAACTTCGCCAACGTCTCCGAATACGAGAAGGCCCGCGCCGCTGGCGCCGACCTGGACCCGTTGCCCGCGCTGTTCGTCGTGCTCGACGAATTCTCCGAACTGCTCACCCAGCACCCCGACTTCGCGGAACTGTTCGTGATGATCGGTCGACTGGGCCGCTCCCTACAGGTCCACCTCCTGCTCGCCTCGCAGCGTCTGGAGGAAGGCAAGCTCAAGGGCCTGGAATCGCACCTGTCCTACCGCATCGGCCTGAAGACCTTCTCCGCCAACGAGTCCCGCCAGGTCCTCGGCGTCCCCGACGCCTACAACCTGCCGAGCACCCCCGGCGGCGGTTACCTGAAGTCCGACTCGGGCGAGATCCAGCGCTTCCAGGCCTCGTATGTCTCGGGCGCTTATGTGGGTGGTGGATCGGCGCGCGAGGTCACCAGCGCCGGCATCGTCGGCGGCGAAATCGACGTCAACGCACGGCCTTTCGCCGCGACTCACGTCGGCTTCCGTGCCGCGGACCGGGTGCCGCTGCCGGTGGAGGCGGAGTTCGATCCGGAACCGGCCGGCGACGAGAACGAGCAGATGTCGAACCTGAACATGCTGGTCTCGCGGATCGCGGGCCACGGTCGTCCCGCCCATGAGATCTGGCTCCCGCCGCTCGACGAGGCCCCGACCATGGACCAGCTCGTGCCACGCTCCATCCTCAACGGCGAGTATTCCGCGATCGCTACCCTGCGCGCACCGATGGGCATCGTCGACCGTCCCTACGACCAGCGTCGCGACCCGTTCGTCGTCGACCTGTCGGGTTCGCGAGGCAATGTCGCGGTCGTCGGCGGTCCGCAGTCTGGCAAGTCGACCGCCCTGCGTTCGATGATCATGGCGATGGCGTTGACCCACACCGCCGAGCAGGTGCAGTTCTACTGCCTCGATTTCGGCGGTGGCACGATGACCGGTCTGCTCGGTCTGCCCCATGTCGGTTCGGTCGCCAGCCGTCTCGACGAGGATCAGGTCCGGCGAACCGTCGCGGAAATGACCACGATCGTGCGCACCCGTGAGGCGAAGTTCCGTCAGCTCGGCATCGAGTCGATGGTCGAGTTCCGACGACTGCGTTCCTTAGATCCGGCGTCCAGTCCTGCTGCCGCTGGTGCGCACGAGGATCCGTTCGGCGATGTGTTCCTGGTGATCGATGGCTACGGCTCGATCCGCCAGGATTTCGAGGCACTTGAGCAGACCATCATGAACCTTGCTGTGCAGGGCCTTTCGTACGGTGTGCACGTTGCCATCGCGCTCAACCGGTGGGCAGAGGCCCGCCCAGCGCTCAAGGACCAGATCGGCACCCGCATCGAGCTGCGCCTCGGCGACCCGATGGATTCCGACCTCGGCCGCAAGTTCGCCGCGCTGGTTCCGCAGAGTCGTCCCGGCCGTGGCATGACAGCCGAATGTCTGCACATGCTGACGGCGCTACCACGCCTCGACGGTTCTTCCGATCCGTCCGATCTCGGTCAAGCAGTCGCCGCCGCGGTCGAAACCATTAAGCGGGCGACCCCTGGGCGCGCCGCTCCGCAGGTCAGAATGCTGCCTGATCAGTTCCCGCGCGAACAACTGCTGCATCTGGCAGGTAATTGGCCGTCGCGGGTCGATCCGTCGTCCAAGTGCATGCGCATTCCGATCGGAATCAACGAGGCCGAGCTTGCGCCTGTCTACATGGATTTCGCGGAGAGCCCGCATTTCATCATCATCGGTGACACCGAATCCGGTAAGACGACCTTGCTTCGCTCGATCATCGATGGCATTGCCGCGTCGAACACCCCGGATCAAGCGCGGTTTATCGTCGGTGACTACCGCCGCAACATGCTCGGTCTCATTCCCGAGGGGTATCAGGCCGGCTACGGTTCGACGGCGCCTCTGTTCACCGACTACATGAATGGATTGGCGACCTACGTTGCAAAGCGGACTCCGGGCCCCGACGTAACCCCTCAGCAGTTGCGCGAGCGGTCATGGTGGAGTGGTCCAGAGCTGTATATCATCGTCGACGACTATGACCTGGTTGCGACTTCGCAGGGCAACCCCGTTTCAGCCATGGTCGAACACATTCCGCACGCTCGTGACCTCGGGTTCCATCTGATCATCGCTCGTCGTTCCGGTGGTGCCAGCCGTGCCATGTACGAAGCGACGCTGGCCAGGATGAAGGATCTCGGATCAGCCGCGCTGATCCTGAGCTGCAGTCGTGATGAAGGTGTTCTCGCGGGTACCACGCGACCAGGCCCGAAGCCGACAGGTCGCGGTACTTTCGTTACCCGCAACACCGAGGGGCTTATCCAGACCGCTTGGATGCCGCAGCCGGAATGACCGTCGTCGAACTGGTAGTCAGCGAAGCAAAGGTGTGGGCGCGTGGCGCCACCACACATTGGGATGTCGCGCCGTCGATCGTGGTAGGCAGCAACGGTTCCGATCTTGTTGTCGGTGAGCCACTGACGCCGCCCACGCAGGCGGTGTCAGTGGTGCAATACATGGCTGGCGGTGTGATCGCGTTGCCACCTCGGATGCCGTCTGTGGGGCAGGCTCTGTCCGCGGTGCTCTCCGCGATCATGGATGCCCTTCGTGTGTCGGTCCTCTGTGAGCGCATCGTCCTCGTGCACCCGACGTCGTGGGGGCAGCCCGAGCTCGATCTGTTCGGCACTGCGGCACAGCAATTCACGCATGAAGTCGTCTTCGAGTCCTGTGCCCTGCGGGCGTCGGCCGTCGACATTGCCGCCAGCCGCAGTCGGCGCACCGCGATCATCGAGTTCGGCATGTTGTCGACCTCGGCCTCGTCGGTCGTATACGACGCGAACGGCACCCATGTCGAGGCGGTCGAGGTCGAACCCAATCTCGCAGTCTCCGAACTCGACAGCAGTGAAGGGATCGACAACCTCCGGGAACTACTGAATCGCCTTCTCGTCGACCGCGCGCCAGACGTCGTACAGCTGTTGGGAACGATCGATCCTGTGGTAGTGGCCTCGGTCACCACAGTCGTTAAAAATGTTTGTGGCGCAAAGGTATCCGTAACCTCGCTGACTGGAATAGACCTGGCTCGCCCTGCCCAGCGGACTCCCGCCTACACACCGACCATCCCCCCTGCGGCCGAGTGGATGCAACCCCTACGCGAACGAGCCGCAGCCGCCAACCCCCTCGATCGCCGCCCGCTCTACATCGGCGCCGCAGCCCTAATCGCTGTTGTCGCCGCGGCAGCGATCGGCGGTTTCTTCCTGATCGGTGGCTCAGGCGAACAGCGGGCCGCAGCCTCCATCGCGACAACCACCGCGCCGACAACAACCTCGGTCCCGTCTCGGCCCTCGTTATCGCAGCCGAAACCTATGCCCGCCACCGAAACAGTCGGCCGGGTCGTCGTGACGGTGCCCGCAGGCTGGCACCGTGCAATCGACTCAGCCGCCCGCGTCGACCTCGTCCCCGATACCGCTGCCCGTCACCGCATCACCGTCACCCAGAAACCGGTCACCCCAGGTGCCGGCTACGACGAGGTCGCTGCGGACCTCGCTGCTCAAATTGCCAAGAGGCCCGCAGGCGCCGTCACCGATGTTCGCCGCGATGTTGTCTTCGCCGGCCGTCCAGGCCTCGCGTACGAAGAAAAACCTGCCGATGGATCAACGGTTCGCTGGCATGTCCTGGTCGAACGTGGAGTGCAGGTCAGCGTGGGCTGTCAGTACGTCAAGGGGGGCTGGGACAGTGTGATGCCGGCCTGCGAGCAGGTTGTTGGCAGCGTCGAGGTTGGTCTGTAAGGCCGTTGTGGCCTGCTCTTGCCAATTGCGCGCATGTCCTACAACGGGTACCGTCTGCAGGGCGTGGTGTTGCATCAAAATTGGGGGAGATTGATGGATGGGGGCAACCATATGAGCGACCTTTCAGTGTCGTCCCGCCGATGCTTCCCGGCCCAGCTGCGGTCGGCTGAATCAAAAAACTTCCGACATGAGTGGAACCGATCGCCCACGTCTTGCGTCTAACCAAGTGAGAGCAGCGGTCCCTCGACACGGGATCCGCTGACAACCCGAAAGGAACCCGATGACTCTTAATGCGAATGTTGCCGACCTCCAGACTTTCTCTAAGGATGCGGAAGCTTCCTACACGGAGATCGAAGGTCTGGTGAAGAAGATCTGGGCCGGCAAGATGGCAGCCACCGAGACGTGGAAGGGTAATGCGCAGATCGCGTTCGACCAGCTGATGGACTCCTATGCCTCGCGCGCGGAGAAGCTGAACGACAAGCTCCTCGAGACCTCGCAGAAGCTGATGCAGGCAACGGATAGCTACACCGAGCAGGACGCGATGTTCAAGGGCCAGGTTGAGAGCAAGATGGCTGAACTCGATCTGCCCGCCATCTGATTGACCAACTAAACTTTCAGTAACTCTCAGTAAAGGAGACTCATTCTTATGTCGGATGTTATTGCGTCTAATCGGGACTCGGTTGATCTTGGCGCGCAGGACATGATCGCGACGGCCAACCAGCTGGGTGACAAACTGATTGAATTCCATAAGAAGGTCGAAGCAATCGCCGAGAAGTGGGGCGGTAGCGCACACGAGGCCTTTACCCAGATGCAGGGCGAATGGAATTCGCAGTCCAGTCAGCTGAATACAACCCTGCAGGAAGCTGCAAAATTGGTTCAGACGGGCAACTCTGAACTGCACGACACCGACAAGTGGCTGTCCGGCAAGTTCGTCTGAGACGGCAATCACGAGAATTCGGCCTCAGGGTGCACCCCCTGAGGCCGAATTTTTATGGGCGAAGCTCTCTATTTGATTTGCTTGGTCAGAATCGGAACCAATCGATCGACAAGCTGCTGCTCTGATTTGTCGGACCAACTCCTGATAGCGGTGACTGTCGCTGGGTCGTCCACCACGATTACTGTCGCTGCGGACGAGGTAATGGCCGCAGGTAGTCCGAGCAGGCCGCCGCCGCCTGCTTTCGCATCACTCCGTACAGCGATGATGTACTCGTCGTTCTTGAACCTCGAAAATAGACTGTAGCGCTCGTCGCTCTTGACGATTCGCGGCGACGGCTCATCAGAGGCTTTGCTGAACGAAGGGCTGTACACCATGCCCAAGTCACCGAAGAAACTTGTCTGCGCGGTTGGGGACAGGTAAGTTGCCATGCTCAGTTCGAGCCCACTGCTGTCGGTGACGTCAACCATCACAAGGGTTTTCCCTGCGAAACCAGGGTTGGCAGCTCGTGCTCTGTCAATCGGCCGGGAGTTGCCAGCGGTAGGCGTCGCCGAATTGAGAGCAGTCGGATCCTTGTCGTCCCCACGGTTCTGCACTGCAAAGACGCCGATAGCGACAGCTACCGCAACCGCAGCGATCGCCGCACCGATGACAAGCGGCTTGGACCGGCGCTTGGGTGCCGGACGTAGTGCGGTGTCGAACGGCTCAGCGGGGAAGTGGGGTGCCGCGGCGTGCGAACCGGTGGTGGGCGCAGCGTGATACCCGGTCGACGGATTCGGTTGAAATGTTTGAATCGGATATGTCGGGCTGGTGTTAGTCGACATCGGAGAGTGTCCGGGAATCAGCGCATTGGCTGCTGCATCAGTGAACTCACGGCAAGATCTGAAACGATCCGCCGGATTCTTAGCCATCGCCCTGGCGAACACGGCATCAATTGCTAGTGGGAGACCGATGTTCACCGACGTCGCGCTCGGCGGCGGCTCGTGCAGATGTCCCATCATCACCATGGCCGGCTGTGTGGCAGGGTAAGGATTCCGGCCGGTCAGGAGTTTGAAGAACGAACAAGCCAAGCTGTAGACGTCAGCACGATGATCCAGTCGTGCCCCCGAGAGTTGTTCCGGCGGTGCATAAGCGATAGTCGCCAGGAAACTTCCGGTCTGCGTGAGCTCAGTCGCGTCATCATTGGATTTGGCGACACCGAAGTCGGTAAGAAATATCCGCTCTTCCTCACCGTCAGGGCTGGACAGTAGGAAGTTCGCCGGTTTGACATCGCGATGGAGCAAGCCCTTTCGATGGGCGTAGTCCAGTCCCTTGCCTACCTCGGAGATGATTCGTAGTGCCCGAAGGGGATTCATCGAATGAGGGTCACGCGCCATCTCGGCGGAGGCATCGGTTCCCTCGACATACTGCATGGCGATCCACAGTCGACCATCTTCTTCGCCGCGGTTGTACACCGAAACGATGTTGGGATGATCGAGGCCTGCAGCGAGATTCGCCTCGCGTTCGAACCTGGCACGGAACTCTGCGTCACGTGACAGTTCGGGGCTCAAGATCTTGAGCGCGTCCATGCGTGGCAAACTAGGATGCTTGGCAAGATAGACGGAGCCCATGCCGCCGGCTCCGAGTATCCGTTCGATTCGGTATCCGCCGACGATGGTGCCAGGAGTCATCGCCACCGTGATCGTCTCCTGTCCTGCGTCAGTAGTGCGTCTTCGTTCATGTCGCTGGTCAGCACCATGCTCCTACTGACTGTTCGCGAGGAGAGCATACTGGGCTGCGGCTCGTTGATGCGCGTCGGTGAGCTGATCGCTTTCGACGGTAGCTACATACTGTCGGTAGGTGATGGCGCACCGGAAACGCTTCGTCTTGTAGTCGTCTTTCGGATTCTCACCGCATCGCGCCCCTGGCAGCACTGGCGGTGCCGTGGCGACGCTGGGGTAGTTCCGCTCCAGGATTTGTGATACCAACATGCTGGCCCCTGCGGCATCACGGGCGCGATACAACATGTTCGCACTCGACATGGAGGATGATTTGGAGTACCGATCGACTCCGGCTTCGGACATCACAGTTTTCCAGTGGTCCTGCGGACCGACGTTGTGCAGGAAACCCCGGATCGTAAAGGCTGCTTGATCACCGATATTCGGGGAGCCGAATCCATCCGGATTAAGAGTGCGGCGCAACATCTGATCAGGGTCGTCCGGTAGGAACAGCATCTCAGTAGGGGTGAGTGCGGGAATCTGATCCAGAAGTGGTAGCTGCGCAGCATAGGCCTTCTGCGCGAGGTCGGTGAGGTCATCGAGCTTGGCCTCGGAGGTGCCCATGTACAGACTGACTACATAGCGGCCGTAGGCGAGTGTTGATCCGATAGTGGGTACTCCCGGCCGCCAATGTGAATGTGCTGTCGGGTATTTTGGCAGATTTACTCGCTGATTGGCGTCAGCGGCTACGGCGAAATCGGTTTCGTCGATTTCAGCAGCGGCACGCGTCGCATGTTCTTCATCTGGAAATTGCATCACGACGACCGTGGTGAACTTCGATCCGGGAGGCGCCTTACCTGTTTCATCGGCTGCTTTGTCGCTGGCTCCGGCGCCCACTCCGAACATCATCTTGTTCCGCTCTAGCACCGGTTTGTTGGCGTTCGCGAGAACTTTGGTGGCTTTTTCGGCGTCGAGGAAGGGCAATGATCCCGTACCATGCTTAATGCTGGGATCAATGTCAGGCCCGATGACTACATGATCGGTGAGTCGCATCAGCGCGAGATTAGAGGCACCGGCTAGATCATTATGGTAGTCGTAACGCATATCCAGTGGGGTGGTGGCCTTAGCGTACGACCCGGTGTCCAGGGTGCGAACATCAATTTCGCCGGGTAGCCCGGCAGCGGTTGTGGATGAGCCACATCCTGTGGCGGCGAGTGCGGCGACCAACGTAGCCGCGATGCATCCGAACACGCGGATTCTTGACGAAGGCATCGACGATCCTTGGTTTTTGTTATGCATCACTTGCTCTTCGCGAGGATCGTGTACTGTGCCGAGATCCGCTGATGCACATCGGTCAGCTGGGTAGCGGCCACTTGGGTGGCGTATCGGCCGTACGAAACGCTGCAGTAGTACTTTGTGGCGAACTTTTCGGGTCCGACATATTCCAGGCACTGTGCCATCGGCAGATTGCTGGGCGTGGGAGCCGTGCGGAGGAACTTGGACGGCTCCCCGTAAAAATCCGAAATCTTTGCGGCAGCATCGTCATCTTTTGCCCTGAAGACAAAGTTCCCCGACCAGGAAACTCTGTCTACGCCAGTTTCCTCGAACAATATGGCCATCTTATCGGTGTCGCCTAGGAGTTGGAGTCCACCGTGGCGGTCGTATACGCCGGGGATTCCGCGCTGATTCTCGTCCGCGGTGACGGTTGGCATCGCTCGACCGAGCATGCCATCCATATCTACGTCGAGATCCATCACTTTTTCAGGAGCGGTCGGGGTATACCGTTGGAGGGCTGGTGCAATCTTATTGATGCTATTCTGCACCCTCGATATGAGCTTTGCCTCATCTGAAGTTTTCAATGTGCTCATCACGCTATCGTAAACGTATGTGAAGATCACAAATCTTCCGACGGATTTCCATGACCTGATCTGACCGGGCCATTTTGGGCTGACCTGTGCACGCACATTTGTGAGGCTTCCGAAATTGTCCCCAACCGCAGCAGGCCTTGTGTCTGGATCGGTCGCAGCTTCTTCGGTGGCAAGTATGTCAACGGCAGCGCGTGCATCCTCGTCGGTATTGAATAGCATAACGACATTGTCGAGCTCGTAAGCCAGGCTGGGTTCCTGATTTGATCGTGCAGTGGTCACGAATCCTGACATGAATCCTTTAGCGAATTCGTTCAGTTTCTTCGGGTCTGCGTTCATGCGTGATGTGATGGCGGATGATTCGAAATCTGCAAATATGCGTATTGCACCACTCATGGCGGGAGGTGCAAAGGTGGCTTCGGGTTCGATTTCCATCGGCAGGGGGATGTGATTTCCGAGCCGGGTCGCTTCGACAGCGTGTGCCATGTCGAGGTTCTTCGGCTTGCCGAAGACCTTCGGTTCGGTTTGGAGATTCCCAACGTCGAGTTTGGTCAGGTCGACCGACTGTGAGCCCGGTGACCCACCCGCGTCGGGCTCAGATCCGCACCCGGTGGTCACCGCGATCGCCGCCGCGAGGCCGACCGCGAACAGCGTCGAACTCGTTCTCCTCATGTGATTCCCCTCCGTCGTGAGGCGACCCGCGTCCTGCCCAGCGGGCGCCGCGCATTGGTACTCGCCTTGTTCCAGCGGCCCAATCGCTGGGGAGAAGATAGCATTTGCACCGACCTGTGTGCTCGGTGCTCACCGTCCCGGGAACCTGAGCTGCGGCGGCTGCGGGGTCGGCTCACCTGCCTCGGCTTCGAACGGCGGTGCTCAGGCGTAAATCTGTCTGCGGCGCAGCTCAATCGGTGCACGGCCGAGGTGCGAGCGCGGCTGTCAGCTGTTGGCGAATAGTGCATATTGCGCGGCCGCACGTTGATGGGCGTCCAAAAGCTGGTTGCCGCTCACTATTCCGACGTATTCGTTGTAGGCGAGGATGCAGCTGAAGCGTTTCGACGCGCCTGGGCGTTTGTTGTCTACGCAGGCTGAATCGGGGAGGTTCGGTGGGTTGGCGGCTTCGCCTTCTACCTGCCAGGGGAACATTTTCTCGGTGACCGCGCGGCGGGCGGTTTCCGCATCGGGGGTGCGGATGCCGATCGAGCCCCAGGACAGGGCCACCTGCTGGGCGCTCATCTTGGTGAGCTGCTCGTCGATGTAGTGGCGATCGGTGGGGAGCTGGTCGCCGGAGTAGTGCAGGATGCCGTGTTTGCCGGTGACCAGGTAGTAGCCGGAGCCCTCGGGGTTGGCCAGTTGGTCCGGGTTGAGGGTCCGCATCAGGAGGTGGTCGGGGTCCCAGGGCAGGTCCATGACCTGTTCGTCGGTCAGCGGGGTGGTTTCGGCGAGTGCCTCGATCTGCTCGGTATAGGCGGTTGAAGCGAGGGCGGTGAGCGCTTGTTGGTCGGGGGTGGCCACCGACAGCAGGAAGGCGATCACATAGGGACCGTGGGGGAGGACGGTGCGCAGGAAGGGGGAGTCCGGACGCCAATGTGACAGGGCCGCAGGGTGTCCGGCGATCGCGACCGGCTGGTTGCGACCCTCCTGCATACCGAAGTCTGTGTCGTAGAACTCTTTCGCTGCGGCGGCCGCGCGCTCGGCATCGGGGAACTGGAGCACCATGGTGGTGGCGGTGAGCCTGTTGTCGGCCTTCTTCGTCGGCCAGCCGCCGTAGGTCTCGACGCGTGAATCCTTCGAGGCGCCACTGGATTCGAAGCCGTACAGCATCTTGTACTTCTTCGCGATGGCCGACATCGCGGGCTCGTCGCCGAGAGCAGAGGGCATCACGCCGGCGGAGACGGTGGTCGCGCGTTTGCCGTAGGTCATCTGGGCGTCGATGTCGCGGGAGTTGATCACGTAGTCGGCGATCCGCATCGCCGCTACCTCGTACATCTCGTAGAACGGCGGGATGGGATCGTCGTCGTGGGCGTTGATCGGCTCGGTGGGGTACGAACCGACGTCGAGGGTTCGGACATCGATCTCGCCGGGCAGCGCCTGACCGGACAGAGTGGATCCGCAGGCAGTCAGCAAGAGAGTCAGGGTGGCCGCGAGCGCGGCGTAGTGGATTCTCATTTCGCGTTCACCAACAGGGCGTACTGGGCCGAGATTCGCTGCTGGGCGTCGAGGAGTTGGTTCGACCAGACGTAGGCGGCGTAGCGGTCGTAGGACACCGCGCAATAGAAGCGGATCGCTATTCGTTGCTGCCTGCCGATGTATTCCTTGCACTTGGCGCTCGGCAGGTTCTTCGGTGGGGCGGAGGCGGTGAATTTGCGGGTGAGGCCGCCGAGTTCGTCGCGGACACCCTGGGCGCCCGCGATATCGCGGGCCCGGTAGACCTCGGCGCCGTCGTTGGCGTAGAGGTCGATGCCGAAGTCGTCGATCATCTTCGTGGTGCTCACCGGGTCGGAGAGGAAGTGGCGGGCGGTACGGCCCGCGTAGACGCCGGGTGGGTTGATCCAGGAATCCTCGCGGACGCGGGGTGCGGTACGGCCGAGCATGCCCTCGCGGTCGCGCTGCAGGGTCATCAGTTCGGTGCTGGGGGTGGGGGTGAACTTCGCGACGGAGGGGACGATTGTGTCGAGGCTCTTGCGGGTCAGATCGAGCAGGACCTGCTTGTCGACCTTCTCCAGGTAGATCTTCAGGTAGTCGTAGAACCAGGTGTAGATCACCAGATGGCCGGTGGCGAACCAGGATCCGATCGATTGCTGGTCGGGCTGCCAGTGTGCGGTCGCCGCGGGGTAGCCGGGGATCTCGATGCGCTGATTGTTCGTGGCGTAGCCGAAATCGAGCTTCTCCAGCTCGGCGGCGGCGGTGGCGGCCCGCTGCGCGTCGGGGAAGATCATGACCGCGTTCACCATGTCGAGGCCCATATTCTTGGGCTCGGTCTCTGCCGAGCTCACGAATCCGCCGACGAAATCAGGCGCGACCTCGGCGAACCGGTCGACAGCCATGATCTTGCCGAGCGCGGCTTCGGCGTCGAGGAAGACCGACGCGATCGTGGGGTTGGTGTGGATGAATCGGGGATCGATGTCGGCCGGTGCCGGCACGAAGTCGCCGAGGCGTTCGGCCTCGATGAAGCGGCCCTGGTCCAGGTTCGAGACCACCCCGACCTGGCGGGGTTGGGTCGGGTAGTTGCCGACATCGAGAGTGGCGAGGTCGACGGGGGCGTCGGTGGCGGCGACTTCGTCGGGGCCACCGCAGGCCGCGACGACAGTGGTCAGCAATGCGGTCGCCAGGGCACAGACGACTTTCGTGGCTCGCAACTCATTCCTCCCCGAAACGATTGTCGGCGGAATCCTACGTCACCGACTTCGAGGAATGGGGCCGAGCCAACTCACAAGCTATTGGCCAGCAGGGCGTACTGGGCGGTGATCTTCTGGCGGACTTCGGGTTCACCGTCGGCGCTGACCATGGCCAGATAGCGCTTGTAGGCGACGTAGCAGCGGTAGACGTAGTCGTCTTCTTTGTTGCCGTTGTCGTTGAGCTTCAGGCAGGTCGCGGTGGGGACGTCGGCGGGGGCGGTGATCGGGTCGTAGTGGCCCGCTGAATCGATGAGTCCCCGCATGAGCGATTGTCCTGCGGACTGGTCGCGTACCAGGGTGACGGCGCCGCCCTCGACGACCGCGTGGGCTTCGACCCCGGTCGCGGTGATGAGGTTCTGGCGGGCGGTGAGGTCGGCGGCCTTGTTGATGAGGTGTTCGGGGGCGTAGGAGGCGAAGGAGTACTGGCCGGGGTGCATCGCCGACCGGTCGTCGACTACGGCGCGGGCCAGTAGCCCGGCGGGGTCGACGGGCAGGTCGGCGATCTTCTCGGCGGGGGTGGGGTCGAACTCGGCGAGCTGGGCGAGTTCGGCGGCGAGGTTCTTGTCGATCCAGGACGTGAGGTCGGTCGCGTCGGCGCGGGGGCGCTGGATGAACAGGGAGATCACGAATTCCTTGTGGGCGAGGAACGCGCCGATGGTGGGAACGCCGGGGCGCCAATGGAGGTAGGCGTCGGGGTATTTGGTGGAGGTGAGTTTGCGGTTGTCAGGGGAGACCGCCAGGTCGACCTCCTCGAGTTCGCGCGCGGCGAGGGTGGCGGCGGACGCGGTGGGGAAACGCAACAGGGCCGTGGTCAGGGCGGTCGCATCGGGACCGGGGCGGGTCTTGCCGTCTGGATCGGCCTTGTCGGCGCCGAGCGCGACATAGCCGGTCACGAATTTGCGGTTCTCCAGAACAGGTTTGGAGACATTCGCGATGAAATCCAGCGCGCCTTCGATATCGGGGATGACCACGCCGCCGCGCCCGTGCGACAGCGAGGGATCGATGCGCAGTGCGGGCACCACGGCCGCCGACATCCGCGCACCCTCGACGATCGCGCCTCGGTTGCCCGCGGTGTCGGTGTAGATGTGCCGGTCGGTGGCGAAGGTCCCGGTCTCCAGGCCACGCACATCGGGCTCACCGGCGACCGCCGTGCCGCTGACCGAGCAGCCGGTGAGGGCGATCAGGGCGCCACACAAGGCGAGCGCGATGCGAAATTTGGTCGAACCGATCATCACAAGCCCCTCGATGTCCGCTGCGAGGTGCGTACCTCCGCCATCGCTACTCGGTATGAAGTTACCGGACCGAACCCGCCCAGGGGGACCGATGTGGGGTGCTTGCCATACTCTGGATGACATGGCGACCCCCCTGCTGTGCAGTTCCGGTAGAGGCCGATACCTGTGAGGGATCGGCAGGTCGAAGTGGTGCTCGGAAGTCACGCGGTCGCGCGGGTCGCGGGTGCGGTGATCGTGGTCGCGCATCGCGGGCAGGGCAAGCTCACACCCGGTGATACCGCCGCGATCGCGCTGGAATCGCTGGCGGAGTTGGTGCGTGACGCGCACGAGCAAGCGCCGTCAGGGCCGGGTTCGGTGGTGGCGCGTGAGGCGACTCGGTGGCTGATGAAATACGCCGAGCAGATCTCGCCGGGTGTGCCGATCGATTTCGGGGTGCTCTCCGCCGCCGACAACGGGGGCGTGGCGATCTTCCTGCACGGCTCGGTGACTGCCGTTCTCGCCGATGATCGGGGTCCGGAGTACTACCGCGGTAGCGATGCGGCGTTCACCGTCGATCGGGTGGCCTCGGAGCCGGCGAAGGCGGTCGCGCTGTTCGTCGACGATGCCAAGGGCCGCATTCCGGATCTGCCGCCGGAACGCGGAATCGGTTGGCTCGTCGAAGGAATCGCGCAGGCGGGCGGGGCCGTGATGTGGTCCAACGATGTGCGCAGTCGCGTGCGGGCCGCCGAACCCGTGGGGCAAACACGCAGGCCGCCACCGGCTACCGCGCGCATCGATCGGGAACCGCGTGCGGCGCAATCGGATCCGCGACCCAGCGAGCCGCCCGCGACCGGGATGCAGCCCGCGACGTCGCTGATGGACGCAGTCACCGGCACGGTGGACACCCCGATCGTCGACCCGCACAATGCCGAAACCCGGCTCTCCGGAACCAATCCCGCACCCGAACCCGACCCCGACCTGCAGCGCAGGCTCGAGGCCACGGCCAAGTCGACGGTGCTGACCGTGAAGGTGATGGGGTTCAAGTGCGCGCGTGCGCATCCCAGCGATCCCCGCTCGGCGTTCTGCACGGTGTGCGGCATGCCGGTCGACCAGACCCAGGCGCTCGCCGAGATGGTCCGCCCGCCGCTGGGCATGCTCGTGCTCGACGACGGCATGACCTATCTGATGGCCGCCGACGCGGTGATCGGGCGTGACCCGGAGCACTCCGACGCGGCTCAGCGCGGACTCATCCCGCTGCGTATCGACGACACCTCCGGTGGCATGTCGCGCGCGCATGCCGAAGTGCACCTGGTGAATTGGGACGTGCAACTCATCGATCGCGGCTCCACCAACGGAACTCGCAGCCGGCACCCCGGCTACCGCGACTGGGTCCGGCTCACACCGAATCAACCGATGGTGCTCGTCCCCGGCACCGAGGTGATGATCGGCAACCGGGTATTGCGCTACGAACCGGCCGCACCGCCGCCATTCGGCTGACAAGCCCTTCGCCGATCGCACTCCCAGCCCCGCGAACTCGAGCGCGCCAGCGCTCCAAAGGCTCAGCTATAGCGGGACAGGCAGGTGGTTTCGCCGTTGAGGACGCCGGCTCGGAAGGCGTCGACGCGGGAGAATCCGCTGGGCACCGTGTTGCCTTCGGCGTCGCTGGCGGCCAGGCCGTCGGTGAGCAGGCCCGAGACCGCTTCGTCGAGGTCGCCCGCGGACAGCTGGATGTCGCCCTGGCTCACGGGACGCCCCGGCTGGGCGAGTTTTCCGGTGACCACTCCGGACAGGCAGGCCGCGCGCAGACCGGTCTTCGCGCCGGTCAACTGCTGGCCGTGACTGCGCTGCACGGCCAGGGTGTAGCGGGAGATGAACACCACATAGCCGTTGTAGTCGCCGCTGACCTTCACCGGCAGCGGGCCGTCGTCGTCGGTGTCGGTGGCGCCGCGTTCGGCCAGGCCGGGCACGTCGGTGGCGATGGTGTTCTTGGCGGGGCAGTAGGTGACCGGGTCGGTGACCGCGCCGTCCTTGCAGTCGATCCGTGAGCCCGCGTAGTCGTAGGTCGGGGCCTCTTTCACCGGCAGGATCGCCTGCAGCGCCTTGCTCAGCTCGACCAGGTTCTCCTTGGAGACGGGGTATTCGCCGCGACCACTGTCGTCGGCGAAGCTCTGCGGGAGGGCGCCGCGGCGCGAGTCGATCTCGTCCTCGTCGATGCCCTTGCACCCGCGCGGCCCGTCGGTGAACCCGATCTGCACGGCGGTGACCCGTTCGAAGGCCGAACCGTGCACGCTCTCGGGGTCGTCGGGATCGGAGTCGCGAATCGAAACAGTCGCGGCCAGCACGGAATTCAGTCCGTCGGAGGTGTTGATCGTGAAGTGGTTCGACTTGCCTTCCGCGACGTGGCGCATGAACGCGCCCGCGAAGCAGTCGGCCTGCTGTTCCTTCACCAGGACCGGGGTCTTCTTGGAGACCATCTTGGCCATGGTCTGGATGGCGTGGCCGTATTCGTGGGCGAGCACCATCACCACCGACATCGTGCCGAAGGTCTCGCTCATGGTGGGCAGCAGCATCTCGCGGTCCCAGCCGATGGAGTTGTCGCTGCGGCAGTAGGCGGCATTGACCAGGTGGTAGGTGGTTTCCTTGCAGAACTCGATCGCCTGGCTGCGGGCGGCGCGCGCGTTCCAGGAGATCAGCTTCTCGACCGGGGCGAAGGTCTCACCGGGGAATTCGGTGCCGAAGCCGGCCTGCCAGTAGGACTGGATGTCGTCGATCGCGTTGAGCGCCAACTTGTCCACCTCGCCGCCGTCGCCATTGTTCGCGGTGAGGGGCGAATCGGCGACGCCGGTGCGTGGACCGTTCGGCCCACCGGTGGTCGGCAATCCCGCCACCTGGAACGGATCGTCATAGATGGAGACACCGTGCCCTTCGATCGCCCGCGTGCAGCCGACACCCATCAGCGCGCATAGCACGACAGAGATCGCAACGAACACTTGGGCTTTCGGCATACGTCCCCCTGGTCGGCCGGATACACGTGCAGGTCGATCGCCGGATCGGGCTCACAGCCGTCTCGGGGGCACCGCCGATGTCCGGGCGATGGCATAGTATCCGCTCCATGTCTTCACCGGGGGCGCAGACCATCACCGTGCGCCATGATGGAACCGAACGAGTCTTCGAAGCGAGTCAGCAGATCACCATGGGCCGTGCGCCCGAGGTCACCCTGTTCGTGGACAGTCCGCTGGTCTCTCGTGTGCACGCCACTCTTCGATTCAGCAACGGCGCGTGGGTACTCGCCGACAACGGCAGTACCAACGGCGTCTTCGTCGACGCGCGCAGGCTCAACCAGCCCGTCTCGATCGACCGACCCACCCAGGTACGCCTGGGTGACGCGATCACCGGGCCGCTGCTACACCTGGTCCCCGCGGCGCCTGGGGCGCGCCACGCGGCGACCATGGTCGCGCCGCCTTCACAACCACAGCACCAGCCGCACCACCAGCAACCTCACCACCAGCAGCCGCGTCCGCAGCAGCCGCATCCCGGCTTCCAGCCGCCGTCGCGCCCGCAACAACAGCAACCGCAATACGTACCCACCTCGCAGCTGCCCGCGCAGGCGCAGGACAACATCAATATGACCCGCCGCGCCGATTCGTCGATGCTGCCGCCGGTCCGCAAAGCGGCGTCGACCGAACCGGTCGCGCGGGGTGACCGCATTCCGCCTGGCGGCCTGAGTATCGGCCGTACCTCGGACAACCAGATCGTGGTGAACGATCCGCTGGCCTCGCGCGCACACGCGAAGCTGTTGTCCTCGCCCGAGGGCCTGGTGATCGAGGACCTCGGGTCGGCCAACGGCACCTTCGTCAACGGGCACCGTCAGCAGCGCTCGGTGCTGCACGAGCGCGACATCGTCACCATCGGCAACATCGACTTCGTCGTCACCCAGGGCGCGCTGGCGCATCGGCAGAAGCCGGTCGCCGAGCAGGGTCTTTCGGTGCACGGCGTCGGGTTCACGGTCGAGAACAACAAACAACTGCTCGTCGATGTGAACATGACGGCGGGACGCGGGACGTTGACCGCGCTGATCGGGCCGTCGGGCGCGGGCAAGTCGACGCTGTCGAAGCTGATCGCGGGCAACACCCAGCCCTCCGGCGGTGTGGTGACCTTCGAGGGACGCAACCTGCACGCCGAGTACGAGGCGCTGCGTTCGCGCATCGGCATGGTGCCCCAGGACGACGTGCTGCACCGTCAGCTCACCGTTCGCCAGGCGCTCGGCTTCGCCGCCGAACTGCGGCTGCCGCCCGATACCACCAAGAGCGACCGGCAGAAGGTGATCGACGGTGTGCTGCAAGAGCTTTCGCTCACCCAGCATGCCGATACCCGGGTGGACCGGCTGTCCGGTGGTCAGCGCAAGCGCGCGTCGGTGGCGATGGAGTTGCTCACCGGTCCGTCGCTGCTGATCCTCGACGAGCCGACCTCGGGCCTCGACCCGGCGCTGGATCGACAGGTCATGCAGATGCTGCGCGAGCTGGCCGACGCGGGTCGCGTGGTGATCGTGGTGACGCACTCGGTCGCCTGCCTGGATATGTGCGACCAGGTGGTGCTGCTGGCTCCTGGTGGCAAGACGGCTTTCGCCGGTCATCCGGGCGGAGTCGGAGCGGCGATGGGGACGAGCGACTGGGCGGAGATCTTCGCCGAGGTCGCGGCCAACCCCGATCAAGCTTTCGCGAAGTATCGATCCAGGCAGGCGTATGTGCCGCCACCGCCGCCGGCTCAACCGAACCGCGGCAACGTGGGCGCTCCGCCACAGTCGAACGGCGTGCGTCAGTTCTCGACGCTGATCCGAAGACAGTTGCGGCTGATCTTCGCCGATCGCGGGTATTTGGCGTTCCTGGTGGTGTTGCCGTTCATTCTCGGCGCGCTGTCGCTGGTGGTGCCGGGTAGTGACGGGTTCACCGCGGCGCCGCTGGTGCAGCTGCCCGATGGCTCGTTCGGGCGCGCCAGCGGCGGTGAGGCGCAGCAGTTGCTGGTGGTGCTCATCCTCGGCGCGTGCTTCATGGGCGCCACGCTCACGGTGCGTGACCTGGTCGGCGAACGGTCGATCTTCCTTCGCGAGCGTGCCGTCGGCCTACTGCCCTCGGCGTATCTGATGGCCAAGATCGTGGTGTTCAGCGTGACCGCGTTCCTGCAGTCGGCGGTGCTGATCGGCATCACGTTCATCGGCAAGAAGCCGCCGGGCGAGGGGGCGCTGATCCCGAACGGCAGCGTGGAACTGTATTTCGACATCGCGATGACGGCGGTGTGCTGCGTGGTGTTCGGCCTGCTGATGTCGAGCCTGGCCAAGTCCAATGAGCAGGTCATGCCGATGCTCGTGGTCATGATCATGGTGCAGCTGGTGATGGCCGGTGGCCTGATCCCGGTGACCGACCGCGTGGGCCTCGAGCAGGTGTCGTACCTGTTCCCCTCGCGCTGGGGTTACGCGGCGGGTGCGTCGACGGTGGATTTGAAGGAGCTGGTCCTCGGCACGCAGGAGGACTCGCTGTGGACCCACTCGGTCGGGATCTGGATTCTCGACATCGTGATGCTCATCGTGATCACCTCGATCCTCGCGCTGTTCACCTGGAGCAGACTGCGACTGAAGAAGTCACAGGCATGAGCGGTCAGCGCCCGGAGGCGGCAGCTCGCGTAACCACGCAGGGCGCCCGAGCATGCCTCGATGTGCACAGCATGATCCGGCAGGTCAGCACCGTTTCTGCGGGCAAGATGCGCGTGTCTGTCGCCGACCGGGCACACTTGAGCCTGTGACCGTTCGAGTTGGGGCCCTACATCTGGGGTGGGACGTGGTGTCCGTGGCCGCGGGTGGCGGCGCGACCCCGGTCCGGCCGGTACAGGTCGAGGGCACCTATACCCCGCCCGCCTACCTGCTCGCCGATGCCGCGGGCAGGTTGCACACCGCCGGTGTCGACCGGCAGCGACCGGACCTGGGGATGGCGATCGCCGATGTGCGCGACATCCTCGGCCACCCGCAGATCGTGATCGCCGGCGCCACCTGGCCCGCCGAGCTCGTCTTCCGGGCCAGGCTCTACAACCCGCTCGCGGCGATCGGCAAATACCTGCAGGGCAAGCCGCAATTGGTGGCGCTGCCGTATCCGGACAGCTGGCCCGAGGACAAGGTCGAGGTGTACGCGGCGCTCGTCGAGCAGCTCGACGTGGTCGTGGAACCGCTGCCGGAAAGTGTCGCGCTCTCGGGCTATGTGCGCGCGCTCGGATTGGTCTCCCCGCCCAGCGAGCGGCATCGCACCGGCATCGGCGCCACCGGGATCTACTCCGACGGGCGCGCGCTGCTGGTGGTCGCGGTGCACGGCGACGACGAGCAGCCGACCGAATCGACGGAGGTCGCGGTCAGCGCCGAGGCGCTGCGCGATGCCCGCACGGCCGACAACGTGGTGATCGAGGCGATGGCCGCGGCCCGTTCGATCGGCGCCGACACCTCGACGGTGCTGCTGGCGGGCAATGTCTGCTTCAACGACGCCCTGCGGTTCGCCTTCCAGAACCATCTCGGCCAGCGTCTGCACGTGGCCGACCATCCGATGCACGCGCTGGTCCTCGGCGCCGCGCATCTGCTGGTGACCGAGCCCGAACTCGACGACGAGGAGGACGACTATCCGGACTCGGGACATCCCGGTCAGGCAGTCGCCGCCCAGGTCGGGTGGGGTGCGCAACCCACCGCGCCGCCCACCGCTCAGCCACCGGGTCCGGCCGGGTTCGTCGCCGGTCCGCCCGCCGCGCAACCGCCGCGTCCTGCCTCCAGCGCACCGCGGCACGCGCTCGAACACGACGACTCCGAGGACGACGACCGCCGCGGCAAACTGCTCGGCAAGGTGAAGAAGGGCTTCTTCGGCGCACCGGCCGTGGTCGGCGCGCTGGCGCTGGTCGCATTTCAGCCCGACCCCGCCGTTGCCAGCGCCGCCGATCCGGTGAGCTGCGCGTTCACCCCGTACACGAACACGGTCCCGCGTGAGGGCATCGCGACCGCGCGCGGCGTGCTCGTCGACGACCACGCCTGCGTCACCCCGGGCATCGACACCCTGCGCTACCTCATTCCCGGCCCCGCGCGGGCGACCGATCCGGGCCCGCCGGTAGTGATCTAGCGACGCGGTCGACGATCGCCGGTGATCGGCATCGCCCGATTGTGGGTCGGTGATGCGTGGCTGGTATCGTTGCCGGTTGGCGTGTGGAACGTCGAACCGTTTGCGGGTCGGCGTCTCCTCGATGTCCTGGGTCTCCACCGGCCGCCAGGGCAACCCGATCCACACAACAGGGCCGGCAACACCGACGACAGACAGGGATCCACTGTGCCTACGTACAGCCCCAAGGCAGGTGACACCACCCGCAAGTGGTACGTCATCGATGCCACTGACGTAGTCCTCGGCCGTCTCGCCGTGCAGGCCGCTGGCCTGCTGCGCGGCAAGGGCAAGCCGACCTACGCACCCCACGTCGATGGTGGCGACTTCGTCATCATCATCAACGCGGAAAAGGTTGCCATCTCCGGCAACAAGAAGAACGACAAGCTCATCCACCACCACAGCGGACACCCGGGCGGCCTCAAGTCGCGCACTGTCGGCGAGGTGTTGGCGACCCGTCCCGATCGTCTCGTGGAGAAGGCCGTCAAGGGCATGATCCCGAAGAACAAGCTGGGTAACGCGATCGCGGGCAAGCTGAAGGTCTACGCAGGCCCGAACCACCCCCACGCCGCGCAGCAGCCGGTTCCGTTCGAGATCAAGCAGGTGGCCCAGTGACCGCTCCTGAAGAGTTCGCAGCCGAAGAGTTCGACGCCACCGATGAGGTCGTAGTCGAGATCGTCGAAGACGGCGAAGGCTACGCCGAAGGCGAATACGTCGAAGAAGAGCTGGCTTTCGAGCCGCTCGGCCTCGACCGCCCGGTGCAGACCGTCGGCCGTCGTAAGGAAGCCGTTGTTCGCGTTCGCATGGTGCCCGGTTCGGGCAACTTCGAGCTCAACGGCCGCACCATCGAGGATTACTTCCCGAACAAGGTGCACCAGCAGCTCGTGAAGTCCCCGCTGGTTCTGGTCGAGCGTGTCGAGAACTTCGACATCTTCGCTCGCCTGGTCGGCGGCGGCCCGTCGGGTCAGGCAGGCGCCCTGCGTCTGGCTATCGCCCGCGCGCTGATCGTGGTCACCCCGGACGACCGTCCCGCCCTCAAGCGTGCCGGCTTCCTGACGCGTGACCCGCGTGCCACCGAGCGTAAGAAGTACGGCCTGAAGAAGGCCCGTAAGGCGCCTCAGTACTCGAAGCGCTGATTTACGCACTGTCGACCGCCGTCTTCGCTTACTTTGGTTGAGACGGTACGGTCGGCGGAGCACGTGTGCGAGAGCAGGCTTCCAGCACGGCTGGTCGCCTGCTCTCGTGCTGTATTCGGGGACTAACTACAGGTAGAGGGTTTTATGGGACGGCTGTTCGGCACAGACGGTGTTCGTGGGCTCGCCAACGAGTCGCTGACCCCGGAACTGGCGATGCGCGTCGCCGCCGCGGCAGCACAGGTGCTCTCGCGCGGCAAGAAGCGTCCGGTCGCGGTGCTCGGTCGCGACCCCCGCGCCAGCGGCGAGATGCTCGAGGCCGCGGTGACCGCGGGCCTGACCTCCGTCGGCGTCGACGTCCTCTCGGTGGGCGTGCTGCCCACCCCGGCCGTGGCCTATCTGACCGGCCTGTACGACGCGTGCTTCGGCGTGATGATCTCCGCCTCGCACAATCCCATGCCCGACAACGGCATCAAGATCTTCGCGGCGGGCGGGCACAAGCTCGACGACGTCATCGAGGCGCGGATCGAAGCCCTGATCGCCGAAGGCGTCACCGTGCGCCCGACCGGCGCGGGTATCGGCCGGGTACGCGGCGACTACTCCGTCGAGGGCACACACGAACGCTATGTCGAGCATCTGCTCGAATCCACCGGGCAGGATCTGTCCGGGCTCACCGTCGTTGTCGACTGCGCCCACGGTGCGGCCGCCGAGGTGGCCCCACAGGTGTACCGGGAGGCGGGCGCGACGGTGATCGCGATCAACGCCGAACCCAACGGGCTCAATATCAATGATGGTTGCGGCTCGACGCATCTGGACAATGTGCGGGCCGCGGTCCTGAAAAATGGCGCCGACCTCGGCATCGCGCTCGACGGCGACGCCGATCGTTGCCTCGCGGTGGATGCGGCGGGCGAGACCGTCGACGGTGACGCGATCATGGCCGTGCTCGCGCTGGCGATGCGCGACGCGGGCGAGCTGGTCGACAACACGCTGGTCGCGACCGTGATGAGCAACCTCGGTCTGCATATCGCGATGCGCGCTGCCGAGATCACCGTGATCACCGCCGCCGTCGGCGACCGGTACGTGCTGGAGGAACTGCGGCGCGGTGGGTTCAGCCTGGGTGGGGAACAGTCCGGCCATGTGGTGTTCCCACGGTTCGGCACCACCGGTGACGGAGTGCTCACCGGCCTGCGGTTGATGGCACGGATGGCGCAGACCAAGACCACATTGGCCTCGCTGGCCTCGGTGATGACCACGGTGCCGCAGGTGCTGGTGAACGTCGCGGTGTCCGACAAGGCCGCCGTCGCGGCTGCTCCCGAGGTGCGGGAGGCCGTCGCCGAGGCGGAGCGGATCCTCGGGGAAACCGGCCGGATCCTGTTGCGACCCAGCGGGACCGAGCAGTTGGTGCGGGTGATGGTGGAGGCCACCGATCCGGCACAGGCGCGTCAGCTGGCCGATGATCTGGCGAAACGGGTCGCCGCGGTCTAGTCGCCTGGCGGGTCCGGTGCGCGGCAACTAGTATCGAGATTCGCCGTAAGGACCTGTGTGCCCGTGGCGCGTGTGTGCTGCTCGGCGCAGGCGGTTGTTCTGGCGCGCAGCACGATTCGAAGGGGGCCGAGGATGGTTCCGCCGCTGCCTGCCCGCAACTATCAAGACCAGTACCCGTACGAGTACGGCGAAGCCGATCAGCCCCACCGCTGCGGTGGGGCCTGTGGGCGACCGGGATGCCGCGAAGTGCCGCAAGGTTATTCGCCTACGGTCCCGATCCGCGACGAGGGCTACGGCCAGTTCGAGTATGAGCAGGCCGCGAGTACGCGCCCATTCGCGGCGCCGCGGGTGCCACGTTCGCGATCGTTCATCGCGGTGGTCGCCGTGCTCGGTGTCACCTGCGGTGTCGGGCTGATCGGGGCAAAGCTCGGTTCCGATATCGACCTGTTCGGCGCCGCCGCACCGGCTGCGGTGCGGTCGTTCTAGAACTGCCCGACGACGAACCCACTGAACAGCACCAGGAAGCCGCCGATCTCGCCGACGATCAGCCCGTACATCGACAGCCGTAGTTCGGTGGGGATCCGCCCGCCGAACTGGTTGGTGGTGTCACGGCGCAGCCCGTGCAGGGCGTAGCTGGCGATCGCGCCGACGAAGAACGCGAGCACGACCAGGTCCGCGGTCAGGTTCACGATCGTCGGCCAGGCGCTGAGCTCGGTGAACACCGCGAGCAGGATCCCCGCGAAGGAGTACATCAGCGCGGCGCGATGGGCGATGTCGACATAGACGTGTGCCGCGCCCGCGATGCGGATGCCGTGGTATTTCCAGATCCCGAGCAACAGGGCGCTCAGGAAGATCACTCCGGTGACGAGCAGCGTGATGCGGGCGTCGATGCCCAATGCGTAGTCCATGTGCCTATTCCTCGGTGAGTAGCCCACCGGACATATGCCAACGACGGGTCGCACGAACAGAATCCAGCATCCGGCGATCATGCGTCACCAGAATCAACGTGCCGGTGAAGGAGTCGACCGCCTGCTCCAGTTGTTCGATGGCGGGCAGATCGAGATGGTTGGTCGGCTCGTCGAGGACGAGCAGGTTCACCCCGCGTGCCTGGAGCAGGGCCAGCGCCGCGCGGGTGCGTTCGCCGGGGGACAGGGTGTCGCAGGCGCGGGTCACATGCGGCCCGCGCAGGCCGAACTTGGCCAGCAGCGTGCGGACTTCGGCGTCTGGCCAGTCGGGCATCGCCGCGGCGAAGGTGTCGGCCAGCGCGTCGCCACCACGGAACAGCCCACGGGCCTGGTCGACCTCACCGATCTCGACCCCGGAACCCAGTGCGGCCGAACCGGAATCGGGTGCGATCTTGCCGAGCAGGAGACCGAGCAGGGTCGACTTGCCCGAGCCGTTGGCGCCGGTGAGCACGATCCGGTCGGCCCAGTCGATCTGCGTGGTGATCGGGCCGAGGGTGAACTCGCCGCGCGCGAGGGTGGCGTTGTCGGCCGTCGCGACCACCGCGCCGCTGCGGGGCGCGGTCGCGATCTCCATCCGCAGTTCCCATTCCTTGCGCGGTTCGTCGACCACGTCGAGGCGCTCGATGCGGCGCTGGGTCTGGCGGGCCTTGGCGGCCTGCTTCTCGGTGGATTCCGCGCGGGTTTTGCGGCCCATCTTGTCGGAGTCGTTCTTGCCCTTGCGGCGGGCATTGCGCACACCGTGCTCGAGCCAATTGCGCTGCATCTGCGCGCGCGACTCCAAACCTGCTTTGGTGTCGGCGAATTCGTCGTAGGCCTCGCGGGCATGCTTGCGGGCGATCTCGCGTTCGGCGAGGTAGGCGTCGTAGCCGCCGTCGTAGAAGCCTGTTTGCTGCTGAGCCAGGTCGAGTTCGAGGACGCTGTTGACGGTGCGCGCCAAGAACTCTCGATCGTGGCTGATCACCATGAGCGGTACCCGCACGCCGGTGACGAACCGTTCCAGCCGGTCGAGGCCGTCGAGATCGAGGTCGTTGGTCGGCTCGTCGAGCAGCAGAATGTCGAAGCGCGACAACAACACCGAGGCCAGCCCCGCGCGGGCCGCCTGGCCGCCCGACAGGCCCGTCATCGGGGTGTCGAGGCCACTGGCCAAGCCGTTGGTCAGCCCCAGATCCGCGGCGACCTCTTCGGCGCGCTGATCGAGATCCGCGCCGCCCAATGCCAGCCAATGTTCCAACGCTGGTGAGTAATCGTCGTCGCCGCCGTCGCCGAGGCGTTCGGCCGCCGCGTCCATCACCCGCTGGGCGTGCGCGACTCCGGTTCGGCGCGAGAGGAATTCGAGCACCGTCTCGCCTTCGATGCGCTCCGGTTCCTGTGTCAGGTAGCCGACGGTCGCATCGGGCGGGCTCAACGCGATGGTGCCCTCGCCCGGCTCGCGCTCGGCCAGCATCCGCAGCAGCGTCGACTTGCCCGCGCCGTTCACCCCGACCAGCCCGATCACATCGCCGGGGGCGAGAGTGAAATCGAGGTCGGCGAACAGGGTCCGTTCGGCGTGCCCCGCGGACAGGCCGCTGGCGTGCAATGTCGTGCTCACCTCGACAATTGTGCCCGTCTCGGGGTCTGACCCTGAGGTCGGGGCCTGTCGAAATCAGGGTGCGGATAGGTCTGTGGACCGATGCGGGTGGGGGTGTTCGATAGGCACAGTGGAGATATCACCGCTCCACAGGAAGGCAACATCATGACCGCCCCCGCCCGCCGCCTCACCCGTTCGACCAGCAACAAGTGGATCGCAGGCGTCTGCGGTGGCCTCGCCGAACGCTACGGCTGGAACCCCAACGTCGTCCGCTTGGTCTTCGTCCTGTCCTGCCTGCTGCCCGGCCCGCAGTTCCTGATCTACCTGGCGATGTGGATCCTCATCCCGAACAAGTAGCCCCGAACCTCCCGGCACCCGCTCGCGGATGACAAGATGGTGGCAACCCCGCCACGTCGTCATCCGCGAGTTTTCCGTTGGAGGAGCAGTCATGGTCACCTCGGGTGAGTTCCCCGGCCTCGGCCTACCCGACATAGACGCCCACTCGTCCCTGGGCGGCCTCGGCCCCGTAGAACTGAACAACCCATCCCTCGACCTCGACCACGACGGCGTCGTCGACTCCCTCTCCACCGGCGACGCCGACTCGACCAGCATCTGGTCCGACTACGACCACGACGGCCTGGCCGACCATGTCACCGTCGTCGAGGAGGACGGCGACTACGCCGCGTGGGAGTACCACCGTCATCCCGACGGGACGTCGGAGTGGCGGAAGACCGACCAGGGGAATCTGGAGAAGTGAGCAAGCCCCCGCGTTGCCGATTTGCCGATCGGTGGAACCAGTCGGGCGCGTGGCGCGTCAGACTATGTAAGGCGCCGACCGGCGCACACGGCGATGGAGGGTGGGGGAATGACCGGTGTGAACGCTTCGGGCGGTTTTACGTTGGACAATGCCGCAGTACAGCGCGCAGTCGGCGAGCTGAACGGCACTGTCACCGAACTCCGGACGGCCGGACGTGCCGTCGATACGAATATCTGGGGAAGCGGCAAGAGCGGGGCGACCTGCGAGGCAGGTCGCGGGTACGAAACCGAGGGCGTGGCCATCGCCGCTGCGCTCCAGCGGACGGTCACCTGGGTGAAGGTGTGGGCTACTGCCACCGAAGTGACTGCCGGTGTCACCGGTGGAGCGGCGATCTCGCTCACCGAGGTCGACGGCGCCAACGCGCGCGATCTCAACGGCAAAGCCGCGGCTCTGCCGTCGAGCTGATCCCGGTACCGGCGAAGGAGTTCCGCGATGGTCAATGCTGTGGATGATCTGCTCACCAAGGGCGCACGAGCCCTCAACTACTTCTGGCATCTCACACCCGTGTATGTCCGCGCGTTCGGTACCGACGATGGTTGGCCGCGCGAGAAGTTCGGGGAAATCTACAATGCCGAGCAAGGCATGAACACGGAAAAGCTCACCGGCGCAACCTGGAATGCGACGAGCAACCTTCTCGCCAAAGCCGGCGCACAGCGCGACGTGCAGAGGCAAGCGGTAACTGCGCTGAAAGGGAATTGGCAAGGCGAGGCAGGCACGCAGGGCGCGGATTTGCTGACGAGGATGATCCAGGAAGCCAACGACGACATCGAGCACTTCAAGCAGGTCTCCGATGCGATCTTCACAGCCGGGGTGGAGTTGCCCACCGTTGTGGGTGCGAAGGTCGATCTGATCGTTGCCCTGATGCCGGCGTCTGGGCTGGTCGAAGTAGGAGCGATGTCGGACGGCGACATCGAGGCGATCCTGACGGCGCGTGACAGCGGCGAACTCAGCGAGACTGTGTGGTCCAAGCTCCTTCGGACACCCTTCGGGGCGGGGCAGTCGACCGAGCGGACACAACAGGCGACCAAGGACCTCTGCAACAAGTGGATCAACGATGTCTTCCGACCGGACTACGTCGACAAGCGGACCAAATTCGTGCAGATCTGCGAGGAATACAAGGGCAAGGTCCAAGCGATCTATCAGAAGATCATCGAAGCAGGAAAGTTGCTGTCAGAGGATCCGAAGTACCCGATGGCTGCGGGGGCTGTGCCGGTCGAAACGAAGCCCGAAGGTGACCCGGCCAAATCGACCGAGGACCCATCGAAGGCGACTGGTGACAAGTCGCAGGACAACGGCGCGGCCGCAACCGGCGGGAGCAAGACGGACGACAGCGGCGGAGGAACCACGACGGCCGCTACCAAGAGCGAGGACACGTCGGCATCGACTGGGTCGACCGCAAAGACCACAACGCCCGACACCGACACAACGACCAACGACACCGAGACCGATGACGACACCGGTAGCGCACTGAGCACCCTCGCCTCGACGGTCAGCGAGCTGGGAACCACCCTGTCGAGCGCGCTGACCGGCGATCTCGGGGACACACTCACCTCGGCTGTCGAATCGGCAGGGACGTCGATCAGCGACGGTATCGAGCAGATGAGCGAGCAGGTGAGCAGCTTGCTGTCAGGCGAGCACGAGGCGTCATTCCAGCTCGGCGACACCAAGGTGAGCATCGAGGCCGACGAGGACGGGTTGTCGTTGACGACGACCGACGCGAATGGCGACAGCCGACAGTACCGGTTGATTTTGGACGAGAACGGATTGCCGGTCGTCGAACAGGAGTTGAGTTCTGCCGACCCCACCGCGACTGGTGACGATTCCAATGGCGTGTTGGGCTCTGGCACACCGGAATCCGGTACCGGACAGGGCGAGGCCGGCCTGTCCGACGCCGGGTCAGGTGCCGAGGGCGCCACTCCGACGACCTCCGAGACTCCAGATATGACTGATGCACCGGTCACGAGCGAGACCGGCAACGGCGACCCGTCGTCCGGCTCCGTTGCAGGCGGGGTACCGGTCGGACCACGCTCATCCCAGCAGGAAACCGACGGCGAGCACACCCCGAGCGTCGATGACCATCAGATGAGCAACCCGGGCGACTCGGGCGCGGTTCTGTCCGAGGCAGGCCCGCTGTGACGCTTGCCGCCCTTGATGTTTCACGGTCGATCGCTGGAGAGTGATCGACCGTGGACTACGCAGCAGAGATTGAGCAGATCGCCTTCGAAGCGCGGCGCCGATCGGCGTTGCTGATGGACGAGATCGACGAGATCAACCGTCAGACCGCAATTCGTGCTGAGGAATTTGCGGCCGAGGCGGGCAAACGGCTTCGAGAACTGGCTGAACAGGACGGCGAGGACGAAAGGAAAGCGGACCCTGAACCGGAACCGCCTGTGCCGACCGCGACTCGCGAGGAATGGAGTCAACCCGCAGCACGTCAGCAGATTCTGCCGCAAGCGGTGGAGCCCGATCCCAACTGGACTCCAGAGCAACTGCAGCAAGCTGAGATTCGGGCTGCGGTCGCCCGCGCGAAAGCCGCCCGGCAAGCGCAGTCGACAGTCGCCCCGTCGGACGGTGACTTCGACCAGGAGTCCGAGTACTACCGCCGGTCGACGTGGTTGGATTGACCGGCGTAGTCGCCCACTCTGAATCCGTTCAATCAGAGAATTGATTGCGAAGAGGCGGATTGGGCGAATACGCCGGACCAACCACGATTTGGGGGCGGTATGGCTGAGAACGGGGTCGTTGCAGGGTATGAGCTCGAGCGGGTGCTCGGGCGCGGCGGGATGGGGACGGTCTACCTGGCCCGCCACCCTCGGCTACCACGGTCGGTTGCGCTGAAGTTGTTGGACGAGCAGATGTTCAGTGACGTCGAGGCCCGCGCACGGTTCCAGCGAGAGGCGGATCTGGCCGCGTGCCTTGATCATCCGAATATTGTTGGCGTATACGACCGAGGTGTCGAGGGGATTCGGCCGTGGATCGCCATGCAATATGTGCAAGGCACAGATTCAGGCGCGGTAGGGGCGTTCGAGCCGATTCGAGCTGTGCGGGTCGTGGCGGAAGTGGCCGAGGCATTGGACTTCGCGCACAGCCGCGGCGTATTACACCGGGACATCAAGCCCGCCAATATCCTCTTGGGCGAGCCAGAGCCGGGCCGACAGGAGCGGGTAGTGCTGGCCGACTTCGGCATCGCGCGACTACATTTCGATCAGAATCCGCTCACCCAGACCGGATCATTTACCGCCACATTGGCTTACGCGTCACCAGAGCAGTTGGCGGGGTTGGCGCTCGATCCCCGCTGCGATCAGTATTCGCTGGCGTGCACGTTGTTCGTCCTGCTCACGGGTGCGCCGCCGTTTGCCGCGACGAACCCGGTCGCGGTGATCCAATCCCACATGTCAGCTGATCCGCCGGCGATTTCGGCACTGCTGCCGGGCCTTCCGATCGCGCTGGATCAGATATTGCGGCGGGCGATGGCCAAACGCCCCGATGATCGTTTCGGATCGTGTGGTGAATTCGCCGCGGCGGTGCAGCAGTCGTTTCAGTCAGCGCCGGTTCGGCAGATGTCGGTCGCAGTCCCGACAAGTCGAACGGCTGAGACGGTGGTCGATTCGGCGCCATCTCGTTCGCTCGAAGTGGGACGCAGCTTCGGTTCGGTAGCAGTGCCACCGCATCGAGCACTGGTGCAGTCGGCTGGCCAGTCGAATCGAAGCCCGGCTGTCGCTGGTCGGGCTGAGCGGCGAGCCGTGTGGCGTCGGCGATTCGAGACCACGGGGGTCGTGTTCGCCCTCGCGTGGATCGTTGGGCTGGTCTTGCTGGCGGTGCTGGCCTGACCGCTGTCGATGCTCCCGCTGAACCGGCGGTGACGGTGAGTCGGTCGCACGTGGGGTGAAGTAGCTGCTTTGTGGACTACCAGCAAAGATTGAGCAGATCGCCATCGAAGCGCGTCGCCGATCGACGTGGTTGGCTGAGCTCACTTGATCGCACAATGCGTCGGCTTATACGGGCCAGCCTGAGTGCGATCGGCTGATCGCGGCCATCGCGTCGGTCAACGACCTTCCGCTCTACACCCGCAATCCCGATGACTTCAAAGGTCTCGATGCAGTGCTTACCTTGCTGCCCGTCTGAACTGCGTTGCTACGCAGTCTGATTTGTGAACTCAGCCGCGGATGAGTTTGGCGACAGTGCCGATGGACAACTTCGGCGCCTCGACCTCGACCTCGGCGTGTGGGTCGACCACCTTCGTGTGGGGGAGCTCGGCTTCCGGGTCGGCGAAGGCCGCGTACTTCTTGTCGGCGAGGACCGTGGCGAGGAGGTAGCCGGTGACCAGGGCTCGGGTGGTTTTGTCGGTTTTGTGTTCGTAGCGGCCGGCGCCGAGGGCGGCGAAGAGGCGGCGGCCTTCGATGATGCCGTTGTGGGAGGCGCCGTTGATGGTGCGCAGGATCGACGTGCCGGACCAAGCGGCGGCCAGGGCGCGGGCGTTGGAGCTGACCGAGTCGAGGTCGTCGCCGGTCAGGATCAGGCCGGGCGTGTCGAGTTCGGGGGCGATGTTCTCCGCGACGGGGGAGGTTGGGGCGGGGAAGAGGGCCACTACGGTGGCTACCCGACGTTGAGCTGCGGCGATCACGGCGGCGCCGGCTCCCATGCCGTGCCCGGCGAGGGCGAGGCGGTCGGGGTGGACGCTGATGGTGCCGTCACCGAGGCGGACCTTGGTGACGATGTCGAGTGTGGTGAGCAAGTCGGTGCCGAGGTCGAGATGTGACGGGATCGGGCCGCGCTCGGTGTCGGGCGCGGCGACCACGAAACCCCACGATGCGATGTGTTCGAGCAGGCTCTTGTAGTTCTCGGCGCTGGTCAGCCAGCCGTGCGCGAACGCGACAGCGGGCAGGTTCAGTCCGGACTCGGGTGTGTACACCACACCCGGCTGACCTGCGATCCCTAGGTTCCCGCGCAGCACCCGGTGAGGGCCGCGCACGGACAGGGTGCTCAGGAGCGATTTTGCAGACACCGACACGGCGAGAAGAGTATCCGATCAGTAGGGTGGGGGACCATGTGCGGAATCGTGGGCTACGTCGGATACCGGGATGCGCTCGGCGTTGTCGTCGACGCGTTGCGACGCATGGAGTATCGCGGATACGACTCGGCGGGGGTCGCGATCCTCGACGGAAACGGCGCTCTCGCGGTCGAACGTAAGGCCGGGCGGCTGGCCAATCTGGAAGCCGAACTGGGCGAGGCGGGGACCGAGCGTTTCGTCGGATCGACCGGTATGGGACACACCCGCTGGGCCACCCACGGCGCGCCCACCGACCGCAACGCGCATCCGCATCGCGACGTCTCCGGCAAGCTCGCCGTGGTCCACAACGGCATCATCGAGAACTTCGCGCCGCTGCGCCGCGAGCTGGAGGAAACGGGCGCGGAGCTGCTCAGCGACACCGATACCGAGGTAACGGTGCATCTGGTGTCGCGCGCCTATGCCGAGGGCCCGACCGCCGGTGACTTCACCGCGAGTGTGCACGCCGTGCTGCAGCGCCTCGAGGGCGCGTTCACGCTGGTGTTCACCCATGCCGATCACCCCGGCACGATCGTCGCGGCTCGCCGGTCGACGCCGCTGGTCGTCGGGGTCGGCGAAGGCGAGATGTTCATCGCCTCCGACGTCACCGCGTTCATCGAGCACACCCGCGAGGCGGTCGAGCTCGGGCAGAACCAGGCCGTGGTGATCACCAAGGACGGCTACAAGGTCACTGACTTCGCGGGCAACACCGACGGGGTGGTCAGCCGACCGTTCACCATCGACTGGGACCTCGCCGCCGCCGAGAAGGGTGGCCACGACTACTTCATGCTCAAGGAGATCGAGGAGCAGCCCACCGCCGTCGCCGACACCCTGTTGGGGCATTTCGTCGTCGACGAGAAGGGCGGCCGGATCGTTCTCGACGAACAGCGCCTCGCCGACCAGGAGCTGCGCGAGTTCGACAAGGTGTTCGTCGTCGCCTGTGGCAGTTCGTATCACGCGGGTTTGCTCGCCAAATACGCGATCGAGCACTGGACCCGGGTGCCGGTGGAGGTGGAGCTCGCCAGCGAATTCCGCTACCGCGACCCGGTTCTGGACCGGTCGACGCTGGTGGTGGCGATTTCGCAATCCGGTGAAACCGCGGACACCCTCGAGGCGGTGCGTCACGCCAAGGAGCAGAAGGCGCGTGTGCTGGCCATCTGCAACACCAACGGGGCGCAGATTCCGCGCGAATCCGACGCGGTGATCTACACGCGGACCGGGCCCGAGATCGGCGTCGCGTCGACCAAGGCGTTCCTGGCGCAGGTCGCCGCCAATTACCTGGTGGGTCTGGCGCTGGCCCAGGCGCGCGGAACCAAGTACCCCGACGAGGTGGCTCGCGAGTTCGCCGAGCTCGAGTCGATGCCGAAGCTGATCTCGCGCGTGCTCGAAACCGCACCGCAGGTGCGGGCCATCGCGCGCGAGCTGGCGCATGTGCCGACCGTGCTGTTCCTCGGTCGCCATGTGGGCTACCCGGTGGCGCTGGAGGGTGCGCTCAAGCTCAAGGAACTGGCCTACATGCACGCCGAGGGGTTCGCCGCGGGCGAGCTCAAGCACGGGCCGATCGCGCTGATCGAAGAAGGTCTGCCGGTGATCGTGGTGATGCCGTCGCCGAAGGGGCGCGCGGTGCTGCATTCCAAGCTGCTCAGCAACATTCGCGAGATCCAGGCGCGCGGGGCCCGCACGATCGTGATCGCCGAAGAGGGCGACGACACGGTGCGCCCGTTCGCCGACGACCTGATCGAGATCCCGGCGGCGCCGACGCTGTACCAGCCGTTGCTGTCCACGGTGCCCTTGCAGATCTTCGCCGCCGAGGTGGCGCAGACGCTGGGCTACGACGTGGACAAGCCCCGCAACCTGGCCAAGTCGGTCACCGTCGAATAGGGCCCTGGGCCGGCCTCATCGCGAGGCCGGCAGGCTCACTTGACCGTGATGGAGCCGCGCATGTCCGGGTGCAGGGTGCACAGGTAGCGGTAGGTGCCTGGTTGGGTGAAGGTGTAGGACCATTCGCCCTTGTCGATGATGGGGCTGTTGAGGCCCATCGCCTTGTCGCCGATGCCCTGCACGTTGTGGGGGACCTTGTCGGAGAACTTCCAGGTGACCGTCTCGCCGACCTTGATGGTGGCGTCGGCGGGGGCGTAACTCATGCCGCCGACCTCGACCGTGAGGTTGGTGGGTGGGTGTTGTTGGGTGCTGGTCGTGGTGGTGACCGGGCGGGGTTTGCGGGTTGTGGTGGTGGCGGCGTTTCCGGAGTCGCCGGAACAGCCGGCGGACAACAGGGCGGCGGCCACGACGAATCCGGCGACAAACCGGGCGGATGCGGCGCGGTGACGAACCATCGACATGGGTGTGGAGCGTAGTCTGCGAGCGATCCCGGGCCGGTCGGCGGCCCGTTTCGGGCAGCTGGGAGGCGACTATGTCGGATCGGCGTGGCTACTACACCGTCGACGAGGTTCGGGCCGCGGAAGCCGAGCTGTTCACTCGGGTGTCCGCGGGTGCGCCGATGCGCCGGGCGGCCTTCGGGCTGGCAGGGGTGGTCGTCGACGAATTGCGGTCGCGGACCGGGGGAGTGGTCGGGCGAGCAGTGGGGTTGCTGGTCGGGTCAGGAGACAACGGCGGGGATGCGTTGTGGGCGGGGGTCTTTCTGCGACGGCGGGGTGTTCGGGTATCGGCCGTTCTGTTGAATCCTGAACGGGCGCATAAAGAAGGGCTCACAGCCCTGCGGGCGGGCGGGGGACGGGTGGTCGACCGGCTCGATTCAGTTGATCTGGTGATCGATGGGATCGTGGGGATCGCCGGACGAGGTTCGTTGCGGCCAAGGGCGGCGGAAGTGGTTGCGGCCCTCGATGTTCCGTTCATCTCGGTCGATCTGCCCAGTGGGGTCGATCCTGAGACGGGCGCGGTGGACGGGCCCGCGGTGACGGCGGATGTGACGGTTGCATTCGGCGCCTATAAGCCGGTGCATGCGTTGGCGGTGCCGCGCTGTGGGCGAATTGTGTTGGTGCCGATCGGATTGCGTCTTCCAGAGGCTGGGTTGGTGCAGCTCGATCCGGCGGCGGTGGGGGCGGGTTGGCCGGTGCCGGGGCCTGCTGATGACAAATACAGTCAAGGGGTGACGGGGGTCTGTGCGGGGAGTGCGAAGTATCCGGGGGCGGGGGTGTTGTGTACGGGGGCGGCGGTGGCGGCTACGTCGGGGATGGTTCGGTATGTGGGGTCCGATGCCGAGGTATTGGAGAAGTTCCCCGAAGTCGTTGCCAGCTCGTCGATCTCGGAGGCGGGGCGGGTGCAGGCCTGGGTGGTCGGGCCGGGTGGTGGTACCGATTCGGGGGCTCGGGATCGGTTGGCTGAGGTGCTGGGTTCCGACCTGCCGGTGTTGGTGGATGCGGATGGGCTGACGATTCTCTCCGAGGAACCGGGGCTGGTTCGGGGGCGTTCGGCTCCGACGGTGCTCACGCCGCATGCGGGGGAATTCGCTCGGTTGACCGGGGCTGCGGTGGGGGGTGATCGCGTGGGCGCGGTGCGGGGGCTGGCCGAGGACTGGGGTGTGACGGTGTTGCTCAAGGGGCGGGCGACGATCATCGCTTCGCCTGGGAAAGCGACGCTGGTCAATGACGCGGGTGGGGACTGGGCCGCTACGCCGGGGTCGGGGGATGTGCTGTCGGGGATAATCGGGGCGTTGCTTGCCGCGGGGCGTGAGGCGGGGTGGGCTGCTGCCGCGGGGGCTCGGGTTCACGCTTTGGCCGCCTATACGGCCGCTTATGGGGGCCAGGGGGCAGGGGCGCCCATCTCTGCGATGCCTTTGCTCGGCCATGTTCGGGGGGCTGTGCGGGTGTTGCGGGAGATCGGCGGTGGTTCTCCGGAGCGTGGCGGGGGTATGGCCCAGGTATGAGGTATTCGGTGGGTCCTGGCACGATCGGGGGTGTGAATGCGCAAGTGGAGACGGTCGTCGACTTGGATGCCATTGCTCATAACGTGCGGGTGTTGCGGGAGTACGCGCAGGGGGCCGCTGTGATGGTGGTGGTCAAAGCCGACGGGTACAACCATGGGGCAGTCGAGGTGGCTCGGGCCGCGTTGGGGGCGGGGGCTCGGGAGCTCGGGGTGACCACTGTCGGCGAGGGGCTGGCATTACGGGCGGCGGGGATCACGGCCCCTGTTCTCTGCTGGCTCAATACCGTTGACGCCGACTACGCGGGCGCCATCGCGGGGGACCTCGAGATCGGGGTGTCCTCGCTGGCGCAGCTGCGCGCGGTGGAGCGAGCCGCGCTGGTGGTGGGTCAGACCGCGACGGTGACGGTGAAGGTCGATACGGGGCTCAATCGCAACGGGGTGTCGGTGACGGAGTATCCGCAGCTCTTGCAGGCGCTGCGGGGGCTCGTCGACGGACAGGTGGTGCGGTTGCGGGCGATCTTCTCCCACCTCGCGCATGCCGATGAGCCGGGGCATCCGATGATGGATCAGCAGCGGGAGCGGTTCATCGAGGCGATCGCGCTGGCCAAGGAACACGGGCTCGAACCCGAGCTCGTGCATCTGTCGAATTCGGCGGCCACGTTGACCAGACCCGATCTGCATTTCGACATGGTTCGGCCGGGCATCTCGGTATACGGGCTCTCGCCCATCCCGGAGCTCGGGCAATTCGGTTTGAAGCCGGCGATGACCTTTCAGGCGGAGGTCGCACTGGTGAAACAGGTGGCGGCGGGGGAGGGCGTGTCGTACGGGCATCGCTGGATCGCGCCGCGCGACACGACGATCGCGCTGGTGCCCGCGGGGTATGCCGACGGCGTATTCCGGTCGCTGAGTGGGCGTTTCGAGGTGTGGTTGGGCGGAGCGCGACACCGTAATGTCGGACGGGTGTGCATGGACCAGTTCATGGTTGACCTCGGCGACAACGCGGGCGGAGTGCGGGAGGGCGACCGCGCGGTGCTGTTCGGCGGCGGCGCGGGACAGCCACACGCGCTCGACTGGGCGCGGGCGCTGGACACCATCGACTACGAGGTCGTCTGCGCGCCTCGTGGTCGCGTGGTCCGCCGCTACGTGGGGACGGGCCGATGACCCGGCGCACGGTGATCCGTCGCGGCGGGTTGGCGACCGCGGGGCTGCTCGCGGGGCTCGCCATCGCCCACACCTTGCGCCAGATCGGCGCCCGGGTGCGGTGGCCTGCCGAACGGGACGAGTATCGCGACGAGAACTTCGCCCTGATCGACGAGGACGAGCCGGGGTCGGTGCTCGCCGACGACGGTGTGTCGCTGGCCACCCGTACCTTCGGTGACGATTCCGCCGAGTTCACGGTCGTTTTCGTGCACGGATTCTGCAACAGCATGGAGTCGTTCCACTTCCAGCGCCGTGATCTCGCGCAGCAGTGGGGATCGCGGCTGCGGATGGTCTTCTTCGATCTGCGCGGACACGGACGCTCCGGCACGCCGAGTACCGACAGCTGCACGGTCGCTCAACTCGGTCACGACGTCGCCACCGTCATCCGCGAGTGTGCGCCGAAGGGACCAGTGGTGCTGGTCGGTCATTCGCTCGGCGGAATGGCAGTGCTCGCGGCGGCCGCGCAGTTCCCGGAGCTGTTCGCGACGCGGGTGCGCGCCGTCGGGCTGCTGAGCACCGCGGCCGCGGAGGTGACCGCGACCGGGATCTCGCAACTGATTCGGCACCCCGCGGTCGACGGCTTCCGGCTGGCGGTGCGAACGGCGCCGACGCTGGTGCAGTTCAGCCGCAGTGCGAGCAAGCACGTGGTGACGCCGATCCTGCATGTCAGTTCGTTCCACGGCCCGGTGAGTCCGACACTGTCGCGATTCACCACGATGATGATCGACCGAACCCCGGTCGGCACCATCGAGAAATTTCTGAAAGCGATTGAGCTGCACGATGAATCGGCCGCATTGCCGGTCCTGGGCGAATTGCCGGTGCTGATTCTCGGCGGCGCGCACGACGTGGTGATCCCGTTCCGTAACTCCCGCGAACTGGCGGCGGAACTGCCGAGCAGCGAACTGGTCCGGGTGGGTGAGGCGGCGCACATGCCGCACCTGCAGTTTCCCGAGGTGAGCCTGGCCGCACTCGATCGGCTGCTGGCGCGCGCGGGGATCACCGACACACGCGGCGAGGAGGCCGTCGGTGGCTGATCCGCACCAGCGCGTGCTCGACACGGTCGAGGACACCGAAGCGTTCGGCCGCGAACTGGCGGCCACCCTGCGCCCGGGTGACCTGGTTGTTCTCGACGGCCCGCTCGGCGCCGGTAAAACCGCGCTGACCAGAGGAATCGCCGCCGGACTCGGTGTCGCGGGCCGGGTCAGCTCGCCGACGTTCATCATCGCGCGAGCGCACAAGGCGGGGGTGCGCCCGGACGGCACGCCCGGGGTGGCGATGGTTCATGTCGACGCTTATCGGCTCGCCGGCGACCTCGACGAACTGGACTCGCTCGACCTCGACACCGACCTGCACCACGCGGTCGTCGTCGTGGAATGGGGCAAGGGGGTGGTCGAACACCTCGCCGACCGGCACTTGCGAGTCCAACTCGCCCGGGAGCCGGAATCCGATGTGCGCACGGCGATCTGGGAATGGATCGAATAGCGCGCGATCACGCGCGCACCGGTGCGCGCCGAGCGCCGATACCACCCGGTATTGTTGAGACAATCATGCTCGTACTAGCAGTCGACACCGCGACACCCGCCGTTACAGCGGGATTGGTGCACCTGTCACCTGCCGTTGAACCCGGCACCCGGCCCGCCGTGGCGACGCTCGCTGCCCGCGTGAAGGTCGACGCCCGCGCGCACGCCGAGGTCCTCACTCCGCAGATCCTGGAATGCCTGGCCGAAGCGGGGGTGAGCCGCGGTGAGCTCGACGCGGTCGTCGTCGGGCTGGGACCGGGACCGTTCACCGGGCTACGCGTCGGGATGGCCACCGCGGCCGCCTTCGGCGACGCATTAGGGCTACCCGTGCACGGGGTGTGCAGTCTCGACGCGATCGCCGCCGACACCATCGGTGAGAAGCGCGATCCCGGCGAACTGCTGGTGGTCACCGATGCGCGCAGGCGCGAGGTGTACTGGGCCAAGTATCTGAACGGGGCGCGGGTCGCCGGTCCCGAGGTGAACAAGGCCGCCGAGGTACCGGTGGGTGATGCCTCCGCCGTCGCCGGGTCGGCCGCGCACGTCGACTATTTCGATCTACCGGTGCTGCCCAGCGAGACGCCGTCGCCTGCCGGGCTGGTCACCGTCGCCGCGTCCGCGCTACTGGCCGGAGACGTGCCGGAAGCGCTGGTGCCGCTGTATCTGCGTAGGCCCGATGCGGTGGAGAACAGCTTCCGCACCCTCGACCGAACCGGGGCGTGAGTGCCGTGACCGATTACCTGATCGCTCCCATGACGCTGCCCGATATCGACCGCTGCGTCGAACTGGAGCACCTGCTGTTTCCCGAGGACGACCCGTGGCAAGCGGTGTCGTTCCGGTCCGAGCTGGCGGGTGGGCACAACCGCTACATCACCGCGCGCGATGCCGACGGGATGATGGTCGGCTACGCGGGCATCGCGCTGCTCGGTGACGATGCACATCCCGAGGCCGAGGTGCACACGATCGGTGTCGACCCGCAATGTCACCGGGGTGGCATCGGCACGCTGCTGCTCGAAGCGCTGCTGGCCACGGCGGCCGAACGTGGCGGGCCGGTGTTCCTCGAGGTGCGCACCGACAACGCGCCCGCCATCGCGATGTACGCCAAGCACGGTTTTCACATCATCGGGCTGCGCAAGAACTACTACCACCCCAGCGGTGCCGACGCGTATACGATGCGACGTCCGGAACTGACCGCCGCGGCCGACGAGTGGGCCGCGCGCGGTCGGCAGGACGAGGTGTTGTCGTGATCGTCATGGGGATCGAGAGCTCGTGCGACGAAACGGGAGTCGGCATCGTGCGCCGTCATTCCGACGGCTCGGTCGAACTGCTCGCCGACGAGGTCGCCTCCAGCGTCGACCAGCACGCGCGCTTCGGTGGCGTGGTGCCCGAGATCGCCTCGCGCGCCCATCTCGAGGCGATCGTGCCCGCGATGCGTCGTGCGCTGGCGACCGCGGGAATCAGCAAGCCCGACGCGCTCGCCGTCACCATCGGGCCGGGACTGGCCGGTGCGCTGCTGGTGGGGGTGGCCGCGGCCAAGGCCTACGCGGCGGCGTGGGATGTGCCGTTCTACGCGCTCAACCACCTCGGTGGGCATGTGGCGGTCGATACCCTCGAGCACGGGCCGATGCCGCCCGCGGTGGCGCTGCTCGTCTCCGGCGGACACACGCATCTGCTGCAGGTCACGGATCTGGGTGAGCCGATCACCGAGCTCGGCAGCACGGTCGACGATGCCGCGGGGGAGGCGTTCGACAAGGTGGCGCGTCTGCTCGGTCTCGGCTATCCCGGCGGGCCCGCCCTCGACGCTGCCGCCGCCTCGGGCGACGCACGCGCGATCGCCTTCCCTCGCGGGATGACCGGGCCCCGTGACGCACGCTACGACTTCTCCTTCTCCGGCCTCAAGACCGCGGTGGCCCGCTACGTCGAGGCCGCGCAGCGTCAGGGCATCACTGCCGACCAGCTGCCCATTCCCGATATCGCCGCGTCCTTCCAGGAGGCGGTGGCGGATGTGCTGACGATGAAGGCAGTGCGCGCGGCGAACGACGTCGGTGTCGACACGATCGTGCTCGGGGGCGGCGCCACCGCCAACTCGCGCATTCGATCACTCGCCGAAGAGCGTTGTGCTGCGGCGGGCTTGACGCTTCGCGTGCCGAAGCCGCGGCTGTGTACGGACAACGGCGTGATGATCGCGGCGCTGGGGGCCCATGTGATCGCGGCGGGTGCGCTGCCCGCTGAACTGACTGTCGCCACGGATCCGGGGCTGCCGGTCTCGGTGAGCGCCCTGCGCGGCTAGCGTCCGTCCTGGCCGCCCGTACGGCCCCATGGAGAACCGTCGCCTCGGCTCGTCAATCGGCCGGCGGTACGGGGATTTCGTCTGTCGTGGTCGTCGACGGGATCGGGAGGGTGCTGCTGGCGGGCGCCTGCGTGGGAGAGGTGTTGGGGGTGGAGGGGCGTTGTTGCCCGCCGCCTGCGGAGGAGCCGCTGTCCATACGGCCGAGGGGGGACTCGGGGTAGGGGATCTGCGGAAGGTTCGGGTCGGGGCGCAGGGTGGGGGCCGTTGTCGAGGTGGGCGCGGACGGGGTGGTGGCGTTCGCGCTCGTCGACGGCGCCCCGGTCGTGGCCTTGGGCGATTCGGTGGCGGGTGGGGCAACGGTGGCGCCGGTGCGTTCGGTGCTCTCCCGATTGGCGGGGGCGGGTGCCAGGGAGGGCGCCGTCGGTGAGGGGGATTGACGCACGGTGCTGCTCGTACCGGCCGGCGTGACATCGGGGGTGTCGGGCGTGACGGCTTGCACGCCGTAGCCGATCACCAGGCCGACCACCACCACCGCGCCGACGAGGGTGCCGACGACCTTGGCGAAGGTGCCACTCGGTGCGTCGGAGTTCGCGCCGCCCGACAGTCCGGACGGTGCCGCGGCATCGGCGACCAGCGCGGCGCCCTTGGCGATCACGGCCTCGGGATCGGGCACGGTGAGCACGGGTACGTCGAGGCGCGAGGCGAGAATGTCGATGACGCACGGGATATTGGCGCACCCGCCGATCACGGCGACCGCGTCGGGATACTTCGGCGCCCGGGTGAACACCGACGACGAGAAGAGCGCGATATTGCGCAGCAGGCCGCCGATGAGCTCCTCGAAATCAGGGCGGGTGAGCTCGAGCCCCTGTCCCGCAACATGATCGATGGTGACGACGGGCGCCTGCGACAGGTGTTCCTTGGCGGCGCGGCCACGGTTGGTCAGGGTGGTGCGGTTGGGCCGGGTGCCACGACGGGCGTAGTGCAGGTCCACCAGGTGGTGGTAGATCAGCTCGTCGATCGCGTTGCCGCTCAGCGTCGGCGTGCGTTCGGAGTGCAGGACCACACTGTCGACCTGATCGGCCACGGTGACAGTGAGTCCGGTTGCGCCCAGGTCGATCACGGCGACGGTGGGGTAGCGGTCGAGCAGTCCGGTGTGGCGCAGGTAGGCGAGGGCGGCGGCGCCCTCGGTGACCAACCGCAGATCACGGTGGCGGGCGCACGCGGCCCGGATGGCCTGAGCCTGTTCCTTGTTGCGGTAGGCGACGGCGACGCTGGTCGGCGGACGCGAGCGGGCCGACTCGACCCGACGGTGGCTGCCGGAATAGCGACCGAGCGGTTCGCCTGCCATCGCGGCCTGTGACACCGGTAGCTGGGTGGTCATCAATTCGATCGAGGACGCCACGAGATCGCCGAGATCGGAATGTGCCTCATCTGCGGAAACGACCCGGTAGTCGAAACTCTGCTCGCCGGCCGGCCCCGTTGCGACCAGTGCCGAGCACACCACCTCGTTCCCGGCCGAGATGCCGAGGGATGTTCGCATGTTCACCTCCCTTCAAGCCGATGGTGCTCTCCGAGCGGATGGCGCCTTTCCTGTGCTATGTCACAGCCTGTTATGCGAACGTTACAGATTGTGGCAGGCGATGTGAAGATCACTGGCCAGTGTGGGCGTGTCGATAATGCGACATCGGCAGAACCCGACCTTGAGTGCTGGCACTCTCACGTATAGAGTGCTAGTCGGCACTGTGTAGCTGTACTTGTGCCAGTCGACTTCTGGGCTTCGGCTCCGGCACCCGCGACGACGGGGCTGTGCGCAGGGTCGCGAGCTGACCGAAACCCGGTCCGGGACACCAGTTCCGGACAACCGAATTTCCCCTGAAAGTGGAGGGCTCAACGTGGCGAGCGTGAACATCAAGCCGCTCGAGGACAAGATCCTCGTCCAGGCCAACGAGGCCGAGACGACGACGGCCTCCGGCCTGGTCATCCCGGACACGGCCAAGGAGAAGCCGCAGGAGGGCACCGTCATTGCCGTCGGAGCGGGCCGCGTCACCGATAAGGGTGACCGCATCCCGGTCGATGTCAAAGAAGGCGACGTCGTCATCTACAGCAAGTACGGCGGCACCGAGATCAAGTACCAGGGTGGGGAATACCTCATCCTCTCGGCGCGCGACATCCTGGCCGTCGTCACCAAGTAAGGCCAACGCCGCATCAGCGTTCCGCCCCGGCGTCTTCACAGGCCCGGGGCGGATTGCGTTCACAAACAGGAGCTGAATCCTCTTATGCCCAAGCAGATCGAGTTCGACGAAAAGGCTCGCCGGGCTCTGGAACGCGGTGTCGACAAGCTGGCCGACGCCGTCAAGGTGACCCTCGGCCCCCGTGGCCGGCATGTGGTGCTGGCCAAGGCTTTCGGTGGCCCGACCGTCACCAACGACGGTGTCACCATCGCGCGTGAGATCGACCTCGAGGACCCCTTCGAGAACCTCGGCGCACAGCTCGTCAAGAGCGTCGCCACCAAGACCAACGATGTCGCGGGCGACGGTACGACCACCGCCACCGTGCTGGCCCAGGCGTTCGTGCGCGGCGGCCTGAAGAACGTCGCCGCGGGCGCCAACCCGATCACCCTCGGCCAGGGCATCGCCGCTGCCGCCGAGAAGGTGTCGGAGGTGCTGCTCGCGCTGGCCACTCCCGTCTCCGGCGAGAAGGCCATCGCCCAGGTCGCCACTGTTTCCTCACGTGACGAGGAAATCGGCGAGATGGTCGGCAAGGCGCTCACCACGGTCGGCAAGGACGGCGTCGTGACGGTCGAGGAGTCCTCGACCACGAACACCGAGCTCGTCATCACCGAAGGTGTGCAGTTCGACAAGGGCTACCTCTCGCCCTACTTCCAGACCGATCCCGAGACCCAGCAGGCCGTGCTCGAGGACACCTACATCCTGCTGCACCGCGACAAGATCAGCTCGCTGCCCGATCTGCTGCCGCTGCTCGAGAAGATCGCCGAGTCCGGCAAGGCCGTGCTGATCGTGGCCGAGGACGTCGACGGCGAAGCGCTGTCGACCCTGGTGGTCAACTCGATCCGCAAGACCATCAAGGCCGTCGCCGTGAAGGCGCCGTTCTTCGGTGACCGTCGCAAGGCGTTCCTCGACGACTTGGCCGTCGTCACCGGTGGCACCGTGATCAACCCCGATCTCGGCGTCACCCTGCGCGAGGCCACCATCGAGCAGCTGGGTCAGGCGCGTCGCGTCGTCGTCACCAAGGACGAGACCGTGCTGATCGACGGCGCGGGCTCCGACGAGGACATCAAGGGCCGTAGCGCGCAGCTGCGTCGCGAGATCGAGGCCTCTGACTCCGACTGGGATCGCGAGAAGCTCGAAGAGCGTCTGGCGAAGCTGGCCGGTGGCGTCGCGGTGATCAAGGTCGGCGCTGCCACCGAGACCGCGCTCAAGGAGCGCAAGTACCGCGTCGACGACGCGGTCGCCGCCGCCAAGGCCGCGGTCGAGGAGGGCATCGTCCCCGGTGGTGGTTCGGCGCTCGTGATCGCCGCTGCCGCGCTGGCCGAGCTGCGTGACTCGTTCACCGGCGACAAGGCCGTCGGTGTCGAGGTGGTTCGCAAGGGCCTCGAGGCGCCGCTGTACTGGATCGCCAGCAACGCCGGTCTCGACGGTGCGGTTGTCGTCGCCAAGGTCTCCGAGGGCAAGGAAGGCTTCAACGCCGCCACCCTGACCTACGGCGACCTGCTCGCCGACGGTGTCGTCGACCCGGTCAAGGTGACCCGTTCCGCCGTGGTGAACGCCGCCTCGGTCGCACGGATGATCCTGACCACCGAGAGCGCCATCGTGGAGAAGCCGGCCGACGCCGACGACGACCACGGGCATCACGGTCACTCGCACTAGCGCGAACAACAACGAAGGCCCCCTGATCGCGAGCGCGATCTGGGGGCCTTTCGTTATCCGCTAGCTGGCTACCGGCGGATCTTCGCTGTCGAGCGCGGCCAGTAAACGGCCGCGCAGAGACGGAGGCGGTGGGGTGGGGGTTGCGGACGCGAGCTGGGCGAGGGCTTCGCGGGTATCGCGAAGCTCTCGCAAGAACTCGGTACACAGGGTTGGGTCTTCGGTATCGATGATGGTCTGGATCGCGTGATGGTCTTCGTCGTCGATCAATCCGAGCGCGACGGTGTGCGCGAGATCGATCTGGGCTTCGTTCATCTCACGTCACCCCCAAACTTTTCTTCAGTCGTGTCAATCCGTCCCGAATCCGGGACTTAACGGTCGGTAACCCGATGCCGAGGTATTGCGCTACCTCCGCGTAGGTCCGCCCGCCGTAGTAGGCGAGCGAGATCGCCTCGCGTTGGGTCTCGGTGAGGGTCGAGAGCCCGCGCTGGACGGCCTGTTGTTCTAGTCTGCGTTCCACCTCCTCGGTGACCTCGTCGAATTCGTGGCCGAGCACCCGGATCCCGTACGCGACCTCGCGCTGGGTGTGGGCCTGCTCGGCGCGAACCCGGTCGACCGCGCGCCGGTGTGCCAGCGTCATCAGCCAGGTCACCGCCGACCCCTTGGCGGGGTCGAAACTGGTGGCGGTACGCCAGATCTGGAGATAGACCTCCTGAGTGGTCTCCTCCGCGTACCCGGGGTCGTGGAGCACCCGCAGGACCAGGCCGAAAACGCGCGCAGACGTTCGGTCGTACAGCTCGGCAAAGGCCTGCTGGTCGGACAGACTGCATCGTTCCAGCAGTGCAGCTAGCTCGACTCCTTCGGCCGCGCGTGCGGTAACCGCAGAATCCACGATCGGTGGAAAGGCTTCGCTTCGGAACCCATTCTGTGTCATCGGTCACGAATCTAGCCCGAAGCTATGACCTTCCCACGACCGGGGGTGTCTTTATTCGGGGTGCCAGCTGTTTGCTAGAGATTCGGCGCGCCACGGCAAACGGATTGGAACGGATTTGCCAACCCGGCCAGACAGGCTCGGCGGGATCTCAGACGGCCATCCGGCGCCGGTTGCGGCGGGCGTGCATCTCGCGTTCGGTCTCGGACATGCCGCCCCAGATGCCATAGGGCTCGCTGACCTTGAGGGCATGGGTGCGGCACTGCATGAGGACGGGGCAGGCCCGGCAGATCTCCTTGGCGCGCATTTCGCGCGCCGTGCGGGCGCGGCCACGTTCGCCGTCGGGGTGGAAGAAGACCGCGGAGTCCTGACCGCGGCACGAGCCACGCATCTGCCAATCCCAGACATCGGCGTTCGGTCCGGGGAGGTGGGTGGGCATGGGCATGTGAACTCCTTGTGGCGCGAGCTCGTCAGCGTTGTCGAGCGAGTGGTGCGGCAGGTCTTCGCGCCACCCGGTGGAGGGTGGCCGGCTCGACGGTGCCTGACGGTGCCGCTCGGAGGTCGCTGCGATTTCGCGCAGCGCCAACCGTGGCGATGAGCTACGTTAGGTGCAGGCGGGAAATTCCGTCAATAGTTCGGCGCATGAGTTCCGTAAATCTGCAACGCCGAAATTTAACCTACTCACTATTTACATTTCACACCCGATCCCTCCATACTGTTCGGTTGGCTATGGATCGGGTGTCTTCGCGTATCCGCGACATCCCCGATTTTCCCAGGTCGCGCCGGTAGGAGCCTGGTTCGCACAGGCGGTGCCCACCGCGAGTGGGTGTGCTGGATCACAACGCCCCCCGCGGCCGGACTGCGTGTAGATGGCGAAAACGGGGCGCGAAGGTTAATTGCGCGAAACGCATGTGAATTCGAGACTTTCCGGTGGCAGCACCGAGGAGCGGAGATTTACCTGATGGCAACATCGATGCTCGCGAGAAATGCTGACTATTAGCTGAATGGCAGTCTCCGCGTCATAACACGCGAACTGTCCCGGGCGAGTGGCGGCTAGAGTCTCGGCGTGCAGACAACGGCCTCACCCGCGGATATCGGTTCCGAAATACTCGTTTCGACTGCCTTCGGCCCCACTCCCGGGCTGGCCGCTACGGAGTTGCCGGAGCCCGCGGACCCGTTGTCGCGGTGGTGCCGCGCGGTCGCGCTCGGCGGGCAGGGTCGCTATGCCGCCGCCCGTGCTGACCTGCGAATATTGGCCCGAACAGCAGCGGATCCAGGGCTGCGATCCCTCGTCGAGAGCACCCGCGGATCGTTGCTTCGCCAGCTCGGCGACCACGCGGGCGCGGCAGCGTTCGACGGCCGCGCGGCGGCGTTCGCGCTCGGCGCCGGCGGAGCGGCCCGCGCCGAGGCACTCGCCGACGCGTATACGGGGCTTGCGGCCGACGCGCTCGGCACCGGCCGACTCGCCCTGGCCCGCACGCTGCTCGGGCGCGTGCGACCACTGCTCGCCGACGCACCCCCACGAGCTGAGGTGCGCTGGCACTGGGTGCGCGCCGAGACCGCGCTCGCCGGCGGCGAAGCGAGCGAGGCGCTGCGCGACGCGGTCGAGGCCGTCGACCTCGCCGCGGCGCTGCCGTCGGTCCGCCACCAGGTGAAATCGGCGCTACTCGTCGCCGCCGCGACCGCCGCGACCGGTGACCTCGCCCGGTCGGCGGAACTGGCCGCGCGGGTCGACACGGATTGTCGCGAAAACGGCCTTCTCCCACTGCGTTGGGCCACCGCGATGCTGCGCTCGGGGGTCGCCGAACCGGCGCGAGCGCGCGACGCGGCGAACGAAGCCGCAGATCATGGCGCCCGTCTACGAGCCTGGGGTGGGGACATCGCCCCGCTGGGTGCGTGATTGCTCCGGATGATCTTCCTGTGAGCACGGTTAGAAGCGACCACGCCCGCTGGCGGCCGATCGGGGGGTCGCTATTGTTAGTCCCGTTCCGCCTTTTCGGTGGAAGCTCGGTCACATTCGACCGCGCCACTCGTAACGCCAGGAAAATCTCTGACGATGACGCATATGGGCGAAGAGTTGGACCTCGCCGTCGCTGCGGCTGCGCAGGGCGACAGGACCGCTTTAGCTCGGGTATTGGAACTGGTCCGTCCCTTGGTAGTTCGCTACTGCAGGGCACGGATCGGAGCCGCGGAGCGTGGACAGCTCTCCGCGGACGATGTTGCGCAAGAGGTCTGTTTGGCTGTGATGACCGCCCTGCCCCGCTATCAGGATCAGGGTCGGCCCTTCATGGCCTTCGTGTACGGAATCGCTTCGCACAAGGTCGCCGACGCCCATCGCAACGCCGCCCGTAACAAGGCGGAGGCGATGGCCGAAGTACCAGATGTCATATCCACCGACCACGGGCCGGAACAGCGGGCTCTCGACTCGGAGACGAGCAGGCAGATGAACACTCTGCTGGCAACGCTCCCCGAGAAGCATCGAGAGATCCTGATCCTGCGTTTGGTCATGGGTCTGTCAGCAGAGGAAACCGCAGTCGCCGTGGGCAGCACGGCGGGAGCGATACGGGTCGCCCAGCACAGGGCACTCGCGAAACTGAAGTCACAAGTGGCGAGGGCAGGTGAAATGTATGGCTAGGGATGGCGAGCGCGGTCTAGGCGACCGGAAAGTTTGGCAGCGCGGATCGCACGACAGCGGTCCCTACGCCGCCGAGGACACCGGTGACTCCGGACCGGTCGACATCGCGGCGGTGCGCAGCGATGACGCGCTGATCGACGCGATCGCAAGCGACGGTCCGGTTCGTACCGACAGTCCCGAAGAGTTCCAGCTGGCGTCGTTACTCGCGGATTGGCGGGCCGACCTTCTGGCCGAGCCGATGCCCGCGGGCCCTGATCTGGACACCGTGTTCGCGGCAGTCAATCAGGAGATCGGCGCACGGCAGGTTCGAGTCGGAGCTTCCTCGCGCGGACGTCTACGACTGGTCCGCCCGATTTTCGGGGCAGCAGCGGCATTGTCGCTGGTGTTCGGCGGTATCACGGCCTTCGCCTACAGCGCGGCCCCCGGCGATCCGCTCTGGCGGGTCAAGGAGGTCGTGTTCAGTGAGCAGGCGCAGTCCACCGTCGTACAGTACGCCGACGAAGATCTGGTCGCCGCGCAGAATCTGCTCACCTCGGGCAATCCGGAACAGGCGAAGGCCAGGCTGGAACAGGCTTCGGCCAACGCGGGCCAGGTCGACGACCAGGGCAAGCGTCAGGATCTGATCGCGCGCTGGAACCTGCTGCGTGATCAGCTGATCAAGGTCGCACCGGAGGTCGGCGCACAACTGCCGCCGACCACCACCGCCCCGGGCAAGCCGAGCTCGCCGGTTCAGGTCCCCCCGGCGACCAACCCGGGCACCACTGCTCCGGTGGCGCCGGTCGGTCCCGGATCGGAAAGCACCGGTCCGTCCACTCAGCCGCCGGTCATCTTGCAATCTCCCGGCCCGGAGACCAAGCCGCTGTTGCCGCCGGTCGAGCCGACGCAACCACCGGTGACCACCCAGCCGCCGGTGAGTCCGCCGCCGGTCACGGTCGACCCGACGACACCGCAGACGACCATCGCCGAACCACCGCCGGTCACCGTGCCGACGGTGGTCCCGACGTCGTCACCGTTGCCGCCGATCCTGCCGCCCACGCAGCAGGTGCCCACGCAGGCGACGATCCTGCAGTCGCCACCCGCGGTGCCCTCTTCGTAGAACGATGAATTGAACAAAAACGAAGGCCCCGAACAGGTTCGGGGCCTTCGTTGTGTGCTGGGGGTGTTCGAAATGCGGGCCTGCGAGGTCCCCCACGCACGCGTGACCGAGAGCGGGGGAGGGCAGGCGTCCGCGACAGACTCAGCTGTGCCGAGTCGACGCGGAGCTCAGTTGTCGAACCCGTCGAAGCCGTCGCCGTGGAACGCCTCGTTCATCGACGCGTCCGCGTAGCCGCGGCAGTAGTCCCACGTGACGTAAGCCTCGGGGGTGGGATCGTAGGCGGGCTCGTGCGGACGGACGGTGCCGTCGACGAGTAGCTGCAGCAGGTTGGCCCGCAGCATGTCCCAGTCGTGGTAGTGATCTTGCCGACAATCCTCACAGCTGACGACCAGACCGCGGATTCCGCGATGTGCCAGCAGGGCTTCGTATACGGCGAGGTCTGCGAGATCTTCCTCGACCGCGAGGCGCTCATGAGGATCCAACGGCTCACCGGGCTCGATCGCATCGAGCGCGGCAGACGGATCGGAGGGGTCTCCGGCGAAGGGATCCGGCGGCAGGCCAGGTGGTAGATGGTCACGCACATCCCCACGGTACGCAGTACTTGGTGCATCGCGCCAGCGATGCACCGGGCAAGTTTTGCGGAAGGGCTCACTTCACAGGCGTCCGCGGCCGCCGGATACCATGGAATGCAGGCGTCGGCGACTTTGTTCTTGCCGACCATCCGAAAGCTTTTTTCCGCTCGAGCACCGACGCACTGTGTCTACCGCGTCGGCTGCTATGACGACCAGGAGGGGTCGATCCGAATGAGTAATCCCGTGTCGGGCGAACGAACCGCGGTGCGCCCTCCTACGGGGGGCGACGATCCGACCAAGATCGCCATGCTCGGCCTCACGTTCGACGACGTGCTGTTGCTGCCTGCCGCCTCGGATCTCATCCCCAGCTCGGTCGAGACATCCAGTCGGCTGACCAGGGACATCACCCTGCGTACGCCGCTGGTGAGCTCGGCCATGGACACCGTCACCGAGGCGCGCATGGCCATCGCCATGGCGCGTGCGGGCGGTATGGGCGTGTTGCACCGCAATCTCTCGGCCGCCGATCAGGCCGCCCAGGTGGAGACGGTGAAGCGCTCCGAGGCTGGCATGGTGACCGATCCGGTCACCTGTCGTCCCACCGATACCCTCGCCGAGGTCGACGCGATGTGCGCCCGCTTCCGCATCTCGGGTCTGCCGGTGGTGGACGAGACCGGCGCGCTGGTGGGCATTATCACCAACCGCGACATGCGTTTCGAGGTCGATCAGGATCGCCGCGTGGACGAGGTGATGACCAAGGCGCCGCTGATCACCGCGCGTGAGGGTGTCACCGCCGAAGCCGCGCTCGGTCTGCTGCGCCGCCACAAGATCGAGAAGCTGCCCATCGTCGACGGCAACGGCCGCCTGCGTGGGTTGATCACGGTCAAGGACTTCGTCAAGACCGATCAGTACCCCAACGCCACCAAGGACCGCGACGGCCGCCTGCTGGTCGGCGCCGCGATCGGTGTCGGCGAGGATTCCTGGTCGCGGGCGATGACGCTGGCAGACGCCGGGGTGGACGTGCTGATCGTCGACACCGCGCACGGCCACCAGTCGCAGGTGCTGCAGATGGTCGCCAAGGTCAAGGCCGAGGTCGGTGACCGGATCCAGATCGTCGGCGGCAATGTCGCCACGCGCGCCGGCGCCGCCGCGCTCGTCGAGGCGGGCGTCGACGCGGTGAAGGTGGGTGTGGGCCCCGGCTCCATCTGCACCACCCGGGTGGTCGCCGGTGTCGGCGCGCCGCAGATCACCGCGATCCTCGAAGCCGTGGCCGCCTGCAGGGCCGCCGGTGTGCCGGTGATCGCCGACGGTGGCGTGCAGTACTCCGGCGACGTCGCCAAGGCCATCGCCGCGGGCGCGTCCACCGTGATGCTCGGCTCGCTGCTCGCGGGCACCGCCGAGTCGCCCGGTGAGCTGATCCTGGTCAACGGCAAGCAGTTCAAGAGCTACCGCGGCATGGGCTCCCTCGGCGCCATGCAGGGCCGCGGCCAGGCCAAGTCGTACTCCAAGGACCGCTACTTCCAGGACGACGTGCTCGCCGAGGACAAGCTCGTCCCCGAGGGCATCGAAGGCCGCGTTCCGTTCCGCGGCCCGGTCAACCAGGTGATCCACCAGCTCGTCGGCGGCCTGCGCGCCGCGATGGGCTACACCGGTTCGCAGAACATCGAGCACCTCCAGGGCGCGCAGTTCGTGCAGATCACCGCGGCGGGTCTCAAGGAGAGCCACCCGCACGACATCACGATGACCGTCGAGGCCCCGAACTACACCGGGCGCGGCTGAGTACAATAGATGCGTTTGTGCGCCGGGAGGTACGCTCCCGGCGCACAAGGGCAATGCAGGCAGGCTCCGAGTCCGCCGCCTACTGGCACTCCTGGCCACGCACGACCCGACCTCGAGGAGGGTCCGCCGCGCAGCGGCGGTTCGCGGCCGGGTCGCCGGTCAGGCGCCGCCGTTGTAGGCGACCAAGGAGCAAGCGGCGGTGCCTGACCGGCGGCCCGTGGTGGCCGCGAACTCGAGCGCGCCAGCGCTCCAAAAACACAGGAGCAACTGTGCGTGACATGGTCGAAATCGGTATGGGGCGGGTCGCCCGTCGGACTTACGAACTCGATGACGTCGATATCGTTCCCTCGCGGCGGACGCGTTCGTCCAAGCTGGTCTCGTTGGCCTGGCAGCTCGATGCCTACCGTTTCGAGATCCCGGTGCTCGCGCACCCCACCGACGCGCTGGTCTCGCCGGAGTTCGCGATCGAGCTGGGTCGCCAGGGCGGCCTCGGTGTGATCAACGGCGAAGGCCTCTGGGCGCGCCACGCCGACGTGCAGGCCAAGATCGATCAGCTGCTGGATCTGGTCGACAAGGGGGGTTACGAAAAGGCCATCTCGCTGCTGCAGGAACTGCACGCCGCGCCGATGCAGCCCGACCTGCTCGCCGCCGCCGTCGCGCAGGTCCGGGCGGCCGGGGTGACCACCTCGGTGCGCGTGAGCCCGCAGAACGCCCGCGCGCTGACCCCGGCGCTGCTCCAGGCCGGCATCGACCTGCTGGTCGTGCAGGGCACCATCATCTCCGCCGAGCACGTCGGCGGCGACGAGCCGCTCAACCTCAAGACCTTCATCGCCGAGCTTGATGTGCCGGTTGTGGCAGGCGGCGTGAGCGATCACCGCACCGCGCTGCACCTGATGCGCACCGGTGCGGCGGGCGTCATCGTCGGCTACGGCTCGTTCCCCGGCGCCACCACCACCGGCGAGGTGCTCGGCATCGGCGTCCCGATGGCGACCGCGATCGCCGATGCCGCCGCGGCCCGTCGCGATTACCTCGACGAGACCGGCGGCCGGTACGTGCACGTCATCGCCGACGGCGATGTGGCCACCTCGGGTCAGCTGGCCAAGGCCATCGCCTGTGGCGCCGATGCCGTGATGCTCGGTGTGCCGCTGTCGGCGTCGGCCGAGGCGCCCGGTCGTGGCTGGTACTGGCCCTCGGCCACCGCGCACCCCTCGGTGCCGCGCGGTTCGTTCCTGCCGGTCGACGAGGCCTGGCTCGACGGCCCCGACGGCGCGGTGGCCCGCCCGAACCTCGAGCGCGTGCTCTACGGCCCCTCCGACGACCCGTTCGGTTCGCTGAACCTGGTCGGTGGCCTGCGTCGTTCGATGGCCAAGGCCGGCTACTCCGACCTCAAGGAATTCCAGAAGGTCGGGCTCAGCGTCCGCTGAAAGCGCTAACGCACGTGGGTCAGTGAGACCCGATCCCGCAGGAACCGGGAGATCGCGGTATTGACCGGTTCCGGGTGGGTCATCGTGACGGCCAGACGGGCGCCATCGATCTCCACGAAGGTGGAGGCGGTGAGCCCGTCGGCCAGCGTGCGAGCCCTCGCACCCGCGATGCCGCTCTGCGTGGCGTGGATGATCAGCGCCGGGCAGGTGATCTCGCGCAAGCGGTCGAGCACCGAATCGCGCCCGAGCAGGCAGCCCACGGCGGCGTCGAGTCCGCTGTGGGCGTCGCCGACCCAGCGCCGGGTCCAGATGTCGCGGTACCAGGTGTCGTCGCCGATGAGCCAGTCGGCCAGCCGGCCCGCGGCTTCCTCGCGGGAGCTGCGGTCGTGCCACTCGTCGAGGAACCGCTGGGTGGCGGTGGACTGGCCGAGGGTCGGCCCGTGCGCCTCGGTACTGATCAAGATCAACGCGGCGACCCGTTCCGGCGCGACCAGCGCGGTCCGCAAGGCGGTGAAGCCCCCTTGCGCGGTACCGCCGACGATGGCGCGTTCGGCGCCGATCGAGTCGAGCACGGTCAGCGCGTCGCGGGCCGCGGTCCAGTAGGTGAAGGGCAACCGCTGGTCTTTGGTGCGGCCGTGACCGCGCGCGTCCCAGGCGACGATCCGGAATTCGGGTGCGAGTGCGGCCTGTTGCGAGGCGAACATCGTGCGATCCATGAAGAATTCGTGGGCGAGCAACACCACCGGACCCGTGCCACCGCTGTCCTCGTAGTAGATGTCGGCGTCGATCGCGCGGGCGAATGGCACGAGGACGAGGATAGCCAGAGCCACCCCGCCACGCCCAAGAATGTGGGCGCGTCGTGCACAGTCACTACGGCGAGTCCGGGCTCCGACGATGCCCGCTGCTTGCTCGTCGCACCCCGTCACTAAACTGTGGCGGTGGCAGATACTCAGAGACCGGTCCTCGTCGTCGACTTCGGCGCGCAGTACGCCCAGCTGATCGCCCGACGGGTGCGTGAGGCGCGGGTGTTCTCCGAGGTGATTCCCCACACGATGACAGTGGAAGAGATTGCCGACAAGCAGCCGCTGGCCGTGATCTTGTCCGGTGGGCCGTCGAGCGTATATGCCGAGGGCGCACCGCAACTCGACGCGCGGCTGTTCGATCTCGGCGTGCCCGTGTTCGGCATCTGCTACGGCTTCCAGGCGATGGCGCAGGCACTGGGCGGCACGGTGTCGCACACCGGCACCCGCGAATACGGCCGCACCGAACTGAACATCGATGGTGGTGTGCTGCACGGCGGTCTGCCGACCATCCAGCCGGTGTGGATGTCGCACGGTGACGCGGTGACCGACGCCCCCGAGGGCTTCGAGGTCACCGGCACCACCGCGGGGGCCCCGGTCGCCGCGTTCGAGGATCGCGCGCGTCGTCTGGCCGGTGTCCAGTACCACCCCGAGGTGCTGCACTCCCCGCACGGCCAGCAGGTGCTCAGCCGCTTCCTGCACGAGCTCGCGGGCATCCCCGCCCAGTGGACCCCGGCGAATATCGCCGAGTCGCTGATCGAGAGTGTGCGCGAGCAGATCGGTGACGGTCACGCCATCTGTGGTCTGTCCGGTGGTGTCGACTCCGCCGTGGCGGCCGCGCTGGTGCAGCGCGCGATCGGTGACCGGCTCACCTGTGTGTTCGTCGACCACGGTCTGCTGCGGGCCGGTGAGCGCGAGCAGGTCCAGCAGGACTTCGTCGCCGCGACCGGCGCCAAGCTGGTGACCGTCGACGCGGTGGACAAGTTCCTCGGCGAACTGAAGGGCGTCTCCGATCCCGAGGAGAAGCGCAAGATCATCGGTCGCGAGTTCATCCGCTCGTTCGAGGACGCGGTCGCGGGCATCGTCATCGAAGAGGGTGCGGTCGAAGGCAGCGACCCGAAGGTCGAGTTCCTGGTCCAGGGCACCCTGTACCCGGACGTCGTCGAATCCGGTGGCGGCACCGGCACCGCGAACATCAAGAGTCACCACAATGTCGGCGGCCTGCCCGACGACCTCGAGTTCGACCTGGTCGAGCCGCTGCGCCTGCTGTTCAAGGACGAGGTCCGCGCGGTCGGTCGTGAACTGGGCCTGCCCGAGGAAATCGTTGCCCGCCAGCCCTTCCCAGGCCCAGGTCTCGCCATCCGCATCGTCGGCGAGGTGACCGCCGACCGGCTCGAACTGCTCCGCCAAGCCGACGCCATCGCCCGCGAAGAACTCACCGCCGCCGGTCTGGACAAGCAGATCTGGCAGTGCCCGGTCGTGCTGCTCGCCGACGTGCGTTCGGTCGGTGTGCAGGGCGACGGTCGCACCTACGGTCACCCGATCGTGCTGCGTCCGGTGTCGAGCGAGGACGCGATGACCGCGGACTGGACCCGGCTGCCCTACGACGTGCTGGAACGGATCTCGACGCGCATCACCAACGAGGTGGCCGACGTCAACCGCGTGGTCCTCGACGTGACGAGCAAGCCGCCGGGCACCATCGAGTGGGAGTGAACTAGGCCGGTCGTGGCGGCGCCGCCTGGGTGAGCAGGAGCCTGCCGAGGAGGAAGCCGCCGGTGTGCGGTCGGTGGGTGGCCGGTGGCAGGACCTTCGCCAGCCGGGTTTCCGGTTGCTTATCGGATTCGTCCATCGCCCTTGTCCTTCAACTGGTCTCGTCCAACAGCAATGGCCCGTCACGATGACGGGCCATTGCTGGTTTCCTGGGTCGTCCTTCGGTCAGTGGTGTTTACGGCTCGGTGCCAGCGTGAGCAGCAGTCCGATGACGATGGCCGCGATCACCACGCCCCAGCCGACGGGCAGGATGCCGCCCTCGTCGGGGGTGGGTGCGCCCAGTAGTGCCCAGACGCTCACGGCCAGCGCGATCAGGCCGGTGGTCAGCAGGGTGAACGCGGGTCGGCGCCGGGTCTCGACGCTGTTCTGCTCAGCCACGATTCACCGCCGCCTCACCCATGTGCACCGCGACGCGCAGGTCCAGGACCGGGGCACCGGGGGTGTTGGGTCCGGAAATGCCGTCGGTGCAGTGTGATTCGCCCATGTCGACCTCGCAAGTAGTTTTCACGGTCATGTTCTCCGGTAGCAGGACGGTGGCCTCGCCCATGTTCACCGACACCTCGACGGTGCGGGATTCGGTGAGGTTCAGCTCGCGCAGGTCCAGCGTGCCCGAGCCCATGTTCACCGCGTAGCTCGGCTGTAGTTCGGTGAGCGCGACCGGTGCCCAGGCGCGGTCACCCATGGTGGCGCTGTCGAATTCGATCGGCCCGATCAGGGAGGCCAACACGACGAAACCGGCCAGCGGGGCGGTGAGCACCAGCAGCCCGTACCCGCGCCGCAGGAACGCGCCGACGACGAGGCCGAGTCCGACCACGGCCAAGGCGAAAGCGGCGATCCGGGCCGGGGTCATCCATTCGACGCCCGAGGCCGCTGCGGCACCCGCCAGCGCCGCGGCGAGGATCGCCAGGCCGATGGTGACCGGAGTCAGCCGGGAGCGGGGGCGTTTCGGTGGCGGTGGTGCTACTGGGGCGTGCTGGGGTGCCGCTTCCAGGAGTTCCCAGGCGAGGGGGGCGACGGCGAGCGGGTCCCAGCCATTGGGCACCTGCGCGTTGATACGAGCGGGTTCAGGTGCGGGAGAGATGGTTCCCGGGAGGTTCTTGTGCAGAACCGCGGTGGTGCCGATCACTTCGGCTTCAGGAGTCTCGATGACCTCGGCTTTCGGGCTGTTCGCACGCTTGTCGAGATCGACGGGCGCGGCCGAATCATCAACCGGACGAGCCTGATCCGTTGTCTGCTCGCGCAGCTCGGCGGCTTGCGGTGCGTCCGAAGTCACGTCGGTGACGTCGAGCCGACTGGTCGGCTCCGAATCAGCGGTCGGATCGGCGTCTTCTTGCCTGGGCTCGCTGGATGCTGTCGGCGTCACAGTGATCCGGACCGTGTCTACCGAATCCGACGTGGTTTCACCGGTTTCGGCGATGTCCTTGTGCAGAACGACCGTCTCGGTGGCGTCGACACGCAACAGCGGGGTCGATTCGGCCGTGGCCGCACGAGCAGTCGCCGGATCGGGCACGTAGGCGTCGGGGAGCTTGGTGTAGGGCGTGTACATCCCCGTCGGCGGTACCTCCGGGTTGTACGGATAGCCGCGCACCGGGACGCCGGTCGGGTAGCCCGCACCCGGGTAGCCCGTCGTGCCGAGCGGAGACCGGTAGGCATCGAACCCCGCAGGCAGCTCGGGATGACGCAGATACAGCATCCACCAGCCCGCGAGCATCAGCCCGAAGCTGACCACCCCGCCGCCGCCCATCCCCAGCCCGATCGGCCCCATGGTCGACACGGCGATCGCCAGCGCGACGATCAACACGATCGTCTTGGTCTGCGAATGCGACCCCTGATCATGGGACGACAGGGCCTGCGCCGCCGACACCTCGTTGCCCGCCGACCCCAGCACCAGCCAGGCCAGCAGGTACAGCACGATCCCGGCCCCACCGAAAATGGTCGACACCACGAAGGCCACCCGCACGAGCACCGGGTCCACCCCGTACCGCAACCCGAAACCCGCCGCCACCCCGGCGATCGGCCCCTGCCGAGGCAGCCGGACGGGCCGCGTCTGCCACATCTGGTGAACCTGGTCGGAGAAGCTCGTTCTGCTCATGTCATCCATGGTGTGCCGAGCCACCCCTTCCGCACATCGGGGGTAACCCTGATAATTGCCCGGGTTCAGGGGCAGGGGGAGCGGTAGGCGACGTTCGCGACCTGCCCGCGCCATACGGCTTGGGTGAGTCGGCCGGTCGACGCGCAGATCCGTGCGGCGACGGTCTCGGCGTCGAGGTCCCAGACGCCGAGCTGGCCGTTGTCGGTGACGATCACGAGCTGTTCGCCACGTGGGTGCATGGTTACCTGTCGGGTGCGACCGTCGGCGGGGCCGAGCGAGCCGCCGTACTTGCGTGGTGCGTGGGGGTCGTCGAGGTTCCACAGGCTGGTTGTGCCGTCGTCACTCGAAACGGCCAGCTCGGTGCCGTCCGCTGAGGCCGATATCCAGCTGATCGGGCCGATTTCGGTGCGGATCGTGTCGATGAGCGGAGTGAAGGTCTCTGGTGCGTCGATATCCCACAGGCCGAAGCGATCGCCCTTGGTGATGGCGATGGTCCGGTTGTCGGGCAGGAATGGGGACGACTGTAGGCCGGCGGTGAGTTCCGTGTCGGTTTCGGCGATCAAGCGTGGGTGCGTAGGGTCGTCCAGATTCCAGATCTGGCTGAAGTAGTGAACGTCCGAGTCGCTACGGCGGTCGGCGAGGACCATGGCGACCAGGCTGCCATCGAGGCTGAATCCAGCGTTGACGACCTTCCCGATCCGCGCGGTGATCGGTAGTCCGAGGGGCTCGGGCGCGATGCGGTCGGTGACATCCCACATCTGGACGGAGTCGGTGAAAGTGAGCAGCATCCGGTCGCCCTTTACCGTCGAGTAGATGGCCTCGCCGGTCGGCCAGCTGGGCAGTGGTCGCGGATGACGTGGATCGTCGAGGTCGTAGACGATCCGCCGGTGGCCATCCCGATCGTGCAGGCTCAGAGTGCGTCCGTCCGGACTCAGAACTGGGTTCGACACCCCCGGTGCCTCCGGGATCGTGGTCAGTCGGGCCGGGCGACGGACATCGGTGGTATCCCAGACCATCACGTCGCTGGTCCGAGTCAGCATGGCCATCCGGTCGCCGGTTCGATCGAACATTGCCTCTGCGGGCTCCTTGGGAATCACGTCGACCGTCGAGCGGGGCAGCGTCCAGGTGCGCAGCAGTCCGTCGTACCCCGCGCCGAGGAGCATCGGTTCGTCGGGGAGAAACAGCAGGGACGTCGGTCCGCCTCTGCACACGGAATGCCGGATCTGCGGGCAGGCGGCCGGGGTCACCGACAGGGCGGGGCCCGCTTGCACCGGCTGGGCCGGGTCGGAGATATTCCACAGTCGCGCGGCCTCGTCGGAGCCGGTGACGAGGAGGTTCCCGTCTTGGTGGAAAGCGAGCGAGGTCAGCACATCGTTGTCGATTCGGGTAGCGGAACCGAAGGTGCGTGGGTGGTGCGGATCGGTGATGTCCCAGAGTTCGAACTGGCTCGATGTTGCGCTGCTGGTGCTCGTCCTGCCTTGCGTGCCGATGGCCAGTCGGGTGCCGTCCGGGCTGAGTGCGGATCGGAGATATCTGAGGCCGGTGGATATCGGCGGTCCGATGGGACGCCCGACCGTGGTGTCCCACAACTGCATGGTATCGGCGGCGGCGTAGGTGTCGCGAGTGACAGTGCCGACGACGAGAATCGCGCCACCAGAGCCGAATTCGGCGGTGTGGAAGGCGTTACCGGCGCCGGGTAACGACAGGGTGAGAGTGCGCGAGGGCCGTGACCGATCGCGAATAGCCCAGAGGGTGAGCGTCGAGCCGTCGATTTCGGCAAGTCGTGTTCCGCTTTGATCGACCGAGATCCCGTTGGCGCGAAGGGTTTCGAAGGTGTGGATCAGGCGGGGAGCCTCGGGGCGAGCGAGATCCCACAGCTGGGTACCGGAATTGCCGAGGGTGACCGCGTCGGTGCTCCCGGGGATGAATTCGAGATGGTAGGTCCCCGTGCCGAGCGAGGTAGTGAGTCGGCGTGGTCGCACGGGATCGCGTAGATCCCAGAAGACGGTATCTCCCACATAAGCGATCGAAACCAGTAGCGCGTCGGCCGCGCGATAAGCCAGCGTGGAGACACCGCGCTCGTGGGCGGGAACACTGACGGCCAGTGGTGAATCCTGGCTGTTCAACAATTGGGTGCGCGTCGCATCATCGGGCCGGATTCGATACGCGGCCAACAGGAATTGCGCAGAGATCGACGGGTCGCTGCTGCTGGTCCGTTGCGCCGCGGCCACCAATTCGGCGTAGTCGCGGTCCAGCGCGCGCTGGTCGGCGAGCCTGCTGCGGTCGACGGCGATGACACCGGTGGCGAGCAGTGCGAACACAACCATGACCGCCACGATCCGCCAGCGCCTACTGTTGCGTGCCGACCGCCGAGAGGCGTGAAGAAAGGTGCGCACGCGCGGACTGATCGGTACCCGGACGGTGTGCTCGTTCGCGTTGTCGAGTCGGGTGCCGCGATAGAGCAGCGCTGAATCATGTTTCGCTGCTTCCCATTCCGTCGCATCGTGCTCGAGCCTCTGCCGGACCAGGTGCCCGACCCGGTCGGTGTCGATCCAGCCGCGCAGCCGAGGCCATGCGGTCAGCACGATCTCGTGGGAGAACTGCACCGAGCCCGCGTCGAGGGCGATCAGTCTGCTGGCCGCGAGGACTTCGAGCGCTTCCGCTGAATTGTCGGGATCGTCGCTGCGGCCTAGCAATTCGGCACGGTCGACCGTGCGCCTGGTGTCACGCCCGTCCTGTCCTACGGTGACGAGCGAACCGAGCAATTCCTGCGCGGCGGTCTGCTGCCCCGGAGTCAGCTCGCTCCAGGCCAGCTCGGCGGTCTCGGCGACCGACCCCGCGACACCGCCCGCCTTGCGGTACCCGGCGACGGTGAGTTTGCGGCCTTCGCGTTGCTGCCAGGTCGCGGCCATCACATGCGACAACAGGGGCAGGGCGCCGGGATCGTAGCCGTCGGCGCTGAGGTGCCCGCCGAGCCCGCGCAGTTCGGTGAGCACCAGCTCTTCCAAGCCGGGTTCGAGGGTGAGTCCGGCGGCGGCCGCCGGTCCGGTGATCGCGTGCGACACCTCGTCCATGGACATCGCGCCGAGGAGGTAGTTGTTGTGCTGCAAGCTGTTCCGCAATAGCGGCTGGTGCAGGCATTGCTCGTAGAAGTCGGCTCGCAGCGCCAGGACGACCGTCACCGAATCGGGTAGGTCGGCGAGCTCGGACAGGAAGGCCGCGCGTTCGGCTTCGTCCTGGCACAGGGTGAACAGTTCCTCGAACTGGTCGACGATCAGCACCCGCAGGTCGTCGGTCAGCGTCGCCGCGAGTCCGGTGGTCGGTGTCGCCCCCGGCGTCATGGTCGCGGCGGGGAGGTCGATCGTGGGTCGCAGACCTGCTGCCAGCAGCGAGGACTTGCCCGCCCCCGACGCGCCGATCAGCACGACGATGCCGGTGGTCGCGCGGACGAGATCGACGAATTCGGCGGTGGCCTGCTCGCGTCCGAAGAACAAGGTGTGCTCCTCGGGTAGGTAGGCGCGCAGGCCGGGGTAGGGGCAGGTCTCGCCGTCGCCCGCGGCTGCCGTCCAGGTGACCGACTCCTGCCACAGCCGTCGCCACTCGTGCGGGTCGGCGAGCTTGCGTGGTAGATCGCGCTGGGCCTTCTCGGTCATCTCGACGAGCGTGAGAACCACCGGCAGCAGCGATTCGAAGCGAGCGGGCACATTGCGCCCGGCCTTCCAGTCACTGATCCGCTGCGGTGACGGCGTGCCCGCCTGGGCGCCGCGCATACGCCGTTCGGTGGCCGTGGCGACCCGACGCAGGGTCGGATTGCCCGCTGCGGCATAGAGTTCGGCGAACCGCTGGGCGAAAAGCGCACGCGGCGAGGAACTCTGCTCGTCACTGTTGGTCAAGGAACCCCCCGTTCGATGAAAACGACCGAGGGTCATGGTATTCGGCTGGACCGGGACCCGGCGAGTCGCCGGGCCCCGGCTCGGCCTACAGGAACATGGTGTCGCCGAAGATCGAGTTCGTCGCGCTCACCTGTCCGGTGCTCGCGGTGACCGTCGCCCACGAGTAGACGTTGAGCGGCCCACCGCAGTTGCCCACCATCAGATGGAAGTCACGGTTCACCAGATAGGTGGTGCCCGAACCGAGGGGCATGGATCCCACGTCGATCTTCTTGATCTCGCCCGGCGCCAGCGACAGGCTCAGATCGAGACCGGCCGAGATCGACGGGCCGATGTCGGCGGACACATCGGGGCCGGACGAGCCGAACCCGATGGTGGCCCCCGCGCCCACCGAGATGCCGCCGTCGAGCCCGACCGACAGGGTCAGGTCCACCGCGCAGGCGACGAGATAGCCGGAGCTGACTTTGCCGGTCGCGCCGGGCGGAGCGGTGACGTAGGCGGTGTTGTCGAGAAACACCTCGCGATTGGTCGGCATCGCGTTGAGCGGGGGGACCAGCCGGTAGGACTCCTCGGCATGGCCGAGGGTGAGTTCGAAGCCGACGGGCCCGTGATAGGTCGTCTCGTGCGGTGCCATCGGCGTCGCCGAAGCGATCGGCGTCATCCCGATGGCGCTCAGTCCGATCGCGGCGGCACCCAGCACGGTGGTGATGATGTTCACGTGTTCCTCCCCTGAAGCGGCGGCCGTGATTGCGGCCTGCCATCAACGTAGGAAGAGCTTCTGCGGCCGGGCTTTCGGAGTGCCCGCCCGTCGGCTTAAAAGACCTGTTGAGGACCCTGTGGCGGAGTTTCCGGTCCGGCGGTCCGCCGTCGGCGTTCCGGTCCGTCACCGGATCGGCCATACCCCCAGGTAGGGCGTTATTTTTGTCCGGACCGGACAGGTCGACACCCAGGTCAGCGGCGGATCGTCGATATCGGGGACGATATCGGGGACTTTCCTGATGTCGGCGCCCCGCCCCGCGTGCCACTATCGAGAGCATGGATCCGTCTGTTCCCGCTCGCGAGGCCACCCAGGGGTACCCCCACGGGTACGGCAGTGTCCCTGGGAACGACGCGCACCCCACATCCGGCGGGCAGAACGGGTTTCGACCCGCGGTCGGCAACAGTGCGGTGGGTCGTGCGCCGGTGGCCGCGAACGGGATTCAACCGGGTAATGCGGTAAGGCCTTCCGACGGGCCCGGGGCCGCGGCTGATCCGCGGCCCGGTGGGCATCGGCCGCGCGGTCGTTTCGTGGAGCGCGCGTTCGGGGGGCAGCCGGCGGTGTATGGGGCGCCGCAGCACTACCCTCCGCCGCCGCAGTACCGGGCCGCGCCGGGTTACCCGGGGGGCCCGCAGGGCTATGGCGTGCCTCGCGGCTATCGGCCCATGCTGCCGGTCCCCGGTCCCGAACCGGTGGGTGCGCCGTTGCCGGAGCCCCCGCGCCTGGTCCGTCGCAGTGGTGGGCGGGTGGTCGGCGGTGTCGCGGGTGGTCTGGCCGACCATCTCGGCGTCGATGTGATCAAGGTGCGGCTGGCGTTCGTGCTGCTGTCCGCGATCGTCGGTGCGGGGCTGGTGGCCTACGGGCTGCTGTGGATCTTCACGCCCGGTGGCGCGGACGCCGTGAAACCGACCGGTGACGAGCGCAGGCAGGCGATCGGGCTGGCCCTGCTCGGGCTCGGGCTCACGGTGACGGTGGGGTGGCTGTTCCAGGGGACCGCGGCGCAGGTGATCGCGCCGATCGTGGTGGTCGCGGTCGGCGCCGCGCTGGTGTGGCGTGAATACGATGTGGCCGCGCCGGGTCCACGGGCCCTGTTCGGGCTGCCCGCGCGACCCTCGGTGGTCACCTGGTCGCGCATCGTGGCCGGGGCGACGCTGATCGTGGTCGGGCTCGGGGTGGTGGTGCTGGCCAGGATCGATCTCAGTTCGCTCGGGTCCGCGCTGATCGCGGTGGCGGTCACCCTGGTCGGCGCCGGCCTGCTGACGGTGCCGCTGTGGTTGCGCATGGTCCGCGCGCTCAATGCCGAGCGCGGCGCCCGCATCCGCAACGAGGAACGCGAGGAGATCGCCTCCCATCTGCACGATTCGGTGCTGCAGACGCTCGCGCTGATCCAGCGTCAGGCCGAGGACCCCCAGGAGGTGCTCCGCCTGGCCCGCAGTCAGGAGCGCGAACTGCGCAAGTGGCTCTTCGACGACACCGCGCCCGCCCAGTCCAGCCTGGCCACCGCACTGCGCACCATCGCGGGCGAGGTGGAGGACCAGCACGGCGTGAAGGTCACCCCGGTCACCGTCGGCGATGTCGCGATGGACCCCGGCGACACCGGCGCCGGCCTGCCCAAGGAACATTTCACCGCCCTGCTCGGCGCCACCCGCGAGGCGCTGGTCAACGCCGCCAAGCACGCCGACGTCCCCGAGATCGACCTGTTCGCCGAGACCGAACCCCACCAGGTGAGCATCTTCGTGCGCGACCGCGGCGCCGGTTTCGACGTGTCGGCGGTGCCTGCCGACCGGCGCGGGGTGGCCAAGTCGATCTGCGCCAGAATCGAGCGCCGCGGCGGTACCGCCGAGATCGACTCGACCCTCGGGCGTGGCACCGAGGTGCGGATTGTCATGCCGCGCACCGACTCGGGGACCTCGGAGCCGGACGAGGTCGCGAGTGAGGATGCGCCGACCACCGATGACCGCGCGTCGGCGCAGGACCATCCGACCGACCCCTGAGTGCGCGATCGCACCGAACCCGAGCCGATTTCGACGCCCGGACACCGCGGTGTGGTACCGATGACAGCAGGTCGATCGAGACGGTTCTACTGAGGAGTCTTGTAGTGAGTGTGCGGGTGTTCCTGGTAGACGATCATGCGGTCTTCCGGTCGGGGGTGCGGGCCGAGCTGAGCCGCGAGACCGATATGGAGGTCGTCGGTGAGGCGGGGGCGGTGGCCGAGGCGATCGCCGGGATCGATGCCGCGAAGCCGGACGTGGTGCTGCTCGACGTGCACATGCCCGATGGCGGTGGGGTGGCGGTGCTGAGCGGAATCGCCCAGGGGCCGGTGTGTTTGGCGTTGAGCGTGTCCGACGCGGCCGAGGACGTGATCGCGGTGATCCGGGCTGGGGCGCGCGGGTATGTCACCAAGACGATTTCCGGTGCCGAGCTGGCCGACGGCATCCGCCGGGTCGCGGGTGGGGACGCGGTGTTCAGTCCGCGGTTGGCCGGTTTCGTGCTCGACTCGTTCACCGGGCGCTCGCCCGTTCCGGAGCCGCCACTCGATCCCGAATTGGACTCGCTCACCCCGCGTGAGTTGGAGGTGCTGCGCTTGCTCGCGCGTGGTTACACCTACCGGGAGATCGCCGAGTCCTTGTTCATCTCGGTGAAGACCGTCGAGACGCACGCGTCGAATGTGCTGCGCAAGACCCAGCAGTCCAATCGCAACGCGCTCACTCGCTGGGCGCACCGACGACGGATCGAATGATCACATCACGGCGATGATGATCGCGATCAGGATGATCAGGCCGATCAGCACGCCCGCGCCGATGGCGAGGGGGGCGCCGTTGGGCAGATTGTCGATGAAGCTGCCGGTGCGCTGTTGGGGTGCGGCGGCGGTGGCGGCGACCGGGGCCCGGTGTGGACGCGGGAGGGGGGAGGAGTTGGGGCTGCGCAGGCCGCTGGCCGAGTTGCGGGTGGACCAGGCGGGGATGGTGCCGTCTTCGGCGCGCAGCGGCACACCGAGGATGTAGGCGCCGGTGCCGGGGCCGAAGGCGGCGGTGAGGATCTCGTCGCGGGCCTCGGCCATGGTCGGGCGGCGCTGGGGCGCGGGCTCGAGCATGTGCAGCAGCGGCTGGGTGAGGATGCCGCTGCGGGTGGGCGGGATGATCCGGCCCATCGCGGCCGTGGCGACGACGTCGTTCTCGTCGGAGTCGAAACCGAACGGCGGCTGGCCTTCCAGCGCGGTGTAGAGGGTGGCGCCGAGGGAGAACACATCGCTGGCCTCGGTGGGCCGGGCGCCGCGCGCGACCTCGGGCGGGAGGTAGGCGGGGGTGCCGGTGATCACACCGTCGGGTTCGTCACCCTGGGCGTCGCCCGCGCCGCGCGAGATGCCGAAGTCACTGAGTTTGGCCAGGCCCACACTGTTGCCGCGGTCGGCGACGAGGATGTTGCCCGGCTTGATATCGCGGTGCACGATGCCCGCGGCATGCGCGGCGGCGAGCGCGTCGGCCACCTGCGCGCCGATCTGGGCGACCTCGACCGCGGGCAGCGTGTCGACCAGCGCGAGCGCCTTGGCCACGCTGCGCGAGGGTAAGTACTCCATGACGAGCCACGGCTCGCCCGCCTCGAGCACCACGTCGTGCACGGCGACGGCGTGAATGTGCGACAACTTGGCGGCCACCCGGCCCTCGTGCACGATGGCGCTGCGGATTCGCTCGGCCTCGGCCGCGCTCAGTCCCGCGGTGGACAGCACCTGCTTGATCGCGACTTCCCGGTTCAGCAACCGATCCATCGCGAGCCAGACCGCACCCATGCCACCCCCGCCCAGCTTGGACTGCAGGCGGTAGCGGCCCGCGACCAGGTAGTCGGGGCCGATATGGGGACGAGCACGTTCGGTCACGGGTGCGAGGGTAGCCGAATATGGCGCTGACTGGCCGGGATCTTCGGGGTGCTTCGCGGTGGACACGGGGTGGGGGTGGGTGTCACGCTGGTCGCTATCGAACGTATATTCGAATACGATCGATAGCTGAAACGGTGCTGTCTTTTCGGCGCGGGGCGGTTTTCCGCTCGCGGGTCCATCGTGGAAGTAGGTGGTGTTGATGGGTTCGGAAGCGTTGTCGCCCGATCGGGGCATGCTCGACGAGCTGCGTAGGCGCATGGCCGCGGTGCCGGGGCGCGGTGAGTCCGCGACCGGGCACATGCCGCGTGAACAGCAATTACGTCGCGATTTGTTGCCGGTGCCGCCGCCGCTGGCCGATCTGCTGCCCGATGGCGGGCTGCCCAAAGGGGCGGTGGTCGCCTACACCGGCGCGCACTCCCTATTGACCGGACTGCTCGCCGCCGTCACCGGAAACGGCGGCCACGCGGCGGTGGTCGGCCTGCCCCGGCTCGGTTTGCTGGCCGCCGCGGAGATGGGTGCCCGGTTGTCCCACCTGGCGGTGATCGCCGATCCCGGCCCCGACCCCGCCGAGGTGGCCGCCGTCCTGCTCGACGGCCTCGACCTGGTGGTCCTCGGCCTGGGCGGCCTCGCTGTCTCGCCCGCCCGCTGTCGCGTCCTCGCCGCCCGCGCCCGCAATCGCGGCGCCACCCTCGTCGTCGCGGGCGAATGGGCCAACCCGACCCTGCGCCTGGACTCGCGCGTCACCGGCTACCGCGGCCTCGGGGCCGGTCGCGGACGCCTGCGTTCGGTCTGCCTCGACGTGCGCGTCAGCGCCAAGGCGGGCCAGACCCGCCACGGCCGCATGGACCTGTGCGCCCAGGTCGGGCGCACCGAATGGCTGCCTCGCGAAAATGTCAGCGGTACAACGGAAGTCACCGCGCTACACGAGGCCGTCTCATGACCGCCGACCTGTTGTCGGGTTCCGGCCGATGGGCGTGAGGGGATCCACCGACTGTCCGGCGGCCGCCGGACAGTCGCCGAGGGTCTCCCGTTCGTTCCCGAGTCGCGCTCGGCACGCCGATGCCGATCGCCTACCGCATTCGTGGGTGTCTCGGTTCGGACGTGGTGTGGCGTGTGGATCGGCGGTGTCGTGGTGACGCGTGTCGATCGGGTGCTGGCAGTGTGGTGCCTGGACTGGCCCGCGGTAGCCGCGGCCGCGGCGGAGGGGGTGTCGGCGGAGCGACCGATCGCGGTGTTGCGGGGGAGTTCGGTGGTGGCGTGTTCGGCGATCGCGCGGGCCGAGGGTGTGCGACGGGGGATGCGGCGCCGGGACGCGCAAGGATGTTGTCCGGGACTTGTTGTCGTGCAGGATGATCCGGATCGGGACGCGCGGTCGTTCGAACCGGTGGTGGGGGCTGTCGATGAGACGGTGCCGGGTGTGGAGGTGTTGCGGCCCGGGCTCATCGTGCTCGGAGCGCGCGGTGCCGCACGGTATTTCGGCTCCGAGGAGGCCGCGGTGGTGCGGTTGATCGACGCGGTCGCCGTAGCGGGAGCGGAGGCGCAGATCGGGATCGCCGATGCCATGTCGACGGCGGTGATCGCGGCCAGGCGCGGGGCGATCGTGGTGCCGGGGGAGGGCGCGAAGTACCTCGCTGGGCTCTCGGTCTCCGAACTCGCGGTGGAACCGAGCCTGGCCGCACCGGAACGCACGGAGTTGGTAGACCTGTTGCGGCGCTTGGGATTGCGCCGCATCGGTGATTTCGCGCGCCTGTCTCCGGCCGAAGTGGCCTCCCGGTTCGGCGCCGACGCCGTGCTCGCCCATCGCACCGCCCGCGCCCTGCCGGAACGCCCACCGTCGGCGCGCCGCCCCGCTCCGGAACTGACCGTCGAGCTGGCCTGCGATCCGCCCATCGACCGGGTCGACGCGGCCGCGTTCGCGGGCAGGCAACTGTCCACCCGGCTGCACGCGGTGTTGTCGGCGGCGGGCGTCGCCTGCACCCGGCTCGCCGTCACCGCGCGCACCGAGGCGGGCGAGGAGCTCACCAGGATCTGGCGCTGCGCCCGCCCGCTCACTCCCGCCGACACCGCCGACCGCGTCCGCTGGCAGCTCGACGGCTGGCTCACCCACCGCGCCCGCCCCACCGGCCCGATCGTAGAGCTCACGCTGGAACCGGTCGAGGTGGTCGCCGCCGGTGCGTTGCAACTCGGTCTGTGGGGCGGCGAGGGGGAGGAAACCGAACGCGCCCGCCGCGCCCTGGTCCGCGTGCAGGGCCTGCTCGGCGGCGAAGCGGTCCGCATCGGCGTGCTCAGCGGCGGCCGCGGCCCCGCCGAACGCATCACCATGATCGCCCTCGGCGACGAACTGACCCCCGCCGCCGACCCCACCCAGCCCTGGCCGGGTCGACTCCCCGAACCCGCCCCCACCCTGCTCCTGCTGCACCGCCCGGTCGTGCACCTGACCGCCGCCGACGGCGCCTCCGTTCTGGTCACCGACCGCGGTCTGTTCACCGCCACCCCCACCCGTTTGCGCTGGGGCCGCAAGGAATGGGCGCTGCTGGGCTGGGCGGGCCCGTGGCCGGTCGCCGAACGCTGGTGGTCCACCGCCGAACCCACCTCCCTGGCCGTGCGCGTCCAAGTCCAGCTCGACGCCGACCCCACCGAAATCCGCGCCGTCCTGCTCGTCTACGACGCGATGCGGTGGCATGCCGAGGGCGTCTACGAGTAGCCCACCGCCCCGGTTCTAGAGTGAAACGACGCCTGTCCGGGGATGGCCCCGGAAGGCTCGGTCGCGGGAGGAGCGCTGTGAACCCATTCGAGGGCATGTTGTGTACGGCGGCCGCGGCCGACCTCCCGCTGCTCGGTACCGCGGGGCACTTCACCGGATGGCTGTGTATCGAGCATCCCGGCGCGTGGGGCGGTGATGTGATCGGTGATGAGGTGCTCGGTCCGGAGATCACCGCCGAACTGGCGGCGCGGACGTCCGCGGCGCGGGTTCGGCCGACGCTGATCCGCCGTCCGGGCCGCAACGAGTTCACCGGTACCCGCACGGTGCTGCTGGTCAGTTCGCGGCCGGAGGGCTCCTGGTGCGAGCGGTTCGAGATCACCGACCTGCGCCAGCTCTTCGACATCGATCTTCATCTCGTCGACGGACCGGCACCGGGAATCGGTGCGCGGGTGGATGATCCGGTGGTCCTGGTCTGCGCCCACGGTAAACGCGACCAGTGCTGTGCCCTGTTGGGCCGCCCGATCGCCGCCGCCCTTGCCGCCGACTACCCGGGCCGGGTCTGGGAGGCCTCGCACACCGGTGGTCACCGCTTCGCCCCCGCGGTCGTCCTGCTTCCCTCCGGCCTCACTTACGGCCGTGTCGACGCCCCCGCCGCCAAGGCGATGCTCGAAGCGGCCGACGTCGACGAGGTCTCCCTGACCGGTCTCCGCGGCCGCAGCTGTTACCCCCCGATCTCCCAGCTCGCTGAAGTGGCTGTGCGCGAACAGTTCCCGGCCGGCGCCACTGACCTCACCGTCCACCCCGACCCGGCTCCCACCGATGACCCGACCCTGGCGGGCGCCGCCGTCGTCACCCACCGCGATGGCCGCCGCTGGCGCGTCACCGCCCGCACCGTCCCCGCCGCCCCGCGCCAAGCCAGCTGCGGCGCCGCTCCCAAGCCGGCCACCTACCTGGAACCCGCTGCCGTAGAACAACTCTGCGAGTCATCCACCATCCAGCCCGAACAGTCCGCCGACCGCTGAGAGCCGGTGGACTATCGGAACTCCGGCGGAATGGCTCTTCCGCGCGATCACCCGGCGACCCTAACGTCGACTCCATGAGCGACATCCGCGAAATCGGCAAGGACGAAACCGAGCTGGCGGGCCCTGCCCTGCTGGAGCTGCGCCCACGGTGGGAGACGACATCGCGGCTGGCCGAGTTCATCGACGCCGAACTCCGCCCCGAGGGCTACCGGCTGGTCGGGATCTTCGAACCAGGCTCTCCCACAGCGCTGTCGGTGGCGGGATTCCGCGAATCCCACTCCACCGCCTGGGGCCACCACCTCTACATCGACGACGTCTCCACTCTCCCCGCGGTGCGCGGTCGAGGCCACGCCGACCACCTGCTCGACTGGCTCACCGCCGAGGCCAGGCGCCTGCGGTGCACGGGGATCCACCTGGACTCCGGCGTCGGCCCCACCCGAGCCGCCGCCCATCGCCTCTATATGCGCCACCATCTGGCCATCACCGCCCACCACTTCACTCTCGACCTGGAGTGAATCGCGGGCGGACCCGGAATCCGCGCCCCGAATCCATGTGGGCCCGAGGCGAACTGAGTGACTACGCGGGGGTCACCAGTGCGTGCCGGGAACCCAGCGGGCCGCGCGGCGCAGAGCGGTGCCGGTGACCTTTCGGGCGGCGGAACGGGTTTTCGGATCTGCCCGAGGGACCGGGGCGGGGGCGTCTTCGGCCGATTCGCCCTTGGCCGCAGGGGAATCCGGCAGCGCGCGGTAGTAGCGGTGCAAGATGCGGTCGCGGAGTTTGGGGGTGATGATGCCGCCGTATTCGGCGAGGGTGCCGAGGGGGACGTCGATGCGTCTCGGGCGTTCGGCGAGGGCACGGACGATCGTGCCCGCGGCCCACTCGGGGGATTCGGAAGGGCCCTGGTCGCCGCTGGGGGCGATCATCGGGGTGCGCACCAACGGCATGTGAATGGTGGTGAAAGTGACTCCGTCGGCGAGGGTTTCGACCGAGGCGACCTCGGTGAACTTGTCCAGGGCCGCCTTGCTGGCGAGATAGGCGGCGAAGCGGGGAGTGGCCACCTGCACGCCGGCGCTGGAGATATTGACGATGTGGCCGAAGCCGCGCTCGCGCATCTGTGGCAGCAGGGCCAACGTCATCCGCAGCGCGCCGAAGTAGTTGACCGCCATGGTGCGTTCGAAGTCGTGCAGGCGGTCGGTGGAGCGGTGGATGGCGCGGCGGATGGACCGGCCCGCGTTGTTGACCAGCATGTCGACGTGGCCGTGCTGGTCGAGAATGGCCTTGACCGCCGAATCCACGGATTCGGAATCGGTGACATCGCACGGGTAGCCGTAGGCCAGCCCGCCCGCGTCGACGATCTCGGTGACCACCGCGGCCAGTTCGTCGGCGCGGCGCGCGAGCAGGAACACGATCCCGCCCTTGTCGGCCACCGAGAGTGCGGCGGCCCGTCCGATCCCGGAGGACGCGCCGGTGATCACGACATGCCTGCCGGTGAGATCGCGCCGCTTGCGGCCTCGTTCACCTGGAGAAACCTGAGACATCACTGCTCCTTTGCAGCTCGTTCCCTCGAACTTACTCCAAAGTAAGTTCGAGGGCCAGGTTCCTCGAGAAACTCGAAAATATGTTCGAATGCCTCTCGCTATTATTCGAACGTATGTGCGATACTGGTCCGCATGGCGGACGATCGGATGGCGGACATCTATGCCGCGGTGCGGCTCGGCGGTGGCGACCCTGATGCGGCGCGCGCGGCGCTGACCAGGCTGTGGAGTGAGATAGGGGAAGGCGGCGACCCGTTGCATCGCTGCGTGGTGGCACATCACCTGGCGGATGTGCAGGAGTTGCCGGAGGGTGCGTTGCTGTGGGACCAGCGGGCGCTGGCCGCGGTGTTCGGGCCGGGCATCCCGCTCGATGAGGGACTGCGCGGGTTCCTGCCCTCGCTGTATCTGAATCTGGCCGACAGTCACCGCCGCGTCGGTGACTTCGAGATGGCGCGGATGCAGTTGGCCATCGCGCGCGGGCACTTGGATGTGCTCGCCAACGATGCCTACGGCGCGGTGATCCGCTCGGGTCTCGGGCATGTGGAGGCCGCGCTGGAATCGCGGTCGATGGAGCGCTTGCCCGCGAATTGAGTTGTCTTCCAACACGAAAGGGATGTGGATGCGGGGGTCGTGAGAGGAGTGGGTGCATGGGCTGGAGCAACGGTACGCCGACCTGGTCGGAGCTGGAACGGGTACTCTCGGGCAAGCCGAGCGGCAGGCCCGCGGAGGACATGCACCCCGGCGACGGCGGCGACAGTCCGGCCTGGTCACGCAAACGCGGCGAGTACCACGCCGCCGGGCTCGACCGGCCGACCGGCCCGACGGTGCCCTACGCCGAGCTGCACACCCACTCCGCCTACAGCTTCCTCGACGGCGCGAGTCAGCCGGAGGAGCTGGTGGAGGAGGCGGTGCGGCTCGGTCTGGAAGCGCTCGCGCTCACCGACCACAACGGGTTCTACGGGACCGTCCGGTTCGCCGAGGCGGCCAGGGAATGGGGAATGCCAACGGTTTTCGGTGCCGAACTGTCACTGGGAACCGATGCGAAGGCGGCGCCGGGCCGAGGGGATGCGGTCCGGCGCCGTTCTGTCCCGCGGGGCGGGGTGCGAGCCACTGCCGATGACGCGGTCGAGCGAGGACACGCGCACGCGCCGGACTCGGTGCCGCGCACCGGATCTCCCGACCCGTTCGGCCCGCATCTGCTGGTGCTGGCCAGGGGGCAGGAGGGGTACCGGCGGCTCTCCAGGGAGATGACCACGGCGCACATGGCCGCGGGGGAGAAGGGCGTGCTGCGCTACGACCTCGACACGCTCGCCGCGGCGGCGGGCGGGCACTGGCACATTCTCACCGGCTGCCGAAAAGGCCACCTGCGCACCGCACTCGAACACGATCTGCGCGGTGGCGATATCCGGCTGCCGAAAGCCGAAGCGGCTCTGCGGGATCTGATCGAAAGATTCGGCGCCGACCGGGTGAGTGTGGAGCTCACCCACCACGGCATCGCCACCGATGACGAGCGCAACGCCCTGCTGATCGCGCTGGCCGACCGGCTCGGTGTTCCCGTACTCGCTACCACCGGTGCGCATTTCGCGTCACCGGCGCAACGTCGACGGGCGATGGCGCTGGCCGCGATCCGTGCCAGGAGCAGTCTCGACGAGATGGCGGGCTGGCTCGCTCCCACCGGCGGTGCGCACCTGCGTTCGGGTACGGAGATGGCGCACCTGTTCGCCGACTACCCGCACGCGGTGGCGAACGCGGTCACCCTGGCTCGCGAATGCGCGTTCGACCTGGGGCTGATCGCCCCGAACCTGCCGCCGTTCGAGGTGCCGCCCGGCTACGACGAGAACTCCTGGCTGCGCGACCTCGCCTATACGGGCGCGGCGCGCCGCTACGGGCCGAGGCAGCGAAACACCAAGGCGTATAAGCAGATCGACCACGAACTAGCGGTGATCGCGGACCTGAACTTTCCCGGCTATTTCCTGGTGGTGCACGATATCGTCCAGTTCTGCAAGGACAGCGACATCCTGTGCCAGGGTCGGGGCTCGGCCGCCAACTCCGCGGTCTGCTACGCCATCGGCATCACCAATGTCGACCCGGTCGGCAACCAACTGTTGTTCGAGCGATTCCTCTCGCCCGAGCGCGACGGGCCACCCGATATCGATGTCGATATCGAATCCGACCGCCGCGAGGAGGCCATCCAGCACGTCTACGCCAAGTACGGACGCGACTTCGCCGCTCAGGTGGCGAACGTGATCACCTACCGGGGTAAGTCCTCGGTGCGCGATGCCGCACGGGCACTCGGCTTCTCACCCGGACAGCAGGACGCGTGGAGCAAGCAGGTGAGCCGCTGGTCCGGGGTGGCCGCCGAGACGGGCACCGATATCCCGGACACGGTTCTCGAACTCGCGGGCGAACTCGACGGTCTGCCGAGGCATTTGGGCATCCACTCCGGCGGCATGGTGATCTGTGATCGACCGATCGCCGACGTGTGCCCGGTGGAGTGGGCGCGGATGGCCGGGCGCAGTGTGCTGCAGTGGGACAAAGACGATTGCGCCGCGGTCGGTTTGGTCAAGTTCGACCTGCTCGGTCTCGGCATGCTCTCGGCGCTGCACTACATGATCGACCTGGTGCGCGAGCACAAGGGCGAGACGGTGGAACTGCACGCGCTCGACCTCACCGAAGCGGGCGTCTACGAGATGCTGCAACGCGCGGACTCCATCGGGGTGTTCCAGGTGGAGTCGCGCGCGCAGATGGCGACGCTGCCCCGGCTGAAGCCGCGTAATTTCTACGATCTGGTCGTCGAGGTGGCGCTGATCCGCCCCGGACCGATTCAGGGCGGCTCGGTGCACCCCTATATCCGCAGGCGTAACGGCAAGGAGCCGGTGGTGTTCGACCATCCCTCGCTGGAGCGCTCGCTCACGCGCACGCTCGGCATCCCGCTGTTCCAGGAACAGCTGATGCAGATGGCCGTCGATGTCGCCGGTTTCAGTGCGGCCGAAGCCGATCAGCTGCGCCGGGCGATGGGATCCAAACGTTCGCCGGAGAAGATGCAACGGCTGAAGACCAGGTTCTACGAGGGCATGCGGAAGCTGCACGGCATCACCGACGAGGTCGCCGACCGCATCTACGAGAAGCTCTACGCCTTCGCCAATTTCGGTTTCCCCGAAAGCCATTCGCAGAGCTTCGCCGCGATCGTGTTCTATTCGTCGTGGTTCAAGCTGCACCATCCGGCCGCGTTCTGCGCCGGGTTGTTGCGCGCGCAGCCGATGGGTTTCTACTCACCGCAGTCGCTGGTCGCCGATGCCCGCCGCCACGGGGTGCGCGTGCACGGTCCCGATATCAACGCCAGCCGTGCCGAACCCACCCTCGAGAACGCGGGCACCGAGATCCGGCTCGGCCTGTCGGGCGTGCGCCACATCGGCACCGACCTCGCCGACCGCATCGTCGCCACCCGTGCCGAACACGGCCCCTTCACCTCGATGCTCGACCTCACCGGCCGCATCGAACTGACCATTCCCCAAACCGAATCCCTCGCTACCGCAGGCGCGTTGAGCAGCTTGGTCGACACTTCGACCGAGCATTCGGCGACGAGCTCTCGGCGGGCGGCGCTGTGGGCGGCGGGAGCGGCGGCCCAGGAACGCGCGAACCTCCTGCCCGGCACCGGCCCCGCCGTCGCGGCACCCGCGCTGCCCGGCATGAGCGCACTCGAACTCGCCGCCGCCGACGTCTGGGCCACCGGTATCTCGCCCGACACCTACCCCACCGAATTCCTTCGCGCCCACCTGAATTCGCTCGGTGTCGTCCCCGCCTGCGATCTACTGCTCGTCGAGGACGGCGCGCGAATCCTGGTGGCAGGCGCTGTCACCCACCGGCAGCGCCCCGCCACCGCCGCGGGCGTCACCTTCCTCAACCTCGAAGACGAAACCGGCATGGTCAATGTGGTCTGCTCGGTCGGCCTGTGGACCCGATACCGCCGCCTCGCCCAGAACGCCACCGCCCTGCTCATCCGTGGCCGCATCCAAAACGCCGAGGGCGCGGCCAGCCTCGTCGCCGACCACCTCGAGCACCTCGACCTGACCATCGTCGCCCGCTCCCGCGACTTCCGCTGACACTGCTCCGCCTTCGAACACGAGTCACCGACCCACCCACGCACTACGCTGCGAAATATGCGCAAGCTTGCCGTGGTGATGATCGCGTTGCTCGGACTCCTGTTCCTGGCCGGGTGCGGCGATGACGACAGTGAGGACGAGGCTGGTCGGGCTACCGCGCCCACCGTCCTCGGCGGGCCCGCACCCGCTGTGGCGCCCGGGTTCCGGGAGGGCGCACCGCAGAAGGACAGTCCGGCGCCGACGGATCAGTCGAACCGGAAAGAGGTGATCACCGGGTCGGTGGATGTCACCTCGGCCGATCCGATCGCCGCCGCCGCGACCGTCACCGGGCAGGTAGATGCCGTCGACGGCCGAATCGACAGCCGCACCGAACAACCCGGCACCGACAAGCGCGCGGCTCGCGCCGTGCTCAGTGTTCGGGTGCCCGCCGACAAGACCGACGCCTTCATCACCGGCCTCGGCGGGGTCGGCACGGTCACCAGGGTGAGCACCAATCGCGACGACGTCACCATGCAATGGCAGGATCTTGATGCCCGTATCCGCGCGTTGCAAGCCTCCGTCGATCGGCTCAAAGCGCTGATCACCGGCGCCACCAACACCGCCGATCTGATCGCGGCGGAGGAGGCGCTGTCGAGCAGGCAGGGCGAACTCGACAGCCTCACCGCGCAGAAACGCAGCCTCGACGATCAGGTGGCGCTGTCGACGCTCACCATCACGCTCACCGCCGACGACAAGAACGCACCCGGCGACCCGGACAACTTCTGGGACGGCATCGTCTCGGGCTGGCATTCGCTGATCGACTGGTTGCAGGACGCGATCGTCTTCGTCGGCAAGGCCGTGCCGTGGCTGGGCTTCCTCGCCGTGATCGGCGGATTGCTGTATGCCGCACTGCGATTGCTGCGCAGGCGCCGTCGTGCCGAAGCGCACGTGCCCACCGCGCCGGTGGCCACGGCTCCCGCTCCGGCAACCACCGCGTCAGGTGCCACCGAACAGACAGCGTCGGCGAAGGAGACCCCCGGTGCCCACAGTGCGGGCGACGATCAAACCGAACAGCCGTAAAGGCCCATTGGTCGAAACCGCCGAGGACGGCTCCCTCACCCTCTACGTCCGTGCCCCGGCCGTAGAGGGCAAGGCGAACAAGGCGGCCATCGAACTCCTCGCCGACCATTTCGGCGTCGCCAAGTCCGCCGTCCGGTTGACCGCGGGCGCTACCTCGCGGTTCAAGCGCTTCGATATCGACTGAGTCAGACCGCGCCCGGAAAACCTAGCTGCCGCCACGCCTCGTACACCGATACCGCCGCCGCGTTCGACAGATTCATCGAACGTCGCCCCGGCAGCATCGGAATGCGGACCTGCTCGGTGATCTGCGGATCGGTCAGCACTTCCTCGGGCAGACCCGTGGGCTCGGTGCCGAACAGCAGCGCGTCGTTGTCGCGATAGGCGATATCGGTGAAGCGGGTGGTGGCCTGGGTGGTGAAGGCGAAGACCCGGCCGGGCCGGATCGCCGCGAACGCCGTCGCCAGGTCGGGATGCACGGTCACCACCGCGAGGTCGTGATAGTCCAGTCCGGCTCGTCGCAGCTTGGACTCCGAGAGATCGAAGCCGAGCGGTTCGATCAGGTGTAGCGCGCAGCCGGTCCCCGCGGCCAACCGGATCGCGTTGCCGGTATTGGGCGGAATCACGGGCTCGTGAAAGATCAGGTGCAGCACAGCGGACCACTCTGTCATGCGCCACCCCGTCCGCGCGCAGGCGGTATCTGGAACAATCGGGCTCGTGAACGAGGCGGAGACGACCGGCAAGCACCGGGTCGCGCGGTTGAGCGCGGGGGAGCAGTATCTGCGCAGTCATCTGCCGATGACCGTGGTGACAGCGCTGATCGTGATCGCGGTCGGCTTCGTCGCCTGGGATCGGTGGCGTCGCGGCGCGCTGATCTTCGGCAGCGCCGCCCTGGTGGCCGCCGCGTTCCGGCTGTGCTTGCCGACCGTGCAGGTGGGCTTGCTCGCCGTACGCAGCCGTCCGTTCGATGTGGCCGCGCTGACCGCGCTCGGCAGCGCCATCGTCTTCCTGGCGGCCACCATCAACACGCTCGGCGTTTCCTAGTTCAGGCGGAGGTCCTGTCCCACAGGCTGTGGGTGCCGTTGCTGCCGTAGAGCGCACGGGCATCGCTCGGGCTGATCGTGGCCCGGGTTCGTGGTGGTGCGGCGCCGGCGTGGGCGGCCAGGATCTGTCCGGTCATCTTCGCGACGTACGGGCTGGCCATGATCAGGCCACGGTTGTCGCGACGAGCGGCGGCCCGGACGAGCGCCTTGCCCGGGACGCGCACCGCGGCGTCGACGACCCGGGGCATGTCGAATCGGCCGAGCTCGCGCATCCAGGCGGGCAGCGTCGAGATCGTCGCCAGCGACAGCACCCGACCACCGGCCGCGAACGTCATGCCCTTGCTCACCGACGGCCACAGCAGGAAATGCATGGCCTCGACCGCCCGCTCGCTGACGCACAACTGCGGCCGAACGCGCTCGAAGTACGCGCGCACCTCGGCCCGATCGCGCGGCACATCCGAAGGCTTGCAGGTCTGCAGCTCGGCGGCGATCACGCACTCGGCCCAGTACCGATCCTCCTCGGCGGGACTCAGCGGCCCCGGTCCGAACATCTCGTAGGCCTTGAGGACCGAATGCCACCCGGTGACGTGGATCCACAGCTGGGAGTCGGGGTTGTTGGCGCTGTAGCGCTTGCCGCTGATCGGTTCGATGCCCGTCATCGGAGCGTGCACCTTCATCAGGTGCTCGGCGGCCTGGATGGCGGTGCGGCCGTCACCCAGCGCGACCAGCAGGAAGTAGGACAGCGTGTGGTCGAGGCGGGTGGCGGGATTGTCGTAGATCCCGTGTGAATCGGCGACCGCGGCGGTCAGGAACGGATCGAAGTGTTCGAGCGTGACCGCGCGCTGGAAGCCGATCAGCGCGGTCGGCGCCGCCCACACCTTCCAGGTGGGGGAATCCGGTCCGAAGAAGCCGTGGTCGTCGCGACGGAGAGTCGACGCATCGAAAGCCATTGCACATGCCCCTTTGCAGTGCGAGGGATATTTGAATACAACACCACCGTAGCAATGGCTCGACGTGAATACAACGGTTGCGTAGGATTTGTGACGACAGGGTCGGCGGGTATCGTCGGCGAGCGAAAGGCAGGTGGGCGGTGACCTCGACGCAGGAGCAGCGACCTCGACGCCGCTATGCGCCGCGCCTGCCGCCGGAGCAGCGCCGCGCGCAACTGCTCGACGCCGCGTTCACCGTCCTGGGCCGGATGGAACTGCACGAGTTGAGCATGGAGGCCGTCGCGCAGGAGGCGGGCGTCGGAAAACCTGTGCTGTACACGGTGTTCAAGACCCGCGCCGAACTCGTCGAAGCGCTGCTGGAGCGCGAACGGGAACGCGGACTGGATCAGATCGCCGACACGCTGCCCGAAGACCTGCTCGGCGCCGACCCCTTAGCTGCCGCCTCGGCAACTGTCGAAGCGTTCGTCGGTGTGGCACTGGCGAATCCGACCCGCTGGCGGCTGATCCTCGCCACCCCGGCGAGTGCGCCCGACGAATACCGTGCGGCGCTTCGTGCTTCGCGCGCCGAGATCTTGGAGCGCGCGGAATCGCTTGTCCGCATGGGCATCTCCGTGCTGCCCCGATGGTCGGGTATGGATGCCGGACTACTCGCGAACTCGACCCTCACCATCGCCGAAATGCTCGGTCAGCTGGGGGTCAGCGAGCCGGAGGAGTATCCGCGCGAACGACTTCAGGCCTACGTCCGCTCGATCGTCGCCCTGCTGACGGGACCGTGAAGGTCAGCGGTTCTCCCGCGCGAGGCGCATCGTCTCGGTGAGCAGCTTCGACACCGCGGCGGCCTCGGTGAGGAACCCGTCGTGCCCGTCGCGTGAGTGCACGACCTCGAGCCCCGCGCAGCCGGGCAGACCTTCGGCCAGCTCGGCCTGAGTGTTCAAGGGGTACAGGCGATCCGAGTCGACCCCGCCGACCACGCACGGCACCGATGTCGAAGCCAGCGCGGCAGCGATACCGCCGCGCCCGCGACCCACATCGTGGCGGTTCATGGCTTCGCTGAGCAGCACATAGGTGGCCGGATCGAACCGCTGGACAAGCTTGTCGGCCTGGTGCTCGAGGTAGCTCTGCACCGCGTAGCGCCCACCGGTCCACGGGTCTTCGTCGCCCTGGGGCTTGTTGGTGAAGCGGTGGTCGAGTTCACCCTCGGTGCGGTAGGTCAGGTGCGCGATGCGCCGGGCCAGGCCCATGCCGGTCATCGGCGCGCGACCGGTGCCGTGATAGTCGCCGCCCTGCCAGTCGGGATCGGCCGTGATGACGGCCATCTGGGTGGTCTGGGTGCCGATCTGATCGGCGGTGGCGCGGGCGCCGACGGCCAGCACGAGCGCGGCGCTGACCCGCTCCGGCAGGCCGATGATCCACTCGAGCACCCGCATGCCGCCCATCGAGCCGCCGACGACAGCGCCGAGCCGCTCGATCCCGAGCACCTCGAACAACTGCGCTTCGGCCTGCACCTGGTCGCGGATGTTCAGCTCGGGAAACCGTGCGCCCCATGGCTTTCCGTCGGAGGCGAGCGAGGACGGGCCGGTGCTGCCCTTGCAGCCGCCCAGCACGTTGGTCGCGATCACACACCACTCGTCGGTGTCGATCGGCGCGCCGGGCCCGACCATGCCCTCCCACCAGCCGGGCGCTCCGTCGGGCCCACCGACGACATGGGAGTCGCCGGTGAGCGCGTGTTCGACGAGCACCACATTGTCCAGGGTGGGCGAGAGCTCGCCCCAGCGTTGCACCGCCAGTTGCACATCGGGGACGACGGCGCCGTTCTCCAGCGCCACATCCCCGATGGCGACCACGCCGACGCGCCCGTCCGGCGGTGGCAGCAGGGCCACCCCGGTTCCGGGTCGGGCGATCGGCGATTCGGTGCTCACGGTCACGTCGTCGCCGCCGCGAACCCGGCCCGCAGATCGGCCAGAATGTCGTCGATTCCCTCGATGCCCACCGCGAGCCTGACCAGGCCGGGAGTGACTCCGGCCGCCAGCTGCTCTGCGGGCGTCAACTGCGAGTGCGTGGTCGACGCCGGGTGAATCACGAGTGAACGCACATCACCGATGTTAGCTACATGGCTGTGCAGGCTGAGCGCGTCCACGAACTTCTTGCCCGCGTCGACGCCGCCCGCCAGCTCGAACGCCACGATCGCGCCCGCGCCCTTGGGCGCCAGCTCCTTGGCCCGCGCGTGCCAGGGCGAGGACTCGAGGCCCGCGTAGAACACCGCGTCGACGCCCGGCTGCTCGGCGACGAACTTCGCGACCGACTCCGCATTGCTGACATGCCGCTCGACCCGCAGGCTCAGCGTCTCGATGCCCTGCGCGATGAGGAACGCGTTGAACGGCGAGACCGCCGCACCCAGATCGCGCAGCAACTGCACGCGAGCCTTCAGCGCGAACGCGGGCGCGCCAAGATCGGCGAACACCGCGCCGTGGTAGCTGGGGTCGGGCTCGGTGAAACCGGGGAAGCGCGCGTTGCCGTCGGCGTCGCGCACGGTCCAGTCGAACGTGCCGCCGTCGACGATCACGCCCGCCACGGCCGCGCCGTGCCCGCCCAGGTACTTCGTCGCCGAATGGACGACGATGTCGGCGCCGTGGGCCAGCGGCTGGATCAGGTACGGGGTGGCGACGGTGTTGTCCACGATCAGCGGAAGGCCGTTCGCGTGCGCGACACCGGCGATACCGGGGATGTCGAACACCGCGCTGCTCGGGTTGGCGATGGTCTCGCCGTAGAACGCCTTGGTGTTCGGCTGGATCGCGGCCTTCCACTGCTCGAGATCATCGGGGTCCTCGACGAACGAGACCGTGATCCCCAGCTTGGGCAGCGAGTAGTGGAAGAGGTTGTAGGTGCCGCCGTAGAGGTGTGGGCTGGAGACGATGTGGTCGCCCGCGCTCGCCAGGTTCAGGATCGCGTAGGTCTCCGCGGCCTGGCCCGAGGCCAGCAGCAGCGCCGCGACGCCGCCTTCGAGCGCGGCCACGCGCTGCTCCACCGCGTCCTGGGTGGGGTTCATGATCCGGGTGTAGATGTTGCCCGGCTCGGCGAGACCGAACAGCGCCGCGGCGTGATCGGTGTCGCGGAAGGTGTAGGAGGTGGTCTGGTAGATCGGCAGCGCCCGCGCGTTGGTGGTCGCGTCGGGGGCCTGGCCCGCGTGGACCTGCTTGGTCTCGAAGGACCAGTTCTCGGGCAGGGAAGAGTCAGTCATGTCGTGCTCCAAAGGGTGTCAGCCGGGGAATCTCGTCAACTGGGTCGGATCGACTGGCAACAACACATGGGGGCCTCCTGCAGTGCGCGCTTGCTCTCGACTTTCGAGAGCCCGGTCATCACCCGGAGCACCCCACCGCAGCTGGAGGGTTGCCGACCAGCGAGCCGGGGCTTGGCGCTGGTACTCATGACCTTGCCGTCATGTTAACCGGAGATCTCCCGCGGGCGGAAACTTCCCCCGCATTTCCCGCCGAAGATCACTCGTCGGACGGTGTGCCGAAGCCTGGCGTGTCGTCCACCGGTGCGCCACAGACCTGCCGCAAGCCGTGGTAGGCGCGCAGCACGGCGTCGCGGGTGACCCGAACGGCTACCGTCGGTGACCCGCTCAGCAAGGCTTGTTCGGTGTCGGCGACGGAGATGTGGCACAGCATCTGCCAGATCCCGGCCACCAGCTTCACCGTGAAGTCGTCCGGTGACGTGCACATCCGCTGCGCGAGCTCGGTGCACACCGCGACGTTCTTCTTCTCCGCGTATTCCAGCGCGCGCGCGTTGACCGACTGGCTGGTGCGCATGATGCGCTGCATCTGCAGGAACTGGCGGATGAACCGAATGCCGTCCGCGTCCGCCTCGGCCTGGACCACCGCCAGGTAGGCGCCACACAGTGCCTGGAGTTCGTTGCCGGTATTCGGTTGGGAGCGCAGCGCGACGGCGACGGAGACCCCGAAGTCGTCGATCGGGGCCAGCACGATGTCTTCCTTGAGCGCGAAGTACCGGTTGACGGTGCGAGGGGACACATCCGCACCCGCGGCGATCTGCTCGACCGTCGTCGCGTCGAACCCTTGGCTGTCGCACAGGTCGAGCCCGACCGCCACGATCGCGGCTTTGGTCTGGAGCTTCTTGCGCTCGCGCAGGCCCAGCGGCGCGTCGGCAGCCGGTTCGGTCGTCCGGTCGGCGTTGATCGGAGTGGTCGAGTCCAGCATTCCCTCAGCCTACCGTGTCGGCGGCTCTATCTGTCCAAGTAGGCCAATTGGCGCATTCAGACATTTTTCTCTTGACGCCAATTGTCTCGTAGTGCCAGGATTGGTTCACGCCAATCGAGCGACGAGGAGTCCTGGTGACCGGCACCGAGGTATTGACGAAAAATGTTGATTCACAACAGAATTCGATGCGGTGGTGGGCTTTGGTCGTGCTCTCCGCCGCCCAGCTGATGGTGGTGCTCGACGCCACCGTGATCACGATCGCCCTGCCGTACGCCCAGCGTGACCTGGGGATCAGCGACGGCGACAAACAGTGGGCGCTCACCGCGTACACGCTCATCTTCGGCGGGCTACTGCTGCTCGGCGGACGGATGGCCGACTACCTGGGCCGACGCCGGATCTTCCTGGTCGGCCTGGTGGGCTTCGCCGCCGCGTCGGCGCTGGCGGGGCTCGCGCAGACCGGCCCGCAGTTGTTCATCGGCCGAGGTCTGCAGGGTGCGTTCGCCGCGCTGCTCGCCCCCGCGGCCCTGTCGCTGCTGTCGGTGATCTTCACCGATGTGCGGGAGCGGGCCCGCGCGTTCGCGGTGTTCGCGGGTATCACCGCGGGTGGCATCGCGTTCGGGCTGATCGTCGGTGGTGCGCTCACCGAGTTCGCGTCGTGGCGGTGGACCCTGTTGATGAACACGCCGATCGCGCTCATCGCGGTAGTCGGTGCGGTCGCGGTGATCGCGCGCGATATCCCGGTGCCGAGGACCGGCGGCTACGACCTGCCCGGCGCCGTCACCGTGACATTCGGCTTGGTGTCGATCGTCTACGGATTCAGTCGCGCCGCCGAACACGGGTGGCTGGCGGGCAGCACCCTCGGCCTGCTCGGGGCGGGCTTCGCCTTGCTCATCGCGTTCGTCTTCATCGAGGCGCGCTCGGCGAATCCGCTGCTGCCATTGCGAATTCCGGGTGAGATCAATCGAGGCGGCGCTTTGCTGGCCGCGCTGCTGATCCCGATCGCGATGTTCGCCATGTTCTTGTTCCTGAGCTTCTATTACCAGAACACCCTCGGCTATTCGCCGCTGAAGGCGGGCATCGCGTTCCTGCCGTTCCCGGTGGGCATCGGGATAGCGGCGGGCATCACCAGTTCGTTGATGCCCAAGTTCGGGCCGCGTCCGCTGATGGTGGTCGGCGCGTTGCTCGGCGTCGTCGGGTTGCTGTGGCTGGCGCAACTGAGCTACGGCGACGGGTACGCGCTGAGCGTGCTGCCCGCGCAGTTGTTGATGGCGCTCGGGATGGGTCCGCTGTTCGTCGGGATGCAGGCCGTCGCGCTGCATCAGGTCGACGCCGAGGACTCCGGCGTCGCCAGCGCCCTGCTCAATGCCGCCCAGCAGGTCGGCGGCGCCGTCGGCACCGCCCTGCTGACCACCCTCTCGGTCCAGGCCGCCGAGAACTACGTCACCGACAACCCCACCGTCGACCATCTGATCGAACGCGCCTCGATCCACAGCTACGACGTCGCGTTCTATATCGGCGCGGGCTTCTTCCTCGCCGCCGCCGTGGTGATCGCGGTGATGATCCGCGACAAGCCGGAGAACCTGATCGAAGGCGACGAGCACGCGGCCGCCGTACCGATCGCGGTCTGACCTGCTCGACCGGGCCCGCGCCACCGTTCCTCGGTGCGCGGGCCTCGCCGTGTTACTACTCAGTAGCCGGTCAAGGCCCGATCGGGTACCGGCACGCGGTCGGGGCGGAGTAGCTTCGAGGAGTCCCGCACAGCGGGCCCTCCCATCGCGGTGAGGTGGGGGACAGCAGTACGCTCGTCTTGTTTGCACCACACGTCCCGCAGACAACGCGGGGCATATACGTTGTCTGTTGGAACTGCTGGGGTCCGCTCACAAGCGTGTTCGCCTAGCCGTGCAATAAGGGCACCCACCGAGGAGGACACGAAGATCCATGTCCAAGATCAAGGTTGAAGGCACCGTTGTAGAACTCGACGGCGACGAGATGACCCGGATCATCTGGCAGTTCATCAAGGACAAGCTGATCCATCCCTATCTCGACGTGAACCTCGAGTACTACGACCTCGGCATCGAGTACCGCGACAAGACAGACGACCAGGTCACCGTCGACGCGGCCAATGCCATCAAGAAGTACGGCGTCGGCGTGAAATGCGCCACCATCACCCCCGACGAAGCGCGGGTGAAAGAGTTCGGCCTCAAGAAGATGTGGCGCTCGCCGAACGGCACCATCCGAAACATTCTGGGTGGCACCATCTTCCGCGCGCCGATCATCATCTCCAACGTGCCCCGCTTGGTGCCCGGCTGGACCAAGCCGATCATCATCGGCCGTCACGCCTTCGGCGACCAGTACCGCGCCACCGACTTCAAGGTCTACGAGGCGGGCACCGTCACGCTGACCTTCACGCCGGAAGACGGCAGCGAGCCGATCGTGCACGAGGTCGTGAAGATGCCCGAAGACGGCGGCGTCGTCATGGGTATGTACAACTTCAAGAAGTCCATCGAGGACTTCGCGCGGGCCTCGTTCAACTACGGCCTGCAGCAGAACTACCCGGTGTACCTCTCCACGAAGAACACCATCCTCAAGGCTTACGACGGCATGTTCAAGGACACCTTCGAGGAAGTCTTCGACGCCGAGTTCAAGGCCGAGTTCGACGCGGCGGGTCTCACCTACGAGCACCGCCTGATCGACGACATGGTCGCCTCCTCCATGAAATGGGAGGGCGGCTACGTCTGGGCCTGCAAGAACTACGACGGCGACGTGCAGTCCGACACCGTGGCCCAGGGCTTCGGCTCGCTCGGCCTGATGACCTCGGTGCTGCTCACCCCGGACGGCAAGACCTGTGAGGCCGAGGCCGCGCACGGCACGGTCACCCGGCACTACCGCCAGCACCAGCAGGGCAAGCCGACCTCGACCAACCCGATCGCGTCGATCTTCGCCTGGACCCGCGGCCTCGAACACCGCGGCAAGCTGGACAACACCCCCGAGGTGATCGGTTTCGCGCAGGCGCTCGAGGACGTGGTCATCAAGACCGTCGAGGGCGGTCAGATGACGAAGGACCTCGCCGCGCTCGTCGGCGGCGACCAGGGTTACCTGAGCACCGAGGAATTCCTCGGCGCACTCGATGTGAACCTGGCTCGTGCTCTGAAGTGATAGTGATGTAGCCCCGGTTCGCGACCGCGAACCCGCACGGCTGTGAAAGCGCCCGCACCGAATCCGGTGCGGGCGCTTTCTGCGTCTGTACCGGGCGGTTGTTCCCACGGTGGGCTAACTCACGCTCTGCTCGGGTAGCGAACGGGTACCTGTGCCCGTTGCATGGAAGCGTGACTTCTTCCATCGCAGCTCCCGATCGCCTCGATGTGCCACGCACCAGCTGGCATGTCCCGGCGATGCTCGCGTTGGCGCTGGGTGGATTCGGGATCGGGACCACCGAGTTCGTGACCATGGGGCTGCTGCCCGATATCGCGCGCGCTTTCGATATCTCCGAGCCGTCGGCCGGGCACGCGGTGTCGGCGTACGCGCTGGGCGTCGTGGTCGGTGCGCCGCTGATCGCCGCGTTGTGCGCCCGGGTGGCGCGCAAGAAGTTGCTCATCGCGCTGATGGTCGCGTTCACCGTCGGCAATATCGGGACCGTGCTCGCGCCGACTTTCGGCACGCTCGTGCTCGCCCGCTTCGTGTCCGGTCTGCCGCACGGCGCGTACTTCGGTGTCGCCTCGCTGGCGGCGGCCACGCTCGCGCCCGTCGGACAGCGTGCCAAGGCGGTCGCCGCGGTGATGCTCGGGCTCAGCGTGGCGAATGTGATCGGTGTGCCCGGCGCGACCTGGCTCGGTCAGCACCTGGGCTGGCGCGACGCCTATGTGGTCGTCGCCGTGATCGGAGTGGCGACAGTCGCCGCCCTGTGGCGCTATGTTCCGGCGCTGACCAGCATGAAGATCACCAACCCGATGACCGAACTCGGTGCGCTGCGTCGCCCGCAGGTGCTGCTCACCCTGGCCGTCGGCGCGATCGGCTTCGGCGGCATGTTCGCCGTCTACACCTACATCGCCACCACGATGACCGATGTCGCGGGGATGCCCATCGGCGCGGTGCCGATCGTGCTCGCGCTGTTCGGTCTCGGCATGATCGTGGGCAATATCGGCGGCGGCATCCTCGCCGACCGCGGCGTCGACCGGTCGATCTTCGTCGCCATGATCGCGATGGTGGTGATCCTGGCCGGCTTCGTCCTGGCCGCCCACAACCCGATCACCGCCTCGATCGGTGCCTTCCTCGTCGGCGCCTCCGGCGCGGCCCTGGCCCCCGGCCTGCAAACCCGTCTCATGGACGTGGCGGCCGATGCACAGACTCTCGCCGCCGCCCTCAACCACGCCGCCTTGAACATGGCCAACGCCGCGGGCGCTTGGCTCGGCGGCCTCGTGATCGCCGCGGGCCTCGGCTACACCGCCCCGGCGATGGTCGGGGCCGTCCTCGCCGTAGCCGGTGTGCTGCTGTTCACGCTGACCGTCTTCCTCCAGCGCCGCTCCGTGCACGACGCGTCCTAGCGGTCGGGTCCTCGCGTCGCTAGCCCCCGGCGGGCTTGGCCCAGCCGACGCTGAGTTGGACGGCTCGCTGCCAGCGTTCGTATTCGTCGTCGCGGATTCGGCGGTCCGGTGAAGGGGTCCACTGGGCGGCGACCTTCCAATTGCGGCGCAAACCTTGAAGATCCGGCCAGTAGCCCACGGCCAGCCCCGCCGCGTAGGCGGCGCCGAGAGAGACCGTCTCGGTGACGAGGGGGCGCATGACCGGAGTGTCGAGGACATCGGCGATGACCTGCATCAGCAGGTTGTTGGACGCCATGCCGCCTGCCACTCGCAGGGACTTCGCTTGGAGACCGGCGTCGGCGTTCATGGCTTCGACCACGTCGCGGGTCTGCCAGGCGGTGGCCTCCAGGACCGCGCGGGCCAGGTGGCCTTTGGTGACATAGGAGGTCAGGCCGATGAGCAAGCCGCGGGCGTCGCTGCGCCAGTGGGGGGCGTAGAGGCCGGAGAAGGCGGGGACGAGGTAGCAGCCGCCGTTGTCGTCGACGGTGTCGGCGAGAGTTTCGATTTCGGGGGCGGTGGCGATCAGGCCGACGATGTCGCGCAGCCATTGGACCAGGGACCCGGTCACCGCGATGGGGCCTTCCAGCGCGTAGACCGGTTCGGGGCCGACCTGGTAGCCGATGGTGGTGAGCAGGCCGTGTTCGGAGCGGATCAGCTCGGCGCCGGTGTTCATCATGAGGAAGCCGCCGGTGCCGTAGGTGCATTCGGTTTCCCCTGGGGCGAAGCACGTTTGGCCGAAGAGAGCGGCGTGCTGGTCGCCGAGGGCGGCGCCGATCCGCACGCCCGGCGCGACTGTGGAAGCAGTGCCGAAATCGCCGGTCGAGGGTTCGATGCGGGGGAGCATGGCGGGCGGAATATCGAAGAACCGCAACAGTTCCGCATCCCACTGGCGGGTGGCGAGGTTCATCAGCAGGGTGCGGCCCGCGTTGGTCACGTCGGTGACGTGCTCGGCGCCGCCGGTCAGGTTCCAGATGAGCCAGGATTCCATGGTGCCGAACAGGACGTCGCCGCGTTCGGCTCTGGCGCGAAGGCCGTCGACATTGTCGAGCAGCCAGCGCAGGCGTGGTGCGGCGAAGTAGGTGGCCAGGGGCAGCCCGCTCAACTCGGGAATGCGCTGTGCCCCTGGCAGTTCCTTCATCCGATCGACCAGCTCTTCGGTACGCACGTCCTGCCAGACGATGGCCAGCCGCACCGGCAGCCCCGTGCGCCGATCCCACACCACGGTGGTCTCGCGCTGATTGGCGATGCCGATCGCGGCCACCTGGTCCACGGTGATCCCGGCATCGCGCAGCGCCGCGGGCACGATCCGCTCGACCGTCCGCCAGATCTCGAGCGCGTCTTGCTCCACCCATCCCGACCTGGGGTAGTGCTGACGATGGGTCCGCTGCGCCATGCCGGCCAGCCGGGCGTGCTGATCGAAGACGATGCACCGGCTCGAGGTGGTGCCCTGATCGATGGCGAGCACGAAACGTTGGGTCATCGTCGTCTGCTCTCGTTGTCGGCCGATGCCACGGCGGCGGGAACAGCGGCCCAGCTCATTGCGCTGCCGTCAGGTCGCGGTGCACGGCGAGAGCGGCGGCGCGAACCTGCTCGATCGCGGCCGGACGCACCTGTAAGCGGTTGTCGCACAGCCGATCCGTCGGACCGGTGATGCCGATAGCCGCGACGACGAGCCCGCCTCTGGCTCGAACGGGCGCGGCGATGCCCGCTTCGCCCGAGCGGTGCTCCTCGACTTCGTCCGCCCAACCTCGCCGCCGAACCTCGGCAATCGCATGGTCGAGTCTGTCGCGTTCGGTAATCGTCCGCTGGGTGAACCCTTGGAGCGCAACGGCTTCCGCCGCGGCGTCGTAGGCCAGCAGTACCTTGCCGAGCGCGGTCGCGTGAGCGGGAAGTATTTCGCCGACCGCTAAGGCTTGCACACTGTTGTCGGGCCGGAAGACGTGGTGGATGACCGTGATCCCGGTTTCCCGCGCCACCGCGATGCGCACCGATTCCCCGGAACGGGAGGCGAGGGCGTCGGCCCGGTGGATCGCCCGCGAACGCAACTCGTTCACATCGAGTCGATCGGTCCCGAGTTCGCCGATCGCGGGGCCGAGTAGGTACTTGCCGGTGAGTGTGTCCTGCCCGACGAAACCGACGCCGAGCAGCGTCCGCAGGATGCCGTGCGCGGTGGGTTTGGCCAGGTCGAGCGCGGTCGCGATCTCGCCGACGCCCAGCGGTCCCGATCCGCGCGCGAGCAGACGCAGCACGGCGGCGGCGCGTTCGATCGACTGGATCGGCCCAGGCATGGCCCCGAACCTACCACCGTTCAGCATTGTCGAACGGTGCGTGTGGTGTGCGCGTCCGCGCGTTCCTAGCGTGGGTTCCGGGCCCAGGTGCCCGATCGACGGACTCGATGGCGAGGTCCGGGAAGGACGACAAATGAACCGGTATGTGGGCGCGATCGACCAGGGCACGACTTCGACGCGATTCATGGTTTTCGACCACAAAGGCACCGTTGTGGCCCGCCATCAGCTCGAACACTCCCAGATCATGCCGCAGCCGGGCTGGGTCGAACACAATCCGGACGAGATCTGGGAACGCACCCGCACCGTCGTCAAGACCGCCCTCTCGCTCGCCGATCTCACGGCCGACGACCTCGCCGCCATCGGCGTCACCAACCAGCGCGAGACCACGGTCGTGTGGAACCGCCGCACCGGCCGCCCCTATGGCAACGCCATCGTCTGGCAGGACACCCGCACCGACCGCATCATCGCCGATCTCGACGCCGCCGGGCACAGTGCGCTCATCCGCGAGAAGACCGGCCTACCGCCCGCGCCGTATTTCTCCGGCGGCAAGCTGAAGTGGATCCTCGACAATGTCGCGGGCGTGCGCGCCGACGCCGAGCGCGGTGACGCCCTGTTCGGCACCCTCGACAGCTGGCTGATCTGGAATCTCACCGGCGGCGTGCACGTCACCGACCCCACCAATGCCTCGCGAACCATGCTGATGGATCTCGAAACCCTCGACTGGGACGACGAACTCCTCGCGATCTTCGGCATCCCGCGCGCCATGCTGCCGACCATCGCACCGTCGGCGAACCCGGAACTGTTCGGGACCACGAAACCCGACGGCCCGTTCAAAGGGTCGGTGCCCATCGCGGGCGTGCTCGGCGACCAACAGGCGGCGGGTGTCGGACAGGTGTGCTTCCAGCCCGGCGAGGCCAAGAACACTTATGGCACAGGCAATTTCCTGATGCTCAACACCGGCACGGAGATCGTGCGCTCGAACCACGGCCTGATCACCACCGTCGCCTACCGGTTCGGCGACGGCAAGCCCGCCTACGCGCTGGAGGGTTCGATCGCGGTCACCGGCTCCGCGGTGCAGTGGTTGCGCGACCAGATGGGCATCATCGCCGGCGCCGCGCAGATCGAGGACCTCGCCGGTCAGGTGGCCGATTCCGGCGGCGTGTACTTCGTGCCCGCGTTCTCCGGTCTGTTCGCGCCGTACTGGCGACCCGATGCCCGCGGCGCGGTCGTCGGCCTGTCGCGCTACAGCAACAATGCCCACTTGGCCAGGGCCACCCTGGAATCCATCGCCTATCAGACCCGCGACGTGGTCGAGGCCATGCAGCGCGACGCGGGCGTCCGGCTGGCGACGCTGCGGGTGGACGGCGGCGTCACGGTGAACCAGCTGGCCATGCAGATCCAAGCCGACCTGCTCGGCGTTCCGGTCTCGCGACCGGTCGTCGCCGAGACCACCGCGCTCGGCGCCGCCTACGCCGCGGGACTGGCCGTGGGTTTCTGGAGCGGCACCGACGAACTGCTCGACAACTGGTCCGAAGACGTCCGCTGGTATCCGAGCTGGTCCGACGAGCAACGCGAACACGGCTACCGCCGCTGGCTCAAAGCCGTCGAGCGCACCCTCGACTGGGCCGAAATCTGAGTAACCACAATACTTTCGAGAAGGAGATCATCGTGTCTGTGCAACTGGACCCCACCTACCGTGAGAAGGCTGTCGGCACGCTCGACACCGCCGAGGTCGATGTCCTGGTCATCGGCGGTGGCGTGACCGGCGCCGGCGCCGCGCTCGACGCCGCATCGCGCGGTCTGTCGGTCACCCTGGTCGAGGCACGTGACTTCGCCGCGGGCACCTCGAGCCGGTCGTCCAAGCTCATCCATGGCGGCCTTCGCTACCTGGAGCAGATGGACTTCGCGCTGGTGCGCGAGGCGCTCAAAGAGCGTGGGCTGCTGCTCAATACGCTCGCGCCGCACCTGGTGCATCCGGTGCCGTTCCTGTTTCCGCTCCAGCACCGCGTGTGGGAGCGCGCCTACATCGGGGCCGGAATCGCGCTGTACGACACCCTCGGTGGCGCGCGCACCGTCCCGATGCACAAGCACCTGACCCGTTCCGGCGCACTGGAACTCGCGCCCGCGCTGCGGGATGACGCGATGACCGGCGCCATCCGCTACTACGACGCGCAGGTCGACGACGCCCGCCACACGATGATGATCGCCAGGACCGCCGCCGAACACGGCGCCACGGTGCTGACCCGCACCAAGGTGATCGGGCTGGAACGCGACGGCGACAAGGTCGTCGGTGCGCGCGTGGAAGACCTGGAAACCGGCCTGACGCACACCATTCGGGCCCGCACCGTGATCAGCGCGACCGGCGTGTGGACCGACGACATGATCAAGATGACCGGCGTGGACTTCCCGTTCCACGTCCAGATGTCGAAGGGCGTGCACATCCTCGTGCCGCGCGACCGGCTGAACCTGCACACCGGCATGATCATGCGCACCGAGAAGTCGGTCCTGTTCGTGATCCCGTGGGCCGAACACTGGATCATCGGCACCACCGATACCGAATGGGCCCTGGACAAGAACCACCCGACGGCCACCGCCGCCGACGTGCAATACATCCTCGACCACGTCAACGCGCTGCTGCGCGAGCCGTTGACCAGGGCGGACATCGTCGGCACCTACGCGGGCCTCCGCCCGCTGATGACCGGTGCCACGAAGGAGACCGCGAAACTCTCGCGCGAACACGCCGTCGCCGAACCCGCGCCGGGCCTGTTCGTGATCGCGGGCGGCAAGTACACGACCTACCGGGTGATGGCCGCCGATGTCGTCGACGCGGCCGTCGCGCGCCTGGGTGGGGACATCCCCGCCTCGTCGACCGCGCAGTTGCCCATCGTCGGCGCGGCGGGCTACTTCGACATGCTCGCCGAGGTGACCGATCTGTCGGTGTCGCAGCGACTGCCCGTCGACGTGGTCGAGCACCTGCTCGGTCGTTACGGCTCGCTGAGCACCGATATCTTCGGCCTCATCGCCGCTGATCCCGCCCTGCGTCACCCGATTCCTGGGGCATCGGACTACATCGCCGCCGAGATCGTCTACGCCGTCACCCACGAGGGCGCCCTGCACCTCGACGACATCCTCACCCGTCGTACCCGGATCTCCATCGAGGTCCCCGATCGCGGTCTCGCCGCTGCACCGGAGGTCGCCCGCCTGATCGCGCCGTTGCTCGGCTGGACCGAGGAGACCGCCAACGCCGAGATCAACCGGTACTACGATCGGGTCCACGCCGAACTCGCCGCCAACGAAGCGGGCGACGACGCCGCGGCCAATGCGGCGAGGCTGGTCGCGGCCCGCTGAACCCTGCCGACAGCACTGCGGCGGCTGCCGCCCTCGCCGGAGCGAAGGCGTGCGCAACCGCGGTGCCTCGGGTCGCGCAACATAGTCGCCGATCCTCGACGACCACGCCGCGCGGTGGTTAGCGTGGGCACATGGAATCGCGAATCACCCCCCGACGAACTCCGGCACTGTCGTGAGCCGGGGCACCATCCTGATCACCGGCGCCAGCTCCGGACTCGGCGCCGAGATGGCCCGCCAGTTCGCCGCGCTCGGGTACGACCTCGGCCTGTGTGCTCGCCGGACCGAGCGCCTCGACGAACTGCGCACGCAGATCCTCGCCGACCACTCCGACCGCGTCGTCTCGGTGAAGCAACTCGACGTCACCGACGACGCCGCGGTGTTCACCGTCTTCGACGAGTTCGCCGAGGAATTCGGCACCATCGACCGGGTGATCGTCAACGCAGGCCTCGGTAAGGGCGCGCCGCTCGGCACCGGCTACCACAAGGCCAACCGCCAGACCGCGATGGTGAATTTCGTTGCTGCCCTGGCGCAAAGCGAAGCGGCGCTGCAGATCTTCCGCGCGCAGGGTCGCGGCCATCTGGTGATGATCTCCTCGATCTCGGGCCTGCGCGGTATGCCCAAGACACTCACCACTTACGCGGCCACCAAAGCTGGCGTCGCGGCGCTCGCCGAAGGCGTTCGCGCGGAAGCGATTCCGGGTGTCGATGTCTCGGTGATCTACCCCGGCTACATCCGCTCGGAGATGAACGACCGAGTCAAGCATCAGCCGAAGTTCATGGTGGACACCGAAACCGGCGTCCGCTCCATGGTCGCCGCGATCGAGAAGCGTCGCGCCAATGCCTACGTGCCCGCTTGGCCGTGGGTACCGATGGGCTTCGCGCTGCGTACCCTACCGCTGCCGCTGGTCCGCAAACTGATCTGAAACCAGCCCCGCCGCCCCGACCTCGAGGAGGGGCCGCCGCGCAGCGGCGGTTCGCGGCCGTCCCGTCGATCGGGTGCCGTTGCGTAGGCGACGAAGGAGCAAGCAACGGTGCCTGATCGACGGGACCGGAGGGGCCGCGAACTCGAGCGCGCCAGCGCTCCAAAATTACTGACGGGGTAGGAGGTGCTTGCCGTCTTTGTCCGTGGACAGCGCCAGGGAGCTGATGTACTGGATCTCGCCTTCGGGGCCCGGCACCGCCGAGGCGATCATGTCCGGGCGCTCGAAGTCCATGCCGGTGACGTGGCAGGTGAGCAGGTCGCCCGAGGGGTTGCCGTGTTCGTCGAACATCGGCGCCTCGATGCCGTCGTCGGCGCGTCGCAGGTAGTACTTGCCCTTGGTGGCGATCGCGGTGAGCGGGGTCGCGATAAAGGCCACCAGCACCGCGACCAGCGGCGAGTACGGCTTCAGCAGCTCGCCGAACAGGCCGAAGAAGGTCATGATCGACAGCACCGCCGACAGCCCGAAACCGACCAGACCCACCGGGTTGAAGTCGTAGAGCATGCCGCGCCGGAACTCCGGCACCTTCGGCGAGATCTTCAGCAGGTACTTGTTCACCGCGATATCGGTGGCCACGGTGACGATCCAGGCGATGCCGCAGTTGGCGTAGAAGCCGAGGATGTTGTTGAGGAAGTCGAACATGTTCGCCTCCATCAGCACCAGCGCGACGGCGAGGTTGACCACCAGGAACACCAGCCGACCCGGGTAGGTCTTGGTGACACGGGTGTAGGAGTTGGTCCAGGCCAGCGAGCCCGAGTAGGCGTTGGTCACATTGATCTTGACCTGGCTGATGACCACCAGCACCACCGCCAGCGTCATCGCCAGCCACCCCGGCACCATGTCCTTGTAGATCTCCAGGAACTGGTGCACCGGCTGGTTGGCGATGCCCTGCGCGGCGGGGAGATTCGCGATCAGGTACACCGCGAGGAACAGGCCGACGACCTGCTTGGCCGCACCGAACAGCACCCAGCCGGGACCGGCGAGCAGCATCCAGCCCCACCACTTGGCCCGATTCTCCGGTGTACGCGGCGGCATGAAACGCAGGTAGTCGATCTGCTCGGCGATCTGGGCGATCAGCGACAGACACACGCCGGCGGCCAGCAGCGCCCCCGACACGCTCACGCCCTCACCGTTCTCCCCGCCGTAGGCGAAGAACGAACCCACCGAATCGGGGTGGCGCACCAGCAGGAAGCCGAACGGCGCCACCATCAGCAGCAGCCACAGGGGAGTGGTCCACACCTGGAGTTTGGCCAGGGTGTTCATCCCGTAGATGACCAGCGGGAAGATGATGATCGTGGAGGCCAGATAGCCCAGCCACAGGGGAATTCCGAGGCCTAATAACAGGCCCTGGGCCATGATCGAACCTTCGAGCGCGAAGAAGATGAAAGTGAACGACGCGAACACGATATTGGTGATCACGGATCCGTAGTAGCCGAATCCGCTGCCGCGCGTGATCAGGTCGAGATCGATGTTGTAGCGCGCCGCGTAATAGGCGAGCGGAAATCCGGTGAGCATCACGACCACGGCGAAGATACCGATGCCGATCAGGGCGTTTCCGGTGCCGTGGGCGATGCCGATATTCGCGCCGATCGCGAAATCGGCCAGATAGGCGATGCCGCCGAGCGCGGAGATGCCGACGACCGCGGGGCTCCATTTGCGGTAGCTCCGCGGGGCGAAACGCAGCGTGTAGTCCTCGAGTGTTTCTTTGGCGGCAGTATCTGCTCCGGCCATTTCCCTCTCTCCTTCATCCGCTGCCGCCCGAAATCGGCGACTCACAGACGGTGGTGCATGGATGTAGACATGAATTTTCCGATTAGTTACGCCGCTGTTACGCACCACGATGGTGACCGGGGTCACCGAAACCGCCGCGCAAAAACAAGCACGCGTGTATGTTTTTGGGCGGAGCGAGCGTCAGGAGACGAGAGTGTTCGAATGGTCCGAGACCGATCTGATGATCCGCGACGCCGTGCGGGCGTTCATCGACAAGGAGGTCCGGCCGAATCTCGACGCCCTCGACAGCGGTGAGATGCTGCCGTATCCGATCCTGCGCAAGCTGTTCAGCCAGTTCGGGATCGACGCGATGGGTGAGGACGCCGTCGCGAAGATGCTCGCCAGGGAAGCGGCGGGCCCGCGCGAGGGCGACAAGAAGCCGGGCAGTCCGTTCGGTGATCAACAGTCGATGATGGCCGTGCTGATCAGCGAATTGTCCGGCGTCTGTATGGGTTTGGTGTCAGCACTCGGGGTGAGCATCGGGCTCGGCGCCACCACCATCATGTCGCGCGGCACCCTGGCCCAGAAGCAGCGTTGGCTGGCCGACATCGTCACCTTGCGCAAGGTGGCCTCCTGGGCGATCACCGAACCCGATTCCGGCTCGGATGCGTTCGGCGGCATGAAGACTCGTGTCGAACGCGACGGTGAGGACTACATCCTCAACGGCCAGAAGACCTTCATCACCAACGGCCCGTGCGCCGACGTGATGATCGTCTACGCCAAGCTCGACGAGCGCGACGGCAGCGACAAACGCGACCGCAAGGTGCTCACCTTCGTGCTCGACAAGGGCATGGAGGGCCTCACCCAGGGCAAACCGTTCAAGAAGATGGGTCTGCACTCCTCGCCTACCGGCGAGTTGTTCTTCGACAATGTCCGGCTCGGCAAGGATCGGTTGCTCGGCGAGACCGAAGAACACAAGGGCGGCGACGGAAGAGAAAGCGCCAGAGCCAGTTTCACCGCGGAGCGGATCGGCGTCGGGTTCATGGCGCTCGGCGTGATCGACGAATGTCACCGGCTCTGTGTGAATTACGCCCGCGAACGCACGCTGTGGGGCCAGGAGATCGGTCGCTTCCAGCTGATCCAGCTCAAGCTCGCCAAGATGGAAGTCGCGCGAATCAATGTGCGGAACATGGTGTTCAACGTGCTCGAGCGTGGACGCGCGGGTAAGCCGCCGAGTCTGGCCGAGGCCTCGGCGATGAAACTGTACTGCTCCGAGGCCGCCACCGAGGTGGCGATGGAGGCGGTGCAGCTGTTCGGCGGCAACGGCTATATGAGCGAATACCGGGTCGAGCAGCTGGCCCGCGACGCGAAGTCGCTGATGATCTACGCGGGCAGCAACGAGATCCAGGTGACCCACATCGCCAAGGGTCTACTCGGGAAGTGAAGCGGACCCGGCCGCGAACAGTGTCGTCGCGGCCGGGATCTCGTCACACCGCGCGCAGGTGTCCGCGGCTGGCGTAGATGTGCTCGGCGATCAGCGTGGCGATCCGGTCGGGCGCCTCCAGCATCGGCACATGCCCCACCCCGTGCACCAGGATCCGATCCGCCGACTCGGGGAGTTCGCGCAGGTAGCGGGTGGCGTAGACGCTGTTGGGGATGATCCGGTCGTATTCGGCGAGCAGCATCCGCACCGGGGTGCTCAGCTCACCCAGGTCGTCCATGCCCGGCGCCCGCAGGCTGCCGAGGATCAGCGGGATCATCGCATCGCAGTGCAGGACCGCGGTGAGCGTGGTCGCGAGGTCGCGACGGGCGACGGCACCGGTGTGCTTGGTGACCAGCATGGCGGCCACCTGCTGCACGAGCGGGTTGTTGATCGCCACGCCGCCGAGGCGCTTGCCGATCTCGATGAAGGGGATCATCGACGCGAACTTGATGCCGACCCTGACCTGGCTCAGCGACGGCGACGCCCAGCCCCCGGCCGCGGCGATCGTGGTGAGCGTGCGTGCCCTGCCGCGTCGAGCCAGCTCGAGTCCCACCCAGCCGCCGAGCGAATTCCCCGCGATGTGGCAGGTGCGCCAGCCCAGCTCGTCGAGCTGGTCTTCGACCTGATCGGCCAGGGCGTACACATCCAACGCCCAGCCCTCGACCTTCGGGCCACCCCAGTGCCCGGCGAACGCGGGCGCGTACACCTCGCAATGGGCCGACATTCGCTGTGCGACCTGCTCCCAACAATGGGGCGAGAGCAGGAACCCGTGCAACAGCAACACCGGGTCGCCGGACCCGATGTGCAGCGCCGCGACGGGCGCGGGGCGGGCGGTGGACTTGGCGGTGCGTGACGTCATCGTCATCACCCCTTCCTGGACGACAGTGTCCGGGGGAGCATCCCTGCCTGCATTGTACGGTCGTACGGTGCCGATAATCCTCTCGACTGTGAACGTTAACGGGGTCCGTGCCGCATCGACCAAGGGCATGTTGGCCTGGTTGGCGGCGACCGAAGCCGACATCGTCTGCCTACAGGAGACCAGAGCGACCGACGCGCAGACCGCCGCTGCGTTGGCCCCCGCACTCGACGCGGGTTGGGTGCTCTCACATGCCGAGCCCGAATCCAAGGGCCGCGCCGGGGTGGGGATTCTGTCGCGGCGCGCACCCGATGCCGTGCGCGTCGGGTTCGGCAGTACCGAGTTCGCGGCGTCGGGCCGCTATATCGAGGCCGATTTCGACGATGTCACCGCGGCGAGCGTCTATGTGCACTCGGGGGAGGAGAACACCCCCAAGCAGGACGAGAAGTACCGGTTCATGGCCGAACTCGGCGCGTACCTGAAGGCGCGCACCGGCGAGTTCGTGGTGAGCGGCGACTGGAATATCGCCCCCGCCGAGGTCGACCTGAAGAACTGGAAGGGCAACCAGAAGTCGGCGGGCTTCCTGCCCGAGGAACGCGCCTGGATCGCCGAACTGCTCGCCGCGGGCTATGTCGACGTGGTGCGCGCCCTGCACCCCGACGTCGCGGGCCCTTACAGCTGGTGGTCCTACCGTGGCCGCGCCTTCGACAACGACTCCGGGTGGCGGATCGATTACCAGCTGGCACTGGGCGAGCTGACCGGCCGCGCCAAGCAAGCCGTCGTCGAACGCGCTGATGCCTACGACCAGCGCTGGTCCGACCACGCGCCGGTTACTGTCCAATATCGATGAAACTCTCACGTAAGACTCTCAGCCTGCTCGGTGGACTCGTACTCGTCTTGGCGGCTATCGGGCTCACCGTGTTCGGTGGTCGCGGTACCGACAGCACTACCGTCACGTCGACCACGCGGGCCGTCGCCGGGATCACCACGACGGTCGGTGCACCGAAACCTGGCCCGCCCGCCGGGAATTCGTCGGCCTCGCCCGTCACCAAGACTGCCGGTGTGCCCGATCGCGCCTACGTGACCCTCGTCGAAATCGATGCGGGTCGCTGGCCCGGCTCGGCGAACGCGCAGGGCACCAAGGGCGGCGAGCAGTTCATGAACCGCGGAACCACACTGCCGCCCAAGGATTCGGCGGGCAAAGCGGTGAAATACCAGGAGTGGGATGTGAATCCCAAGCAGCCCAACCGCGGTCGTGACGCCGAACGCATCGTCACCGGCAGCGACGGCTCCGCCTGGTACACCGGCGACCACTACGAAACCTTCACGAGGATGCGCTGATGACTTCGCGAATGACGCTTTCGCAGTTTCTCGCTCGTCCCAACGCCGAGGCGCCGAGCACCGCCGCCACGGCACCGGTGCTCGGCGCGTTGCCGGTGGATGCCAACCAGTTCAGCGGCGTCCGCTACGACGCCCCCGCCGACTACCGCGTCCGCGAACTCCGCGGCACCAAGATGCGCACCATGGCCGAACTGTTCGACGAATTCGCCGCGGCCTTCCAGTTCCCGTACTACTTCGGCGCCAACAAGGACGCCTTCGACGAATGCCTGCGCGACCTGGACGATTTCGTCGGCGATGCCCCCGGTTACGTGGTGATGGTGCGCACCGCGGACGATCTGCTCGCCGACGACCCCACCGAACGCGCCTGGTTCGACAGCGCCATGCGCGACTGCGCCGCCTACTGGACGCGCCGCGATGTCGCCTTCCGGGTTGTCCTGCAGGGCGATCCGGAAACCTTCGGCGCGGTCGTCCTTTCCGCCTGACCGATTCCGGTGCCACTGGAATTGGTGGCTGCCGCCGTGTGATCAGCCCGCTTAACGTTCTCACCGCGCAGCTGAGAGGCCGCCGATGAGGAGAAGAACGATGAAGCGAGTTCTGGCGAGTGCGGGCATCGCCGCCGCGAGCGCTCCGCAGGCGGTGCCGGTGGCCGACAGTGGGTCGGCGCCGATGACACCGGAGACCGTGTTGGCGATCAACCACGCGCTCGCTTGGCTGTACAACGGCTCGTCGGAGCCGTGCGTCAGCTTCGGACCGAACTGCGCGTGGGAATGACGCTCGTGTCCGTAAGGTTCCCTATGCGAGGTTCGCGCAACTAGGGTCGTTGGCTGATGCGTCGAGATCCGGCGGGTCGGGACGGAGTTCTGCCGTGCGTTTCGCGAAGTTGGTCGGTCTGGCGACGGCAGGAGCGATCGGACTGTTGCCGCTGGCGGTTCCCGCGTTCGCCGCGCCGACGGACACCCAGTACGCACCGACCATGCTGGTGCTCGACGCCTCCGGTTCGATGCTCGCCGCCGATCCCGGTGGTGGCACCAAGATGGACGCGGCGAAGACCGCGGTGCGCGGTTTCGTGCAGACCGCGCCCGCCGCGGCGAAGGTCGGATTGTCGGTCTACGGCACCGGCACCGGCTCCACCGATGCCGAGAAGGCCGTGGGCTGCCGCGATGTCTCGGTGCTCGAACCGGCTGAAACCATCGACAGGTCCGCACTCACCGCAGCCGTCGACGCCATCACACCCAGCGGTTTCACCCCGATCGGCGCCGCGCTGCGCACAGCGGCGAGCGCCCTGCCGACGGAGGGTCCGCGCTCGATCGTGCTGGTCTCCGATGGACTGGACACTTGCTCACCGCCGGACCCGTGTGAGGTCGCGCGCGAACTCAGGGGCCAGGGCGCCGATATCGTCATGCACACCATCGGTTTCGGTGTCGACGATGCCTCCCGTGCCCAGCTGACCTGCATCGCGGAAACCACCGGCGGCACCTACACCGATGCCGCCGACGGCAAAACGCTCGAGCAGGTGCTACCCCGCGTGAGTACCGCGGCGCTGCGCGAGTACGCGTCGGCGGGCACACCGGTCGAAGGTGGCGAGGGCTACCAGAACGCACCGGTGGTAGTGCCGGGGCAATACCTCGACACCATCGGCCACAAGAAGCCGCGCTACTACGCCGTCGACGTTCCCGAGGGCGCCACCGCCTATTTCAGCGGCACGGTGTCCTTTCCGCTCGGCGACGACGCGGTGCGTGCGAACAACAGCTTGTACATGCGGGTATTCGGCGCAGAAGGCAAGGACTGCAACGTCTTCGAACACGAGAGCGCCGTGCGATCCACCGATGGGGTGGCGCTCACGGTGAGCTCGACATGGACCGGCGCGACCGAACCGAAGGACGGCACGGAGCGTACCGACAAGTGCAAGGGCGGCGGCCGGTACTACTTCACCCTGGAATGGGCCGGGGTCGCGGACAGCGCACCGGCGACATTGCCGCTGGAACTGAACGTCGCGGTCGAACCGGGTGTCACCGACGCGGGCCCGGCGGCGCAACCCGAACCGGTGTCGTTCACCGTGCCGAGCAGTCCGGTCGAACCGGTGGCAGGCGGCGGCTCGTTCAACGTGGCGACCGCGCTCGACGGGCCCGGCGTCTACAGCGACACCTTGCAGCGCGGCGAATTCGTGTTCTACAAGGTGAAACTCGACTGGGGTCAGGGCTTGGCCTATCGGGTGCGCTTCCTCGAGTCACCGGGTCGCGGGCTGGACAACGTCTCGGCCGTCACCACCACGCTGTACACGCCGTACCGCAAGGAGGTCGACTACGAGTTCTCGTCCTACAACGGTTCGCCCGATACCGTGCCCGGCAGCAAGGAAGCCGTGGCAACCCCGGAGGTCCGCTACCGAAACCGCGAATCCTCGGAAAAAGAGGTGTCGGAGAACGCCATGGCCGGCTGGTACTACATCGCCGTGCAGGCCGCTCCTACCGTTCACGACCGCGGTGCCGTCCGTCCCGTGCCCATCGAGCTGGACCTGGCAGTGACCGGAACACCGGAGCCCGGCCCCACCTATCAGACGGTGCCGGGGTCCACCGGTAGCTCCGCCGGGAACGTACCGGACACCGCACAGGTCAGCGACTCCGACGACGACAACGCCCCCGCGCTGCTCGGCACCGGCATCGCCGTTGTCGCGTTCGCGCTCGTCGTCGGCGGCATCATCACGTTCACCCTGCTTCGTAAGCGTCGCCGCCGATAGACGCACTTCGATGGCACCGGCATCGGCGGAAAGCTTTTCCGCTCAGGTGCCTGTAGCCATCTGGATCGGCTAGGAGTCGAGTGCTCTCAGCGGTAGCGGTCGGCCAGGTCGTCGCCGAGTAACACGAAGACCTCGGTGATCTGGTCGATGAGCTCTTCGCGCGTGAGGTCGAGGTCGCCGGCCAGCCAGGTCGTGAGGGCTTGGGTCAGGCCGCCGACCAGATAGATCGCCCGGAAGTCGACCAGATTCTGTGGAACGTCACCGCCATAGAATCCGGTGCCTTCGGCGGCGACCAGACGGGCGAAGGCGCGTACTGTTCGGGCGGTGCGCGCGCGCAATTCCGGGGTCGCCATCCCGGCGATCAGGGCGGCGTGTGCTTTGCGTGGATCGTCGGTGAGCACCGAGATGCCCGCGTCGATCGCGGCATGGGCCTGGGTGCGGCTGTCGGGGGCGGCGGTCGCCAGTGCTGTCGCGATCGCCGCGGTGAGTTCCTCGGCGATGCGGTCGAGTAGTGCTTCCAGCACGCCGTCGCGGGTTTCGAAGCTCTCGTAGTAGTAGCGCTCGTTGAGACCGGCGCGGGCGCACAGCCCGGCGACGGTGAGTTTGGCCTGCCCGTCCTCGGCGACGATGTCGAGCGCCGCGTCCAACAGTGCGGTGCGCCGCTGCGCCTGCCGCTGCGACGCCGAGACGCCGCCGTATGTCCGTTGTGCTGCCACAGCTTCCATTCTGCGTGCCGCCGTCTTCCGGTGCTGTTCTGGTAGAGACTCTTGCCAGAATACCAATTCTGGGGGATTCTATTGCCAGATGCACTCGACGAGGAGGCGCGGCATGGCTGCAGGACAGGGCGAACCCGGATATTTCGCCGACGATTCGATGATCCGGCGGGTGATGAGCAAGCGCGCGGTCGGCCTGACCTACGGCGTGCGGGCGCTGGTGATCGGCGCGGTGCATCCGCTGCTGTTCGTTGGCACCAGCGAACACACCTCGCACCGGGAGACCCCCTACACCCGGCTGGCCATCACCGGTGCCCTGTTCGAAGCGGTGTTCCTCGGCAGCAAGGCCGAGGCCGATCGCGCGCTGGCCTTCACCAGGCGCAAGCACGACGCGGTGGTCGGCGCCCTACCCGAAGACGCGGGCGCCCACCATCCCGCGGGCACCGCCTACGCGGCCCATGACCCGCACCTGATGTTCATGACCATGGCCTTCACCTTCGATTCGGCCGAGGTGATGTACGACCGGCTCGTGCGCGAACTCACCCCCACCGAACGCGAAGACCTCTACCAGGACTACGTCCGCTGGGGCGAGCTGTTCGGCATGCCACGCGACGCCGCGCCCGCCGACTACCCGGCCTTCCGCCGCTACTTCGACACCTATCTGAACTCCACCGAACTGTTCCTCACCGAGGAGGCGGCCCTGGTCGGTTCCTACCTGGCAGGCCACCGCAAGGCCTACCGGCAGCGCCCGCCCGCCGAGCAGGTCGGCACGGCGCTGTATCTGCTCGTGCAGGGCAGCCTCCCGGCCCGGATCCGGCAGATGTACGGCATCGAGTGGGGCATCGCCGACGAACTCGCCCACCGCGCGCTGTGCACCGGCATCCGCACCGCCCACCTCGCCCCACCACTGGCGCCCCGGGTGCTCGCGAGCACCCTCGCCGGACCGAGCGCCCCTTCCTACCAGCTGCTGGCCCGTCGCGAACAGCACATGGTGAAGACCGGGCACCCGAGCATGCCCGGCGTCGATCCGCGCAACTGGGTGCAGCGAAATGCCGCGGTGCGAACCGGCGGCCCCGGAGGCGGCAGCGCAGCGTAACCACGCAGGGGCCTCGGGAGGGCCGCCAGAAAATACAGCTTGAGGCCCATGGAAAGATTGGGGCATGTCCAGTCCTGCCCCGGCCGCGACGGCCGAACGTAAGCAGCGGGTGCTGTCGGGCATCCAGCCCACCAGCGACTCCTTCCACCTCGGCAACTACCTGGGTGCGCTGCAGTACTGGGTGACGATGCAGGACGAGTACGACGCGCTGTATTTCATTCCGGATATGCACGCGATCACCGTCAGCCAGGATCCCAAGGCACTGCGCGCGCGCACCAAGTCCGCCGTGGCCCAGCTGCTCGCGCTCGGCGTCGACCCCGCCAAGTCCACCCTGTTCGTGCAGAGTCAGGTGCCCGAGCACGCCGAGCTGACGTGGGTGCTCAGCTGTATCACCGGCTTCGGTGAGGCCAGCCGGATGACCCAGTTCAAGGACAAGTCCGTCAAACAGGGCGCGGAGAACGCGACCGTCGGCCTGTTCACCTATCCGGTGCTGATGGCCGCCGACATCCTGCTCTACCGCCCGCATCAGGTGCCGGTCGGCGAGGACCAGCGTCAGCATCTCGAGCTGACCCGAAACCTGGCCCAGCGCTTCAACACTCGCTACAAGAAGACCTTCGTGGTGCCCGAACCGCACATCGTCAAGGGCACCGCGAAGATCTTCGATCTGCAGGACCCCACCGCGAAGATGAGCAAGTCGGCGTCCAGCGACGCCGGGCTGATCAACCTGCTCGACGACCCGAAGATCACCGCCAAGAAGGTGCGTTCGGCGGTCACCGACACCGAGCGCGAGATCCGCTACGACCCGGCGAACAAGGCGGGCGTCAGCAATCTGCTGGTGATCCTGAGCTCGCTGCGCGAAACCCCGATCGTCGACCTCGAGGAGAATTTCGAGGGTAAGGGCTACGGTGATCTCAAGGCCGAGGTGGCCGACGCGCTGGTCGAATTCGTCACGCCCGTACAGAAGAAGGTCAAGGACTACCTGTCCGATCAGGCAGAACTGGACCGGATTCTGGCCGCGGGCGCCGAACGGGCGCGTGAGATCGCAGGCAACACACTTGCTCAGGTGTACGACCGGGTTGGCTTCCTCGCTCGCTGACCCGTTGCGCACCTGAGGTTTTCGCTGAAGGGGCGCGTGTCATGCAGTTGATCGACAACATCTCGGCCACCGTCGAGAAGCACATCGGACGCAGGCCCTGGCTGGATCATCTGGTCAGGGCCGGTGGGCGCTTCCAGAGCCAGCGCGGCGACTTCTTCGCCGCGGGCATCACGTATTTCACTGTGCTGTCGCTGTTTCCGCTGTTGATGGTGGCCTTCTCGGTGGCCGGTTTCATCCTGGCCGGGCAACCGGAACTGCTGACCGAGCTGCAGGAGAAGGTCGTCGAGAAGGTTCCCAGCTCCTTCGGCACCCAGATCAACGACCTCATCGAACAGGCGATGAATTCCCGCGGCACGGTCGGCGTCATCGGCCTGCTGGTCGGGCTCTACACCGGGCTCGGCTGGATCGCGAACCTGCGGGCCGCGCTCACCGAGCAGTGGGACACTCAGAGTCCCGAAAAGCCCTGGTGGCTGGCCAAATTGTCGGATATCGGCGCCCTGGTCGGCCTCGGTCTCGCCTTCGTGGTGTCGCTCGGTCTGTCGGCGGTCTCCGCGAGCGGGGTGGGCAAGGGGGTGCTCGAATTCGTCGGGGCCGACCACCTGCCAGGGGCTGGGGTGGTGTTGCGGCTGGTATCGATCGCGCTCGGGTTGCTCGCGTCGTGGGCGGTGTTCGCGTGGATGATCGCGCGGCTGCCGCGCGAGCCGGTGTCGTTGCGCAGCGCGGTGCGGGCGGCGATGCTGGCCGCGGTGGCCTTCGAGATCTTCAAGATCATCGCCGCGATCTACCTGCGGGTGGTGCTGTCCAGCCCGGTGGGCGCGACGTTCGGTTCGATCATCGGTCTGATGGTGTTCAGCTACATGTCCTATCGGATTCTGCTGTTCGCGACCGCGTGGGCGGCGACCTCGAGCGACAACGAGCGTGCGGCGGCGGTCGCGCCGCCGAACGCGGTGGTCATCCGGCCGCGCGTGGTCGAGCACGGGATGTCGACGGGTGCGGGCGCCGCGTATTTCGGAGCCGGCGCGGTCGCGGCGCTCGCGCTGTTGCTGGTCGGTAGGCGCAAGTAGCGCCCGGTCAGCCCCTGCGCCGGAATGCCCGGCGCGCCAACAGCAACAGCACCACGACCAACACCGGACCGCCGATCAAGGCGGCGATGCGCACGCCCTGATGGGTGGACCGCTCCGGCTCGGCCTGGGAACCGTCGGCGCGCGGCGGTGGCGAGGCCAGCGGCACGCTGGGTTGAATCGCCTCGCTGCCTGTTTCGGGCAGCTTGCCGATCCTGGCGTCGGTGTCGAGGGCGAAACCGTAGTCCAGTAGGCGCGCGGCCTGTTCCCACGGCCGGATCGGGCGTACATCGGCCTTGAGCAGGGTGACGACCAGACGATGTCCGTCGCGTTCGGCGGCGGCGACGAAGGTCTGGCGAGCGTCGTCGGTGAAACCGGTCTTGCCGCCGATCGCGCCCTCGTAGTTGTAGAGCAGTGGGTTGTCGTTGGCGATCGGGAAGCCGGGGTGATCCTTGTCGCCGGGGATCGCGGGGTCGGCCGGGAAGCCGGGGAAGTCGACCTGTTCGGTGTGGATCAGCTCGGCGAACAGCGGGATGTTCATCGCCTCGCGGAACAGCACCGACAGGTCGTAGGCCGAGGTGCTCATGCCGGGCCCGTCGAGGCCGGACGGGGTCGCCGCGCGAGTGTCCATCGCGCGCAACGACTTCGCCACCTCGTTCATCTTCGCCACGGTGGCCTTGTCGCCGCCGAGCTGGGTGGCGATGGCGTGGGCGGCGTCGTTGCCCGAGCACATGATCAGCGCCTGCATGAGCTGACGGTTGGTGTAGCGCCCGCCGGGGCCGATGCCGACCCTGGTGCCGTCGACGTCGGCGTCGGCCTGCGTCCCGATCACCACCTTGTCCAGATCCAGGCTGCGCAGCGCGACGATGGCGAGGGCGACCTTGATGGTGCTGGCCGGGCGGTAGCGGCCGTGCGGGTCCTTGGCGGCGAGTACGCGACCGGTGTCGAGGTCGGAGACCATCCACGCGGTGGCCGAGATCTCGGCGGGCACCGGGGGCGTGTCGTCGGGGGTGACTACGCCGCAGTCTCCCATCCGCTGACCGCCGATAGCGGGGGAGGGAACGGGTAGCCGGCTCGGCGTGGGCTCGCCGGGTGCGGGCACCTCCGAGGTGTCGATCGGCGCGGGCGGCTGCGTCTTCTGCGGGCAGTCGTCGGTGTTCGGCGTGGTGAACGGTGGTGTGGTCGTCGCGCCGGGTGCGGGGGCGCTGGTCGGCGGCCCATTGGTGGCGGGTACGGCGACGGCGGGAGCGCCTGCGAGAGCGGTGACGGTGACGGCAGCGCCGAGAAAGCATGCGGCGCGCAGGCCGACTTCGCGAATCCTCATCGCCTCGCAGCCTAGTAGTCGCTGTCGCGGAACTTTTCCCGGCCCGGGCAGCTATTGACATCAACTAGCAAATGGTAGTTACTATCAAAAGGTGGATACTCTCATTTTGGAGGAGATATGCGGACGGAAGAAACCCGCCGCTGGCTCGCGCTCGGTGCGCTCGCCGTGGCGATGCTCACCATCGGACTCGACGTCACCGTGCTCACCGTCGCCATCCCGACGCTTGCGGTCGAGTTGGACGCGAATACCGCTGCGCTGCAGTGGTTCAGCGGCGCTTATACCCTTGCCCTTGCCGCGCTGATGCTGCCCGCGGGCGCGCTCGGCGACCGTTACGGACGCAAGAAGGTGCTGCTCGCGGCGCTGGTGCTGTTCGGTGTGGCCTCACTGGCCTGCGCGTTCGCCGGCTCGTCGGGTCAGCTCATCGCGGCCAGAGTGGCACTCGGCGTCGCCGCCGCCGCGATGATGCCGTTGTCGATGGCCGTGCTGCCGGTGCTGTTCAGCGAACCGGCGCAACGGCAACGCGCGGTGACGATCTGGGTCACCTCGACCGCGATCGGTCTGCCGCTCGGTCCGATCGTCGGCGGCTGGCTGCTCCAGCACTACTGGTGGGGTTCGGTGTTCCTCATCAATGTGCCGCTGGTGGTCATCGGTGCGGTCGCGGTGGCGATCTTGGTGCCGGAATCGCGCGGCGACAACAGTTTTCGCATCGATATCGTGGGTGCGATGCTGTCGGCGGCAGGCATGCTCGGGCTCACCTACGGTTTCATCCGCATCGGCGAACGGGGCTGGGGCGACATCGCCGCCTGGCTCGTGGTGGCGGCGGGGGCCGCGCTACTCGCCGTCTTCCTGTGGTGGCAGCGCCGCGTCGCGCATCCGCTGATCGACATCACGCTATTCGCCAGCCCAGGATTCCGTTGGGGCACAGCACTGTCCATTCTCGTCAGCTTCGCCATGTTCGGGATGTTCTTCACCGTCCCGCAGTATCTCCAGGCCGTGCTCGGGGTCGACGCGCTCGGTAGCGGGTTGCGGCTGTTGCCCATGATCGGCGGACTGGTGATCGGCAGCAGGTTGGTGGACATGTTGCTCCCCAAGCTCGGCCTGCGGGTGATGCTCACCGCCGGATTCTTGGTACTCGCGGCCGGAATCGGGTTCGGTGCGCTCACCCGGGTCGAGAGCGGTTACGGCCTGACCGCGCTGTGGACCACGGTGCTCGGCATCGGGATGGGTCTGGTCATGCCCGCCGCCATGGGCATGGCGCTCGGGGAACTCACCGCCGCCGGTTCGGGGTCGGGTTCGGCGCTGCTGCAGGCACTTCGGCAGGCGGGCGGGACCATCGGCGTCGCCGTGCTCGGCACCGTGCTGTCCACCCGGTACCGGGCCGAACTCGGTGCGCTCGACCGTGCGCCGATCTCCGACGGCGTCAACGCGGGCGTCGCGGCCGCGCGGGAGACCGGTGATCCGGCGATGCTGGCACAGGTGCAGCAGGCCTTCGTCGCGGGCATGGACACCATGCTCGGGCTGTGCGCGGCGCTGTGTCTGGTCGCCGGGCTCGTGACCGCGCTGCGGTTGCGGCGACCGACGGCACCGGTTACTCAGCCGGATGCGGCAGAATCGATACATGTCGGTTGAGATATCGCTGCGCGAGCGGAAGAAGGAGCGGACCCGCCGAACCATCCGGGTCGAGGCGTTCCGGCTGTTTCGGGAGCAGGGCTACACCGAGACCACGGTGGAACAGATCGCGGCGGCCGCCGAGATCTCGCCCAGCACCTTCTTCCGCTACTTCCCGACGAAGGAACAGCTGGTCATCGCCGACGATCAGGACGCGCTGATGATCGAGGCCCTGGCGGCGCAACCGCGCGGCCTGCACCCGCTGACCGCCTTCCGCAATGCCACCGACGCGATGTTCTCGGCCATGTCGGCCACCGACATGGCCTTCGAGCAGGAACGGCACGCGCTGCTGTACCACGTTCCCGAGCTGCGCCCGGCAATCGGCCTGGAATTCCAGCGCAGCATCGAATTCGCGGCGCAACTGATGGCCGAGTACACCGGCCGGGCCGCCGATGATTTCGAGGTCCGGGTGGCCGCAGGCGCCATGATCGGCACCATGCTCGCCATCGCGACCACCACGCCGATCAATGCCGAGAATGTCGGTCGCGCCCTGCGATTTTTGCAGGCCGGGCTGCCGTTCGGTCCGGATGACGCACCGAACGGCAGCGATCGGTCCTGACTAGTCGGCCTTGCCGTGCTGCACAGGGCAACCGTGTGCCAGCGGGCCCAACAGTTGGTTGTTGTCGTAGAAGTGTTCCAGCTCGAGGATGCGCAGATCCTCGCTGACGCGAGCGATGGTCACACCGAACATCTCGATCTGCTCACCGGTGGGCTGGTGGCCCTTGTACTCGCCCTCGAACTTGCCCCAGTGACGCCAGCGGAAGCTCACCGACGGCGGGCCCGACAGCACTTCCTGGACCTCCCAGAAGAACCCGCCGGGGAAGGCGGTATGGAAGATGTGGTGCGAGGAATCGAAGGTCTCGTTCGCGGCGTCGTAGTACGGATTGTCGCCGATCAGGATGTTGTAGCTGCCGATACGCGCGAATTCCTCGGCGTCCTGCCACGTCCCACCGTTGACCCGGCCGCGGTAGTGCTCGGCCACCACCGACAGCCAGGTGGCGGGGTCGGCCTTGTGCGAGACCTCCATTTCGAAGACCTTCACCAGGTCTTCGACGATCGCCTCCAGGGATCCGGGCGCGTGCTCGACGCTGCGCTCGCGCGGGATCACCTCGTGGCTCAGCTCGTAGTCGGGAACGTTGCCGCGCCATTCCTCCGGCGCTGCGGCGGCGATCACGGCTTCCCGGCCCTGCAGCCACAGGGGCGCTTCCGGTTCCGGGTTCTGCTCGGCCTGCGTATTTGTCACGTCCACAGTCATTTTCGGTCTACCCGACCCTTTCAAAAAGCTCGAAGAACGGGTCGAAGGTAACAGTCGCGCATCGGTCGCGCGTGTCGGGTCCCAACAAGTGAGAAACACGAAATGTCGAACTGTGTTCTGTAGCAATGTTTTCGAGGGTAGCTAGGACACCGGCTGGGTAGGGTGGCCGAGCCTGGCCGGTGTCTCGTCGTCCATGGTCGCGAAGAATTCGCCGAGCACGCCGACTATCTGGTCCACCGAATCCGCGCAGTACAGCACCGGTTGGTAGTGCGTGATGTCGTAGGCGATGGTGCCCATCTCCGCGACGTCGAGCGGCCGCAGGCGCGCGTGCCGGAACTCGTCGATCTCGCCGTAGGACGACAGCAGTCCGGCGCCGTAGCAACGGATTTCATCGTTCTCGCGGACCACGCCGAACTCGAGCGAGAACCAGAAGACATCGGCGAGGAATTTCAGCGCGGTGTCGGTCTCCAACCGGGCCACCGCGGCTCCGACCGTCTCGTACAGGGCCGCGAAACGTGGGCTGGCGATCTGGCTGGCGTGGCCGATGATCTCGTGGATCGCATCGGGTTCCGGGGTGTAGAGCGGGGCGGAGTGGTGACGGATGTACTGGGTGGAGTGGAAGGTGCGCTCGGCGAAGGAACCGAAGAACTCGCGCAGCGGAACCAGGCCGGCGGCGGGCACGTACCGGAAGCCCGTGAGGGGGGTGAGCAGCCGCGATACCTCGTCGAGTTGCGGGATGTGATCGTGCGGGAGGGCGAGGTTGCTCGCTGCCTCCCGCACCTCACGGCAGGCGTAGACCTCGTGTTTGCGGGCCAGCTCCGCCGACGCGATCCGCCACACCCGCTGCTCGTCGTCGGTGTAGTCGATGTGCGGTGCGGGGGCGCCGGGGGAATGGTCGAGCGCGAGCGCGGCGATGGCGTTGCGGCGCGCGCGGTAGTGCTCGTCGTGCACGCCGGGGTGGTCATCGCTCAGGTGCACTGTCACGTCGCCGTCACGCTCGCGCGTCACCGGCGAGTAGAGCTGGGCCTCGGTGAACATGACTCCAGGCAAGCACCGCATTCCCGTCGCGACAACAACCACGCCGACAACTGCGCAAACTGCACAGTTGCAGGGTTCGTCGCGGTCGGATTCCGGCGGTGAACTGTGTTTTCTGTGTGCTTGCTGACGGTCCTCGCGCATAGCTGTGCGGACTTGCGAACACGCGGTTTCGGTAACGACGCGGTGAATTAGCGGACGAGCCGAGCGGCCATCGCGCAAAATTGCGAGCGAAGAAGAGGAGGTTGCGTGCGCACCCTGCGAATAGATCTCGATCAGCGCCTGCTGGCCGCTGCCGCCGACATCATGGGCACCGCCGACAGCAATGCCACCGTCAACGAGGCGCTGCGCCGCATCGTGGTGCACGAACGTCAGCTACGGAATTTGGAACGCTTGATGGCAGATTCGGTATTCAGCACAGATCCGCCCACCGACCGGGGCAGTACCCTCGATCCAGATTCGGTATTCAGCACAGATCCGCCCACGGATTCCGTCCTCCTCGCGGAGTCGACCTAGGGGGACAGGTCCAGGTTCGGGTTCGTCACCGAGGTGGTGGCCGAGGGGTAGCCCGAGTCTGTCGGTACCCCCTGCGATTATCGGAGTCAGTCACCGATCCGCAGGGGGATACGATGTCGGTTCCGATCGCGAGTTTGCCTGTCGCCCAACGCCCGCGCGAGCGATTGCGCACGCTCGGCCCACACGCGCTCAGCGACGGTGAGCTGCTGGCGCTGCTGCTCGGCCAGGGCACCCGTGGCCGATCCGCACTGGAAGTCGCCGCCCAATTGATCGGCGATTACGGCGGTTTGGCCGAACTCGCCGCCGCCCGGCCCGAGGAACTGGCCGTCCACGCCGGTATCGGCCCGGCCAAAGCCGCCACGGTCGTCGCCGCCTTCCACCTCGGCACCCGCTCGCGCACCCCCACCGAGTCGCTGCCCCAGCTCACCACCCCCGAAGACATCGCGGCCGTAGCGATCCCGCTGTTCGCGGGCGCCCGCGTAGAGCGCCTGCTCGTCCTCGTCTGCGACACCCAAAACCGCCTACGTCACCGGGCTTTCGTCGCCGAAGGCGCCATCGACCACGTCGCCGTCCCCGTCCGCGAAATCCTCAACACCGTCCTGCGCCACGACGGCCGAGCCTTCGCGCTGGTGCACAACCACCCCTCCGGCGACCCGACTCCCAGTCCCGACGACCGCCGAGCCAGCACCCTGCTCCACCAAGCCGCCCGCACGGTGGGCCTGCGCTACCTGGACCACCTCGTTGTAGCGGGCGAAATCTGGTCCACCGCCGCACCTTTCCCGTGACCGAGGGGTGGTTCTCTCAGCCGGCGAAACCGGTGGTGCGGGCGAGGTCGGCGAGCATGGCGTCGAACATGATCTCCGGGTCGGCCAGGGGGATCGGGTAGTTGCCGAACACCTCGAGGGTGACGTGGCCGAACAGGCGGGCCCAGATCTGCACCATCAGATACGTCACGCCGAGGTCGAGCTTCTCGGCGGGGAACTTCTGCCCGGATTCGGAGAGCATGGCGAGCAGGTCGGTCTGGAAGCCGACGAGGTCGTCGCGGAGCGCGGCCGGGATGATCTCGCCCGGTGGGGTGGCGATCTCGAAGTTCGCCAAGAGTCCGCCCGCGGCGGCGAGGAAGATCCGGCCGAAGGGTTCGTCGAAGCGGTGCATCATCGACCGTTGCGAGGTGGGCGAGGCGAACACCAGGGTGAATTCCCTCGGATTCGCCAGCGCCCAGTGCCGGAAGCCCCGGCAGATGGCAAGGAACCGCACCGCGCCGTCATCGGGCAGCGGCTCGATCTCGGTCGAGAGGAACTGGGCGAGATCGGCACAGAACTCCACTCGCATCCGCTCGATCAACTCGTCGCGTGACGAATAGTGCCGATACAGCGCGGGCGCGGTGACGCCGAGTTCGCGGGCGATCGCCCGCAGGGTGACCGCGTCCGCGCCCTGCTCGGACAGCAGCGCCCGGGTGACCCGCCGGATATCGGCATCGGTCACCACCGGCGCACGGCCACGCGCCTTGCCCGTCACCCGGCCACCCCCTCGATCACACGTCGGTTCAAGCGTATTCGACCTCCCAGCGCTTGATGCCGTTGAGCCAGCCGCTGCGCAGCCGCACCGGCTCGGTGACCTGGCGCAGGTTCGGCATCGCGTCGGCAATGGCATTGAACATCAGGTCGATCTCCAGGCGGGCCAGATTCGCGCCGACGCAGTAGTGGGTGCCGGTGCCGCCGAAGCCGACGTGCGGGTTGGGGTTGCGCAGGATGTCGAACCGGAACGGGTCGACGAAGGCCTGCTCGTCGAAATTGGCCGAGCTGTAGAACAAGCCGATGCGCTGGCCCTTCTTGATCTGCTGCCCGCCGAGTTCCAGGTCGCGCGTGGCGGTGCGCTGGAAGGCGGTCACCGGCGTCGCCCACCGCACGATCTCGTCGGGCGCGGTGCGCGGACGCTGCTCCTTGTAGAGCTCCCACTGATCCGGGTTGTCCACGAAGGCCTTCATGCCGTGGGTGATCGAATTGCGGGTGGTCTCGTTGCCCGCGACCGCGAGCAGGATGACGAAGAACGCGAACTCGTCCGAGCCGAGGTGCTCGCCGTCGACGTCGGCGTTCACCAGCTGGGTGACGATGTCGGCCGCCGGACAGCCACGGCGCTGTTCGGCCATGTTCCAGGCGTAGCCCATCACCTCGGCGGTCGCGGTGTGGTGGTTGCCCTCGAACTCCGGATCGTCGTAGGAGATCATCTGATTGGTCCAGTCGAACAGCTTCATGCGGTCCTCCTGCGGCACGCCGATCAGCTCGGCGATGGCCTGCAGCGGCAGCTCACACGCGATCTGCTCGACGAAGTCGCCGCGACCGGCCTTCTTGGCCTCCCACACGATCCGCTCGGCTCGCTCGGTGAGCGCGGCCCGCAGGTTCTCCACCGCGCGTGGGGTGAAGCCCTTCGACACGATCCGCCGGATCTTGGTGTGCTGCGGCGGGTCCAGGTTCAGCATCAGCATGTTGCCGAGCATGTCGATCTGCTCGCGGGTGGTCTCCTCGTTGAACCGGATGATCGCGGTGTTCTCGTGCGAGGAGAAGTCCTCCGGATTCTTCGAGATCTCCTTGATGTCGGCCAGCGTCGACACCACCCAGTACCCGCCGTCGTCGAAGCCGCTGGCGCGGTCGGGCTGCGCGCACCACCAGACCGGAGCGGTGCGCCGCAGTTCGGCGAACTCCTCGATCGGCAATCGACTCGCGAGCAGGTCGGGATCGGTGAAATCGAACCCCGCGGGAATGTTTGTGCTGGTCACGGCTTATCTCCTTCGGCCCGGTGCGCGGACGTCACGACGTGATGTGGAACACGTTCGAGAAGATGAAACCACGCCGAGCTTATTTATGAACAGCGTTTAGTAATACCCGTTTACATAGAACGTCGAACGCCGACTGGGCTGTGCGGCCCGGGGATCTCCCATTCGCCGACCACGACTGGCCGCGCTTGGGCAAGATGGCGGCGTGGACCTGCCGTTTCTGCGTGCGAACCCGCACCTGTTGCCGACGTTTCTCGCTCATCAGCGGCTGCGGACTACCCCCGTCTCGGGTGGGTCGATCAGCGTCGCCGAGCGGATCGTGCTCGACGACGGGACCCACCTGTTTCTCAAGACCTGGCCGGGCGGGGTATCCGCCGTCCCGACCGCCGAGCCCGTGCCTGCTCCGCCGGGGCTCTTCGAGGGGGAGGCGTGGGGGCTTCGTTGGTTGCGAGAAGCCGGTGGAGTCGCGGTGCCGGAGCTGTATGCCCAGACCGGCGAACTGTTGTTGATGCAGTGGATCGACCACGCCGAGCCGAGCGCCGTCGCCGCCGAACGGTTCGGTGCCGGACTGGCGGTCACCCATGATGCGGGCGCCCCCGAATTCGGCGCTGCCGCCGACGGTTTCCTCGCGGGACTTCCCCTCGACAACACCCCCGGCCAGGACTGGCCGACCTGGTACCGCGAGCGCCGAATCCTGCCGTACCTGAAACTCGCCGTCGACGCGGGCGCCCTCGACCCCGCCGACGCCGGCTCCATCGAATCGATCCACATCGAAGCGCCCGCCGAGCCCCCTGCCCGAATCCACGGCGACCTCTGGCCGGGGAACATCCTCTGGGGCCCCTCCGGCACCCCCTGGCTGATCGACCCCGCCGCCCACGGAGGCCACCCCGAAACAGACCTGTCGACCCTGTCCCTATTCGGCGGCGCCCCCTACCTCCCCCGAATCATCGCCGCCTACAACGAAGTCCACCCCCTGGCCCCCGACTGGCAAACCCGCATCCCCCTCCATCAACTCCACCTCCTACTGGCCCACGCCGTCCTCTTCGGCCGCTCCTACCGAACCGCCGTCCTGGACGCGGCTTACCCTTACCGCTAGCTGGTCGTAACGGGACATGTTGTGTCAGAACGAAGGCCACCAACATCATTCGATGCTGATGGCCTTCGCTGGTGTGGTGTTCAGATCGGCGACGGCTCCTGTCGCCGCATTGCGGGCAGGACGCGAGGTGCCGAACGGGTAGCCCAGATCGCGAACCCGATGTACAGGACCTGTTCCGGGATCCGCTGCCACAGGGGCGAGGCGGGCTCTCCCGCGAAGGGGATGTCGTTGAGGGCGGCGTAGATGTTGGCGGGCAGGAGCAGGAGGAACAGGGGGACCAGGGCCCAGCCTGCCAGCCAGCGGGTGCGGGTGAGGATCAGGCCGACGGCCGCGAGCAGTTCCAGGACGCCGCTGGCGAGGACCATGAAGCCGGGGAACGGGACGAAGGGCGGGATTATGGCGACCATGTCGGCGTAGTTCGGCATCACGGTGACGCTCGCGGGCATGAAGTGCGCGGTTCCCGTCATCACCAGCATGACGGCCAGTGCGTGGGCGGCGCTGACGGACCACGAGGCGAATCGGGTCACGCCGAGGGCTCCGAGCGTTCGGAAGACGACGAGCGAGCCGATCAGAGCTACGAGGGTGATCATAAGGACTCCCGGAATGGATACTGATACTATCTACTATGGATAGTAACACTATCCACTCTGTTGACATTCCCGCAAGTGCCGACGAACGACAAAGGCCGCCCACACCTTTCGGTGTGGACGGCCTGTGCCGAGCGGAAAGATCAGCGGGTGAAGAGCAGGGCCCGCTTGACTTCCTGGATCGCCTTGGTGACCTCGATGCCGCGGGGGCACGCGTCGGTGCAGTTGAAGGTGGTGCGGCAGCGCCAGACACCTTCGACGTCGTTGAGGATGTCGAGGCGCTCGCGGGCGCCTTCGTCACGGCTGTCGAAGATGAAGCGGTGGGCGTTCACGATCGCGGCCGGGCCGAAGTAGCTGCCGTCGGTCCAGTACACGGGGCACGAGGTGGTGCAGCAGGCGCACAGGATGCACTTGGTGGTGTCATCGAAGCGGGCCCGGTCGGCCTGGCTCTGGATCTGTTCGCGGGTGGGCTCGTTACCCGAGGTCATCAGGTAGGGCTTCACCGCGCGGAACGCGTCGAAGAACGGCTCCATGTCGACCACGAGGTCCTTCTCCACGGGCAGGCCGCGGATCGGCTCGACGGTCATGGTGAGGGTCTTGTCGCCCTTGGGCAGCAGGTCCTTCATCAGCACCTTGCACGCCAGGCGGTTCACATTGTTGATCCGCATGGCGTCGGAGCCACACACACCGTGGGCGCAGGAGCGCCGGAAGGTGAGGGTGCCGTCCAGGTAGGACTTGATGTAGATGAGCACGTTGAGGAAGCGGTCGGTCGGCAGGACCGGCACCTGGAACGAATCCCAGTAGGCGCCCTCGCCGTTCTCCGGGTTGAAGCGGGCCACCTTGACGGTGACCATGACCGAGCCCTCGGGCACCGGCGCCGGCTTCTGCTTTGCGGTATCGACTGCAGCAGTCATCAGTACTTACGCTCCATCGGCTCGTAGCGGGTCTGCACCACCGGCTTGAAGTCGAGGCGGATCTCGGAGATGAGCTCCGGCCCCTCCTTGTACGCCATCGTGTGCCGCATGAAGTTCACGTCGTCGCGGTCCGGGTAGTCCTCGCGGGCGTGGCCGCCACGCGATTCCTTGCGGTTGAGCGCGCCGACGACGGTGACCTCGGCCAGCTCGAGCAGGAAGCCGAGCTCGACGGCCTCGAGCAGGTCGCTGTTGTAGCGCTTGCCCTTGTCCTGCACCGTGATCCGGGTGTAGCGCTCCTTGAGCGTGTGGATGTCGGTGAGGACCTTCTTGAGGGTTTCCTCGGTGCGGAACACGCCCGCGTTGGCATCCATCGTGGCCTGCAGCTCGGTGCGGATGTCGGCCACGCGCTCGTTGCCGTGATCGGACAGGATCAGCTCGAGCCAGTCCATCACCATCTGCGACGGGTTCTCCGGCATCTCGACGAACTCGGTGCGGTTGGCGTACTCGGCGGCCGCGATGCCGGCGCGACGGCCGAACACGTTGATGTCGAGCAGCGAGTTGGTGCCGAGACGGTTCGCGCCGTGCACCGACACGCAGGCGCACTCACCGGCGGCGTAGAGGCCGGGGACCACGTCGGTGTTGTTGCGCAGCACCTCGCCACGGATGCGGGTGGGGATACCGCCCATCACGTAGTGGCAGGTCGGCATGACGGGCACGAGCTCGGAGACCGGGTCGACGCCGAGGTAGGTGCGCGCGAACTCGGTGATATCGGGCAGCTTCTCCTCGAGCACGTCGGCGCCGAGGTGGGTCACGTCGATGTAGACGTAATCCTTGTTCGGGCCTGCGCCACGGCCTTCGGCCACCTCGAGCACCATCGAGCGGGCGACGATGTCACGCGGCGCGAGGTCCTTGATGGTGGGGGCGTAGCGCTCCATGAAGCGTTCGCCGGAAGCGTTGCGCAGGATGCCGCCCTCGCCACGAACAGCCTCGGAGATGAGGATGCCGAGGCCGGCGAGGCCTGTCGGGTGGAACTGGTGGAACTCCATGTCCTCGAGCGGCAGGCCCTTGCGGAACACGATCGCCATCCCGTCACCGGTCAGCGTGTGCGCGTTCGAGGTGGTCTTGTACATGCGGCCCGAGCCGCCGGTGGCGAACACGATCGACTTCGCGTGGAAGATGTGGATCTCGCCGGTCGACAGCTCGTAGGCGACGACGCCGGTGGCGACGGGGCCACGATCGGACTCGGTCATCACCAGGTCGAGCACGTAGAACTCGTTGTAGAACTCGACGTCGTGCTTGACGCAGTTCTGGTAAAGCGTCTGCAGGATCATGTGACCGGTGCGGTCGGCGGCATAACACGCGCGACGCACGGGCGCCTTGCCGTGGTCACGGGTGTGGCCACCGAAACGACGCTGGTCGATCTTGCCCTCGGGCGTGCGGTTGAACGGCAGGCCCATCTTCTCCAGGTCCATGACCGCGTCGATGGCCTCTTTGGCCATGATCTCCGCGGCGTCCTGGTCGACGAGGTAGTCGCCACCTTTGACGGTGTCGAAGGTGTGCCATTCCCAGTTGTCTTCTTCGACGTTGGCCAGCGCGGCGCACATGCCGCCCTGGGCCGCGCCGGTGTGGCTACGGGTCGGGTACAGCTTGGTCAGGACCGCGGTACGAGCGCGCGGGCCGGCCTCGATCGCCGCGCGCATGCCCGCGCCACCGGCGCCGACGATGACCACGTCGTAGCGATGCTCCTGAATCGGACGGGATTCACTCATGCGAGGTGGCCTGTTCCTAACCTGTGATGGTGGGGTCGAAGGTGAAGATGACGTACGTGCCGACAGCGACGACCAGGACCATCGAAATCGCGAGAATGGTCTTGAGCCAGAACCGGGTGGAGTCCTTGCGCGAGTAGTCGTCGATGATGACGCGCAGGCCGTTGCCGCCGTGCAGCTGAGCCAGCCACAGCATCGACAGGTCCCAGAACTGCCAGAACGGGCTGGACCAGCGACCGGCCACGAACGCGAAGTTCAGCCGGTTCACGCCACCGTCGATCATCAGCATGATGAACATGTGGCCGAGCACGAGGACGATCAGGAACAGGCCCGAGATGCGCATGAACAGCCATGCGTACTTCTCGAAGTTGCCGTTCGACTTGGCACGCGGCGAGCGCGGGGAGTCGAGGCTGGCCGGGCGATCGTAGGACTTGCCGAGGACAGGTGCAGACATATCAGTGCTCCGTCAGCAGGTAGAAGAACTGGCGGCCGATGCCGGCGGCGGAGACCAGAATCCAGATGGCGAGGACGATCCACAGCATCTGCTTCTGGAATCGCGGACCCTGGGACCAGAAGTCGACCAGGATGACCCGGACGCCGTTGAGGGCGTGGAACAGGACGGCGACGACGAGACCCATCTCCATCAACGCCACGACGGGGTTCTTGTAGATCGCGATCGAGTGGTCGTAGGTGTCCGGGTTGACCCGGACCAATGCCGTGTCCAGCACGTGCACGAAGAGGAAGAAGAACAGCGTGACACCGGTGATCCGGTGCAGCGCCCAGGACCACATGCCGGGGTCGCCGCGGTACAGCGTCTTCCGCTTCGGCTGGGCCGGAGCCGGAGCTTCTATCGTGGTCATAGAGTGCGGTGCCTCCAACGTCGTTGATGGACCCGGTCACAGATCCGACGCCGGCATGCGTGGAGAGGCAAATGCCCAGGTGGCTGCGCTGTATTCTCGAGCGCTCGCCCGCCGCCGGGAACCTGAACCGATCTTCGCTGAACTCTAATCCCCTCTGTTTCGCGGAACTAATTCGGCGTGCCGTGCGTTGCGCGTAAAACAGGCGAGTTAGGTTTACCTTTCCCAATGCCGAATACTGGTGTTTCGGCCCCGGTTTCCCTGTGTTCGGCGGGATCCGCTGGAGGTTTTCGATGCCCGAAATCGACTGGAATACGTTGCATGACATGGCAATTCGCGCTATGGGGTCGGCGTATGCCCCGTACTCGCGTTTCCCGGTCGGCGCCGCTGCTCTCAGCGCGGATGGCCGAATTGTGAGCGGATGCAATGTGGAAAATGTCTCATATGGGCTAACCCTGTGTGCCGAATGTGTACTCGTCGGTAACTTATTCGTGTCGGGTGGCGGGCGTCTCATCGCCGTCTCCGTGACCGATTCCCGCGGCGAAATCCTGATGCCGTGCGGGCGCTGTCGCCAGCTGCTGTTCGAACACGGCGGGGGCGAGTTGCTGGTCGATCACGCCGACGGCCCGAAGCCGCTGTCGGAGCTGCTGCCCTACGCATTCGGACCCGACGACCTGGCAGCCGGACAGCGGTAGTCGGATCGCAGTGCCAGACTTGGCAGCATGACGGCACTGGATGCGGTTTCAGTCATTACGACCAAGCGCGACGGCGCAGAGCTGTCCGACGCACAGATCGACTGGGTGGTGGACGCGTTCACCCGGGGGATCGTGGCCGACGAGCAGATGTCGGCGCTGGCCATGGCGATCGTGTGGCGGGGAATGACCCGGCGCGAGACCGCGCGGTGGACGGCGGCGATGATCGGGTCGGGTACCCGGATGGACTTCACCGATCTGCCGCGACCGACCGTCGACAAGCATTCGACCGGTGGGGTCGGCGACAAGATCACCCTCCCGTTGGCTCCGCTGGTGGCCGCGTGCGGGGCGGCGGTGCCGCAGTTGTCGGGGCGTGGGCTCGGGCACACCGGCGGGACGCTGGACAAACTCGAGGCGATCCGCGGCTGGCAGGCCGACGTGACGGTACCCCGGATGCGCGAGATCCTGACCGACCCGGCGATCGGCGCGGTGATCTGCGCCGCGGGCGCCGATCTCGCCCCCGCCGACAAGCGCCTCTACGCGCTGCGGGATGTGACCGGGACGGTCGAGTCGATTCCGTTGATCGCGAGTTCGATCATGAGCAAGAAGATCGCCGAGGGGACGGCGGCGCTGGTGCTGGATGTGAAGGTCGGCTCGGGCGCCTTCCTCAAGACGCTCGACGGCGCTCGTGAACTCGCCACCGCGATGGTCGAGCTCGGGCGCGACGCGGGTGTGCAGACCGTCGCGCTGCTCACCGCGATGGATACACCGCTCGGGCGCACCGCGGGCAATGCGCTGGAAGTGGCCGAGTCGGTCGAAGTTCTCGCTGGTGGGGGGCCTGCGGATGTGGTCGAGCTGACGTTGACGCTGGCGCGGGAGATGGTCGCGCAGGCGGGGCTGCGGATCGATCCCGCCGATGTTCTCGCTGACGGTCGGGCGATGGATCACTGGCGCGCGATGATTCAGGCGCAGGGCGGGGACCCCGATGCCGCACTGCCGGTCGCGCGGCACAGCGAGATCGTGCGGGCGGAATCGAGCGGGGTACTGACTCGGCTCGACGCGATGGGGGTGGGGGTCGCCGCGTGGCGGCTCGGCGCGGGGCGTGCTCGACAAGGGGAGAAGGTGCAGGCGGGAGCCGGCATCGAGATGCATGCCAAACCGGGGGATTCGGTGGTGGCGGGGCAGCCGTTGCTGACGCTGCACACCGATACGCCGGAGGCGTTCGCCGGGGCTTCGGCTGCTCTCGCCGACGCGGTGACGATCGATTCCGCGCCCGACGGTAAGCCGGGGGAGTTGGTGCTCGGGCGGATCGAGTGAGTGCGAGCCTCGGGGTTCGCGCACGCCGGATGGCCCGCAATAGTCCTTTGCGGGACGGATAATCAACGAGACGGTTGCCACGTGGGGACTTCGCTGCCGGGATCGGCGCGGGCCGCTACCGTCTATACATGACTGGACCGGCGCCCCTTGACCTAGCTTCGATCCGACGCGCACCGAAGGCCTTGCTGCACGATCACCTCGACGGTGGTCTGCGGCCCTCGACGGTGCTAGAGCTGGCCGCGGACTGCGGCTATGACGAATTACCCGCTGCCGATGCCGAGAGTCTGGGGGCGTGGTTCCGCGACGCCGCCGACAGTGGGTCGCTGGAGCGGTATCTGGAGACGTTCGCGCACACGGTCGCGGTGATGCAGACCCCCGAGGGGCTGCGTCGGGTGGCGCGGGAGTGCGCCATAGACCTCGCGGCCGACGGGGTCGTCTACGCGGAGGTGCGGTTCGCGCCCGAGCAGCATCTGGAGAAGGGCCTCACGCTCGACGAGGTCGTCGAACACACGCTCGCGGGATTCCGGGAGGGCGAGGCGATCGCGGCCGAGCAAGGCAATGCCATTCGGGTGACGTGTCTGCTCACGGCGATGCGGCACGCGGCCAGGTCGCGCGAGATCGCGGAGCTCACCGTCCGGTTCCGCGACAGCGGCGTCGGCGGTTTCGATATCGCGGGCGCCGAGGCGGGATTCCCGCCCACCCGGCATCTGGACGCGTTCGAGTATCTGCGAGCCAATCACGCGCACTTCACGATTCACGCGGGTGAGGCGTTCGGCTTGCCGTCGATTCACGAGGCGCTGGCGTTCTGCGGCTGTGATCGGCTCGGCCACGGAGTGCGGATCACCGACGACATCAGCGTCCCCGGCGATATCGAGGACGCGCAGCTCGGCCTGGTCGCGAACTATGTGCGCGATATGCGGGTGCCGCTGGAACTGTGTCCCTCGTCGAATGTGCAGACCGGCGCGGTGCCCTCGCTGGACAAGCATCCGTTCGACCTGCTCGCCCGCCTGCGCTTCCGGGTCACCGTCAATACCGACAACCGGCTGATGAGCGACACTTCCATGAGCGAGGAGATGCGCAAGCTGGTCGACACCTTCGGCTACGGCTGGAGCGACCTGGAACGCTTCACCATCAACGCCATGAAGTCGGCCTTCATCCCGTTCCCGGACCGGCTGAAGATCATCGACGAAGTGATCAAGCCGGGTTACGCGGTATTGCTCGGTTGACATGAATCAGGGGTGGCACCGCATCGGCGCCACCCCTGATCTGTCGAGAACTATTCGCTGACGAGTCGCGCTTCGAACGTACGCTGCAAGTCGCGGAACTGCTGGGCCTCCGACGCGTACGGCGGGTTCGGCGCCATCCGGTTCGGATCCGGGTTGAGCAGGTACGAGACGTACCAGCCGAGCGGATTCGACTGCGCGAGAGCGGTTTCCACGCTGTCGTCATCGGCGTAGTCGGCGGCGTCGCTGAACAGTTCGACCGCGAGATCGAGCTGTTCGATATCGACCGCCTCCGGCCCCTCGGCCAGATCGTCGACCAGACCGGTGAGCACGTAGACGTTCTCGTCGGTCACCTCGACCTCGAGCGAACCGTCCACCGCCGCCGTCTGCACCTCGGCGAAGGTCGACACCCGGGCCAGCTCGTGCTCGTGATCGTCGGCCAGGTAGCGGGCCAGTGCGCGCTCGGAACCGAAGACGGTGATGCTGCGGCCGTCACCGAGGAAGATCGGCTCGTCGTCGAGGTAGCAACGCAGGGTGAACTGCTCGCCGTCGGAGGTGACGATCTTGACGGGGTCGATGCCGACCTCGTCCCAGAAGGAATCCTCTTCCTCTTCGTCGTCGTCGGTGGCGGTGAGGTCGACGTTCTCGAACTCTTCCTCCTCCTCGGCGACATCGTCGGCGTCGACCTCGTTCTCCTCGGCCGCCAGCAGCTCCGCCTCGGCGACGGCGACCGCGGCCGAGTCGACCTCGGGGGTGGTCACGACGCCGTCGATCGCGTCGAGCACGTCGTCCCAGCCCTTGACGATCGCGGCGCCGACCTGGTCCCACAGCTCTTCGCCGTCGCGGCCGACGAACGTGCTCGCCCCGCTGGCCAATGCGCCGAGCACCGGGTTGTTGCCGAAGAACTTGGTCACCACGTCGAGCTCGCACACCTCGGCGATATTGCGCACCATCGCCAGGGTGTCCTCGAGCTCGCCGATGACATCGACGTCCGGCTCGCCCGCGGCCAGTTCCGGCACGGAGACCAGATCGAAGCTGAAGTTCTCCTCCGGCTCCAGCTCAGCGGCCGAAAGACCGACGATGACCGCCCAGGACGGGTGGTCGACGAGGTCGTTGTCGGAGTTGGTGCGGATGAATGCCGCCAGCTCCGCAACGGACTCGAATCCGTAGAGGTCGTCCTCGTGACCGAGGAACGCCTCCCACTCGTCGTCACCGTCGCGCCAGCGCGGTGCCCACAGGGTGACGAGATCGCCATCGGTCAGACCGAGCTCGATCGGGACGATGTCTCCAGAAGCCATGACGCGAAGCCTAGCTAGCTCGAGCGCCGGGCACTATCCGGCCCGGGTGCTAATTGCCCGTCGGGCTGTGCACTCGGTCCGGTGAGCGATTCGTTCAGTGTCGCAATGATGTTGGAACGCGCCTCGCCGGCGGTCTCGGTGGCCTGTTTGCAGGCGGCCAGGATGAGCGCGGCGGCCTCGGTGGGCGCCAGCGTGGTGATGCCTTCGTCCAGTGTCAGGGCGACGAGGGCGCCCTCGCTGTTCACCTCGGCGGTGACCAGCCCGTCCTCGGTGGTGAAACGCCCGTTGACCTGCTTCAACCCGTACAGCGCCGCTTCGAGCGCCTCGAGCTTTCCGGTGACGCCCGCGACCAGGGCGTCCATTTCCGCACTCACAGTGGCCTCATCCAACTCGTCTGACCGGTGTCGGCGTCGTCGATGCGATCGAGCTCGTCGACCGCCTGACGCCGGGTGGGCAGGTTCATCTTGTCGAGCAGTTCATCGGGAATCTGCGCCTGCTCGCTGTAGACCTCGCGAAGGCGGGCGGCGGCGGCGATCGTCGAGCGCCGGGTCAGGCGCAGGATCTCGTCGGCCAGCGCCTGGGCGCCGAACTGGTATTCGCTGCGCTCGAACTTGATCGCGATCGGCAGACCCATGCTGGTCGCACGGACCGAGATCGTGCCCGACCGGTTGGTGCTGACCGCGGACTCCACATTGGGCACCTCGGGGATCGGCGTGCCGCTCATTCGGTGGGCCTGTAGAAGCCGTAGAACTCCATGCCACTGTTCTCCGTTCGGATGGAACTGATCGAAACCGGATCGCCCGCCTCGACGAGCTGCCCGTTGCCGACGACCATGGCGACATGGCCGTCCCACACGGCCAGATCGCCCGGCATCAGGTCACCGGGGGATACCTGAGGATGTCCGATGTGCTGTTGCTGCGCGAGGCGGGGAAGTTCCACCCCGGCTTCGCCGTAGGCGTACTGGGTGAGCCCGCTGCAGTCGATGCCCGATTGCGGGTCGTTGCCGCCCCAGACGTACGGGGTGCCGACGGCGCCGATGGCCGAGCGGACCGCGGTGGCGGCCTCCTCGTTGGGTGCCTCGACCGTGCTGCCGTCGGGCAGGGTGATCTTGACGCCCGTGCCCGATCCGGTCGACGAACCGGCCGACGACCCCGTCGATCCGCCCGTCCCCGTGCCCGCGCCCGTGCCGCCGGTGGTGGTCGACTTCGAGGTGCTGCTGTTGCTGCCGCCCATCGCCGTCGACAGACCCGATCCCATGGCGCTGAGCACCGTGCTGCCGGTGCTCGCCGCGGTCGAGAGCAGACCGGAACTCGACGCCGAGGACACGAGGTTGCTCGCGCCGGACGAGACGTTCGCCAGCGTCGTGCTCGACGGTGCGGGGGTGAGTTCCTGGATCGCGGCGGTCTGGGTGCTCATTTCGTCCTGCACCCGGCCGACGACGCCCATGCCCTGACCGATGTGGTCGATCGCCGAGCTCACCACGGCGGTCAGACCGGCGGGTGTGCCGAGGGTGGGGCTGAGCGCGGACACCTGGGACAGGAACGAGTTGACGATCCCGTCGAGCTCCTTCTGCCCGGTCTCCACATAGGCGGCCGCCTGGTCGACGACGGTCGCCATCTCGGTGCCGTTGTCGCTCAGCGTGGCAGAGGACGTCTGCACGCGTAGCGCCTTGGACGTGGCCGCGTCGACGGCCTGGCCGTCCCACGCCGTGTTCACGTTGTTGATGCTGTAGCGACCCTGTTGATAGATCTGGTCGAGGTTGGTCGAGGTCGAGCGCAAGCCGTCGGAGGCGCCGCCGGTGCCGACCACGCCGGTGCCGAAGCTCGACAGCAGATCGAGGAGGGGCTGAGCCAGCCCGGTGAGGTCGATCATGCGTCGGTACCGAGTTCGCCGGCGGTGGCGGTGATCCCGGCCGCGTTGTTCAGGTCGGTCTCGACCAGAGTTGTCGCGGCGCTGGCGGTGGCCAGCCCCATGCTCCCCATGACAGCGGACAGCTGGGCGATCGCCGCCACGTGGCCGGCGTGCGCGGCAGAGTAGGCGGCGGTGAAATCTCCGCCGATGAGACCCATGATGGGGCCGAGCAGAGTGGGGTCGGAGGCAACCGAACCAGCCGCCGCGGTGGCCAGTTCCGTGGCCATCACCTCAGCAGCCGCGCTGTACGCGACGATGCCCTCGGCATCGGCTGACATTTTCGTCATCGAACTTCCCCCAATCCTCGAGTTCCCGGGCAGAGTACGTCACTCAGTATCTTGGACGCACCGACTCCGCATTCGGTTCCCTCGACCGCGAAAATATTCCCCAGCGGTCGTAGGCGCGAAGCGCCAAGCGACCCTATCGTCTTTTCATGCGCACCGACACCGTCGACCATCCGCTCGCCGCAACCCTGCTCAGCACCATGCGGGACGCCCGTACCGACAACGCCACCTTCCGCAATGCTCTGGCCGATCTCACCGGCATCCTCATGTACGAGGCGCTGCGCGACGCGCCGGTGGTGCGCGAGCCGATCGACACGCCGGTCGCGGTCACCGACGGCGTCCGATTGGCGTCGCCGCCGTTGCTGGTGCCGGTGCTGCGGGCCGGGCTCGGCATGGTCTACGCCGCAGCCGAACTCGTCCCCCAAGCCCGCGTCGGTTTCGTCGGCATCGCCCGCGACGAGCAGACCCATGAGCCGGTGCCCTACCTCGAATCGCTGCCCGCCGACCTCACCGGCCTGCCCGTCTTCGTCCTGGACCCGATGCTGGCCACCGGCGGTTCGATGCGCCACACCATCGAACTCCTCGTCGCCCGCGGCGCCACCGACATCACCGCCGTCTGCGTCGTCTCGGCCCCCGAAGGCGTTGCCGCCCTGGCGGCCTCGGGCCTGCCGGTCCGCCTGGTCACCGCCGCCGTCGACGAGAAACTGAACGAGAACGCCTACATCGTCCCCGGCCTCGGCGACGCGGGCGACCGCCAGTTCGGCCCACGCTGAACTATTCCTCGCTGTCTGCCAGCGACCGGCAAAACGTGGTGAGCTGGGAAAGACGCTGGGCAGCGAGCTGTTTCGTGTCTTTCAGATCGTCTCGGTCGGCCACCGGGGCGAAGACTTCCAGGTAGCACTTGAGTTTGGGTTCGGTGCCCGACGGGCGGACGACGATGCGGAAGTCGTCGGCGTCGAAGATCAGCGCGTCGGTGCGCAATCGGCCGCGGACCTGCGCCTGGTCGGTGAATTTCACCGGGGTGCCCGCTATTTCGCTGGGTGGATTCGCACGCAGGGCGGCGACCAGCACGGTCGCGGCGGCCTGGTCGGGGAGGCGCAGCGAGACCTGGCCGCCCGCGTGCAGGCCGAATTCTGCGGCGTAGGAGTCGAGTTCGCCCTGCAGCGTCTTGTCCTGAGCTTTCAACAGGGCGACGAGGTCGGCGGCGGCCACCGCGGCCGAGATGCCGTCCTTGTCACGGACCTTCGAGGGGTCGACGCAGTGTCCGATGGCTTCCTCGTAGGCGTAGACGAGTCCGTCGCCCGCCCTGGCCAGCCATTTGAAGCCGGTGAGGGTCTCGGCGTAGCGAGCCGAACGCGCGGCGGCCAGCTTCGACAGCAGGCGCGAGGACACGATGGTCGTGGCGACGAGCGGGTCGGTGGGACGCGTGCGCAGCACGTAATCGGCCAGCAGCACGCCGGTTTCGTCACCGCGCAACATGTGCCAACCGTTCGGGCCGGGCACGCCGAGCGCACAGCGATCGGCATCGGGATCGAGCGCGATCGCCACGTCGGCCTCGATCCGCTCGGCCAGCGCGAGCAACAGATCGGCGGCGCCCGGCTCTTCCGGATTGGGGAAGGCGACGGTGGGGAAGTCGGGATCGGGGGCGAACTGTTCCTCGACCACATGCACGTCGGTGAACCCCGCCGCGGCCAGCGCGCGCACCGCGAGCTCGCCGCCGACACCGTGCAGCGCGGTGAGCGCGATCCGCACACCCGCCCGCTCGCCGGGACCGCCCAGCAGGGCGGGCAGTTCCGCGACGCGCTCGAGATAGCGATCGATCAGGTCCGCACCGGAAACCGAAACAGTTTCCCGCGCAATCGGTTCGACAACCGCCTCGATGTGCTTCTCGATCTCGCTGTCGGCGGGCGCGATCAACTGCGACCCGCCGTCGAGATACACCTTGTAACCGTTGTCGGCGGGCGGATTGTGCGAGGCGGTGATCTGCACTCCCGCCACCGCACCCAGCTCGCGCACCGCGAACGCCACCACCGGAGTCGGCACCGGATCCGGCAGCACTGTCACGGGAAAGCCCGCGGCGGTGAAGATCTCAGCGGTCGCCGTGGCGAACTCGGCCGACCCGTGCCGCGCGTCCCGTCCCACCACCACGGCCCCGCCGCCGAGGCACCGCTCGCGCAGCCAGTCGGCCAGCCCGGCCGTGGCCCGCGACACCGTCGTCACATTCATGCCGTCCGGGCCCTCGCGCAACGGTCCACGCAGGCCTGCGGTCCCGAAACGCAGCATCTACACGCGCTCCAGAATGCCGCGCAGCAGCTTGCCCAACCGGGGCGCCGCGGCCTGACCTTCGGCCAGCACCTCCGCGTGCGAAAGATGTTCCCCGGTAACGCCCGCGGCCAGATTGGTGACCAGCGAGATGCCGAGTACCTTCGCGCCGAGCGAACGCGCCTCGATCGCCTCCAGCACCGTCGACATGCCGACCAGATCGGCGCCGATGGTCGCGAGCATGCGGATCTCGGCAGGCGTCTCGTACTGCGGACCGATGAGCCCGGCGTACACGCCTTCGGTCAGGCTGGGGTCGATTTCCCTTGTCAGCGCCCGCAATTCGGGGTCCCAGGCGTCGACCAGGTCGACGAATCGCGCACCGACCAACGGGGTGCGCGCGGTGAGGTTGATGTGATCGGCGATCAGCACCGGCTCACCCACCTGCAGCCCGGCCCTGAGCCCGCCCGCGGCATTGGTGAGCAGCACGATCTCGGCGCCCGCCGCGATCGCCGCGGTCACCGGATGCACCACCTGCTGGGGCGTATAGCCCTCGTACAGGTGCTGACGCCCCATCAGCAGCAGCACGTTGTTGTCGTTCACGGTGACCGAATGCACCATGCCCCCGTGCCCTTGCGCACTGGGTTTGCCGAAGCCGGGCAGCTCCGTCATCGGGATCGAGGCATGCGGCGCGCCGATTTCGGCTGCTGCCTCCTGCCACCCCGATCCCAGCACCACGGCCACGCGATGACGCGGCACCCCCGTACGTTCGGCAATCGCCGCAGCGGCCTGTTCGGCAGTCATGAAGGGAGTCTAAGCCGCGTGGGCGGCGGGTGTCCCCGGCCCGAGCGGCAGCGGCGCCACGGTGCGGTCCCCACGTGTCGTACCCGCGAGTAGGTACGCCTTCCGTCGCGGTTTATTCTCCCTGCATGCCGTATTTGGAGCGCTCTGGTGATGTTTTCGTCCTGTACCTCGGCAACGAGGGTGAGACAGACAACGAGAACCGTTTCTCGCCGGACTGGATCGAAGCCTTCCACGCCGCACTCGACAAGGTCGAGGCGTCCGAGGGTGCTGCCGCGCTGGTCACCGTCGCGACCGGCAAGTACTACAGCAACGGCCTCGACACCGATTACGTCTTCGGCAACCTCGACAAGATCCACGGCTACCTCGACCGGGTGCACTCCCTCTACACCCGCCTGCTGACCTTCCCGATGCCGACGATCGCCGCGGTCAACGGCCACGCGTTCGGCGCGGGCGCCATGCTTGCCACCTCTCACGACTTCCGCGTGATGCGCGGTGACCGCGGCTTCTGGTCGCTGCCCGAGGTGCACCTCGGCATGCCGTTCACCGTCGGCATGAACGGCTTGCTGAAGGGTCGCCTGAGCAACCAGGTGTGTGTCCAGGCGATGACCACCGGCCACCGCTTCAGTGCCGACGAGGCCATCGCCGCGGGCATCGTCGATGCCAAGGCCGACGCCGACGAGGTGCTGCCCGCCGCGATCGCTCGCGCCGCCGCGCTCACCAGCCTGCGCAAGCCGATCACCCCGATCATCAAGACCGCGCTGCACGCGGAGACCCTCGCCGCGCTGGCCACCCCCGTTACTCCGGAGAATCTTCCCTTCGGCAACTGACCTCCGCTCGCCGGTGCGCCGTTGTCGGGCACTGATGCAAGACTGGGGGTATGGCACCCTCGCGCACCGGCGAACTCACAGCCACCGCCTCCGACGCCGCGATTATGGCTGCCTCGGACGAGCTGATCGGGCTCTCGCACGCGATCCACGCCGAACCCGAGCTGGCCTTCGCCGAAACGCGTAGCGTCGCCAAGGTCCTCGCGCCGCTGGTAGAGCGCGGATTCGCGGTCACGACGAACGTCGCGGGCCTGTCGACGGCCTTTCGCGCCGTGTACGGCAGCGGCCCGCTCACTGTCGGTATCTGCGCCGAATACGACGCGCTGCCCGAGATCGGGCACGCGTGCGGGCACAACATCATCGCCGCGTCCGCCGTCGGCGCCGCCCTCGGACTGGCCGCCGTGGCCGACGCGCTCGGCCTGACCGTGGTCGTGCTCGGCACGCCCGCGGAGGAGAGCGGCGGCGGCAAGGTGCTCATGCTGGAAGCGGGCGCTTTCGACGACATCGCGATGGCGATGATGGTCCACCCGGGCCCTGTCGATATCGTCGGCGCGCGCTCCTTGGCGCTGGCCGACCTCGCCATCGTCTTCCACGGCCGCGAGGCGCATGCCAGCGCCGCGCCCGAACTGGGCCGCAACGCGGGCGACGCGGTGACCGTGACCCAGGTTGCTGTCGGCTTGCTACGACAGCATCTGCGACCCGGGCAGCAGCTGCACGGTATAGTGTCCGACGGTGGCGTAGCCCCCAACATCGTGCCCGGACGCGCGGAGTTGCTGTACTACCTCCGCGCGGCCGATTCCGACTCCCTCGACGACCTGATGCGCCGAGCGAAGGCGTGTTTCGAAGCGGGCGCCCTGGCAACCGGCTGCACCCACGACATTCGGACGCTCGCGCCCACCTATACCGAGCTCACCCCCGATCCGGTTCTCTCCGCTGCCTACCGCGCGCAGATCACCGGGCTGGGACGGACGCCGATGGCGCCCGAGCTCGAGGTGCTGCGACCGCTCGGGAGCACCGACATGGGCAACGTCACCAACGTCGTTCCCGGTATCCACCCGGTGATCGGCATCGACGCGGGTGGCGCGGCGACCCATCAACCCGCGTTCGCCGCCGCCGCGGTGAACGCCTCGGCGGACCGGGCGGTGCTCGACGGCGCGCTCGCGTTGGCGCGTACCGCTGTCGCCGTGGCAGGCGATGAAGTACACAGGGACAGGTTGTTGCAACGGCTGATCGAACGACAGGAGGATATTCGGTGACCATTTCCGGCCATCCGGGCACCGCACGCGCAGGCTCCGACGCGCTATCGATGGGTGTGGGAACCCCCTCGATGGCACGCGAGACCGCAGCGTGTCCGACCACGCCGGACACCGAACCAACTCTGATGTCGGGAACCGAGATCATCGACGCATGGCTGGCCGAGCACACTGGTGACCTGGTGCAATGGCGCAGGCACATCCACGCCAACCCCGAGTTGTCCCGGGCGGAGTTCGCCACCACCGAGTTCGTCTCGGGCTGGCTCACCAAGGCCGGATTGACCTGGGAAGTACTGCCGGGCGGCACCGGATTGATCTGCGACTTCGGCCCCACCGATCGTCCGCGCATCGCCTTGCGCGCCGATATGGACGCGCTGCCGATGCAGGAATTCACCGGTCTGACCTTCGCCTCGACGGTGCCCGGTGTGTCGCATGCCTGCGGGCACGACGCGCACACCACGGTGCTGCTCGGTGCCGGGCTCGCGCTGGCCGAGGCTCAGGACAGGTTGCCGGTCGGGGTGCGGTTGGTGTTCCAGCCTGCCGAGGAAGTGATGCCCGGTGGTGCGCTCGATGTGGTCGCGGCCGGCGGGATGACCGGGGTCGATCGGATCTTCGCGCTGCATTGTGATCCGCGTTTGGAGGTCGGCAAGGTCGGCGTGCGTACCGGGGCCATCACGTCGGCGGCCGATACGGTCGAGTTGGTGCTCGATTCGCCGGGTGGGCATACTTCGCGGCCGCATCTGACCAGCGACCTGGTCTACGCGATCGGAACTGTCATCACGGGTCTGCCCGGTTTGCTGAGCCGACGCGTCGATCCTCGGACCAGCACGATCATGGTCTGGGGTGCGGTGAGTGCGGGCAAGGCGCCCAACGCGATTCCGCAGACGGGCATGCTCACGGGCACCGTGCGCACCGGCGATCACGCCACCTGGCTGCTGCTGGAACCGCTGGTCCGCGAGATCGTCGACGGCTTGCTCGCGCCGACGGGCGTGCGCTACCAGCTCAATTACAAGCGCGGTGTGCCGCCGGTGGTCAACGATCCGACGTCGGCGCTGATGTTCGAGAACGCGATCCTGGGGATGGGCGAGAACGCGCTGGCCGACACTCCGCAGTCGGGCGGCGGCGAGGACTTCTCCTGGTACCTGGAGGAAGTGCCCGGCGCCATGGCCAGGCTGGGCGTCTGGTCCGGTGTCGGCGAGCAGTTGGATCTGCACCAACCGACGTTCGACATCGACGAGCGCGCGCTGGCGGTCGGCGTGCGAACCCTGACCAACATCATCCTGCAGGCACACTGAGCCAACCCGCGCCGGTCACGTGACCGGCGCGGGTTCCTCTCAAGCTCCGGGCCCGACGTTCTTGCTGTTGCGGGTGCGCAAGGCGTGGACGTAGTCCTCTGGGGCGCCTGCTTTTTCGGCCGCGTCGGCGATCACGCCGATGAAGCGGGCCGAGGGAAGGCCGCCTTCGTAGGCGTCGAGGACGTAGAGCCAGGCCAGGCGGGACTCGCCCTGGGTGCCGGTGACTCGGATTCGGATCTTCTTGTGGATACCGAAGTCGGAGCCCTCCCAGCGGTCGAGGCTGTCCTCGTCCTCGGGGGAGACGTCGTAGAGCACGACGAATACCCGCGAGCCGGGATCCTCGACGACGGTGGCCAACGGCCCTTCCCAGCCGATGTCGTCACCGGCGAAGGTCAGGCGCCAACCCTCCAGCCACCCGGTCCCGGACATGGGCGAATGCGGGCAGCGTTCCAGCATCTGCGTCGAGTCCATGTTGGACCCGTAGGCGGCATAGATCGGCACCATGGAACTGTAGCCAATAACCCCGGTGGAATTCCCGTCTCCCTCCCAGATCGGCTGACCGTCACACTTGCCGGTGGCGCAGAACACGGCGCGGAACACGCGCACCGTTGTTCACCGATCCGACCCGGCCATGTCACATCGCACCTGAAATGATGAGTCGACAGCACGGACGAGCCCTCACAAGGGGCAGTCCGATCAGGCGAGCACAAGGAGCGTGACTGGTGGCACGGATTGCGATCATCGGTGGTGGACCGGCCGGATACGAGGCGGCACTGGTAGCCGCCCAGCACGGGGCCACGGTGACCCTGGTGGACGCCGACGGTATCGGTGGTGCCTGCGTGCTGTGGGATTGCGTGCCGTCGAAAACTTTCATCGCCTCGACGGGTCTGCGCACCGATCTGCGCCGCGCCCGCGACCTCGGCATCAATATCGATGCCGACCAGGCGAAGGTGCACCTGCCCGAGGTGAACGCGCGCGTCAAGGCGCTCGCCCTGGCGCAGTCCTCCGATATCCGCGCCAAGTTGCAGGCCGCGGGTGTGCAACTACTCCCCGGTTACGGCGAATTGGTCGGGCCCGCACCGGGTTTGGCGCATCGCGTGCGCGCGAACCTGGTCGACGGCGGCTCCGAGGAGTTCGAGGCCGAGGTCGTGCTGATCGCGACCGGCGCGAGCCCGCGGGTGCTCCAGGGCGCCGAGCCCGACGGTGAGCGGATCCTGAACTGGCGTCAGCTCTACGACCTGCCGGAACTGCCGGAGACGCTGGTCGTCGTCGGATCCGGTGTCACCGGCGCCGAATTCGTGTCCGCGTACACCGAGATGGGTGTGCGGGTGAAGCTCGTGTCGAGCCGTGACCGCGTGCTGCCCGGCGAGGACGCCGACGCGGCCCTCGTGCTGGAGGAAGCCCTCGCCGAACGTGGCGTGGAGCTGGTCAAGCACGCCCGCGCCGACGCCGTGGAACGCACCGCCGAAGGCATCGTGGTGAAGCTGTCGGACGGTCGCACCGTCACCGGCTCGCACGCGCTGATGACCGTCGGCTCCACCCCGAACACTGAGAATCTGGGCCTGGATCGGGTCGGGATCGAACTCGATCGTGGTGGATACCTTCGCGTCGACCGGGTTTCGCGAACCTCGGTGCCCGGCATCTACGCCGCGGGCGACTGCACGGGTCTGCTGCCACTGGCTTCGGTGGCGGCCATGCAGGGGCGGATCGCGATGTACCACGCGCTCGGCGAGGGCGTGAGCCCGATCAGGTTGAAGACGGTGGCCTCGGCGGTGTTCACCCGCCCGGAGATCGCGACCGTCGGCGTGAGCCAGACCGCCATCGACAACGGTGAAGTCCCCGCGCGCACGGTGATGTTGCCGCTCAACACCAATCCGCGCGCGAAGATGTCGGGGCTGCGGCGCGGCTTCGTCAAGATCTTCTGCCGCCCGGCCACCGGTGTGGTGATCGGCGGTGTGGTGGTCGCGCCGATCGCCTCGGAGCTGATCCTGCCGATCGCGCTGGCGGTGCAGAACAATCTGACGGTCACCGACCTGGCGCAGACGTTCTCGGTGTATCCCTCGCTTACCGGTTCGCTCACCGAAGCCGGACGTTTGCTGATGCGGCACGACGACCTCGACTGAGCCCCCGACGCCGGAGTGTGAAACGAATCACAAGGGCTTCCGGGTTTCGAATTGTCTTGTTCGCCAACGTTGCTCGTCGCTTCTCGGCAACCGCCACGCCAGGTGTTTGCGCAGGCGGCACCCGGTGAACTCGAAACCTGGTGCTGCGTTGCCTGTCCCGCGCTCATGTGGTTGACTCACCGCCGAGGCGCGATCAGTTTGTGATCGCGTGGTGGATGCAGTGGGGGATTCCCTCCGGGAAAGGGATTACGAAAAGTGAAGCATCGTAAGCCGAGTCGGGCGCAGCGAGCGATGGCAAGCACGTCATTGCCTTTGGCTGCCGCGGCAGCAGTGGCAACCCTCCTCGCGGCGCCGGCCGGCGCGGTCCCCAGCGACCAGCCGACCACCCCCGCGACTCCGGCTCCTGCGCAGCCGGGCCAGCCTTCGGGTGAAGTAGAGACCCCGGAGACCCCCGATACCCCGGAGAGCGTGAAGCCGGGTCAGACGAAGCCGGGCGAGACCAAGCCGACGCCGGCCCAGCCGGGTGTCACCAGCCCCGCGCCGGGTCAGCCGGGGCAGGAGACCCCCGCCAAGCCGACGCCGAGCCAGCCGGGCGTCACCAGCCCGCGTGTCGCGCCGCTGCCCGTGCCGGGACAGGCACAGCCCGCGGTCCAGCCGGAGCGCGCAGGCGCGACGCCCGACCAGCCGGGCACCACCAAGCCCGAGACGGGCACCACGCCGAGCCAGCCGGGCGCCACGCCGGGCCAGCAGCAGACGCAGCCCACCGTGCCGTCCGATCAGGGCACCGGGAACGGCACCCAGGCCGAGGTCGAGTCTCCGGACACCCTCGTCCAGGAGCCGAAGGAACCGTCCTGGCAGGCACCGCGCCTGGCTAACGCGCCCGCCGCGCCCGTCGTCGAGATGGAAGGCCCGCGTCAGGAAATCGGCGTCACCGTCGACGGCGCCGGGATCCTGGCCAACACCCACCACTACAACAACGCCTCGGGCTACGTCGGCACCGTCGGCTACCGGACGCCGGGTGGCGGTTTCGGTGACGCCGGTGTCTCGGTCGAGTACGTCGGTGCGAACGAGGTCAAGGTCACCACCTTCAACGGTGGCGACGGTCGCAGTGACAACACCACGGTGACCGTGCTCGACACCACGCAGGCCAACCTGGCCAAGGCCGCGGTGGAGAACTGGATCAAGGCGCAGCCGGGCGGCACCGCCGCGCTCGATGCGGCCGCGAAGGCTACACTGCCCGTGCCGGGGGAGTTGCTTCAGACGTTGAACGTCGCGGGTGTGAACACCCAGTGGGGTGGCTCGATCCAGTACTGACACGCAGTTTGACGTGTGGGGCGGTCGCCTTCGACCGCCCCACACGTGTGTCCCGGGAAAGGATTGGACTTGGGCACCGAGGGCGACGACAACGAACGCGGCGATCAACGACCTGCTGCGGAATTCGGGCCCCCCGTAAGCGGATTCGGGCCGCCGGTCGATGAAGCCGGTTTCGGTGGGCCTGTCCCCGCCGCGCCGCCGCCCGCGCCGTCCGGGGTTCCGGAGCGGGGTTGGCGACCGGCCGGTCCGCCGGCCGGTACACCTGCGCCCGGTCCATTCGGTCCGCCGGCCGGGGCACCCGCGCCGGGTCCGTTCGGTGGACCTGTCGCGGGTCAGCCGCCCGTGACTCCGCCGCCGGGTCCCCCCGCGGCTCCGTTCACCGGTTCGGTGCCGCCGGGACCGTCCGCCGGTCAAGCGCCGCCTCGGTTGCCCGATGGTCGTCGTTCCGCGCCGACGTCCGTCTTCGGTGACGCGGTGGCGACGCCGCCTCCTACGCCGCCCGCCGGATCGGGTCCGCGGAGCGCGGCACCGTTCGGTGGTCCCACCCCCGTTGGTCCGCCTGCTGCCGATCCAACGGTGCGATTCGGTGGCGAGCAGCCGCGCGGTGAGAGTTCTGTCTTCGGCGACTCGGTGTTCGGTGATTCCGTGCCGGTGACTTCCGGTCGTGAGCTCACCGAGGTGATCCGTCGTGGTCGCCCCGGCCCCAAAGACGCTGTGCCGCAGGTACTCTCGCGCGATGTCGGGCCTGCCTCGGAACCGGTGCGGCCGCCGGAGGGCTCACGCACCCCCTTGGTCCCGGATAAGCCGAGGCCCGCCGCCGACAAGGCGTGGTGGGACAACCCCGACGATGACGGCGCGATCCCGAAGCCGCCGTCCGAACCCGGTCTGTCGTGGGCCGACGACCCGATCGCGCGCCGTCTGGCGCCGAAGACGCCGATCGCCCCTGCGCCGGTGGAGGAGGAGTCCGACAACAAGCGCCTGCGCTGGATCATCGGCGGGGTGGCCGCGGCCGTCCTGCTCGTGGTGGCCCTCGTGCTGACGATCGGTCTGGTCAAGCGCGGCGGCGGTGCCGATCCGGGTGTCACGGCCGCGCCGATTCCCTCGATCGCGTCCGCCTCCGAATGCCAGACTGTCGCAGAACAATCCGTCACCGTCGGCAACGGACCGGGTGACACCACCACCGGCGCCAGGGCCATCCTCGGCTTCCAATACGCCTTCTACACCGATCGGTCCGGGGCGAAAGTGCGCGAGTTCGTGGCGCCCGACGCCGAGAACATCTCGCCTGCCGAGACGATCCAGCAGGCGATCGACGGTCAGATCCCCCCTGGCACCACCCACTGCGTGAAGATGCGCGAAACCACCCTGGGCCGCTACGACGTGGAACTGCGCGAAATGCACCCCGATGGCTCGGCGGTGGTCTACAAGCAGGAGATCATCACCACCAACACCGACGGAAAGTGGCAGGTCAAGTCGATCACTGCTCGGTAGGCTCTCATTATTTGAGACAACAATTTCATATTCTGGTGGGCGATATGCAATCGTAGGATGATTGCTTCTCTTGGCGTCCCCGGAGGTTCCCATGTCGCTGACCATTCCAGCATTGGCGGGCAAGCTCGCCGGCCTGCAGAGCTCGGCGATCAGAGACCTGCTGAAACTCACCGCTCGCGACGACATCATCAGCCTCGCGGGCGGCCTCCCCGACGCCGCCCTGATGCCGCGCGAGCGGATCGCCCTCGCCGCCGAGACCGCGCTGCGCGACGCCGCCGTTCTGCAGTACACCGAGTCGTCCGGCTGGCCCGCGCTGCGCGCGGTGATCGCGGCCCGCGAATCGGCAAAGATCGGCCGCACGGTGCCGGTCGCGGAAGTCTTCATCACTCACGGCTCCCAGCAGGCGCTCTCCCTGCTGGCCGAAGTCCTCCTCGACCCCGGCGCCCTCGTGATCGTCGAAGATCCCGCGTATGTGGGTGCCCTGCAAGTGTTTCGAGCGGCCGGTGCCCGAATCGTCGCCGTCCCCTTGGACAGCGAAGGCATGCGTCTGGACATCCTCGAAGACCTTCTCGCGGCAGGTGAACGCCCCGCCGTGGTCCACACCGTCTCCACCTTCCACAACCCCGGCGGCGTCACCCTCACCCCCGAACGCCGCCGGCGCCTCGCGGAACTGGCTGAGGCACATGGCTTCTGGATCATCGAAGACGACCCCTACGGCGAACTCTGGTTCGACACCCCGGCCCCGGCGCCGGTGGCCGCGTACTCGCCCCAGGTGGTCCGCCTGTCCAGCGTCTCCAAGATCCTGTCCCCCTCGCTCCGCGTCGGCTGGATGATCGCCCCCGAAAGAGTCTGTCGCGCAGTGGAACTGCTCAAACAGGGCGCCGACCTCTGCGGTTCGGCCCTGACCCAGCAGATCACCACCGACCTGCTCACCGACACCGACTGGCTGTCCACCCACATAGCTTCGATTCGCACCACCTACGGCACCCGAGCCAAAGCCCTCGTCTCCGCCGTCCGCGCCACTTTCGCCGACCGCGTTCGTTGTACCGACCCCACCGGCGGCATGTTCATCTGGGCCGAATTCACCGACAACACCGACACTTCCGCACTCCTGCCCACGGCGCTCGAAGCCGGCGTCGCGTACGTCCCCGGCGCGGCCTTCGCCGTCGCCGACACCACCCCCAACACCTTACGCCTGTGCTTCACCACCTCGGACGAAGCCACCCTGACCGAGGCGGTCAGGCGCTTGTCGAAGGCCGCACAGACTACGAGCTGAACGCCGAGGCCCTTCGTCGCCGGTTCTCTCGCCACGGTGTCGGGCGCAATTCCGGTCGGCGGCCCACCGGGCGCCGAATGCGAGTTGGCAGCCGCTTCGAGCAATGCTTCCACGGTGTTCCTGGATCGCTGTTGCCGAGGCAGCTTGCGCGGTCGGTTCATACCCAGTTGTAGGTGCGTTCGACGGCCTTGTTCCAGTCGGCGTAGCGCTGGGCCCGTTCCTCCTCCGACAGCGCGGGAGTCCAGGTTCGATCAGCGGACCAGTTGGCGCGCAGATCGTCGAGGCCGGACCAGTAGCCGACCGCCAAACCGGCGGCGTAGGCGGCGCCGAGGGCGGTGGTTTCGGCGACTACCGGGCGGACGACGGGGACGTCGAGGATGTCGGCTTGGAATTGCATGAGCAGGTTGTTGCCGGTCATGCCGCCGTCGACCTTGAGGGTGGTGAGCTCCAGGTCGAGGCGTTGGGCGGCGGCGTCGGCGCGCATGGCGTCCACGACCTCGCGGGTCTGGAAGGCGGTGGATTCGAGCGCGGCCCTTGCCAGGTGGGCCTTGGTGACGAAGCGGGTGAGGCCGGCGATGACGCCGCGGGCGTCGGGGCGCCAGCGGGGGGCGAACAGGCCGGAGAAGGCCGGGACGAAGTGAGCGCCGCCGTTGTCGTCGACGCTGCGGGCCAGCGGTTCCACCTCCTCGGCGGAGGAGATGATGCCGAGGTTGTCGCGCAGCCACTGGACCAGTGAGCCGGTGACGGCGATGGAGCCTTCGAGGGCGTAGACGACGGGGGCGTTACCGAGTTGGTAGCAGGCGGTGGTGAGCAGCCCGTGCTTGCTGAACACCGGGGTGGTGCCGGTGTTGAGGAGCATGAAATTGCCGGTGCCATAGGTGTTCTTGGCTTCGCCGGGGGACAGGCACGCCTGGCCGAAGGTGGCCGCCTGCTGGTCGCCGAGGATGCCGGCGACGGGGATTCCTTCGAACGGACCGGAGACGATATCGGCGTAGACCTCCGACGAGCTGCGGATCTGCGGCAGCAGCGACATCGGGATGCCGAAGTCGGCGCAGATCCGCGAGTCCCATCGCAGGGTACGAAGATCCATCAGCATGGTGCGTGAGGCGTTGGTGACGTCGGTGAGGTGCTCACCGGTCAGCTTCCACAGTACCCAGCTGTCCATGGTGCCGAAACACAGGTCGCCGGCTTCGGCGCGCGCCCGGACGCCGTCGACATTGTCGAGAATCCAGCGCAATTTCGGTCCGGCGAAATAGGTCGACAGCGGCAGTCCGGTGCGGTCCGCATAGCGTTGCGGTCCTTGCTCACCGGCCAGTTCGGTGCACAGTTGATCGGTGCGGGTGTCCTGCCAGACGATCGCGTTGTACACGGGCTCGCCGGTGGCCCGGTCCCACACCACCGTGGTCTCGCGCTGATTGGTGATCCCCACCGCGGCCAGATCCCCGGCCGAGCACCGGCTGTTGCCCAGTGCCGCACCGAGCACCGACTCGGTATTGCGCCACACCTCCGCCGGATCGTGCTCCACCCAGCCCGGCTTCGGAAAGATCTGCCGATGCTCCCGCTGCGCGGTCCCGACGATCCGACCCCGCCGATCGAAGATGATGCACCGACTCGAAGTCGTGCCCTGATCGATGGCAGCCACATAGCGACGCATTGCTGCAGGTTACCGAATGCGGAGCCAGCGACCGCGGGAATTGTCGTCGGCGACGAATTTCGCAGCCGCGCCCCGCCGCGCACGTCCCGAGCGCCGAGCGGGCACTACGTTTAGCCTGTACGCAGCGGCGCCGCCGAACGCGGCGTTCGCCCCCACTGTCGACTGGGACCGGCCGTTCCTCGGCCGGCGGCGAGGAGTCGAGCATGTCGCAGACACCGGAGTTTCCGTTCCTGCACCCGGGTGAGCTGGTCGCGGGCGGGAAGCGGGACCGGCTCGGGCCGGGTGAGCTGGGGCCCGAACATCGGCGCAGCGCCTGGGAGCGTCTGGGCAAGGATCAGTTCGATGTCCTGGTCGTCGGCGGCGGAGTCGTCGGCGCCGGTATCGCGCTCGACGCCGCGACGCGCGGTCTGTCGGTCGCGCTGGTCGAAGCCCGTGATCTCGCGTCGGGCACGTCGAGCCGCTCGTCGAAGATGTTCCACGGCGGCCTGCGCTACCTCGAACAGCTCGAATTCGGGCTGGTCAGGGAAGCGCTGAAGGAACGTGAGCTGGCGCTGTCGACCTTGGCGCCGCACCTGGTGAAGCCGCTGCGCTTCCTCTACCCGCTGACCCACCGCGTATGGGAAAGACCGTACGTAGCCGCCGGACTGACTCTCTACGACTCCATGGGCGGCGCGAAATCGGTTCCGGGACAGCATCATCTGACCCGGCACGGCGCGCTGCGCCTCGCTCCCGGCCTGCGCCGGGATTCGATGATCGGCGGCGTCACCTACTACGACACCGTGGTCGACGACGCCCGCCACACCATGACGGTCGCCCGCACCGCGGCCCATTACGGCGCGGTCATCCGCACCTCCACGCAGGTCGTCGGGTTCCTGCGCGAAGCCGACCGGGTCGTCGGGGTGAAACTGCGCGACACCGAGGACGGGCGCACCGGCGAGGCGCGCGCGAATGTGGTGATCAACGCGACGGGCGTCTGGACCGACGAGGTGCAGGGTCTATCGAATCAACGTGGCCGATTCCATGTGCGCGCGTCCAAGGGTGTGCACATCGTGGTGCCGCGCGACCGCATCGTCAGCGATGCCGCGATCATCCTGCGCACCGCCACCTCGGTGCTGTTCGTCATCCCGTGGGGCGCGCACTGGATCGTCGGCACCACCGACACCGACTGGAATCTCGACCTCGCCCACCCCGCGGCGACCAAGGCCGATATCGACTACCTGCTCGGCCGGGTCAACGAGGTGCTGGTCACCCCGCTCACCCACGCCGACATCGACGGGGTCTACGCGGGCCTGCGCCCCTTGCTCGCGGGGGAGAACGACGAGACCTCCAAGCTCTCGCGCGAACACGCCGTGGCCAGGGTCGCGCCCGGACTGGTCAGCATCGCGGGCGGCAAGTACACCACCTATCGGGTGATGGCGGCTGACGCGATGGATGAAGCCGCACAGGACATTCCGGCGCGCGTCTCGCCCTCGATCACCGAGAAGGTCGCGCTGCTCGGCGCCGACGGCTACTTCGCGCTGGTCAACCAGACCGTGCAGCTGGCCGAGCACTACCGCATCCACCCGTACCGGATGACGCACCTGCTCGACCGCTACGGCTCCCTGGTCGACGAGGTCCTCGCCATGGCCGCGGGCAAACCCGAACTGCTGCAACCGATTACCGACGCCCCCGCCTACCTGCAGGTCGAAGCGGTGTACGCGGCCGCCGCGGAGGGCGCGCTGCACCTCGACGACATCCTGGCCCGTCGCACCCGCATCTCGATCGAATACTCCGATCGCGGCGCGAACAGTGCCGAACAGGTGGCCCACCTCGTCGCACCCGTACTCGGTTGGGACGCCGACGATATCGACCGCGAGGTATCCACGTATCAAGCGCGCGTGCGGGCCGAAATCGAATCGCAGACCCAACCCGACGACAAATCGGCCGACGCACTACGCGCCGCCGCCCCCGAGCCGCGCCCACAACTGCTGGAACCGGTACCGCAGGACCGCTGAGCCTCAGTAGACGATTTCAGGGTAGGGGCTGACAGCGTGGGCAGAAGTAGATGCCGCGTTCGCGCTGGGTGATGCGGTCGGCGGGCTCGTTCTCGCCGAGGAGTTGGGAGGCGATAGGGGTGCCGCAGCGGGGGCAGGAGCGGCGGGTACGGCCGTAGACCATGGCGCGCCACGGTGGTTGGTGTGCGGCCTTGCCGAGGACGCGGTGAGCTTCGTCGACGAGCGCCACGAGATCGGGGATGTCGCCGACGGCGGTAACCGGGTGGACTTTGCGTAGGAAGCAGATCTCGCTGCGGTAGATATTGCCGATCCCTGCCAGATTGCGCTGGTCGAGCAGGGCGAGACCGATGGCGCGACGGGGGTACTCGGTGAGCCTGCGCAAGGCCTCGGCCGCATCCCAGTCCGGACCGAGGAGATCGGGGCCGAGATGGCCGATGACAGTGTGTTCGTCGGCGCGCGCCAGCACTTGAACCTTGCCCAGCGAGAAGCCGACGGCCTCGAACTCGTCGTTGGCGAGCACCAGTCGCGCGGTGACCGCGGGTTTGGTCCAGCGCTGGCCGCGATGGAACACCCGCCACACGCCTTCCATCTTCAGGTGGGTGTGGATGCTCACGCGGTCGGTGCGGATGAACAGGTGCTTGCCGTAGCTGGCGACCTCCTCGACGGGCTCGCCGACCAGATTCACGGTGGCGTAGCGCGGGACCCGGAAGTCGCTGCGGGTCAGAGTTCTACCGACCAGGGCCGTGCGTAGGCGCTTCGCGGCGTGGAAGACTGTGTCGCCCTCTGGCATTCGGCTACACCTGCCTACGCAGCCGCAGACCGCTCGGGGTCATCGAGAAACCGGCTTCGATCAGGACTTCGACGAACAGGTTGCCGTGCACGGTTTCTCCGTTGATCTTGTCGATCACCAAGCTGTCGACCCTGCGGTCGCGTACCAGTCCGGCCAGCGCGATCGCTGCCGCCCGGCGCAGGCCGATGTCCTCGGTGAAGCTGAGCAGTGTCTTGCCGCCGCGCTCGGAGTAGAGCACCAACTCGCCGCCGACCAGCACCACCACCGCGCCCGCCTTGCGGCCCGGCCGATGACCGCCGTCGGCGTCGCCCTTCGGCCACGGCAGGGCCGCGCCGTAGGGGTTGGCGGGGTCGCACGCCGCGAGGGCGAGCGCGACGCCCGCTCTGGTGTTGTCACGGTCAGTGTCGAACGAACGCAGGCGATCGACGGTATCGGTGGTGGAGAACTGGGCGCCGCCGAGCGTGTCGACGAAATAGCCGCGTCGGCAACGGCCGCGATCCTCGAATTCGGTGAGCACCCGGTACATCAGCTGGAACCCACCGGAGATCCCTTCGTTCTGCACCGAACCGCGAGTCAGCACGCCGTAGCGTTCGACGAGCTGATCGGCGGTGGCGTGGGCGCGAACGGTGTTGTCCTGCACGCGTCCGGGCAAGATCGACCAGCGGCCGGCCAGCGTGGGCGGACCGGACCGGGTCGGCATCGAGGGTCGCGGCAGGTACGCGCGGCCTCGGGGAGCGCGGCGCGGGGTGCGGTGCGCGGTGGTGGTCCTGGCGGTGCCGGACAGCAGGGCGCGCACCGGGGCGAAGGTGTCACCGGAGACGTAGCCGGCCCAGACCAGCTGCCACAGTGCGTCCCCGGCCGCCTTGTCGTCGAGCAGACCCGCGGCATCGGAGAGCTGGCGGAAGAAATAGGCACCGCCGCCGGTCAGCGTGGGTGGTAATCGTGTGGCACCACCGGATGCCATGGGCGCATCGTGTTCTGGATCAGGCCGTTGGCCGTTGCCGCTGGCTGGCTCGGCGGCGTCGAGGTCGACGACCTTGTCGTCGGACGATTTTCCACGAGCAGCCTTCGCGCGCGGGCCGGGCGCCTTCGAGTCGGTGCCGGGCGGGGGCCATGGCTCCAGGTTCGCGCCGAGGGCAACCAGAAGGCTGAGCTGGATGTCGGTGGGGTCGATGTCATCGGCGGGCGGCAGCGTGAACGGGGCCTGGTCGGCCAGGTGCAGGGCGATCCAGCCGTCACGGGCGGTGATGGCGCCGTGGCCGGACCACACCACCTCGCCGGTCGCCATCAGCTCGTCCAGCATGGCGGGGGAGTAGTCGCGCACTCGCGTCGGCAGGATCAGCGACTCCCAGGCCGAGGCCGGAATCGGCACGCCCGCAAGCTGTTCCACGACGGTCGCCACGCCGTCGACGCCGCGTAGCTCGCCGGAACCGACGTGTTGCCACGCGGGGAGGAAGCGTGCGAAGGCGGCGGTGGACACCGGCTCGACCTCGTGCCGGGCGGCGGCCAGCGAACGGCGGCGCAACCGACGCAAGACCTGGGCATCGCACCACTCTCCGCCGGCGGTACCCGGCGTGAACTCACCTTCCACGACCCGCTTTTCGGCGAGCAGGCGGTGCAGCGACGTCGCGGCGACGGCGGTACCCAGGCCGAACCGGTCGGCGACCGCGGCCGTCGTGAACGGCGCATGGGTGCGCGCGTAGCGACCGACGAGGTCGCCCAGTGGATCGGGCACCGGTTCGATGAACGCCGCGGGAACCCCGATCGGCAACGGCACTCCCAGTGCGTCCCGCAGGCGCGCCGCGTCCTCGACCGCCACCCACCAGGTTCGTCCCGCGAACGAAACCTCCAGCGCCCGACGCGAATCCCGTAGTTCCGCGAACCACGCGGGCGCGTCGGAGTCGATGACGAGGTCACGCTCATCTTGACCGGAAGCTAGTCCGCGATCCACCCCGTCGGAGGGAGCAGCAATCGCTGCGGTTCCAGCGAGATCGGACGGCTCGGCTGCGAGAGCGCCCCCGTTGGGTCCTGTGGTGAGCTCACCGGATTCCGAGGCGAGATCGTGCGTGCGATAGTCGTCGGGTGCTCGGCTTTCCATGGCTTCGGCGTGGCGGGCGGCGGATGCGGTGCCGGGCCGGGGGACGCAGCGGGCCGCGGCTTCGACGGGCGTGAGGGGGCCGAGTAGACGCAGGAGGTCGGCCAGACCCTCGGCATCGCGGGCTCGACGTTCGGGGGTGAGGCGTTGGAGTTCCTGCTCGGTCAGGGTGATGACGTCGGGGTCGAGGAGTTCGCGGAGCTCGACCCGGCCGAGGAGTTCGGCGAGCAGGCTGGAGTCCAGCGCCAGTGCGGCGGCTCGGCGTTCGGCCAGCGGGCTGTCGCCGTCGTAGAGGAATTGGCCGATGTAGGAGAACAGCAGAGCGCCCGCGAAGGGTGACGGGCTCGCGGTTTCGACCTCGATCAGGCGGATCTCGCGGCGGGCCACCTTGGTGAGCAGGTCGCGCAGGGCGGGCAGGTCGTATACGTCGCGCAGGCATTCGCGGACGGTTTCCAGCAGGATCGGGAACTGCGGGAATTTGCGTGCCACATCCAGCAATTGGGCCGAGCGCTGCCGCTGCTGCCACAGCGGGGCGCGCTTGCCGGGATCGCGGCGCGGCAGCAGCAGCGCCCTGGCGGCGCATTCGCGGAAGCGGGACGCGAAAAGGGCTGAGCCGCCGACCTGTTCGGTGACGATGTCGTCGATCTCGTCGGGCTCGAAGGCGAACAGTTCGGCGCCGGGCGGTTGATCGGTGGTATCGGGGAGGCGCACCACGATGCCGTCGTCGGAGGCCGTCGGGGCGGCGTCGATGCCGAACTGTTCCTGTAGGCGCGCGCCCACCGCCAGTGCCCACGGGGCGTGCACCGGAGTGCCGTAGGGGGAATGCAGGACCAGGCGCCAGTCGCCGAGTTCGTCGCGGAACCGTTCCACGACCAGCGTGCGGTCGGTGGGCAATTGACCTGTCGCACTGCGTTGTTCCTCGAGCAGACCCACCAGATTCGCTGTCGCGTTCTGATCGAGTCCGGCGGTGCGCACCAACTGCTCGAGTCTTACCGCGGGCTTGCTCTGCTCCGCGGACGACTTCGCCTTCCTCGGAGTGGCGATCTGCCCCTCGGCGGCGTCGTCGACGCTGGACGCTGCGGCACGCCCGGCCTTCTTCGAGCCCCGGGTCGTCTTGGTGGGTGCGGGAACTTCCGACGTGACGTCGGCCGGGGTCGGCGCAGCGCCGGAGCCCATGTTCGCCACGATCCGGGACAGCTCGTCGGCTGGGACCTGACCCGCCGTGCGCACGAATTCGCCCAGCGCGGCGCCCAATTCGGCCGGGCGACCCAAACCGTCACCGTGCCAGAACGGCAACCTGCCCGGCAGTCCGAACGCGGGCGACACCAGCACCCGATCGAAGGTGATCTCCTCGATCCGCCAACTGGTCGCGCCGAGCGCGAACACATCGCCCACGCGTGATTCGTAGACCATCTCCTCATCGAGTTCGCCCACCCGTGAAGCCTTTTCACCCACCATGAACACCGCGAACATGCCACGGTCGGGGATCGCGCCGCCGGAGGTCACCGCCAGGCGCTGCGCACCGGGACGACCGGTGATGGTGCCCGCGTCGCGGTCCCACACCACGCGCGGCCGCAGTTCGGCGAACTCGTCGGACGGATAGCGCCCGGCCAACAGGTCGAGCACCGATTCGTAGGCCGAGCGCGGCAGGTTCGCGTAGCTGCCGGTGGAGCGGACGATATCGAACCAGCTGTCGACGTCGATCGGTTCGAGCGCGCAGGCCGCCACCGTCTGCTGGGCGAGGATGTCGAGTGGGTGCGCGGGGATCTGGAGCTTCTCGATCTCACCCGAGAGCATCCGCTGGGCGGCCACGGTGCAGTGGATGACATCGGTGCGGTGCTTGGGAAACAGCACGCCGCGCGAGATCTCACCCACCTGGTGCCCGGCGCGGCCGACTCGCTGCAAGCCACTGGCCACCGACGGCGGCGCCTCGACCTGCACCACCAGGTCCACCGCGCCCATATCGATGCCGAGTTCGAGACTGCTGGTGGCCACCACGCAGCGCAGGCGACCGGTCTTGAGATCGTCCTCGATGATGGCGCGCTGTTCCTTGCTGACCGACCCGTGATGCGCGCGCGCCAACAGGTGCTCGGCCCCGTGGATCACCTCGGTGGACGGCCCCAGCTGGGCGGGTGGCTTGTGCTCGGTGTCCACCGGCTCGCCGAGCCGGGCGGAGTAGGTCTCGTTGAGTCGCGCGGTCAATCGCTCGGAGAGCCGCCGGGAGTTGGCGAACACGATCGAGGACCGGTGCTCGAGCACCAGGTCGACGATCGCCTCGTCGACATGCGGCCAGATCGAGCCCGGCTGATCGGAGTCGCCCCCCGGGTCGGTCATATCGGCCACCGGCACCCGCACCGACAGGTCGAAGGTCTTCGGCGCGGGCGGGCGCACGATGGTGATCGGCGCGTTGCCGACCAGGAACCGTCCGACCTCCTCGGGCGGGCGCACCGTCGCCGACAACCCGATCCGCTGCGCGGGCTTGTCGGTGAGCTGGTCGAGCCGGGCCAGCGACAGCGCCAGGTGAGCGCCGCGCTTGGACCCGGCGATGGCGTGCACTTCGTCGACGATCACCGTGTCGACCTGGGCGAGCGTCTCGCGGGCCGCCGAGGTCAACAGCAAGAACAGCGACTCGGGAGTGGTGATGAGAATGTCCGGCGGCGTGCGCAGCATGGCCCGGCGCTGGGCAGGCGGCGTGTCACCGGAGCGCACTCCCACCGAGATCTCCGGCGGGTCGAGTCCCAGCCGTTTCGCCGTCTGCGTCACGCCCACCAGCGGCGCCCGCAGATTGCGCTCCACATCCACGGCCAGTGCCTTCAACGGCGAGACATAGAGCACCGACGTGCCACGGGATGCTCCCGGCTCGGGTGGGTCCCGGTGCGCCAGCTGGTCGATGGCCCACAAGAACGCCGACAAGGTCTTGCCCGATCCGGTCGGCGCGATCACCAGCGTGTTCTCCCCGGCGGCGATCGCGTCCCACGCGCCGAGCTGGGCCGACGTCGCGCCGGGGAAGGCGCCGTCGAACCACTGTGCCGTCGCGGGGGAGAACCGATCCATGACACCAAGTGTGCACCGACCCACCGACAACTTCGCCGGCCTCATGTACCCCCACCTGCGTGGATATGCCGATGACCGGGGCGGCCCGCAGACCGGGTTGTGACGTGGATCGCATTCGTCGCTACCCTCGACTCTCGTGCAAACGGTGCTGAGAGTCGACCTTGTCGGCCATGGCCTTACCGAGGCGGTACGTAAGGCGCGTTTTCCTGTCGACGAACCCCTGGACGAGTCGGGGCGGGCCGCTGTGCGTGCCTGTGTACCGCTCGACGAAGCGTTGGTGCGGACAGGACCGGAGCGACGAGCTCGGGAGACGGCGGAGGAATTGGGCCTCGTCGGCGAACAGGACGTGCGATTACGCGATCTCGATGCGGGGTCGTGGCGCGGTAGTGAGATGGGCAAACTCGCACAGGATCAGTTGTTCGCGTGGCTGACCGATCCCGAATTCCGTGGGCACGGTGGCGAATCCGTCACCGATCTGGTCGATCGGGTGCGGTTCTGGTTGGCCGAGATCGCGTCGTCGGGGCAGAACACCGTGGCGGTGACGCATCCGGCCGTGGTGCGCGCGGCGCTGCTCGTGGTGCTCGACGCACCGGCGAAGTCGTTCTGGCGCATGGATGTTCCGCCCGCGAGCATCACCCGGCTGCACTATCGCGGGAACTGGACCCTGCGACTCGGCAACGGATAACGAAGAAGGCCCCGGATTCGAAAATCCGGGGCCTTCTTCGTAGTAGCGGGAACAGGATTTGAACCTGCGACCTCTGGGTTATGAGCCCAGCGAGCTACCGAGCTGCTCCATCCCGCGTTGCAAATACCACTTTACACGGGGTGGGTCAGAAGGTGAAATCGCCTGGTGGGCGCAGTCGCGCCTGGCTGTTCAGCCGAAATGGATGCCCTGCGCGAGCGGGAGCTCGGTGGAGTAGTTGACGGTGTTGGTGGCCCGGCGCATGTAGGCCTTCCAGGAGTCCGAGCCCGATTCCCGGCCGCCGCCGGTGTGTTTCTCCCCGCCGAACGCGCCGCCGATCTCCGCACCCGATGTTCCGATATTGACATTGGCGATGCCGCAGTCGGATCCGGCCAGGAACTGTTCGGCCTCGCGCTGGTCGAGGGTGAAGATCGACGAGGAAAGTCCCTGTGTCACATCGTTGTTGAGTGCGATGGCCTCGTCGATGTCGTCGTAGGTCAGCACGTACAGAATCGGTGCGAAGGTCTCCTCGCGCACGAGCTCGGTCTGCGCGGGCATGCGAACAAGGGCGGGGCGCACGTAGTAGGCGTCGGGGCCGAGTACCTCGACTCGCTCACCGCCACAGATGATGTCGCCGCCTTCGGCCACCGCGCCGACCAGCGCCTGCTGCATCGCCGCGAAGGCACGCTCGTTGATCAGCGGCCCGACCAGCACTCCGTCGTCGAGTGGATTGCCCACGGGGAGTTGGCTGTACGCCGCGGCGAGCCGGTCGACCAGCTGGTCGGCGATCGAACGATGCACGATCAACCGCCGCAGACTCGTACACCGCTGGCCCGCCGTCCCGGCCGCCGAGAAGACGATGCCGCGTACCGCCAGCTCCAGATCGGCACTCGACGCCACGATCGCGGCATTGTTGCCCCCCAGTTCGAGCAGGCAGCGCCCGAACCGCCCGGCCACCCGCGGGGCGACGGTGGCGCCCATCCGCACCGAACCGGTCGCGCTCACCAAGGCGACCCGGGGATCGTCGACCAACGCGGATCCGACCGTGGCGTCACCTTGGATCAGTTGGTGCACTTCGGGATCGGCGCCCACCTCGACCGCCGCGCGACGCAGCAGCGTGTGGCACGCCAACGCCGTCAACGGCGTGGTCTCCGAGGGCTTCCAGACCGCCGTGTCCCCGCACACCAGCGCGATCGCGGTATTCCAAGCCCACACCGCGACAGGGAAATTGAACGCCGAGATCACCCCGACGACGCCGAGTGGATGCCACGTCTCCATGAGCCGGTGTCCGGGCCGCTCGGAAGGCATTGTGGCGCCGTAGAGTTGGCGCGACAGCCCGATCGCGAACTCGCAGACGTCGATCATCTCCTGCACTTCGCCCAGTGCCTCGGGGCCGATCTTGCCCGCTTCCAGGGTCACCAGCTCGGCCAGCTCGTTCTGATTGGTCACCAGCAACTGGGCCAGCCTGCGCACCAACGCCGCCCGTACGGGCGCGGGAACCGTGCGCCACGCCTCGAATGCGGTGGCGGCGCGGCCGATCGCGGCATCGACGTCGTCGGGGGTGTCGGCGGTCAGGGGCAACAGGACACCGCCGGAGATCGGCGTGCGCGCGAGCAGCGGGCCGGGTTCCGGCACGGCGGCGCCGAGGCCCTGCAGCAGCGCCCTGGCTCGCAGGGAGAGCTGCTCGGAGAAGTTCACGGTCTGCGTCATCGGTACTCTGCTCACCTTCTGCTGTTTGGTACGACTCACGGAATAGTTCGGGAGAATTCGGTGGGGAACGGTAAGAAGTTTTCCCCGCCCGAGCCCCACGCTGAGTTAGCCTTCGCTGATGGCGGATACACCGGCTCGACCCCAGCTCGATGACATCGATCGACTATTGATCAAAGAACTGATGGCCGACGGTCGCGCTACATTGTCGAATCTGGCCGAGAAGGCCAGTCTCTCGGTCTCCGCGGTGCAATCGCGGGTGCGCAGGCTCGAAGCGCGCGGGGTGATTCGCGGGTACGCGGCGCAGGTGGACCCCGAAGCGCTCGGGCACTTGTTGTCGGCGTTCGTCGCGATCACTCCTCTCGACCCGTCCCAGCCCGATGACGCGCCCGCCTTGCTGCAGCACATCCCCGGCATCGAGGGGTGCCACTCGGTGGCGGGCGAGGAGAGCTACGTCCTACTGGTGCGGGTGGCCTCGCCTCGGCATCTGGAACATCTGCTGCAGGAGATCAGGGCCACAGCCAACGTACACACCCGCAGCACCATCATCCTGCAGACATTCTATGACAGGTAGTCATCTTCCGTAATTTGATCCGTGATTCCGTAGAACTTCCGTAAATATTTGCGTATCGTCGGTTTCATGACCATCGAACTGGAGCGCCCCGGCGCGGCGGTCATCCCCGCCAACCGGGTCCACGAAATCCTGTCCTCGCACATCCTCGCGGACGGTTTCGAGCTTGTGCTCGACCTACACGAGTCGCACGGCCGAACGCTGGTCGACGAACGCGACGGCACCAGCTATCTCGACATGTTCGGCTTCTTCGCCTCCAACGCGCTCGGGATGAACCATCCCGCGCTGGCCGGCGACGAGAGCTTTCTCGCCGAACTGGCCACCGCCGCGCTGAACAAGCCGAGCAACTCCGATATCTACACCGTCGAGATGGCCCGCTTCGTCGACACCTTCGCCCGAGTTCTCGGTGATCCGCGTTTACCGCATCTGTTCTTCGTCGACGGTGGTGCGCTCGCGGTCGAGAACGCGCTGAAAGTCGCTTTCGACTGGAAGAGTAGACACAACGAATTGCACGGCCGCGCAACGGATCTCGGTACAAAGGTGCTGCACCTGACCGGCGCCTTCCACGGGCGCAGCGGCTATACGTTGTCGCTCACCAATACTGACCCGGTCAAGACCGCGCGATTCCCGAAATTCGATTGGCCGCGAATCGACACACCGCACACCTTCGCCGGGCCCGACATCGCCGCCCTCGAAGCGCACGCCATAGCCCAGGCCGAACAGGCCTTCGCCGACAACCCGCACGACATCGCCTGCTTCATCGCCGAGCCGATCCAGGGCGAAGGTGGTGACCGCCACCTGCGACCGGAATTCCTCGGCGCCATGCAGCAGCTGTGCCACGCCAACGACGCGCTGTTCATCCTCGACGAGGTGCAGACCGGTGTCGGCATGACCGGAACCACCTGGGCCTTCCAGCAATTGGACGTGCAGCCCGATGTGATCGCCTTCGGCAAGAAGACCCAGGTCTGCGGGATCATGGCAGGCGGGCGGGTCGACGAGGTGGCCGGCAATGTCTTCCAGGTGAGCTCACGGCTCAACTCCACCTGGGGCGGCAACCTCACCGACATGGTGCGCACCCGGCGCATTCTCGAAGTGCTGGAGCGGGATCGGCTGATCGAGGGCGCGGGGCCGCTCGGTGCGTATCTGCTCGAGCTGCTCGGCAAGCTCGCCACCGCGCACCCGGACAAGGTCAGCGAGGCGCGGGGGCGTGGGCTGATGTGCGCGATCACCCTGGCGACGCCGCAGCTGCGTGATCGGGTGGTGAACGAGCTTCGTGACCGTGAACATGTGCTGCTGCTCGGCACAGGGGAGCGCAGCATCCGGTTCCGGCCGCCGTTGACCGTCACCGAGGACGAGCTGAGTCAGGCCGTCGGCGCCCTCGACGCGGTGCTCACGCGAGAACCCTGACGGTTGGCCGCGTGCCCGGAGACTGTTCCGCCGGGCACGCGGTGCCATGCGGTAGCGGCGATCAGGTCTGCGGGACAGTCAATCCGAGTGCGCCCGCGACGAAGCGGTGGACCGAGGCCAGACCGGCGGTCAGTGCCTCGTCCTCGCCGGGGCGAGCCCAGCCGGTGACGGTGGCGGTGTCGTCGGGGCCCGGTGTCACGCCGATCTCGGCTACCAGTTCGGCCGTCGTCGGAACGCAGACCGCCCAGGAGAAATGGGATTCATCGGCCCACTGCGCCGACCGGGTGGCCACGTAGTCCGGATCGGTGATGCCGCCGTCGGCCAGCGCGGGCCGGTCGTCGATGCGCTCGTCGGCGCGAAGGGCGCGTAGATACCAGGACCCTGCGTTGATCTCGATCGGTTCCACGCGAGCAGCCTAGTGGTGCCGTGCGCCGAGCCGGGGTCAGGCCGTGCGCAGGGCGCCGCCGCCGAGCAGTGAGTGAACCGCTGTGCGACCGATGTCGAGGGCGCGGGTGAGCAGGTCGGTGTCGCGGGCCGCGCTGTCGATGGCGGGGGAACCGACGGGTGGGTGCACCTGGAGGACGTGATCGCCGAGCCCGTCGAGGTAGCTGTCCTCGACCGCCTGCTGGCCGGGCCGCTTGCTCCACGCCCGGAAGGCGCCGGGCGCGATGGCACGCATATAGCCGCCGCCGACCACCCGATGCAGCAAAGGAGCGGGCGGGCGGAGTTCATCGGTCCGGCGGGTCCGCAGGACCAGGGCGTGGGTGGCGCCCGCGGCCACGGCGGTGCGGATCGGGACGGTCTCGGTGAGCCCGCCGTCGAAGTAGCTGCCGCCCGCGAGGGCCACCGGTGGTCCCGCTAGCAGCGGTAGGCCCGCAGAGGCCCGTAGCGCCGTCATGAGGGTGTTCTTATCGGTGATGTAGGGCCCGAGGTCCACCGACTGCCCGGTGCGGATATCGGTCGCGATCGGGTGGAAGGTGGTCGGATTGGCCAGGATGGCAGGAAAGTCCATCGGCTCGATGCCGTCGTACACGCGGTGCACGAGATAGTGCAGATCGAAGACGGGTCGACCGCGGAAGATCCGCACCGGATCGACCACGCGGCGCATGATCACCGGGTCGGTCCACGAACGCATTCCCGTCGCCGCGCGCCCGCACAGCAGCCACGCGCCGTTGATCGCCCCGGCCGAGGTGCCGTAGACGGCGTCGAAAACCTTCGAAAGGCCCAACTCCTCGAGCGCCTGGACCATGCCGCTGGAGTACACACCGCGGCTGCCACCACCCTCGATCACCAACGCGAGCCGATTGCCGTCGGCGCGCTGCCCGGATTCCCGGCGAGCCCGGATGACCTCGGCCACCGTGGCCGAACCCGGCGTCGAGAGCGGGTCCAGATCGGTGTGCGCAGTACTGGTCACCCGATCCACGATACGACAGAACACGGGCACCCATCCGGCGCGGACAGGTGATTTTCGTCCGCCGTTCACCCCGGCGAACGACAACGGGCGCCGGTCCGAGAAGACCGACGCCCGTTGGTGAGACTTGCTACCTACTTGATCTCCGCCAGAACGGTGCCCTGGGTGATCGCGGCGCCCGCCTCGACGGCCAGCCCGGTGACGACACCGGCCTTGTGCGCGTTGACCGGGTTCTCCATCTTCATGGCCTCGAGCACCACGATCAGGTCGCCCACCTCGACGGTCTGGCCCTCTTCGACCGCGACCTTCACGACAGTGCCCTGCATCGGCGCGGTCACCGCGTCACCCGACGCGGCACCGGCACCGGCGCCGCCACGCTTGCGCGCCTTCGGCTTCTTGCGAACCACACCGTTGCCGACCGAACCGGCCGCACCGCCACCGAGGGTGAACTGACCGGGCAGCGACACCTCGACGCGACGTCCACCGACCTCGACGACAACCTTCTGCCGGGGCAGATCGTCGTCGTCATCGTCGGCGGCACCGGCGGCCGTGTACGGCTCGACGGTGTTCTTCCACTCGTTTTCGATCCACTTGGTGTAGACGTCGAACTTCTCGCCGTCACCGATGAATGCCGGATCCTCGATGACCGCGCGGTGGAACGGGATCACCGTCGCCAGGCCCTCGACATCGAACTCGGCCAGCGCGCGACGGGCGCGCTGCAGCGCCTGCTCGCGGTTCTCGCCGGTGACGATCAGCTTGGCCAGCATCGAGTCGAACTGACCGCCGATGACGCTGCCCTGGACCACGCCGGAGTCGACGCGCACACCGGGGCCCGAGGGCTCGCGGTAGACGTTCACCGGGCCGGGAGCGGGCAGGAAGCCGCGACCGGCGTCCTCACCGTTGATCCGGAACTCGAACGAGTGGCCACGCGGGGTGGGGTCTTCCTTGATGGAGAGCTCGTCGCCGTTGGCGATCGCGAACTGCTGACGCACCAGGTCGATGCCCGCGGTCTCCTCGGTGACCGGGTGCTCCACCTGCAGGCGGGTGTTCACCTCGAGGAACGACACGGTCTCGCCCTGCACCAGGTACTCCACGGTGCCGGCGCCGTAGTAGCCCGCCTCGCGGCAGATGCGCTTGGCCGACTCGTGGATGGCGGCGCGAACCTCGGCGGACAGGAACGGCGCGGGCGCCTCCTCGACGAGCTTCTGGAACCGGCGCTGCAGCGAGCAGTCGCGGGTACCGGCGACGACCACGTTGCCGTGCTGGTCGGCGATGACCTGGGCTTCGACGTGGCGGGCCTTGTCGAGGTACTGCTCGACGAAGCACTCGCCGCGACCGAAGGCGGCGATGGCCTCACGGGTGGCCGACTCGAACAGCTCGGGGATCTCTTCGATGGTGTGGGCGACCTTCATGCCGCGGCCACCGCCACCGAAAGCGGCCTTGATGGCCACCGGGACGCCGTATTCCTTGGCGAACGCGACGACCTCGTCGGCGTTCTTGACCGGGTCCTTGGTGCCCGCGGCCATCGGCGCCTTCGCCTTCTCGGCGATGTGGCGCGCGGTGACCTTGTCACCGAGGTCGCGGATGGACTGCGGCGACGGGCCGATCCAGATCAGCCCGGCGTCGATGACGGCCTGGGCGAAGTCGGCGTTCTCGGAGAGGAAACCGTAACCGGGGTGGATCGCGTCGGCGCCGGACTTGGCCGCGGCGTCGAGGATCTTGTCGAACACGAGGTACGACTCGGCAGAGGTCTGACCGCCGAGGGCGAAGGCCTCGTCGGCGAGCTTCACGAAGGGAGCGTCGGCATCGGGCTCGGCATACACCGCGACGCTGGTGATTCCCGCGTCCTTGGCAGCCCGGATCACGCGAACCGCGATCTCGCCGCGGTTAGCTACGAGTACCTTTGTGATCCGTGCGCTGGCATGGCTGGGCACTGAGCCTCCTGTGTGCAATCTTTGGTCGCGTCGGGGAACGGGTCGCCGGTTAGGCCCCGTGCCCGGTATCGACAACTTTCGTCTCGGGCGAGTGTAGGCAGTGTGCCAACCCTGCTCGAACTCGGCTAGCCCTACTGTCGAGTAGGTCGCAGGTCACACTACGCGGCGTCCAGTGATGTGAACATGTTTCAAATGATCTGATTCGCGACACCTGGTTCGGTGCCCGTGGCGATCGGTACCCGCACCGAGTTGCCCCATTCGATCCACGAACCGTCGTAATTGCGTACCGACCTGCGGCCGAGCAGGAACGTGAGGACGAACCAGGTGTGGCTGGACCGCTCGCCCACCCGGCTGTACACGACCAGGTCGTCGGCCGGAAGCGCGCCGTAGACCTCGTCGAGGTCGGCGCGCGAGCGGAAGCGGCCGTCGATCGTGGCGGCGGCGGTCCACGGGATGTTCACCGCGGTCGGCACGTGTCCGCCGCGCAGGGTCGCGTACTCCTGGTTGAGCGGCTTGTCCTCGAGTTCGCCCGAGTACTCCTGCGCCGAACGCACGTCGACCAGGGGCTTGCCGAGCCTGCCGAGCACCTCCTCGCGGAACGCGCGCGCGGTCGAGTCGTCGCGCACGACCTCGGGGTAGTCGCTGGGGGTGGGGTAGGGCTGGTCGAAGGTGGTGTCGCGTTCCTCGGAGATCCAGGCGTCGCGGCCGCCGTCGAGCAGGCGCACGTCCTCGTGGCCGAACAGCGTGAAGATCCAGGCGGTGTGCGCGGCCTGGGCATTGCCGCGGTCGCCGTAGATCACGATGGTGTCGTCGCGCTCGATGCCCTTGGCGCGCATCAGCTCGGTGAAGCGCTCGCCGTCTACATAATCGCGGGTCACCGGGTCGCTCAGGTCGCCGCGCCAGTCGATCTTGACCGCGCCCGGGACATGGCCGATGTCGTAGAGCAGGATGTCATCGTTGGACTCGATGATTCGTAAACCACGCACGCCGATGTTTGCGGACAGCCATTCTGTGGTTACCAATCGATGCGGGACTGCGTAGGAACCGAAGGCGGGGTGCGGATCCGGGGCGACAGGCACGGTGTGGTCCTTCACGCGAGTTGGGCGGGTGCGAGCACTTGGTGGTCGCAGCCGATGGTAAGTGTGTGGTGGCACATCACGAATCGACACAATGGGCGAATAAAGCGCACGGATGTCCGATAAAGTCTCTGGAGAGGAGGGGTGAGCTATGTCCGATTCTTGGCCGCGACGGCGACTGCTCGCGATCCTACGTGGCGCCACCGAGCCCCTCGATGCCCAGGAACTGGCCCGCATCACCGGACAGCACGTCACCACCGTCCGATTCCACCTCGATGTCCTCACCCGTGAATCGCTGGTTCGCCAGTTCCAGCAGCCGCCACGCGGCCGCGGACGCCCGCGCATCGGCTATCGCGCGGTGCAGCGCTCGGTGGGCTACCAGGAGCTCGCGCAGGTACTGGCCGACCATCTCGGTCCCGATCCGGTCGCCCGATCCGCCGCCGCCGTGGCCGCGGGCCGCGCGTGGGGTGCGCGGATGGATGTCGGCACGCAGCAGGTGGAGACCCTCGCCGATGCCAGGGACATCACCATGTCGCTGATGTCGGAGCTCGGGTTCGCGCCCGAGAAGGAGCCCGCCGGGGAGACCCCGGAGCACGTACAGATCAACCTGACCGCCTGTCCGCTGCGTGAACTGGCCCGCTCGCACTCCGAGGTCGTGTGTGGTGTGCACATGGGTCTCATGCGGGAGGTTCTCGAGCGCAACGGAGCCCGCGGGCGGGTGGACGTGCAGTTGCATCCGTTCGTCGAGCCCGAGCTGTGTACGGCCCGGCTCGACCTGACGATGAACGCGCCCGACCGCACCCCGGCCAAGGAGCCGGGGGATCAGCACGTGATCGCGCCGTCAGCCCCGCGGATCCCGCCACAACTGAGTGACACCGACGCCGACGTCTTCGAGCAGTCGGCGCAACAGCGGTAATCCGATCCCGATGACGCTGGACGGGTCGCCCTCGATCCGGTCGACGAACCACCCACCGAGCCCGTCCAAAGTGAACGCGCCCGCGACCTTCAAGGGTTCGCCCGTCGCGATATAGGTATCGAGCTCATCGGGCGTCGGTTTCGCGAAATGCACCGTGGTACTGCTGCATTCGGCCGACTCGGCGACGATCTCGCCGTCGCGTAGACGCAGCACACAGTGCCCGGTGATCAGGTCCGCGCTGCGGCCCGCCATCGTGGCCCAGCGCTCGCGCGCCACCTCTGGGGTGTGCGGTTTGCCCTGCAGCTGCCCGTCGACGAGCAGCATCGAATCGCAGCCGACGACAACACAGTCGGCGGCGAGTTCGGGAATCGAAGCGGCGACGTCGGCCGCCTTGGCGCGAGCCAAGGCGACGACGACATCATGCGAGGAGGTGTCCGCGGGCAGTGCCGCCGACACCGCGTCCTCGTCCACGCCCGAGACCCGCACCACGGGGTCGATGCCCGCGGTGCGCAGGATCCCGAGCCGGGCCGGCGACGCCGATGCCAGAACCAGTCTGGTCATCTCGCCCACCAGCTCGGTCACCTCAGCGCAGGTGCGACAGCATCGGGTACACGTACGGCGAGAACGGGTTGGTGCCCCGATGCATCATCGTCGATGTGCCCCATGCGTCGGCCGGTCCGTTCGATGCACCGGCGGGCGCGTCGGCGGTTGCCGCGCTCAGGACGGCGACCAGAGCCGCGATGTCCTGATCGGTGGGCGAACCCTTGAGAATGCGGAACATCGGCTCGCCGGTGCTCGACACCGGGGCCTCGACCGCCGCGTCCACCGACAGTTCAGCTTCTTCGACGAGTGGTTCGACGACGAGCTCGAGCTCGGCGACTGTCAGCACGTCTTCTTCTGCCACAGTTGTCACAGTGCCAGATCCTTCCTGCACTTACTTCGCTTCACAGCGCGGTTGACGCGATCATTCCCGGTGTGGCCGCGCTGATCAATAGTTGTCTTCCACAACAAGTGTGCGCGGCCTATCCGGGATATCGCGTTTTCAGAGCGGAATGTTGCCGTGTTTCTTCGGCGGCATGGTCACCATTTTGCGCTCGAGGAGCCGCAGCGCCGACACGATCTGGCCACGGGTGTGCGAGGGCGGGACGACCGCGTCGACGTATCCGCGCTCGGCGGCGACGTACGGGTTCACGAGAGTGTCCTCGTACTCGTTCTGCAGCTCGAGGCGCAGCGCATCGACATCGTCGCCGTTCTTGGCGGCATCGGCCAACTGCTTGCGGTAGACGAAGCCGACGGCGCCGGAGGCGCCCATCACGGCGATCTGAGCGGTCGGCCACGCCAGGTTCACATCGGCACCCATGTGCTTGGAACCCATGACGTCGTAGGCGCCGCCGTAAGCCTTGCGAGTGATGATCGTGATCTTTCCCACAGTGGCCTCGCCGTAGGCGTAGAGCAGCTTCGCACCACGGCGAATGATGCCGTTGTATTCCTGGCCGGTGCCGGGCAGGAAGCCGGGCACGTCCACCAGGGTGATGATCGGAACGTTGAAGGCGTCGCAGGTGCGCACGAAGCGCGCGGCCTTCTCCGAGGCGTCGATGTCGAGGCAGCCGGCGAACTGCATGGGCTGGTTGGCGACGATGCCGACGCTGCGGCCGTCCACGCGACCGAAGCCGCAGATGATGTTCATCGCGCGCTCGGCCTGGACCTCGAGGAACTCGTCGTCGTCGAGCAGACGGCGGATGACCTCGTGCATGTCGTAGGGCTGGTTCGGCGAGTCCGGGATGATCGTGTCGAGCTCGATGTCCTCATCGGTGAGGGACTCGTCGATCGCGCCGTTGATCGGGTCGGTGGGCGCGTGGCGCGGGGCCTCGGCGCGGTTGTTGCTCGGTAGGTAGCTCAGCAGGTCCTTGACGTAGTCGAGGGCGTCCTGCTCGCCGGAAGCGACGTAGTGGGCGACGCCGGACTTCACCATGTGGGTGTGCGCGCCACCCAGGTCCTCCATCGAGACCTCTTCACCGGTGACGGTCTTGATCACGTCGGGCCCGGTGACGAACATCTGGGAGGTCTGATCGACCATCACCACGAAGTCGGTGAGCGCGGGGGAGTACACGTGACCACCGGCGGCGGCACCCATGATCAGCGAGATCTGTGGGATCACGCCGGAGGCCTGCACGTTGCGGTGGAAGATCTCGCCGTAGAGGCCGAGCGAGACGACGCCCTCCTGGATGCGCGCGCCGGCGCCCTCGTTGATGCCGACCAGCGGACGGCCGGTCTTGATCGCCAGGTCCATCACCTTGACGATCTTCTCGCCGTAGACCTCGCCGAGGGAGCCACCGAACACGGTGACGTCCTGGGAGAAGATGCACACGTCGCGGCCATCGATCGTGCCGTAGCCGGTGACGACGCCGTCACCGAGCGGGCGGTTGTGCTCGAGCCCGAAATTCACGCTGCGGTGCTTGGCCAGGGCGTCGAGCTCGACGAAGGAGCCTTCGTCGACCAGAGCGAGGATGCGCTCGCGCGCGGTCATCTTGCCCTTGGCGTGCACCTTGTCGACCGCGGCCTCACCCATCGGGTGTTGCGCTTCTTCCAGCCGATTCCGCAGATCAGCCAGCTTCCCGGCGGTGGTGTGGATATCGGGGGTGCCCGCCGATTCCGATGCGGGCTGCTGCTGGACACTCGTCATGGGTTGCGAGTGTAACGAGTGACACCGTCGCGCACCACGGCAGTCTCGCCTACCGGCCAGTAGAGAAACCCCAGCTAGGCGTACCTTCGCATTCGCTCCGGCCATGCGCGGTCTGATGATGGGCTGCGCCCACAGCGCCTATTCGGTGTGGTCATGATCGTTCACAGAGAACTCCAGTAACGTGCCGAGAATGAACAGGGCACCCATCGATGTACAGGGTCTGCGCAGCTCGCAGGGACTGTCGTTCTACGACCGGATCGATGTAGTCGAATCGACCGGATCGACCAATGCCGATCTGGTCGCCCGCGCCGCCGACCCGTCCGCCGACCGTCAGGCGCTGCTCGCCGAGGAACAGGTGAGCGGTCGTGGCCGACATGCCCGCGCCTGGGTGAGTCCGCCCCGTGCGCAGATCTCGCTGTCGATCCTGGTTCGCCTGCCCGGCATCGACCCCACCGCCCTCGGCTGGCTGCCGTTGCTCACCGGCATCGCGGTGGTCGACGCGCTGCGCGGCACGGCCGGGGTCTCGCCGGAATTGAAGTGGCCCAACGATGTTCTGCTCGACGGCCGCAAGCTCGCGGGCATCCTGGCCGAGGTCGCCACGACCGGGATCTCGCCCGCGGTCGTGGTCGGCATCGGGATGAATGTCGACCTCGACGAGTCGGAACTGCCTGTCGCGCACGCGACTTCGCTGGCCCTGGCCGGTGCGCGAGACATCGACCGCACCGCGCTGGTCGCGGCGATCCTGGCCGAGTTCGCGCGCCGCTTCACCGCGTGGGAGCGGGCAGGCTGGGAAACCGCCGATCTGGTGGCCGAATATCGCGAGCGGTGCGCCACCATCGGGATCGAGGTGCGTGCCGAACTGCCCGGCGGGACGGTGCTCACCGGGGTGGCCTCCGGCGTCGACGACACCGGACGGCTGCTCATCGGCGAGCGGGCTGTGTCGGCGGGTGACGTGTCCCACCTGCGCGGACAGTACTGACGACGGGCCCGAGCCGGGCCCGTCGCCGGCACGGGGTCAGCGTGCGGCCGAACCCGCCGTCGCACGCTCGGCCACCTCGCGCTCGCGCGCGAGCAACCGGTCGCGCTGCTCCTCGAACCGCAGGACGTCCTTCTCCAACTTGTCGATGAACAGTGCGAGTTCATCGCGCGCGGCCTCACCGCGCGCACCGAAGTCGTTGCGCTCGAAGACGTTCCACTGCTTGAGTACCGGACGCACCACCTCGTCGAGGTGCTGGCGCAGGTCGTAGATGCCGTGCTTGGCCATCAGCACGCCGTTGCGCCGCCAGTTGGGCATGCCCGCGCCCGGCATCTGGAAGTTGGTGAGCACCTTGGTGATCGCGGGCATCGCCTGGTCCGGCGCGAGATCGAGAGCCGCCGCACACAGGTTGCGATAGAAGATCATGTGCAGGTTCTCGTCGGTGGCGACGCGAGCCAGCATCTTGTCGGCGACCGGGTCGTCGCACACGCGGCCGGTATTGCGGTGGCTCACCCGGGTGGCCAGTTCCTGGAACGTCACATACGCGACGTTGACCAGGAATCCACCCCAGTTCGCCGGTGCGTGCGCGCCCTGGGTCATGTGGACCATCCGCGCTTCTTCCAGCGCCACCGGGTCGACGCCGCGGGTGACGACGAGATAGTCGCGGATCACGATGCCGTGGCGGTTCTCCTCGGCGGTCCAGCGGCCCACCCAGGTGCCCCACGCGCCGTCGAGCGAGAAGTTCTCGGCGATCTCGCGGTGATAGGACGGCAGGTTGTCCTCGGTGAGCAGATTGGTGATCATCGCCGCCTTGGCGACCTCGGTGAGCCTCGATTGTGATGGCTCCCAATCGCTTCCGCCCATGGCGGCGAAATTGCGGCCTTCCTCCCACGGAACGTAATCGTGCGGATTCCAGTCCTTGGCGATGGAAAGGTGCCGGTTGAGGTTCTGTTCGGCCACTGGTTCGAGGGCCGTGAGGATTTCGAGCTGAGTCAGATCTTCGGTCACGCGTGCCTCCACTGTCGGTGTCGAGCAAGCAGATATGGGCAAAACCTGGCATCTAGCGTGTAATCCACAGTATCGCCTCGGCCGTGGCATCGAGAAATGCGGTGTGCCAGCGCGGTACTGTCACATCATGGGTTACCCGGAGGATGTCCTCGCGCCCGACGAGCAGTTGATCCTGCACCGCCACCCGCACTGGAAAATGTTGGTGTGGCCCATCGTCACTCTTATCGTCGGGACCGCGGTCGCCGGTTTTCTCGGCGGCTTGGCTTGGCGCAATACCACCGGTCACGTCCGCACGGTGCTGCTGATCCTGCTCGGCCTCGCCTGGCTCGGGCTGATCGCCTGGCGGGTCGTCGCGCGCGTGATCGCCTGGAAGTCGACGCATTTCATCGTCACCGGACGGCGGGTGCTGGTGCGCCAGGGCGTGCTCACCCATACCGGCATCGATATCCCGCTCAGCCGTATCTCCAGTGTGCAGTTCCGCCACGGTCTCCTCGACCGGGCGCTCGGCACCGGCACGCTGATCATCGGTTCCTCGTCGGAGGAGCCGCTCGAGTACGACGACGTGCCCCAGGTGCAGCAGGTCCACTCGCTGCTCTATCACCAGGTGTTCGAGGCGGGGCGTTCCGCCAACGAGCAGCACTGGGGTGGCGGATACCGGTGAGCCGACGCGCAGCGTTCCTCAGCTGCGCATGGCCGGAGCGCGGGCGGAAGTTTCGCATAACCTGTGCAGATGACCGCTGTACTGCTGGCCGAAGACGACGAGGCGATCGCCGCACCCCTGTCGCGTGCACTGGGGCGTGAGGGCTACACCGTCACCGTCGAGCGCTTCGGTCCGGCGGTGTTGCGCCGCGCGCTCGAGGGCAACCACGACCTGCTGATCCTCGACCTCGGCCTGCCCGGCATGGACGGGCTGGAGGTGTGTCGGCAGGTGCGCGCGAGCGGCGCCGACCTGGCCGTGCTGATGCTCACCGCCCGCACCGACGAGGTCGACTTCGTCGTCGGCCTCGACGCAGGCGCCGACGACTACGTGGGCAAACCGTTCCGCCTGGCCGAGCTGCTGGCCCGCGTGCGAGCTCTGTTGCGGCGCAGCGGAATCGGTGACGACGCCGTGGAGGTCGGCGCGATCCGGCTCGAACCCGCGGCGCGGCGCGTACTGGTCAACGGGGCCGAGGTGAACCTGGCCAACAAGGAATACGAGCTGCTCAAGGTGCTCATCGACCGGGCCGGTCAGGTGGTGGCGCGCGAGACCATCCTGCGCGAGGTCTGGGGCGATGCCGACCTGCGCGGTTCCAAGACACTCGACATGCACATGTCCTGGTTGCGTCGCAAGATCGGCGACGAGGGCCCGATGGCCGAGCGTCGCATCGTCACCGTGCGCGGTGTCGGGTTCCGGCTCAATACCGACGGACCCACCTCGCACCGAGGCTGACGGGCCGTGCGCCGTCGCATCCTGCGTTCGATCCTGACCGTGCTGACCATCACCACGGTGGTGCTCGGCGTGCCGTTGATCTACACCGCCTGGCTGTGGGTCGAAGACATCACCCGCAACGATCTGCAGAGTCGCCTGGAACGGATCTCGACCGAGGTGATCGCCCAGGAACGCGTCGACGGAACCGTCCACGACGGCCTCGACATACGCGCCATGAGCGCGTTGGTCCCCGAGGGCGGCAAGCTCACGATCGTCTATCCGACCCCGGACGACAATGCCGCGCGCACCGATGTCGGTGTCGGTGAGGTCGCCGATCCGCTGGTCGAATCGCTGTCGATGGGCACCTCCGGTTCGCTGCGGCTCGAGGTGCCCGCCGGGCCGATGCACTCGAGGCAGGAGCAGGCGGTGGCCGCGGTGGCGCTGGCCGTGCTCGCCTCACTCGGGGCGGCGTTCTCGGTCGCCGTGGTCACCGCGCGCCGGGTCGCCGATCCGCTGCGCGATGTGGCCGCGCGGGCCGCCCGGTTGGCGATGGGCGACTTCCGGCCCGATCCCCGCCGCCACGGCATCGCCGAACTCGACCGGGTCTCCGACGTGCTCGATTCGGCGACCGTCGAGATCGCGGGCCGCCTGCAACGCGAGCACGCGCTGGTGGCCGACGTTTCCCACCAGCTACGCAGCCGGCTGACCGCCGTTCGGCTGCGCCTGGACGAGCTGTCCACCCATGCCGACCCCGAGGTGGTGCACGAGGCCGAGGAGGCGATGGCGCAGGTCGACCGGCTCACCGAGGCCATCGACGACCTGGTCCGCGCCTCCCGCGACGAGGACGCCACCGACCGCGATCCGGTCCCGGTGATGGCGGAATTACGCGGTGTGGTCACCGAGTGGACCCATCCGTTCCACGAGACCGGGCGCGAACTGCTCCTGCTCGGCGACGAATCCCTGCGGGCCCCGATCACCGGTTCGCGGTTGCGCGAGGCCGTCGCGGTGCTGGTCGACAATGCCCTGATGCACGGCGCGGGCACCTGCACGATCTCGGTGCGCACGGTCCCGACGATGAGTTCGCGCGACCCGCTGATCTGTGTGGAAGTGTCCGACGAGGGCGAGGGTGTGCGCGATGAACTCGCACCGCACATCTTCGATCGTGGTTTCTCCGCGGGCGGGTCGACCGGCGTCGGTCTCGCGCTGGCCCGCGCGCTGGTGGAGGCCGACGGTGGTCGCCTCGAGCTGCAGCGTCGCCGTCCGGCGCTGTTCGCGGTGTTCCTCGGTTCCAAGCTCAACCGGCCGCAGAACGCGACGCTGACCGAGCCGCGCTGACTCAGCTCTGGCCGAGAGGTTCCTGTTCCCCTTCGACCAAGACCTCGAGTTCGGCGACGATGTCGTCGATCTCGTCGGGGAACACCCAGCGCCGCATCGCCCAGAACCGGAACGCCATCTGCAGCAGATTGCCGATCACGAAAGCGCTGACGAAATCGGCGATGTTCTCGACGAGGAAGCTCACATGGGGTTGGCGCAGATCGAGCACATAGATCGAGATCCACAGCGGGATATTGCTCAGGATCACCCCGATCCCGCTCACTCCGAAGAACAGCAGTGCCTCGTGATGCTTATCTCGCCCGCCGCGGTTCTTGAATGACCATTCTCGGTTGAGGATGTAAGACGCGATTACCGCCACCACGCCCGAGATGATCTTGGCGGTGATCGGCTTATCCGAGAGAACCGTCCATTTCAGGAGGTAGAACAGGCCGCTGTCGATCACGAACGTCGTCGCCCCGACGATGGCGAACTTGATCAGCTCTTTATGCCTGATCGCGGTTTCGCGAAGGCGCGGGGGAAGGACGCTGACCACGTCGTCGACGATTGACACGAGTTCCGAGTGTACCGGTCGCGAACATTCGCATTCGACATGACAACATTGCACGACGTGAGTGCACGTTCATTCGATCCGTCAGCCATGCCCACCGTCACGATGGTCGGTGGGGGCCAGCTCGCGCGCATGACGCACCAGGCCGCCATCGCCCTCGGCCAGCGTCTACGGGTGCTCGCCGAGCGGCCCGACGACCCGGCCGCGCAGGTGACTCCCGACGTCGTGTTCGGCAGCCACAACGACCTGTCGGCGCTGCGCAGAGCCGCCAACGGCTCGCACGCGCTGACCTTCGATCACGAGCATGTGCCGACCGAGCACCTCGACGTGCTGGTCGCAGAGGGCGTGAACGTGGCGCCGCCGCCGCAGGCGCTGATCTTCGCCCAGGACAAGCTGGCCATGCGGACGAAGCTGTCCTCGCTCGGTCTGCCGGTGCCCGCGTTCGTCGAGGTGAACGCGCCCGCGGAGGCGGTGGCGTTCGGCGACGAGCACGGCTGGCCGTTCGTGCTGAAGGCCGTGCGCGGCGGTTACGACGGACGCGGCGTCTGGATGCCCGCCGATGCCGCCGAGGCCACCCGGCTGGTCACCGACCAGCTCGCACACGGTGTGCAGTTGCTGGCCGAGTCGAAGGTCGACTTGAAGCGTGAGCTGTCAGCGATGGTCGCGCGTTCGCCGTTCGGGCAGGCCGCGACGTGGCCGGTCGTGGAGACCGTGCAGCGCAACGGTCAGTGCGCCGTGGTGATCGCCCCCGCCCAGGATCTGGACGAGGACCTGGCCGCACGTGCCGAGACCATGGCGCTGGAGCTGGCCGCCGGTCTCGGTGTGGTGGGCGTCATGGCTGTCGAGCTGTTCGAAACCCACGACGGCGAACTCCTGGTGAACGAACTCGCGATGCGCCCGCACAACTCCGGTCACTGGGGCATGGACGGTGCCCGCACCGGCCAGTTCGAGCAGCACCTGCGCGCGGTTTTGGACTACCCGCTCGGCGACACCAGCCCCCTCGCGCCGGTGACGGTGATGGCGAACATCCTCGGTGCGGCGCAAGCGCCCGAGATGTCGATGGACGAACGCCTGCACCACCTGTTCGCCCGCCTGCCGGAGGCCAAGGTTCACCTCTACGGCAAGGGCGAGCGCCCCGACCGCAAAATCGGCCACATCAACATCCTCGGCGACGACGTCACCGAGGTGCGCGACAAGGCCGAGCGGGCCGCGCACTGGATGTCGCACGCCGTCTGGACCGATGGTTGGGACCCGCACGGGGCGTGAAACCGTTTCCACCACAACGCTTTCGACCACTTAAGGAACCCACGTGAGCACCAACGGACCCCAGGTCGGCCTGATCATGGGCAGCGATTCCGACTGGCCCACCATGGAAGCCGCCGCTGAGGCACTCGCCGAATTCGGCATCCGCTTCGAGGTCGGCGTCGTCTCCGCCCACCGCACTCCCCAGCGCATGCTCGACTACGCCCGCGAAGCGGCCGGTCGCGGCCTGCAGGTGATCATCGCGGGCGCGGGCGGCGCCGCCCACCTCCCTGGCATGGTCGCCTCGGCCACCCCCCTCCCGGTCATCGGCGTCCCCGTCCCCCTGAAATACCTCGACGGCATGGACTCACTGCTCTCGATCGTCCAGATGCCCGCAGGTGTCCCGGTAGCCACCGTCTCCATCGGCGGCGCCCGCAACGCGGGCCTACTCGCCGTCCGCATCCTCGCTGCCGCCGACCCGGCCCTGCGCACCCGCATGGAACAGTTCCAGGCCGGCCTCGAGCAAATGGTCCTCGACAAGGACGAGGCCCTGCGCAACAAACTCCTCGGCTGATCGCGTCCGCCGGCCGACCATCGTCCTTGCAGGGGTGCGGGAATTCGACGAGGGTGTCGATGACCGTAGCGACACGACCGTATCGATCCTGCGCGCACTCGGTGTCGCCGACGCCGACTCGGTGGCGCCGCTGGCCGTCGCGACGTTGGTCGGCCTCCAACTGCGCCGTCTCGCGAGCGGTAGGTCGCCTGACCAGGTAGTTGGCGGGATGGCACAACTGGTCGCCGCATTCACCGCACAGTCGCCGCCGCGTTCGCCTGCCTGAATCCCGCCACATGGCAGTGACTACGGTTGACCCCCGTGGCACACGATGACGCGGCGCAGTTTCGGCTTACGGTGGTTGATCAGGCGTTGCGGTTGTTCGCCGAGCGGGGGTACGAGGCGACGACGGTGGATGAGATCGCGGTGGCGGCGGGAATCTCGCGGCGGACGTTCTTTCGGCAGTTCCGGTCCAAAGAGGATGTGATCTTCGCCGATCACGAGTTCCAGCTGGCCTCGGCGCAGGAGTTCCTCGAAGGGGCGGGGGGTGATCCGTGGGAAGCGATCTGCGAGGCCGTGATCGGGGTGTTCGAGCGGTTCACGCAGTGGCGTGACATCGCGGCGCGGCGGTATCAGGTGGTGCGGCGGGTGCCCGCGTTGCGTGAGCGCGAGATCGTCACGGTGTTCCGGTATGAGCGGCTGTTCACCGAGTTCCTGCGCGGCCGATTGCCGGAGGTGCCCGACCTCGCCCGGGTGCAGTACACCGCCGCTGTCACCGCCACGCACAACTACTTGCTGCGTCGGATGGTTCGTGGCGAATCGGGGGCCGCGGTGGCGGATCTGCGCACCGAACTGGCCATGATCCCGCGCGGCAGAAGCGTGCAGACCGAGCCGGACGAGCTGGTGCTCGCGGTGTTCCCCCGCGACATGCCGCCACGCAAGGTGGCCGATCTACTCACCGCCCGCCTCGGTAACCTGTAAGCGCCGCTCGCGCTGGGGCGCGGAAGCGGTGACACTGAGTGCCACCCATATATCCGCATGTAGCGATAGAGTGCCGGGCGTATAATCCTCGGTAGATTGGCACTGCGTGCCGACGCGCCACGCGCTGTGAGCATCGTCGCAGCGATCACGACCACGACCAGGAGTGTGCCCCCGATGGCTGGAAACCCCGATTTCGACCTGTTCAAGCTCGAGGACTTCCACGACGAGCTGCGCGGTGCCATCCGCGGCCTCGCGGAGAAGGAGATCGCTCCTTACGCCAAGGACGTCGACGGCAACGCCCGTTTCCCCGAGGAGGCGCTCACCGCGCTCAACGCCGCGGGCTTCAACGCCGTGCACGTGCCGGAGGCCTACGGCGGCCAGGGCGCCGACTCGGTCGCCACTTGTATCGTGATCGAGGAAGTCGCCCGCGTCTGTGGCTCCTCCTCGCTGATCCCCGCTGTGAACAAGCTCGGCACCATGGGCCTGATCCTCAACGGCTCCGAAGAGCTCAAGGCCAAGGTCCTCGCCGACATCGTCAACGGCGAGATGGCCTCCTACGCGCTGTCCGAGCGTGAGGCCGGCTCCGACGCCGCCGCCATGCGCACCCGCGCCAAGGCCGACGGCGACGACTGGATCCTCAACGGCTCCAAGTGCTGGATCACCAACGGCGGCAAGTCCTCCTGGTACACCGTGATGGCCGTGACCGACGCCGACAAGGGCGCCAACGGCATCTCCTCGTTCCTGGTCCACAAGGACGACGAGGGCTTCGTGGTCGGCCCGCTCGAGCACAAGCTGGGCATCAAGGGTTCGCCCACCGCCGAGCTGTACTTCGAGAACTGCCGCATCCCCGGCGACCGCATCGTCGGCGAGCCCGGCACCGGTTTCAAGACCGCGCTGCAGACCCTCGACCACACCCGCCCGACCATCGGCGCGCAGGCCGTCGGCCTGGCCCAGGGCGCGCTCGACGCCGCGATCGCCTACACCAAGGATCGCAAGCAGTTCGGCAAGACCATCGCCAGCTTCCAGAACACGGAGTTCATGCTGGCCGACATGGCCATGAAGATCGAAGCCGCGCGCCTGATGGTCTACACCTCGGCCGCCCGCGCCGAGCGTGGCGAGAAGAACCTCGGCTTCATCTCCGCCGCCGCCAAGTGCTTCGCCTCGGACGTGGCCATGGAGGTCACCACCAACGCCGTCCAGCTCTTCGGCGGCGCCGGCTACACCACCGACTTCCCGGTCGAGCGCATGATGCGCGACGCGAAGATCACGCAGATCTACGAGGGCACCAACCAGATCCAGCGTCTGGTGATGGCTCGCAACCTGCTCAAGGGCTAGTTCCCGCACCGACCGGGTGTTCCACATCGCCTACCTCCCCTCGGGGTGGGTAGGCCGGAACACCCGGTCGATTGCTGTGCGGAGACAAGCGGATTCGTACCGATAGCAGACGGATACGTATGTTGGAACGATGACTGTCGATGCGCAGAGCGCGCGCCCGAAGGCGGCCGTGGTCGCAACGGATCAGGATCTCGTTCTAGCCACGATCACCAAGGTGTTCGACAGTCTCGAAGCCGCACTCACGGCTAAGGATGCCGACGCCTTCGACAGCGTCTTCACCGACGACGTGGTTTTCATCAATCCGGCGGGCGCTGTCTTCGTAGGCTGGGATGAGCTGCACGCCTACCACCTCACCGCGTTGCGGAACATCCCGGATGCCGAAGCGAACTACAAGATTCTCGCCGCGCGTTTGCTTGCCGGAGGGCATGCGATCGTCAATGTCGAACAGACACTGCGGACGTCGAATTTCTCCGTAACCAACCGCGGAACATGGGTTTTCACGGAACAGGACGACAGCTGGTGGGTCAGTTCGGTTCACAATACGAATGTGGCCGGCAGCACCGAAAACGAGACGCGATGACCGCGTCGGATTACGGGACGAGTTCGGCGTATTCGGGGTGTTCGGCGACGTACTTCTCGACGTACCAGCAGGTGGGGATGATCTGGTAGCCGTGTTCGCGGGAGTCGTCGAGGCCGTATTTCACGACCTCGGCCGCTACTCCCCGGCCCCGGAATTCGGGGAAGGTCATGGTGTGGTGGAAGTCGCGGACCTTGGGGTCCTCGCGTTCGGCGTAGTCGGCGTATCCCGCGAGGACATCGTCGTGGTAGATCTCGTAGCGGGTGTCGTCGACGTTGTGCTCGAGCCTGGTGGTCATGCCTGGAGATGCTAACCCGGTCAGAGGACCGCGCCGGGGTTGAGGATGCCTTCGGGGTCGAGGGCGTCCTTGATGCGGCGGGTCAGGGCCATGACGTCGGGGCCGACCTGGTCGGGAAGCCAGGCCTTTTTCAAGCGGCCGACGCCGTGTTCGCCGGTGATGGTGCCGCCGAGGGCGATGGCCAGGTCCATGATCTCGCCGAAGGCGCGGTGGGCGCGGGCGGTGTTGTCGGGGTCGGTGGGGTCGTGCACGATCAGCGGGTGGGTGTTGCCGTCGCCCGCGTGCGCGATGACCGACACGAGCACGTCGTTGCGTTCACCGATCGCGGTGACCCCGGCGATCAGATCGCCGAGGCGGGGGAGCGGCACGCCGACGTCTTCGAGCAGCAGCGGCCCGATCTTCTCCACCGCGGGAATCGCGAATCGGCGTGCGGCGGTGAACGCTTCACCTTCGGTGGCATCGGCGGTGTGGAAAACCTCTGTCGCCCCGGCCTTCTCGCACAGCCCCACCATCAATTGCGCTTCCTGCCCGGCGTATTCGCCCGGTGCGTCGGAGCGGGCGACTAGCAGGGCGGCGGCGGTGCGGTCCAACCCCATCCGCATCTCGTCCTCGACCGCGTTGATCGCCACGGTGTCCATGAATTCGAGCATGGCGGGCCGCAGTGTCGAGGTGATCGCCAGGATCGCCTCGGTCGCCGCGGTGAGCGAGCCGAAGCTCGCGACGACGGTCGACTGCGGCGGCTGCGCGGGCAGTAGCCGCAGCGTGAGTTCGGTGATCACGCCCAGCGTGCCCTCGCTCCCGACGAACAGTTTGGTCAGCGACAGCCCGGCCGAATCCTTGAGCCGTGGCCCGCCGAGCCGCACCACGGTCCCGTCGGCGAGCACCACCTCCATGCCGAGCACATAGTCGGTGGTCACGCCGTACTTCACGCAGCACAGCCCGCCCGCGTTGGTCGCCGCGTTGCCGCCGATCGAGCAGATCTCGAACGAGGACGGGTCCGGCGGGTACCACAGACCGACCTCGGCGACGGCCCGCTTCACCTCCGCATTGAGCAGCCCTGGCTGCACCACCGCGATCCGGGTCACCGTGTCGACGTCGATCTCGCGCATCAACTCGGTGCTGAGCACGATCCCGCCGTCCACCGCGGTCGCTCCGCCGGACAAACCCGTCCCGGCCCCGCGCGGCACGATCGGCACCTTGTTCGCGTGCGCCCACCGCAGCGTGGCGGCGACATCGGCGGTAGTGCGCGCCCGCACCACCGCCAGCGGCGTGCCCGCATCGGGATCGCGCGCCCAGTCCTGCCGGTAGCCCGCCAGCAGATCGGGGTCGATGACGACCGCCCCGTCCGACAGCGCCGAAATCAACGAATCGAGGTCACCGCTGGGCTCGTCCACGTGTTCACGCTAACCCGCACACCCCCTCCGCCGCGGGCAGTTCGTCCTGGTCGATCGCGCACCAGGGAGTCACGCGAACATCGCCCGGGTGATCGACCAGATGTGATGTGGGCCCGAACAAGGAAATCTCCGCATCGATGTGATCTGGCGCGCCCCGTTGGTGTATACGCCGTCCAATCCGTCACAATGCCCGTACCGGGTGTGTTCGATGGTGAATCGCCTCGCCGCCCAGCGTGTTTCGAGTTCTGCTCCACGGGTGCGCTCCGCGCGCATCGTTCATGCGACGCCGTTGCGCCGCACCGCTTTTCGTAGGGAGGACTGGCGATGATGAAACAACCGCAGGACCGCAGCGAGCTGGTGGGTGCTCTGCTGGCCGCGGAGTTCGCCGACGCGGGCCTCGACACCGAGGCGATGCGTTGTGTCCACACCGGCGTCCATCAGGAATGGCTGTCCGCGCTGGAATCGACCGGGATGTTCGACGTCCGCGCGATGGCCGAGATCGCCGCGCGCTGGAGCGCCGACCCCGCGCTGCTGCGTGACGCCCTGCTCGCCGAGGCCGACGAGCTCACCCGTCGCCGCTGTCTCGCCGCATGGGCCTCGTTCGATACTCGCCCGTTCGCGGCGGTCAGCCGCTAGCCGCACGGCCCGCCCGTTTGCCGGTTGCTCACCCTGGCTTCATCTGCCGCTGGCAGGCTGGCCGCGTGGAGCATCAGGCGAGTGTCACCGAGTCGGTGGCCGACCGATTCACCCGTTGGTGCGAGGCGGTCGTGGCCCGGCTGCCGTGGGGCCTCGACCGGTATGTGCCCGCGACCTTCCTCGGCTTCGCGCTGATCAACAGCTTCACCTTCGGTGTCGACCTGCTGCTGCTCACACTGCTGCACAGCGGGCTGGGCCTGCCGATCTGGCTGTCGATCACCCTCGCCTACATCGTCGCGTTCGGGTTGAGCTTCCTGCTCAACCGCACCTTCAACTTCCATTCCCACGCGCCGATGGGCAAGCAGGCCGCGGTGTATGCGGTTGTCGTCCTGGTGAACTACCTGGCGTTCATCCTCGGCGTCGGCTCCGGTCTCACCGCGCTCGGCCTGGAATACCACCTGGCCAGGCTGCTCGCGGGCGGTTGTGAGGCCGTGTACATGTACTGCGCGATGCGCTGGATCGTCTTCCGCCGCACACCGGCGGTGGCCGCACCGACCGCTGCGTGAGGCTCAGCCTCTGAGTACCTCGGTCCGATCGCCGTCGACCAGGACCACGTCGTCGTCGGTGAGTGCCCAATGCGGGATCTGCTCGGCGACGCAGTGGGCCAGCATCGCGGCGGAGTCGCCGTCCGGGTCGGTGGGAGAGTCCAGGTGGACCACCAGCCGACGATCCACCACACCCAGTCCGTCCCACAGTGGTTCGATACCGGTGGCGGGCCGGACCTCGGCGGGGTCGTCCATGGTTTCCAGTCCGTGCAGATCGGGTCCGAGCAGGCACGCGCCCGCGCTGTAGCCCGCGTAGACCAGCGCGTCTTCGCGCAACAGGGTGGCAAACACCGAATCCGCACCGCTGCGGGCGAATTGCGCGCGCAGGACGAAGGTATTGCCACCGCGAACCCAGACCATCGGGAACCCACGCAGATGCCGTTCCAGCCGCTCGGGTTGTCCCACGTACTCGCGCAGATCCAGCACTTCCGGCGAATAACCCTGCTGTTCCAGCGGTTTCACATCGCTCGTCACCGCCGATGACCAGGCGTCCGGCCACGCGTCACACGCGTTCGGAATCACCGCCACCCGCCCCGGCGCACCGACGAGCCCGACGAGCCGATCGGCGAAACCGCCGAACCTGTACGACGCCAGGAAAAGTCGCATCAGATGGTGAACGCCAGATTCCGCACGAGTCGCTCACCGAGCGCCGTATCGCCCTCGACGACCACCTCGCCGGGGTGCCGGTCAGCCGTTGTACGCCCTCCGCGCAGCCGCGCGAAGAGCCCGGAGTCCAACCGGAGCAGGGTAGTCGGCTCGCCGGAGATCTCGTCGAGAACCGTGCCGCGCCCACCCTCTACCGACAGATGTACCTGCCTGGTCACCGGCCCGGTCAGATCGAGAGTGATCAGCGAACCATCCGGCGCTTTGGCGCCTTTCACCACCGCGCGGCCCAGGCCGATGGTCAGTTCGGCGAACGCGGTCTCGGCTCGCGCCCCACCCTCTGGCACGCTGCGACCGATCCCGTCGGCGAGGTCGAGTTCGTGCATCCAGCAATCGAACAACCGCACCCGCATGAAGCGCCCATAGGGCACCTGCCCGACCGGCGAGACGGTAGAGGCCTGCCAGGCCTCGTCGTCCATGGCGGCCAGCGCGGCCCGGCGACGCTCGGTGGTCTCGTCGAACAGCGCGAGCAGGCGCTTGCCCGACAGCGGGCGCAACCGGTCGACCCAGATCTCGTTGAGCACGGCCACTTCGTTGCGCACATGCGGCAGCGTTCGCACATCGTCCTTGGGGCGCAACGGATCATGCGGCGGCGGCGTCTCGCCGAGCAGCCAGGACTCGCTGCCGACCACATGCGCGACAACATCGAACAGGGTCCAGCCGGGCAGCGGAGACATGCGGCGCCAGGCCTTTTCGTCGAGGTCGGCGACCAGCAGCGCGATGGCTTCCCACTGTTCGGCGAGTAGATCGGTGAGTTGCTCGCGCTCCGGCGTCCGGTTCATCCCTGTGCTCCTTCTGCATCGCTCTGGTCGAGCGCGGTGAGGCCCGCGCGGATCGCCGCTGCGGTCGAATTCGGTTCGTGCGGACGACGCAGCAGGAAACCCTTGGCGAAGGTGAGTTTGTCACCGTGTTTGCGAGGGACCACATGCAGGTGGACGTGGCCGACGGTCTGGAACGCGGCGGTGCCGTCGTTGAGGATGAGATTGGCCCCGTCGCTCGCGAGCCCGCTCACGCGCAGGGCGCGGGCGAGACGGTGGCCGGTGCGAAAGATCTGTGCGCCGAGTTCGGGATCGAGATCGTCGAGCTCGGTCGCGTGGACCCTGGGAACGATCAGGGTATGGCCGCGGGTGATGGGACGGATGTCGAGGAACGCGCACACCGTGTCGTCGGAGTAGACCACGGTTGCCGGTGCGGCACCCGCCACGATCGAACAGAAGGCGCAGTCGTTCACGGCCTCGACCCTACGGTGTGATCTGGGTCGCGCAACAGCCTGAATGGTCCGTCGACATGACCCGCGTCACGTCCCGTGTGACGCGGCGGTGCTCGGGCACCTCGGCGAGTGATCGGCGCGGGCCTGTGATCTTATGTGTCCCACCTGCGGCGACGAATCCGGGTGCGCGCGCCGACTGGCGTCCACCGGGTCGGGAGGTCGTTGTCAGAGGTGATCAGGTCGGTGGTGTCCGTTTTGTGGTCGTCAGTCCAGTTCTCCGTTGTGACGGGCATCTCGGCTAGGCTCACCGCGAGCCGAGTACAGTGGCGAGGATTTCAGTCGAACTTACTCACAGGTAACTTCGGCGCCCCGTTGTTCCCAGGCTCGAAGCCAGCACGAAAAGGAAGTCTGACTAGTGGAGACAACGCAAAACGTGGGCGAGGGTTCGCCGCGCGGAGCGCGGGTCGGAGTCGTTCGCGAATCCGGCCCGGGTGAGCGGCGAGTCGCATTGGTGCCCAAGATCATCCCCACCCTGTCCAAGCAGGGTGTCGAGGTGATCGTGGAAGCCGGTGCCGGCCTCGGCGCGCTCATTCCCGACGCTGCCTATGTAGAGGCAGGTGCGACCATCGGTGATCCGTGGTCGGCCGAGGTCGTCGTCAAGGTGGCCCCGCCCAGCGATGGCGAGGTGGCCAAGCTGTCGTCCGGGCAGACCCTGATCGGTTTCCTGGCGCCGCGCAATGGCGAGAATCAGATCGGTGCGCTGAAGTCTGCCGGTGTGCAGGCCTTCGCTGTCGAGGCGATTCCGCGTATCTCGCGCGCGCAGGTGATGGACGCGCTGTCCTCGCAGGCGAACGTGGCCGGTTACAAGGCCGTGCTGCTCGCCGCGTCGGAGTCGACCCGGTTCTTCCCGATGCTCACCACCGCGGCGGGCACCGTGAAGCCGGCCACCGTGCTGGTGCTCGGTGTGGGTGTGGCCGGTCTGCAGGCGCTGGCCACGGCCAAGCGTCTGGGCGGGCGGACCACCGGTTACGACGTGCGTCCCGAGGTCGCCGATCAGGTGCGCTCGGTCGGTGCGCAGTGGCTGGATCTGGGCATCGACGCCGCCGGTGAAGGCGGGTACGCCCGCGAACTCACCGACGAGGAGAAGGCCCAGCAGCAGCAGGCCCTCGAAGACGCCATCAAGGGATTCGACGTCGTGATCACCACCGCGCTGGTGCCGGGTCGTCCCGCGCCGCGCCTGGTCACCGCCGCCGCGGTCGAGGGCATGAAGCCCGGCAGCGTGATCGTCGACCTGGCCGGTGAGACCGGTGGCAACTGTGAACTCACCGAGCCCGGTGAGGTCGTCGTCAAGCACGAGGTGACCATCGCCTCGCCGCTGAACCTGCCCGCCACGATGCCCGAGCACGCGTCCGAGCTGTACTCGAAGAACATTTCGGCGTTGCTGGAACTGATGCTGGTCGACGGCAAGCTCGCCCCCGACTTCGAGGATCAGGTCCTGGCGGATTCCTGTGTCACCCGCGAGCGCAGCGATAAGAACGAATCGAGCGTGGAAGCCTGATGTACACCGAACTGCTCGCCAATATCGCGATTCTCGTTTTGTCCGGCTTCGTCGGCTTCGCGGTGATCTCCAAGGTCCCCAACACCCTGCACACCCCGCTGATGTCGGGCACCAACGCCATTCACGGCATCGTCGTGCTCGGCGCGCTGGTGACCCTGGGCAATGTGCAGGACCCCTCGCTGCTGGTGCAGGTGATCCTGTTCGTCGCGGTGGTGTTCGGAACTTTGAACGTCATCGGTGGTTTCGTGGTCACCGACCGCATGCTCGGCATGTTCAAGGGTAAGAAGAAGGCGGCCGAGTGATGCACGCAGTCGACAATATGACCTACCTGGTCAACGGCCTCTACATCGTGGCCTTCTCCATGTTCATCTACGGTCTGATGGGTCTGACCGGCCCGAAGACCGCGGTGCGCGGCAACCAGATCGCCGCTGTCGGTATGGGTATCGCGGTGGTCGCCACCTTGATCTCGGTGCGCCACGCCGCCCTGCTCAACTGGATTCTCATCGCCGCCGGCCTGATCGTCGGTGTGGCGCTGGGTGTTCCGCCCGCCATCCGCACCAAGATGACCGAGATGCCGCAGCTGGTCGCGGCGTTCAACGGCGTCGGTGGTGGCACCGTCGCGTTGATCGCGTGGGCCGAATTCGTCGACAGCGCGGGTTTTTCCGAGCTGCACGAAACCCCGACCATCCACATCATCATCGGTTCGCTGTTCGCCGCGGTGATCGGCTCGATCTCCTTCTGGGGTTCGATCATCGCCTTCGCGAAGCTGCAGGAGATCCTGTCCGGCAAGCCGATCAGCGTCGGCCGCTTGCAGCAGCCGCTGAACCTGATCCTGCTCGTCGGTGCGATCGTGTGCGCCGTCGTGATCGGCCTCGGTGCCGACAACGGTGGCGTCTCGCAGCTGTGGATGATCGGTCTGCTCGTGCTCGCCGGTGTGCTCGGCCTGATGGTCGTGCTGCCCATCGGTGGCGCGGATATGCCGGTCGTCATCTCGCTGCTCAACGCGCTCACCGGTCTGTCGGCCGCGGCGGCGGGTCTGGCGCTGAACAACACCGCGATGATCGTGGCGGGCATGATCGTCGGCGCTTCGGGCACCATCCTCACCAACCTGATGGCCAAGGCCATGAACCGCTCCATTCCCGCGATCGTGGCCGGTGGTTTCGGTGGCGGCGGCGCGGTGGCGGGTTCGGGTGACGGTGAGGCCAAGACCGCGAAGGCGACCTCCGCCGCCGACGCCGCGATCCAGATGGCCTACGCCAACCAGGTGATCGTGGTTCCTGGTTACGGTATGGCCGTGGCCCAGGCCCAGCACGCGGTCAAGGAGATGGCGCTGCTGCTCGAGGCCAAGGGTGTCGAGGTCAAGTACGCGATCCACCCGGTCGCCGGTCGTATGCCCGGTCATATGAATGTGCTGCTGGCCGAGGCCGAGGTGTCCTACGACGCGATGAAGGAAATGGACGACATCAACGGTGAGTTCAACCGTACCGATGTGGTTCTGGTCATCGGCGCCAACGACGTCACCAACCCGGCGGCCCGTGACGACAAGTCCAGTCCGATCTACGGTATGCCGGTGCTCAATGTGGACCAGGCCAAGAGCGTCATCGTGCTCAAGCGCTCGATGAACTCCGGCTTCGCCGGTATCGACAACCCGTTGTTCTACGCCGATCACACCTCGATGCTGTTCGGTGATGCGAAGAAGTCCGTCGGTGCTGTCACCGAGGAACTGAAAGCGCTGTAAGACAGCCGAATACATCCGCAAGAGGCTCCGCTGTTCTCGTCGAACAGCGGAGCCTCTTGTCGTTGTGCCGACCGGGACTCGCCATCAGACGGTCATGTCTGTCGGGAGTGGGAGTGGGTATGCCGCAGCAGAAGCGAGCCGACAACGAGAGGAGTTCGATCTCGTGGAGGAGATATTACGGCCGATCGTCGTGCTGCTCGGTACGGTGGCGATCACGGTTTCGGTGGGTCTGCTGGTAGAGCGTCTGCTGCGCTACGCGGCGCGCCGCAGTCCCGGCGTCCATCTGCCGTCGCTGCGGCGACTGCAACTGCCGCTTCAGGTGCTGCTCGGCACGGGCACGTTGCACGCGGTCTACCCGCTTGCCGAACTCGACCTGCGCCAGGACGGGGTGATCCGGAACTTCCTGGCGACGGCGGCCATCATCGCCGCGGTGTGGTTGGTCATCCGCGCCACCGATGTGGTCGCCGACAGCCTGCTGGGTCGCTATGCCCAACGCGCCGGCGAGATTTCGCGCGTGCGTCAGTTGCGCACCCAGTTCGGACTGGTGCGCCGCATCGTCACCTCGGTGCTGGTTGTCACCACCGCCGCGGTGGCCATCATGCTGCTGTTCCCGAGTCTGCGAACCCTCGGCACGTCGATGTTGGCCTCGGCGGGCGTGATCGGCATCATCGTCGGTGTCGCCGCCCAGTCGACGTTGAGCAATCTCATGGCCGGACTGCAGATCGCCTTCGGCGACTCGGTCAAGATCGGCGATACCGTTGTCGTGGAAGGGGAGTGGGGCACGGTCGAGGAGATCACCCTGACCTTCCTGACCGTGCGGATCTGGGACGACCGCAGGCTCACCATGCCGGTGTCCTACTTCAACAGCAAGCCCTACGAGAACTGGTCGCGGGGGGGCTCGCAGGTCACCGGTACGGTCCTGCTGCACCTCGACCACAGCACCCCCGTGCCCGCGCTGCGCGAGCACCTGCGCACCTACCTGCGCGACTGCCGGGAATGGGACGGCCGCAGCTGGAATCTCGTGGTCACCGACAGCACGCCGACCGACATCGTCGTCCGCGCGACGATGTCGGCCGCCGATGCCGACGATGCGTGGGACCTGCGCTGCGCGGTCCGCGAGGAGCTGCTGACCTGGATCGGGCGCCACCACGCCCACGCGTTTCCCAAGATCCCGATCACCCATTCCGGCGAGGAGGCCCGCGCCGGTGATGGCGTCGGCGACCAGCGAGTGTCGGCCACTTGGGCTTCGTCGGCGCGCTAGATCAACAGACCGCCGACGGTCGTCTCACTTGGTTCGCTCGCCCAAATCACCCGGTCCTGCCAGTTGGCGGGCGATGAACTCCAGGTTAGGTGACTCGGCGGGCAAAAGCCCTGCTGTTCGGCGGAACGGCAGGGCCCTCGGTCGGTACCGATCAGGCGGATCGGCGTTCGGTGGATTCCACCTTCGTGGTGCCGAGCTGACGGATCAGATCGTCGGTGCTGGTGACGGCACCGCAGCGGCGGGCGACGTAGTTCAGCGCCATGATGTGTTCGTCGCGGCTGAAGTCGGCGGTGGCATCGTGGACGAGGAAGGGGCGCACGTCGCCCATGAACGCTTCCGCGGCGCTGAGCATGCAGCCCATGTGGGTGTAGACGCCGGTGATGAGGAGTTGATCGCGACCGTAGTAGCCGAGTAGCTCACGCAGATCGGTGCGTTGGAAGGCGGAGTAGCGCCACTTGGTGACCTGGATGTCCTGTGGGTCGGGGGCGATGGCGTTGATCACCTCGGTATCGGCGCCCTCGGACATGCCGGTGCCCCAGAAGTCGGCGAGTATCCCGCGTCGCGACGGATGCTGGTCGCCGGGCTGCATCGTGTAGATGACCGGGATGTCGAACCGGTGGCAGTGATCGCGCAGGGTGGCGATGTTGGCGATGAGGGTGCGCGCGGGATCGCGGTAGAGGTCGTAGGCGTCGAGGAAGTACTGCTGCATGTCGTGGATCAGCAGCGCGCTACGGCCTGCGTCGGCGGTCCAGTCGACCTGATCGGCCGTGAATTCGTCCGCGGTCGGCATGGAATAGGGCGCGATCGGGGGAATGGGCATGGGGGAGTCTCCGTTGGACGTTGGGGTCGGCGGGGTCAGCCGACGGTGACGGGCAGGTCGGCGATACCGAGCGGCCCGAGGATGCGCTGGAATTTGCCGGTGGTCTCGGCCAATTCGGCGGTGGGGTCGGAGGCGGCGACGATCCCGCCGCCCGCGTGGGCGAGCAGGGTGGTGCCGTCGGCGGACAGTTCGGCGCAGCGGATGCTCACCATCCACTCCCCGTTGCCGTCGGCATCGCACCAGCCGACCGCGCCCGCGTAGAAGCCGCGTTCGCCCTCGAGTTCGGCGATCAGCCGGGCGGCCGCCGCGGTGGGTGTGCCGCAGATCGCGGGGGTCGGGTGCAGTGCCACGGCCAACTCCAGTGCCGATGGTCCGGCGAGCGGGACCGTCGCGGTGATCGGCGTGCCCAGATGCCACATCGCCGGCGTGGCCATGAGTTCCGGTGCGGGAGTGTGTACTTCGGCGCAGCGGTCGCGCAGCACGGCGGAGACCTGGTCGGTCACGAAGCGGTGTTCGGCATGGTCTTTGGTGGAGGCGAGCAGTGCGTCGGCGGCGGTGCGGTCGGCGCTGCTGTCGTCGAGGATTCGCCGGGCCGAGCCCGCCAGAGGGTGGCTCAGAACCTGACTTCCGTTGCGGCGTACCAGGATCTCAGGGCTGGAGCCGACCAGATGACGGCCGGGATAGCGCCCGACGGCGGCGGAGAGGTCGACCAGGAACCCGTTGGACATCGGATCCGAGGCGACCATCGAATTCAGGATGTCCAGTGCTCGAACGGGTTTCGGCGCACAAGCACGAACGGCGCGGGCCAGCACCACCTTCCGCAACGGATTCGCGGGATCGCCGAGCAGTTCGACAGCGGTGGCGACGCGCCGGCGGTGTTCCTCCGGCGCGGGCAGCGCGGCATCGAGTTCGAAGCGGGGGAGCGCCCGCGAACCGGGTCGGTGCGGCGCCTCGGTGATCGTCACCGAGTCCGGCGCCCACAGCGCGGTCGGCGCGCCGGGGGCGAACGGTAGCGCGCCGACGATGTGGCTGATCCGGCCGCTGCGCAGTGCGGTGATCGCGTCGTGTGCCGAGCGGAAGACCGTCCCGCCCGCGGTGGCGGACACGGTCCGCTGCGGACGGGACAGCAGGAAAGCGGGGTCTGAGCTGTCGGTACTGATGGTGATCATTCCTCTCGGTCACATGTCGAGCGTTGCGCCACCGTCGACCCGCAGGTCGTGCATCGTGATGTGGCGGGCGTCCTCGGACGCCAGGAAGTGGACTGAGCCCGCGATATCGGCGGGAGTGGCGATGCGGCGCAACGGAATTCCGAGGCGGTAGACACTCGGGTCGCCGTCGAGCAGCGCGTTCTCGGCCGCGTCGTCGACGGTGCCGCCGAACATCTCACGCAGCATCGGGGTATCGGTGGAACCGGGCGAGACCAGGTTCACCCGCACGCCGAGCGGCGCGACTTGCAGGGCCAGCGAGCGGGTGAACGCGGTGGCGGCGGCCTTGGCGGCGCCGTAGGCGGCCATTCCGACGCGTGGCGTGGCGGCCGCGTTCGAGGAGACGATCACGATCGCGCCGCGACCGGCGCGGACCATCTCGGCGGCCGCACGCTGGGTGACCAGCATCGTGCCGGTGGCGTTGACGGTCAGGCAGCGTGCCCACTCCCGTGGGTCGAGGTCGAGTGCCGAGCCGCCGACCATGAGCCCGGCCGCGTGCACGACGACATCGGGTGTTCCGAATTCCGTGGTGAGACGGTCGAATGCGGCCTGTACTCCGGCGCCGTCGCTGACATCCAGTTCGACGCCATGAGCGGATCGTGCCGACAGCTGGGCTGCGACCTGGTGGACGGCGGGGTCGCGGTCCCACAGCGAGAGAACTCGCGCTTCGCCGGCGAAACGGGCGGCGATCGCGGCGCCGATTCCCCCGGCGGCGCCGGTGACGACAACGATTCGCCCTCTGGACTCACCACTATGCATGAGGTTAGCCTAACCTGATTTCATCGTCGGTTGGTTAGCTTCCCTTACAGCTTCCGGCGAGGAACTTCGAAGATCCGCTGGAAAGAGGTGCTCGACTTGACCGATCCCGTGCTCCCCGGATTCACTCCGTGGCCCGCTGAGCTGGCGCAACGATATCGAGAGCAGAACTGTTGGACCGGTGAGACATTCGGCGATGTACTCACCGCGCGCGCGGTCGCGGCGCCGGACCGGATCGCGGTCCTGGACGACGCGAACAGCTGGACCTACGCCGAGCTCGAGCGCCGTTCCCGCTCGCTCGCCACCGGTTTGGCCCGCCTCGGCATCGCGCCCGGTGACCGGGTGCTGGTGCAGCTTCCCAACCGCGCGGAATTCGTCGAGGTGATCTTCGCGCTGTTCAAGCTCGGCGCTCTGCCGGTGTTCTGTCTGCCCGCCCACCGCAAGGCCGAGCTGGTGCCGATCGCCCGTGCCGCCGCGGCGAAGGCCATGATCACCTGCGGTACCCACCAGCGTTTCGACTACGCGGCGCTGGCCGCCGAGGTACGCGGCGAGGTCGAGAGTCTGCGTCACCTGGTGCTGGTCGACTGTCTGTCGCTGCCCGACGACGCGCACGATATCGACGAATACCGGGACACCCCTGCCGAATTGGCGGGACCGTCGCCGAGCGACGTGGCGTTCCTGCAACTGTCCGGCGGCAGTACGGGTATCCCGAAGCTCATCGCCCGCACCCACGACGACTACCTCTACAGCGTGCGCCGCAGCGCCGAGATCTGCGAACTCGATCACGCCTGCGTCTACCTCGCGACGCTGCCCGTCGCGCACAATTTCCCGATGAGTTCGCCCGGTATCCTGGGCGCGCTGTGGGCAGGCGGTGCGGTCGCGATGACGCCGGATCCGACTCCGGCGACGGCATTTCCGCTGATCGAGCGGTTCGGCGTCACCATCACGGGTCTGGTGCCCCCGCTGGCTCGGCTGTGGACCGAGCGCGCGGAGGCGGGCGCGACCCCCGACCTGTCCAGTCTGCGAGTCCTCCAGGTCGGTGGGGCACGGTGCCAGGACGAGCTGGCCCGCCGGATCGGTCCCGCGCTCGGCGTGACCTTGCAGCAGGTGTTCGGGATGGCCGAGGGGCTGGTCTGCTACACCAGGCTCGACGACCCGATCGACGTGGTGGTGAGCACGCAGGGGCGGCCGATGTCGGAGCACGACCAGCTCGCCGTCGTCGACGACAACGGCGTCGAAGTGGCGCCGGGGTCGACCGGGAACCTGATCACGCAGGGCCCGTACACCATTCGCGGCTACTACGACAACCCCGACGCCGATGCCCGCAGCTTCACCGTCGACGGCTGGTACCGCACCGGCGACATCGTGTCCGTGCGCCCCGACGGCAATCTCGTGGTCGCGGGCCGCGCGGGCGACTGGGTGAACCGTGGCGGCGAGAAGGTATCGGCCGAAGAGCTCGAGGCGCACCTGCTCGAACATCCCGGGGTCCGCGACGCCGTCATCGTGGGAACACCGGATCCTGTTCTGGGTCAACGTATCTGCGCCTTCGTCCAGCCGATCGACCCCGCGCAGCGGCCCACGCTGATCTCGGTGCGCAAGTTCGTGCGCTCGCGCGGAGTGGCGGCGTGGAAGATGCCCGACACGGTGGTGGTCGTCGACGAATTCCCGGAAACCGGCGTCGGCAAGACCAGCCGCAAGGATCTGCGGCAGGCACTCGCCGACGGGGCGCACGGCAACTGACCGAGCCGGGGGCGGCGCGGATTTCGAGCCGCCCCCGGCCCGCGGCACGCGATCAGGCCAGCAGTTCGATCCACGACCCGAGCACGGGATCACCGGCGAGCGTGGGGAAGTCGATATCTGCATGTCCGGCCGACCGCCATTTCTCCACGAGCGACATGATGCGAACCGAGTCCAGGCCCGCGTCCAGCAGGTCGGTATCGGCGGCCAGTTCGGATCGGTCGACACCGAGTGCTGTGGCCACATCCGAGACGACTTGTTCGTCGGTCATCGCTCATTCCTCTCGATCGAAGTCGGCGACGCCGCGCTTCCAGTACCCGGCGATCAGTGAGTCCTTGGGACCGATGCCGAGTTCGCCGCGCACTACCTTGCGGATGCCACGCAGGCACCCCGCCTCGCCGGCAACCCAGGCGTAAACCCGTTGCCCGGCAGAGACTTCCACCCCGCGGACCGCCTTCTCCAGCGCGTCACCGGTGCCCGGCTCCAGGTCGCCGCGGTGCAGCCAGCGCACCTCGATGCCCGCCGGCGCGTCGATCTCGATCTCTTCCTCGGGCCCGGTCACCTCGATGAAGGCCCAGCCCCGCGCGGTCCTCGACAGCCGTTCCAGCCAGCGCGCGATGGCGGGCAGCGCGGTGATGTCACCGACGAAGAGGAACCGGTCGTAGGACTCCGGGACGACGACGCCACCGGGAGGGCCCGCGATGTGGATCTTGGTGCCCGGGGTCGCCGCGCTCGCCCACTCCGAGGCCAAGCCGCCGGGGTGGATCGCGAAATCGATATCGAGTTCGTTGTCGGCGATGCTGTGGCGGCGCACCGTGTACTCGCGCGACACCGGGCGCGGGTTGCCCCACTCGAGTGACTGACCGTCGCGCGCGGGCAGCCGCAGCACCCCGTCCTCACACGGAAATACCAGGCGCACATGCTCATCCGGCACATAGCTGTGGAAGGACGCGATATCGGGTCCGCCGAAGGTGATCCTGAGCAGCCCTGCCCCGACCGCCACCGTGCGGATCACCTCCACTTCCTGCAATCCGATCGGATACGGGACCTTGGCGCCGTGCTCACTGGCGAGCACGTCGGCGATGCGCGCGGCATAGCCACTGCGATCTGTCACTGCTGTTCCTTTCCGTGCAGCGGCCCGGCGGCAAGCGCCACCACGCCGGTGAGCACCAGGACCGCGACGCCGTAGAACACGAGCGCGGAACCCGGTGCGAAGAATTGGCCGACGAAACCGGCGGCCATCGAACCGATCGCGGTGCCGGTCACCGACTGCACCATGAGAAGTCCGGCCATCCGGCCGCGCAGCTCCTCGGGCGCCTGCTGTTGCAGCAGGGTGTAGCGCAGCACGATGTTCACCGCCCTGGCCAGGCCGAATCCGGCCAGCCCGAGAAACACCAGCGCCGCGTGCGACCACAGTCCGGCTGCGATCACGCCCAGTGGCATGAGGGCCAGCGAGATCAGCAGGGCGAGCCCGTTGTAGCGGGTGCGACTCATCCAGCCGCTGGTGAGCGAGCCGAGAACCGCACCGGCGCCCGGCGCGGCGTAGAGCAGGCCGAGGGTGCCGGGGCCCGCGCCGAGTTCGACCTCGGCGAAGGCGGGCAACAGCACCAGCGGGCCGCTGACGAGCATGGCGAGCAGGCCGGTGAGCAGGATGATGCGAATAGTCCTGTGCTGCATCGCGAATCGAATGCCGATCGCCAGTTCGCGCACCGGGTTCTGCAGGTCGCGGGCCGGCGGAGGCGCAGGCCCGATCGCCGTGATCAGTCCGACTGTGGCGACGGTGGCGCCCGCGCACAGGAAGAACGCGACCGACACCCCCGTCTGCGCGACGAGCACGCCGGCGATCGCGGGCGTGATCATGGTGCCGAGGTCGGTGGTGAGCGCGGTCAAAGCGCCTGCCGCCGCGATCTTCTCGCGACCGACCAACATCGGGACCAGAGCCATCAACGCGGAGCCGCTCACGCCGCCCGCGAGTCCGTCGATGACGGCGGCCAGATAGATCACCGACAGCATCGGATCGGGCAGCACCGCGTTGATGCCGAGGATCAGGAAGCCGAAACCCGCGGCGCTGCGCGACCATTGGATCACGTTGCGCCGGTCGTAACGGTCGGCGATCACACCGCCCGCGAGGCTGCCGACGAACAACGCGGCCGCGGTGGTTGTCGCGATGCCGGCGACCTGCAGGGTCGAGCCGGTCAGTTGATAGACCTGCAACGGCAGGGCCACCATGAGCAGCCCGAGCCCCAGCACCGACACCAGCCGCGCCGCGAACGCGCACCGGAACGGACGCGAGGTCCGCAGCGGGCTGATGTCGATGAGCAGGCCGCCGACCGCTGTCACTTGAAGCGTTCCACGAGCAGATCGAGCGTGGTCATGACCGTGCGGTAGTCAGGACGTGAGCTGGTCGCGGGCAGCTCGAAGACGGTGTTCGCCTTGAACGAGGGCAGCGACGCGTACATCGGGTCGGCCCGCAGCTCGGCCAGGCTCCGGCCGCCGTTGAGCGGGATCATGAACAGCACGGGCGCGTCGACCGCGGTGTTCAGCAACTCCGGACTGAAGCTGATGAAGTCGGCGCTCCCTTCACGAGCGGGGTTGCCCGCCTTGCTCTCGAGCTGACGGTCCAGCGTGAAGCCGACCTCCGAGAGCAGCGTGGGCAGTGCGGCGGTGGGCACGAACGCGGTCGGCTTCTGGCTCTTGAGCGACTGCATGACGACGGCGTTGCCCGCGGGCGCCTTGATGGAGCTCTTGGCCTCGGCCAGCTTGTCCTTGTAGTTGGCGATCAGCTGGTCGACCTCGGACGGCTTGCCGACCACGTCGGCGATCACCCGTAGTTGGTCCTGCCAGTAGGTGGTCTCGGTCGGCACCAGCACGGTCGGGGCGATCGCGCTGAGCTGGTCGTAGGCGTTCACCGACTGCTGCGCCGGGTAGCCCTGGCCGCCGCCGATGATCAGGTCCGGGCGCTGGGCGGCGATGAACTCCAGGTTGATGTTCTCACCGGTGGGCAGGGCCTTGGTGCCCTGTTTCGCCGCGTCCTCGGCCCAGCCCGTCGGGAACTCACCCGGCTTGCTCGCGACGCCGAGCAGACGCGGGTCGGCGGCGACGACCGGCGCCTCGAGGTCGTAGAGGTAGCCCGCCAGGGTGCCGTTGAGCACGACGATGCGTTGCGGATCCGCGGGGACGGAGACCGGGCCCTTCGGTGTCTGGACCTCGCGGGGGCCGCTGGGTGCGGCGGTGTCGTCCGAAGAGGTGCCGCAGCCGGTGAGCGCTGCGATCAGCGCGAGAACCAGCAGGGCGAGGGTGGCGCGGAGCCTGCCCGATGATCGTGTGGTGAACATGGAAGGAGTTGTCCTCATCTTTCTTTTCGAACGGTGAAAAGCGGTGCGCTGCATGCTCAGCCGCCGATCACCGGGTCTGTGTCGAGAAGTGCCGCGACCTCGGCCCAGCCGGCGGGCGACACGATCTCGAAGTGGGAGTAAGGCAGTCGGCGCACCACGAGCCGGGCCTGTGCGGACTGCCAGCCCGCCAGTTGCGCCTCGGTGCGGCCCGGTGTGGTTCCGGTGTCGGCGGCGTAGAGCGCCATCGGGCCGTCGTAGTCGGCCGCGGTGGACGCGGTGACCATGCCGAGCAGGGTGGTCGCGGCATCGCGGAGTTTCGCCGCCAGTTCTGGTGCGTCGTCCGGGATGTCGGGCAACAGCCGGTCCAGATCGGCGGGATCGGTGAGGGCGCGGGTCGCCTGTTCGGTGAGATCGGACAGGGCGAACGCGTCGACCAGTCCGGTGAAGGCGACCTGCTCGCCCGCCGCGGTCAGTGCGGCGGCCATGGCGTGGGCGACGGTGCCGCCGAGGGAGTAACCGAGCAGGTGGTAGTGGCCGTGCGGTTGGATTCGGCGGAGGGTGGCCACGTAGTACGCGGCCAGGTCGTCGATGGTCTCGGCACGGAAGGTGTTGTCGCTCAGCGTCGGGAGCTGTAGGCCGACGATCGGGCGGTCGGCTCGCAGCAGTTTCGCGAGCGGGCCGAACTGCCAGGCGGTACCGCCGACCGGGTGAACGCAGAACAGTGGCTCGCGCGATCCGGTGGTGCGGAGTTCGAGGACATGATCGAGTCGAGAGCCCCAGGCGTTGTCGGCCTTCGCGTCCTGTGCTCGGGAAGTCGTGCGAGAGGCATTGTCGCGCTGAGCGATCCGATCGGCGAGCGCCCGTGGGGTCGGTGCCTCGAAGACGTCATCGAGGACGACCGCGAGACCTGCCCGTCGGAGCCTGCCCATCACGCGGACGGCGGTCAGGGAGTGGCCGCCTGCCTCGAAGAAGTCGTCGTCGGCACCGATGTCGGTGGTGGACAGGACGGCTGCCATCGCCGAACGAATGGCGCTGATCAGCTCGGCGCCCTGGTGCGGGCCGCTACCGGTCGCTGTCGCGGTGCCGACCGCGAAGTGGGAGCCGCCGGCCTTGCTCGGGCCTGCGTCATAGGTCGGGACCGGCAGGGCCTTGCGGTCGATCTTCTCGCTGGTCGTGCGGGGGATGTGGTCGAGGACGACGAACGCGGCCGGGACCATGTAGGCGGGCACCCGTGCCTGCAAGCCGGAGCGGACCGCGGCGATGTCGATGTCGGTGTCCGCCTTGGCCACCAGGTAGGCGGCGAGGCGTTGATCGCCGGGGGTGTCTTCGCGCAGAATCACCGCCGAGTGGGCGACGCCGGGGCAGCTCAGCAGGGCCGCCTCGATTTCGCCGAGTTCGATGCGTTGACCGCGTAGCTTCACCTGGCTGTCGGCGCGGCCTACGTAGTCGAGTTCGCCGTGTGGGCCCCAGCTCACGAGATCGCCGGTGCGGTACATGCGTTCGCCGTGTCCCAGCGGGTCGGCGACGAACGAACCCGCGGTCCGGGCCGGGCGGGCGAGGTATCCGCGCGCCAATTGCGTTCCCGTGAGGTATAACTCGCCGATCACGCCGACCGCAACCGGGCGCAACTCGGTGTCGAGAACACGCACATCGGCACCGGCGGCGGGCAGACCGATCGGGACATTGCCGCGGTCGGCGTCGGAGGTCTCGTGGTGGGTGATGCACACCGCGGCTTCGGTGGGCCCGTACAGGTTGTGGACGCGGGCGCCGGTGAGCGCTCTGATCCGCGCCGCGGTCGGCGGCGGCAGCGGTTCGCCGCCGGTGATCACGCAGCGCAGCGCGGTGCAGCCGCTCAGGTCGGCCTCCTCGGCGAGCACGGTGAGCATCGACGAGGTGAGCTGGACCATGCCGACCCGCTCGGTGGCCATCAGTTCGGCCAGGTAGTGCGGGTCGCGGTCGAGTCGACCCGACACCGGCGCTGCGACGACGCGCGCGCCGACCAGCAGCGGCAGGAACAGCTCCAGCAGGGAGGCGTCGAACGTCGCCGCGGTGCGGTACAAGACGGTATCGCCCGCGCCGAACCGGTGCCGTCGCTGCATCCACTCGAAGGTGTTGACGATGGCCTCGTGCGAGACGCTCACGCCCTTGGGTTCGCCGGTGGAGCCCGAGGTGAACAGCAGGTACGCGGCATTGCGGGGCAGCAGTGGTGCTAGTCGGTCGAGGTCGGAGACCGAGGTATCGGCGAAATCGGACAGATCCAACGCTTCGACATGCGCCACGGGCGCGCGATCGGTCGCGAAGCCGTCGGCCGCGGTCGTGAGAACCAGCGCCGTGCGGGATGTGCCGAGGATCCTGTCGGCGCGCTGCGCGGGACTGCGCGGATCCAGCGGCAGGTAGACCCCGCCTGCCCGGCACACCGCGTGCGCGGCGACGATCGACTCGATGCCCCGCGTCATCGCCACCGCGACAACAGTTTCGGGCCGAATGCCCGCGTCGATGAGCCAGCGCGCGAGCCGATGGACCCGGCTGTCGAATTCACCGAACGAGATCGTCACGCCGTTCGCGGTGACGGCCGGAGCATCGGCCGAGATCGTCGCCGTCACCGACCAGTCGGCCAGCGTGCCGCCGTGTGTTTCCGACGGCATCGCGACAGCCATGGCTTCCTCGACGGACCCATCGAGATCGGCGGCCAGCGTGGACAATACGGCACCGAGGCGATCGCTCAGCCGCGTGGCGACCGGGCCCGGCACCGCGGCCGCGTCGTGGTGCAACATCAGCGCGAACTCGGCGCCGGGCAACGCGGTCACCGTGACCGGGAAGTCCGTCAGCCCGTCCACATCGACGTCCACCACCTGAACCCCACCGGGATCCGGCTGCGACAGACCGGCTTTCGGGAAGTTCTGGAACACGACGAGTGAATCGAACAATCGCCCGATGCCCAGCGCCCGCTCGATGGTGGCCAATCCGAGGTATCCCCGAGCCTGGCCGTCGAACGAGGTCCGCTGCAACTCTCCGAACTGCTCGGCCACCGGCCGACCGGTCCCCAGCAATACCCGCACGGGCACGGTATTGCTGAACAAACCGACCATCCCGCCGACCCCGGCGAGATCGGCGGGACGCCCGGACACCACGGTCCCGAACACCACATCGGTCCGCCCGAAGTGATCCGCGAGCACCATCGCCCACGCGCCCTGCAGCACGGTATTCATGGTCAGCCCGTGCCGCCGGGCGTTCTCGGCCAAGGCCGTCGCCACGTCGGCGGTCAGCGGAACCCGAAGTCCGACTGGACGCTGTCGCTGGGCAGTCGTCGAATCCGCCGAGCGCGGTGCTCCAACGCCGTTCGTGGTCGGCTCCGTAGGGGTGGCGGCGAGCAGGGTCGGCGCGCGCAGGCCGGTGAGGTTTTCGGTCCACCAGTGCAGGGTCGCTGTGGTGTCGCGGGTGGCGAGCCAGGTGAGGTAGTCGCCGAAGTAGGCGGGGGTCGAGAGGGTCTCGCCGGTGTAGAGGGCGAGGGTTTCCCGGACCATCGTCGGTACCGACCAGCCGTCGGCCAGGAGGTGATGGGCGATCAGGACCAGCCAGTGCGAGGTGTCGGTGAGGCGGATCAGGAGGCCGCGGATCAGCGGCGGTTGATCGATGTCGAACGGTTCGGAGCCGGCGCGCCGCACCGAAAGCCGCGCTCGCGCTTCGGGATCAGGTGTCTCACGCAGATCCTCGACCTGCCACGAGACCCCCGGTGTCCGCGGAACGATCTGCACCGGCTGGTCGAACTGTTCATAGCTGAACGCCGCGCCGAGGTTCGGATGCCGCCGCAGCATGCTCGCGAACGCCGCACCCATCCGCTCCGGATCGACGACGCCGTCGAGGCTGAACCGGGCCGTCATCGTGTACACGTCGGCGGCGCCGTCGCGCAGCGCGTGGAACAGCAATCCCTCCTGCAAGGGGGACAGCGGGAGCACGTCGGCGACCGGTCCGTAGGTAGCGCTGAACTCGTCCACGTCACTCTGCGCGAGCGCTGCGATCAGGCGACCGGGCGCTGTCGGGAGCGACGACGAGACAGCGGTTGCCGACTCGAATCCCACGGCGGTCGTGGGATGTTGCGGCTCGGGGGCCGCCTCCGCGGCCAGCGCGGCGAGGCTGCGCCGGGTCAGCAGTTGCTGGGGGAGGAGGGTGAGGCCCTTGGCACGCAGACCGCTGCTGACGGTGATGGCGGTGATGCTGTCGCCGCCGACGGCGAAGAAGTCGTCGTCCATGCTGACGGCGTCGAGGTCGAGGGTGCTCGAGATCGCCTGGTGGACAGCATGTTCGGCGGCGGTGGCCGGTGCGCGTCCGGACTCGTCGGTCGCGGGGTCCGGTAGCGCAGTGCGGTCGAGTTTGCCGTTGACCGTGGTGGGCAGGGCGTCGAGGACGACGAGTCGTGCCGGCACCATGTGCTCGGGGACCAGGTCGGCCAGGCGGGTGCGTGCGGCCGAGGTATCGAGGTCGTCGGTCGCCGCGACGACGTAGCCGATCAGGGTGGGGCGCCCGGCGAAGTCGCGGATATCGGCTGCCGCGGTGCGGATCTCGGGCAGACCGTCGAGTGCCGCCGCCACATCACCGAGTTCGACACGGTGGCCGCGGATCTTCACCTGGTTGTCGACCCGGCCCAGGTATTCGTAGCCGAGACCGGGAACCCAGCGCGCCCGGTCGCCGGTGCGGTACATCCGCGCTCCCGGCGGACCGTACGGATCGGCGACGAACGACTGTGCGGTCGTGGCGAACCGGCCGAGATAGCCACGCGCGATCTGCGGACCGGCGAGATACAGCTCGCCCACCTGTCCGTCGGCGACGATCTGTAAACCGTTGTCCAACAGTTGAGCCCGCGAGCCGGCGACCGGCATCCCGATCCGTGGACCAGCGCCGTCGATCGGCGCCCCGATCGCATCCACTGTCGCCTCGGTCGGGCCGTACAGATTGACCGCCGCGAACCCGCCACGGTCGATCGCGCCCCACAGCTCCGCCGAGCAGGCATCGCCGCCGATCACCAGCGTCAGCGGCGGGCGCGCTGTCGCCGACTTCCGGCCGACCGGGCTCGACTGTGCTGCCGACGGTAGTTCGCTGGTCAAGCCGTGTTCGAGCAGGGCGGCGACCAACGACGGAGTGCCGTCGACGACGTCGATGCCGTCCCGGGCGAAAGCCTCGACCAGGGCGGCCGGGTCACGTCGGGTATCGCTGTCGTACACGTGGATTCGATGTCCGGCCGTCATCCACAGCAGTGGGTCGAGCGAGGCGTCGAAGGCGAAAGAGGTGGTGTGCGCGACGGTCAGCTGACGGTTGCCCGCACGGCTCGCGGCAGCGCTGTGGATCCCGGCGCGGTGCGCGGCGACGAGCGCGGCCACGGACCCGTGCTGTACGACAACACCTTTCGGCTGACCGGTCGAGCCCGAGGTGTAGATGACGTAGGCCGCGTGTTCGGGCCTCACCGCGAGATCGAAGTCGGTGTCCGCGTGGTCGTCGAGGCGCGCGCGGAAGTCGGTGTCGTCGATCGCGACGGCGTCGGCACCGAGCTGGGCCGCCAACTCACCGGCGCTGAGCACCACGGCGGGGCCCGCGTCCGCGATCGTCGCTCGCAGCCGGGCGACCGGATGTTCCGGATCCAAGGGCAGAGAGGCGCCACCGGCGCGCCAGACGGCGAGCAACGCGACAACGAATTCCACATCGCGAGGGAGCGCGAGACCGACGATGGCATCCGGCCCGACTCCGGCGCCGCGCAGGAAGCGCGCGAGCCGGTTCACCCGGAGTCGAAGTTCGGCGACGGTGTACTCGGCCTCAGCCGAACTCAGCACCACGGCGTCCGGTTGCTCGGCGAGCACCTGTTCGAGAACGTCGGGGACCATCGCGACCGACGACTCGTCGTCGCGAAGAGCCCGGGTTTCGGTGTCCGGGAGCCGCATTGTCGTCGACCGCGCGGCCAGCAGCCGCGTGCGCTCGGCCGGATCGAGCAGTTCGAGCGCACCCACCGCGATCTTGTCCGACCCGGTGAAAGACTCGATCACCCGGACCAACCCGGCGATCCGCCCGCGCACCGTGTCCGCGTCGTTGGTTCGCGCGTCGGATTCGAATCCGAGCAGCACCGTGCCGTCGGGCAGTGGAGTGACGGTCAGCCCCAAGTCCTCCGGTGGCCCGCCTGCCACATTGCGCAGAACACCACGCGCACCGTCGAAATCGAGGGTGAAGTCGAAAACCTTGAGGTTGACGCCGATTCCGTGCAGGAGTTCGCCCGCACCGTGACCGTGGAAGTCGCGGGCGAGGTCGTCGCCGCTGTAGCGCTGGTGCTTGCGGACCTCGCGCAGGGTGTCGGCGATGCGGGGGCCCAGCTCGCCGAGCCGATCGCCCGCGCTCACCGTGACCCGGAGGGGAAGTACGTTCACCGCCATGGCGGGCGTGCGCAGGGCGGCGCGGCCGACCCGGCCCATCAGCAGCATCGAGACCACCACATCGGCGGTGCCGAGTCGGCGGTGCAGGAACGCGGCGTAGCAGGCGACGAGCGCGTCGGCCCACGTGATGCCGTGCCGGTCGGCGCTCTCGCGCAGTGCCGCCAGCAGTTCGATGGACAGGATGGCTTCGGCGCGGATCGTCCGCTCGACCGCACCGCCGAGGTGGCGACCGCGACCGTCGAGATCAGGCCACGGTGTGAGCTGGTCGCGCCAGTAGGCGCGGTCGGCCTCGAATTCGGGCCCGGCCCGATAGGCCTGCTCCTCGGCGACCAGCTCTGCGATGGTTCCGAAAGTTTGTTTCGGCGAAGGTGTTCCGCGTCGGAGGGAGGTGTAGTGGGCGGCGACCCGGCGCGACAGCAGCGCCGCGCTGTAACCGTCGACGATGAGGTGGTGGTAGAGCTGCACACACCAGACCACGCAGTCGGAGATCCGGATCAGCGTGTAGTTGTAGAGCTGCCGGTCGACCATGCCACGGCACCGTTGCGCGGCCTGCGCGCGCTCCAGCGCGACAGCCTCGTAGGCCAGGGCCATCGGCTCCGCCGCCGCCCGGAGATCGACGGTCGGGCGCAGCACCGCCTCGGCATCGCTCACGAATTGCCTCGGCCCGTCGGCAGTTTCGGTGAACCGCAGCCGCATGTTCTCGGCCTCGGCGACGGTGCGACGGATCGCCTCGCTCAGGGAGTCGACATCGATCGGCGCGTCCCCGGTGATCTCCAGGACCTCGCCGACCAGATAGCGCCCGGACTCGGGATCGAAGCGCTGGGCGTTCCAGATGCCGAGCTGCGGTCCGGTCAGCGGCAACTCGAGACCAGCGTTCACGGCAACTCCCTCCCTCGTCACATTCACAATCAGTTAGGTTAGCCTAACTTAACTGATTGTGGAATACCTATGTTCGGCTACCGCATCGCCGCAGGTCTAGCGCACCTTGGCGGCGTCTTCTGCCAGCGGAATCACCAGTGGCGTACCGGTTTCCGGGTCGTCGACGATTCGGCACCGCAACGAGAAGACCTCGTCGACGAGCTCGGCGGTCACGATGTCGGCGGGCGCACCCGTGGCGACCACCCGCCCGTCGCGCATCGCGATGAGGTGATCGGCGTAGCGGAACGCGTGGTTGAGGTCGTGCAGCACGGCCACGACGGTCCGCCCGGCTTCCCGGTTCAGTGACCGGCACAGATCCAGAAGCTGGATCTGATAGGCGATGTCGAGGTAGGTCGTCGGCTCGTCGAGCAGGATCAGCGGGGTGTCCTGAGCGAGCACCATCGCGATCCACACCCGCTGGCGCTGACCGCCTGACAGCTCGTCGACCATCCGCGCCGACAACTCGGTGACGCCGGTCGCCGCCATCGCCGACGCGACGGCTTCCTCGTCGGCCTTCGACCACTGCCGCAGCAGCGTCTGATGCGGATAGCGCCCGCGCGCAACGAGATCGGCGACGCGGATGCCGTCCGGCGCGGTCGAAGTCTGCGGCAGCAGACCGATCTGCCGGGCCACCTGCTTGGCAGGGTAGGAGCTGATCGGTTTGTCGTCGAGCAGCACGGTCCCCGACTCGGGGGTGAGCAGCCGGGCCAGTGCGCGCAGCAGGGTGGACTTGCCGCACGCGTTCGGGCCGATGATCACCGTGAACTTGCCGTCCGGGATGTCCACCGACAGTTGGTCGCTGGTCGTGGTGCCCTTGTAGCCGAGGCGGACCCGGTCGGCGCGCAGCCGTGAAGTGTCGTTCATCTTTTCGCTTTCCTAGTTCCGTCGCGCCTCGGCGACCAGCAGATACGCCAGGTACAGGCCGCCGACCGAGACGGTGACGAGGCCGACCGGCACGGTGGTCGGGGCGAACGCGTGCTGGGCGATCCAGTCGCAGGTGATCAGCAACATCGCTCCCATCGCCGCCGAGGGCGCGAGCGCGATCGACGGTGTGCGAGCCAGCCTGCGCGCCAGGTGTGGTGCGGCGAGGGCGACGAACGCGATCGGGCCCGCGACCGCCGTCGCCACCGCGGTGAACGCGACGCTGAGCACGATCAGCCACAGCATCGCCCGGCTGACGTTCAGGCCGAACGCGCGAGCGGTGTCGTCGCCGAGTTCGAGGATCTGCAAGCGGGGGGCCGCCGGGATCAGCGCGATCGCCAGCAGCGCGAGGATCACCACCGCGGGACCCACCTGCGGCCACGAGAGTCCGTTGAGCGTGCCCGCGCCCCAGGCCGCCGCGGACATCGCGGCGTCCAGGTCGGCGCGCAGGATCAGCCAGGTGTTGATCGAGGCGAGCATGGCGCTGACGCCGATGCCGACGATGATCAGCCGGAACCCGGCCACGTTGTGCCGGAACGCGAGTAGATGGATGACCAACGCGGCGCCGAGCCCGCCGATCACCGCACCGGTCGCGGTCTGCAGGTGCCCACCGCCGAGGGTCAGGATGGCGATCAGCGCGCCGGTGTAGGCGCCGGTGTTGAAGCCGACGATGTCCGGGCTGCCCAGCGGATTTCGGGTCACCGACTGGAGGATGGCGCCGCTCACGCCCAGTGCCGCACCGAGGATCAGGGCGAGCAGGATGCGCGGCAGCCGCCAGTCCCACACCACCAGCCGGTCGAACCGCTCGTCGCCGATCACCAGCGCGCGCAGCACCCGCAGTGGCGGGATCAGGTAGTCGCCGCTGCCGAGTGCCAGCACCGCCGTCACCACCGAAATCGTCAGCAGGACAGCGCAAACCACGAGGGTGCGCACGCCGATGCGGGCGGACAAACGCGCTCCGCGCGGCCGGATCACCAGCATCGCGCGGCCGAAATCGATCGTCGAACTCACGCGGCGGCACCTACTCTTGCGCGACGAGCCAGCCAGATCAGTACCGGCGCCCCGAGGAACGCGGTGACCAGGCCGGCGGGGACTTCATCGGGACGAATGATGAGGCGGCCCACGATGTCGGCCGACAGCACCAGGATCGGCGCCAGCACCAGCGAATAGGCGAAGATCCAGCGCTGGTCGGGTCCGATCAGCCACCGGGCCACATGCGGAACCGCGAGACCGACGAACGCGATCGGGCCCACCGCGGCAGTCGCGGTGCCGCACAGCAGCACCACCGCCAGCGCGGTGAACAAGCGTGTGCGCCCCACGTGCACACCCAGCGAGTGCGCAAGATCGTCGCCGAGCGCCACCGCGTTGAGCGAGCGCGCGCACAGCGCCGCGATGATCAGGCCCACCACGATGAACGGGGTCGCGCCGTAGAGGATCTCGAATCCGCGTCCGGTGAGGCCGCCGGAATCCCATTGGCGCATTTCGTCGAAAGCCTTGGGGTGCATCAGGATCAAGCCCCTGGTCAGACCGCCGAGAACCGCAGTGGCGGCGACACCTGCCAGCGTCAGACGCACCGGATCGGTGCCGGATCGGCCCGCGGTGCCCACGCGGTAGACGACCACCGACACCAGCGCGGCGCCGAGGAACCCGAACCAGACATACGACGTGATCTCGCTCACACCGAACATCGCGACGGCGATGGTGATCGCGAAGGCCGCGCCCGCGTTGACGCCGAGCAGACCGGGGTCGGCCAGCGGGTTGCGGGTCAGGCCCTGCATCAAGCAGCCCGCGATACCGAGCGCGAGCCCGACCAGCAGTCCGAGCAGCGTGCGCGGCACGCGGTACTCGGTGACGGTCACGTGATCGGGGGTGGTGCTCACGCCGAACAGGGCCTGCCAGACTTCGCCGATCGCAATGGCTTTCGTGCCGACCAGCAAGCTGAGAGCACATACTGCGACCAGCGCGAATGCGGCAAGAAGCCACCCGCACCAACGCGGATTTCTCATCAGGGTTCTCTCTCGCGGCGAAACTGGGTCGTTTTGGAGGTTAGCCTAAGCAAGGTCTTGATAGGTGAGGCTTACCTAGCTATGGTCACATCTCGTTCGGATCACAGTTTGTGCGCCGCACATCATGATGAGGAACACGAAAGGTTCACCCCCCGTGAAAATTACAAAATTCGCTCTGCTGGCATCCACCGTCAGCGTTGCCCTCGGCATCGCTGCCGGAACCAGCCACGCAGCACCCGCCGCGGATGAGCCGATCAACTACACCTCCACGACTACCGAGACCTCGACGATCATCGGTACCGACGCGGGCTCGATGGTGGTCGAGGACGGCGTGTTCAAGATCAAGGCGGCCAACGGCACCACCGTCGCGGGTACCGAATTGTCCTTCCGGGTGGACGAATTCGTCTTTCCGATCGCCGCCGACATCTCCGGCCGCACCGCCACGCTGACCCCGCAGTTCGACCTGGCGCACGCCACCTACAAGCCGGTCGCGCTGCCTTACGAGAACGTGGCTCCGTGGAAGAGCGAGTACGACCGTGAGCAGGCCGCGTGGAGCCGCATGACCGGCACCATCTCGCTGGGCGCCAGCATCGCGACCCTGGTCGGCGGCCTCGGCGGCGGCGCGATCGGTTGTGTGCTCGGCGGCATCGCGGGCGCCACCATCGCCTCGGCCACCATCGTCGGCATGTTCGGTCCGTTCATCCCGGCCGCGGCTGTCGGCTGCATCGCGGGCATCATGGCTATCGGTGCGCTCGGCACCCTCGCGGGCCAGATCTTCATCACCGCTCCCGTGGCGATCATGGCTGCGGTGCAGTACTTCACCACCATCAATTCCCCGATGCCGAACACGGCCCCGGCCGCGAAGTAGGCGAAAGACTTCGGCCGAGTCGGCCGAATCCGAACCTCGCGGAGGGGACAACTCAGCGAGTAGCGAGTCCCGTCCGATCAGCATCGGGCGGGACTCGTTGTGTCCGAACGACGTTGGGTCAGTCGGTGACAGGTGCCTTCTCGTCGGGTGCGGGGATGTGTCGCAGCAGGCCGATGACCAGCCCGGCGGCGACGGCCGTCAGCCCGATGCCGACCACCGAGTTCACTTGCAGCGCATGGGTGTAGGCCTCGCGGGCGATCGTGGTCAGCTCGTCGCCGAAGGGTTCGGGCAGCGCTGACGCGACGTACAGGGCGCCCGCGAGCGTGTCCTCTGCGGTGTGCGTGATCTCCGGCGGGAGTCCGGCGGGCAGCTGCTCGGTCATCTGCCCGCGGTAGACGGCCGTACCGATGCTGCCGATCACCGCGACGCCGAGGGCGGCCGAGAGTTCCTGACCCGTTTCGGAGATGGCCGAGGCGGCACCGGCGCGTTCCGGGTCCACCGCGCCGACGATCAGATCGAGTCCGAGTACGAACATCGGGCTCAGGCCGAGCGAGAACACCACCATGCCGGTGACGATCAACGCGAGGTCGTCGCTGCCGGAGAGCTGGGTGAACAGCGCGTACCCGGCCATGGCGATGATCAGACCGCCGGTCATCAGGTACGCGGGCCGGATCTTGGGCGCGAGCGCGCTGACCACACCGGCCGCCACCACCATCGCGGCCGCCTGCGGCACGGTCCACAATCCGGCCTCGAATGCCGAAAGGCCCAGCACCAGTTGCAGATACTGCGAGAGCAGCAGGAACAGCCCACCCATCGCCAGCATGGCCACCATCAACGCGACCAGCGAGCCGCTGAACCGGACATTGCCGAACAGGTGCAGGTCGATCAGCGGGTTGGTCAGGCGCTTCTGGCGCAGGACGAACACCGTGCCGAGCACCAGACCGGCGACCAGGACGCCGACGGCCTCGATCGACCAGCCGTCCTTGGCGAGCTCCTTGATGCCGTAGATGACACCCATCACCGACAGCAGCGACAGCACCGCGCTGAGAATGTCGAGCTTGCCCGGGTTCGGGTCCTTGTATTCGGGCAGTAGGAACGGGCCGGTCGCCAGCAACAACACCATCGCGGGCACCGCGACCAGGAACACCGAACCCCACCAGAAATTCTCGAGCATCGCGCCACCGACGAGCGGTCCGATCACCATGCCGACCATGAAGCTGGTCATCCACACGCTGATCGCGGCGGTGCGCTGGCGGTCGTCGTGGAACATATTGCGGATCAGCGCCAGCGTGGACGGCATCAGCGTCGCGCCCGCGATGCCGAGCAGCGCGCGGGTGCCGATCAGCATGTTCGCGCTGGTCGAGTACGCGGCGATCACCGAGGCGATGCCGAAGGCGAGCGCGCCGATCATCAGGAGTTTGCGGCGGCCGATCCGGTCGCCGAGGGTGCCCATGGTGATGAGGAAGCCGGCGACGAGGAAGCCGTAGATATCGAGAATCCACAGCAGTTGTGTACTGCTGGGTTCGAGTGCTTCGCTGATGCTGGGGATCGCCAGGTAGAGCACGCTCAAGTCCATCGAGATGAGCAGCGTCGGCAGGGCGAGGACGGCGAGCCCGATCCACTCCCTGACCCCGGCCCTCGTGGTGGATTCCGGCGGGGACTGGTCGTGCTGAGTCGACGTCACACTACGACCGTACCGACGGGTACACCTCCGGTGCCAGTGAGTTTTCCGGCCGTGCTCGCCGTAAGTCATTGGACATTTCCGGCGGACGGCCACGAGGATGGGCTCGGTGTCCACACGTAACGAACAGCTCAGGCTCGTCGATTCGCCGCGTCGACCGGAGGATCAGGAGAAGCCGTTTCCGTGGTCGGCGACCATCGACTCCACCTATTCCACCCGCGATGCGATCGACGCGTTGGCCCTTGCCCCGTTCCTGCGCGGCGACCAGCCCTTCGCCCGCCAAGCCCACCTGGACCGAGTGCGTCCCGACGCGCCGCTGCGGCCGACCGACTCGCGGATCGTCCGCTCGGTCGCCGACGACGACAGCAGTGCGTTGCTCGCGGCCGGTGACGGTTGGGCGCTGCGGGCCGTGCGGTGGGCGAGTGGTTCGGCCACGATCGAAGTGACCGCGGTGAGCGACGAACTCGCCGTCGAAGTATTGGCTACGGCCACCGAAGGCGCTTCACTGTCACGTGACAGTGAAGCCACGGTCGAGATGGGGTTCTGGCACATGGACGTGCGCCGCCCCGCGCGCAGACGCCGCCAGATCGCCGCGCCCGCCTGGTCGGACATTCGCGGGAACTACACCGGCGGGGTGACCGCGGGCATGGAGCGATTGATGGGGCTCGGCGTCGCCGATATCAAGGGTCGGCTGGTGCTGCTGCACGGTGAGCCCGGCACCGGCAAGACCACCGCGCTGCGTGCGCTGGCGCGGTCGTGGGCGCCGTGGTGTCAGGTCGACTGCGTCGTAGACCCGGAAGAACTGTTCAGCAATCCCGGCTACCTGATGGAAGTCGCGGCGGGTGCCGACGGCGACGACGAGGACGGCCGCTGGCGGCTGCTGGTGCTGGAGGACTGCGACGAACTCATCCGCGGCGAGGCGAAAGAAGCTGCGGGCCAGAAGCTTTCGCGTCTGCTCAATCTCACCGACGGCATGCTCGGTCAGGGCCGCAATGTGTTGATCGCGATCACCACCAACGAAGACCTCTCCCGGCTGCACCCCGCCGTCGTCCGGCCGGGCCGCTGCCTGGCCCAACTCGAGGTGGGCCGGTTGTCGGCAGCCGAAGCCCACGATTGGCTCAGCCGCCAAGACGGTGTTCCCGCCGCACCGAGCTTTCCCGACGGCGCGACCCTCGCCGAGTTGGTCGCCCACCGCGACGGCGGCATCCAGATCCAGTCGACCATCGACCACTCGACCGACGTCGGCATGTACCTCTAGCGATCGGCACCGCCTGCTTCCCTCCAGGACAAGTGATTTCACCGGCGGACGACCGGCGCGGCGATGGCGCAGGCGAGGGTGAGTACGAGGGGTACGAGTAGCGCCGCGGTGAGGGGGATGACGGCGGTGAGCCAGCCGATCATCGCGGGGCCCGCCAGGAGGCCGAGGTATCCGATCGTGAAGACGCGGGACATATCGGTGGCGGCTGTCGTGCCACCGAGATTGCCTGCGGTCGAGAAGATCTGGGGAACGCCGCCGGCGAGGCCGAGCCCGCACATCGCCCAGCCGAGGAGGGTGAGCGGGAGCCAGGGGGAGGCGATGACGAGGGCGAATCCTGCCGCGGCGAGCAGACTTCCGTAGCGGACGATGGCGACCGGGCCGATGGCGCCGCTCACCCGATCGGCGAGGAAGCGACCGAGGGTCATCGTCGCGGAGAAGGAGCCGAACGCCAGTGCGGCATCGGCATCGGAGACGCCGAGATGTTCGCGGGCCTGCAAGGCGCTCCAATCGCCCGCCACCCCCTCCGCCAGAAGCAGAACGAATGCGATTACGCCGAGCGACACTACCTTTCGTGTGCGTTCGCGACGGGTTCGCGCGTCCGCCTCAGCTCGACCGGACATTGTGTCGAGACCGCGATGGCCGGAGCTGTGGTCGGGTAGTGCAGAAGTACTGGCTCCACCGAGTGGTTCTTTGTCGAGTGCTGACACAGCATGGTGAGCGGACGGGCCGTGTGGCGCGTGGCCGTCACCAGGTGCGTCGTATTGCTCCGGGCGCGAGCTGGCTTCCGGCCGATGGTGGCTGACGAGATGGGGGACCAGCAGCGCGGTGGTGACGAGTCCGGCGATGCCCGCACAGGTCAACGTCACCTGCGGCGACCAACCGGCCCGCTGGGTGGCGGCGCCGACCAGGGAACCCGCGAACCCGCCGCCGGAGAACATCGCGTGGAAAGCCGACATGATCGGGCGGCGATAGGCCCGCTCCACGTGCACCGCTTGGGTATTCATCGAGACATCGAGCGCGCCGTTGCCGAAACCGAAGCAGATCAACGCGATCGCCAGACTCGCGGGTCCGGTCGCGAGCGCGGGCCCGAGCACCGTCACCGACACCGCGGACGCGGCCAGCGCGACCAGGGTGCGGCTGCCGAACCGGTCAGCCGCTGGCCCGGCCAGCCGCATCCCCACGATCGCGGCACCCGCCAGCAAGAGGACGAACATCCCCAACGTCGAGGCCGACACCCCGGTCCGATCGGTGATCGCCGGAATGTGGACCACCCACATGGCGAGCAGGAACCCGTTCAGCGTGAAGGTCGCGAACACCGCGGCCCTGCCGAGGCGAAGGCGGCGGTCGATCGTCGCTGAACTCACCACTTCGACGGTACCGGGCGTGACCGGACCCCCGTCGTAGATCGCGGTGTTACCGCTGGGGTGTCCAGGCTCCGGTGGCGGCGGTTTCCTTGGCGTAGTCGGTGAAATCGCGGGCTTCGCGGCCGAGGGCGCGGCGGACACCGTCGGCGGTGGGGGTGTTGCGCCCGTCGAGGATGGTGCCGAAGAGGTAGTCGAGCAGGCTGATCACGTCGTCGGGTACCTGGTATTCACTCAGGGCCGCAACGAATTCCGGCCGGGACACGGGGATGAAGGCGATCTCGCGACCGGTGGCAGCGGCGATCTCGCCGACCGCGTCGGCGAAGGTCAGGGCGCGTGGGCCGGTGAGCTCGTAGAGCTGGCCTTCGTGGCGAGGGTCGGTGAGCGCGGCGGCCGCCACCTCGGCGATGTCGTCGACGTGCACGAACGGCTCCGGCACATCGCCGTTGGGCAGCGCCACCGCACCGGCGAGCACATCGTCGACGAAGGCGCCTTCGCTGAAATTGTGGGCGAAGAAGGCGCAGCGCACGATGGTCCAGCTCAGACCCGAATCCCGCACGATCTCTTCGCATTCCAGCGCTTCGGGTTCACCGCGACCGGACAGCAGTACCGCCGAGCGCACGCCCGCGGATCGGGCGGCGGCGGTGAACGCGCGAATGGTGTCCGGTGCGCCGGGAACAGCCAGATCGGGCTGGAAGGCGAGGTAGACGGAGTCGACGCCGGTGAGCGCGGGTGCCCAGGTCTCGCGGTCGGTCCAGTCGAAGGGGATCGCGGCGGTGCGTGAGCCGTGGCGGACCGGCCGACCGGCGGCTTCGAGGAGTGCCGCCACTCGGCTGCCGGTCTTGCCCGTCGCGCCGGTGATGAGGGAAAGCTGCTGGTGAGAGGCTGTGTTCGTCATGAGATAAGTACACCGCCGCGCGGCTCGCGGCAACATCGTCGTGCCGCTCACGAACATGCGTTGTCGTCTACGCGAAGTCGTCTACTGTGGAAGGGTGGATGCGTTAGCCGGTCTGCTCGAAGGTCCACGCGCCCGCGGCGCGTTCCTCATGTGTTCGCTGCTGAATCCACCGTGGTCGCTGCGCGTGCAGGATGAAGCCCCGCTCACGGTGCTCGCGATGATCCGCGGAAAGGCTTGGGTCAGTACGGATTCGATGCCGCCGCGGCAACTCGGCGCGGGCGATGTCGCCGTTTTCCGTGGGCCGCAGCCGTATACGGTGGCCGACGATCCGCTGACCGAACCCCAGGTCGTCATCCGTCCGGGACAGGTATCCACGACGCCCGACGGTGAAATCCTGTGCGAGACATTGAGTCTCGGTGTCCGGCAGTGGGGCACCGATCCCGATGGTGAGACGCTGATGGTCACCGGGACCTACGAATCGGCGGGTGCGGTGAGCAGACGCTTACTGCGCGCGCTGCCGCAGGTCGCGGTGCTGCCGCGCGGCGAGCTCGATTCTCGACTGCTCGACCTGCTCGTCGACGAGGCGACCAAGGACCTGCCCGCGCAAACCGTCGTCCTGGACCGGCTGCTCGACCTGCTGCTCATCGCCGCCTTGCGCGCCTGGTTCGCCCGCGACGACGCCCCTGCCTGGTACCACGCCTACAGCGACCCGCTGGTCGGCAAGGCCCTGCGGCTGCTCCAGCACAATCCAGCGCATCCGTGGACAGTGGTGGCCCTGGCCGAGGCCGTCGGCATGTCCCGCGCCGCGCTGGCCCGCCGGTTCACCGAGTTGGTCGGGGAACCGCCGATGAGCTTCTTGACCGAATGGCGGCTCTCGCTCGCGGCCGATCTGCTCGCCGAATCCGACGCGACGGTGGAATCCATCGCCCACCAGGTGGGGTACGGCAGCGCGTTCGCGCTCAGCACCGCCTTCAAACGGCACTTCGGGGTGAGCCCGCGCGACCATCGACAGGGTCGCGCGGCATGATGGCCCGATGAGCTATCCCGTCCTGTGGCCGATGCCGACCCGGTGGGCCGACAACGACCAGTACGGCCACGTGAACAACGTGACCTACTACTCCTACTTCGACACCGCCGTGAACGCCTGGCTGATGCGCGCCACCGGCGCCGACATCACCGCGCTGCCCGCGCTCGGCGTCGTCGCGCAGACTTCGTGCCGGTTCCACGGATCGGTCAGCTTCCCCGACCAGTTGCAGGTGGGGCTGCGGATCGCCCGCCTCGGCAACACGAGCATCACCTACGATCTGGCGATCTTCCGCGAGGGCGACGCCGGTCTGGAGCTCGCCGCGTCCGGCGAATTCGTCCATGTCTATGTCGACGCCGACACCCGCAAACCGGTCGCGATACCCGAGGTAGTGCGGGCGGCGGCGGCAGAACTCGTCACCGAGTAGCGCTCAGGATGCTATGACTCCGACGGTATGCGTTCAGGATGCTATGACTCCTACCTCGGGCCATTCGCTGCCGCGGCGAGCGCGCAGGATGATCTGGCCCGCCGGCGAGTAGCCCGGCGGTCCGGGTAGTGCGGCGAAGGTGGTTTTGTCGATCACCACCGACGAGTCGAGTTGTTCTCGGCTCGGTCCCCAGTGGTACTCGACCTCGGTGCGTTCGTCGCGAACCTTCTTGAAATACATCAGGTGTGCCATCGCCGGATCTCCGCGTAGACCTCCGCCGGGCAGCGGATCGTGACCGGCGGCTACCGACCATCGTGGCAGGAATCGAGCGATCTCGCCGCTACCTCGCCGAAATTTTTCTCGCGGACCGACCGGTTCTCACGCTCCGAGCATGGACTGGAATCGGCGCATGCCGGAAATCCACCGGTCGTAGTCGGAACCTTTGTTGCGGTACATCTGCAATACCTCGGGGTGCGGCAGGATCAGGAAGTGTTCCGCGGCCATCGCTTCGACGACGGTGTCGGCGACTTCCTCGGGGGAGAGCACCGCGCCCGCCGTCTTCACGGCCTTGATCGCCAGCGCGCCCGCCTCCGGGGCGTCGGGGATGAGGCCACCGGTGAGCAGCTGGGTGTCCACGCCCATCGGACACAGGCAGCTCACGCGAATGCCCTTGTCGCCGTAGGTGACCGAGAGCCATTCCGCGAAGCCGACGGCGGCGTGTTTGGTCACCGAGTAAGGGGCGGAACCGATTTGCGTGAGCAGGCCCGCCGCCGACGCGGTGGAGACGAAATAGCCGCTGCCGCGCTCGAGCCAGCCGGGGACGAGCAGCTTGGCGGCCCGCACGTGGGCCATCACATTCACCTCGATGGTGCTCGCCCACTGGGCCTCGGTGCTGTCGAGACCGGGTCCGCCGCCGATGCCCGCGTTCGCGAAATACAGGTCCACCGGCCCGAATTCGCGTTCGGCGGTGGCGATCAACTCCGCGACGACCAGCTCGTCGGCCACATCGCCACCGACCGCGATCGCCTTGTCGCCGAGTTCGGCCGCCACCTTCGCCGCGTTGTCCGCATCGAGATCGGCGACGACAACCCGCGCGTCACCGGCGACGAGACGATAAGCGAGAGCGGCGCCGATGCCCGCACCCGCGCCGGTGACGATCGCGACCTTGCCTGCTATCTCCATGCCCGCACTGTAGTTTTTGGAGCGCTGGCGCGCTCGAGTTCGTGCCCCCGGCGGTCCCGTCGATCCCTCCTCGGGGTCGGGATGTGCGTGGCCGGGAATGCGGTCACTTCGGAGAGCACGAGTAAGGCCGTACTGGTTCGATCGGCTCGATCAGATGGCGGCGGCGGGTTTCGGGGTGGTGCGCAGAGGATCCGGCGCCGGTGGTGGTGTGGTCGCGGCGCGGGCAATGGTGCCGAGGCGGCTGTGGTTGAAGATCAGGTTCAGCAGGAACGCGGTGGCCGCGCCGAGGGTGACGCCACTGTCGAGGAGGATCTGGGCCGAGGTGGGGAACTTGTCGAACATGCCGTGGGTGAACACCGGCAGCAGGCCGATACCGATGGCGGTCGCCGCGACGGTGGCGTTGACCCGGTCCATCAAATCGGCTTTCAGTAGCGTGGTGACGCCGACAACGGCGACCGTCGCGAACAACACCAGCCCGACCCCGCCGACCACCGGTTTCGGAATCACCGCGACCACCTCGCCGATGCGTGGCACCAGCCCGAGCACCACCAGGATCGCACCGCTCACCGCGGTGACATACCGGCTGAAGACCCTGGTCGTGGAGACCGCGCCGACGTTCTGATTGAAGATGGTGTCGACGAACGCGGTGAAGATGCCGCCGAGCACGCCCGACAGACCGTCGCCGACCAGGCCGCGCGCGAGATCGCCTCTGCTGAGCGGTTTGCCGGTGATCTCGCTGATCGCCAGCATGCTCGCGGTCGACTCGGCGAACACCACGGCCATCACGATGCTCATCGCCACCACCGCGGTCACCGGGAACTGCGGTGACCCGAAGTGGAACGGCTGCGGGATGCCGATCCAGTCGGCGGTACCGACTCCGGCGGTGGTGATCAGACCCATCGGCAGCGCGATCACGATGCCCGCGACCAACGCGATCAGCACACCGAGCTGCGACCACACGCCGCGCCCCAGGCACACGAAACCGACCGCGATCAGCACGACCACGGCGGCCAGCCCGATATTCGACGGCGAGGCGAAGCTCGACGACTTCGGATCGGTCCCGATGATCAGGCCACCGGCGACCCCGATCAGCGATACCCCGACCACGGTGAGCACGGTCCCGGTGACCAGCGGCGGGAAGAACCGCACCACCCGCGCGAACGGCCACGCCAGCGCGACACCGACCACACCGCCGATCAGCATCGACCCGTACACAGCGTCGAGCCCGTATTCCTTGGCGATCAGGATCATCGGGTTGAGCCCGACGAACGTGGCGCCACACACGATCGGCAGTCGCGCACCGGCCAGCTTGCCAACGCCGAGGCTCTGTACCAGCGTGATGATGCCCGCGACCAGCAGATCAGCACTGATCAACAGCGCGATCGTCGCCCGGTCCAGCCCGGCGGCCGCACCGAAGACCAGCGGCACGGTGATGCAGCCGGTGTACATGATCAGGACGTGCTGAATGCCGAAAGCCAGCTGCCGAGCGAACGGCAGCCGGGTGTCGACGGGATGTGCCTCACTCATGTAACAGGTTGTAGTCCCCGTTCTTTACCGTGAGTGAGCGCCGTGTTTCGTCGGCGTTGCGGGTCGGATATATCACCCGGTGGGTTCAATACTGCTGGTAACCGCCCTGCGGGTAGCTCGGTGGCTGCTGTGCTGCCCGGATCCAACGCCCGGTCGACCCGGCCGCGGCGAGGCACAGGATCAGCGTCGCGAACCCGGCTTGGATCAGGCCGATGGTCACACCCGCGACCGAGCTCACCGCGGATTCGAGAGTGAATACGAGGGAGACGAGGCCACCGAGCGCGGTGAGGGACGCCAGGATGATGATGATCACTCGGCCGGCCGATTTGCGGAGGAACAGCAGGATCGCGCCGATGAACCACAGCGCGGCGACGATGGCTCCGATCGTGAAGTAGGTCATCACCAACGAGGAGAGGGGCACGGACTCACGCGCGAAGCTACCGTCCGGCATCTGCACCAGCGGGCCGGCGCTGCTATCCCCCAGAATCCCGTAGCCGATCGCCAACCCTGCCCCGCCTATCAATGAAAGCAGCAGGGCGAGAACAGCTGCGGTGATCGCGGTGCCCCCTGTAGCGGGTGGTTGGGGATAGCCGTAGCCGGGTGCGCCGAGGCCAGGCGTTCCGTATCCGGGAGCGCCGTAGCCGGGCACAGGGGCGCCGTACACGGGAACGCCGGGGCCCGGTGCGCCGTACCCGGGAGCTGCTCGGCCATATGGGTTGTACCCCTGCTGACCGGCAGGCGGGTAGCCCTGACCTTGTTGCGGCCCATACGGATACCCCATGACATCCCCCAGTTCTCGGCTGCCTCTGCCGACCTTCGTTCGAGCGGTGGCCCAGTCCGGTCGGACGCGCACCGCCCCGCACTATACGGCGATTTTCGGAGCTCTCAGATGCGGCTGAGCAGGGTCAGCGGGTCCTCCAGGAAGCCCGCCGTGGTGGCGAGGAAGCGGGCGCCGAGTTCGCCGTCGACCATGCGGTGGTCGAAGCTGAGGCCGAGGGTGGTGACCCAGCGGACAGCCAGCTCGTCGCGGAAAACCCAGGCGCGCTTGCGGATCGCGCCGATGCACAGGATCGCGGCTTCACCCGGATTCACCAGGGGGACGCCGCTGTCGACGCCGAAGACCCCGACATTGGTGAGGGTGAAGGTACCCCCGCGCAGGTCGCTGGGGGTGGCGTTGCCGGAGCGTGCGGTGTCGGCCGCCCAGGTGATCTCGCGGCACAGTTCGCGCAGGCTCAGCGCTTGCGCTTCCTTGAGATTGGGCACCATCAGGCCGCGATCCGAGGCGACCGCGATCCCCAGATTCACATAGTGCTTGGTGACGATTTCCTGGTTCTGCTCGTCCCACGCGGTATTGATCCCCGGGTACTCCGCGATCGCCGCCAAGGTGGCCTTGGCGACCAGGGCCAGGGGCGTGAGGGTGAGGTTTTCGAAGGACTTGGTCGTGCGCAGGTGGTCGAGCAGTTCCATCGAGGCGGTGCAGTCGACGGTGACGAATGTGCTGGCCTGCGGAATCGTGCGCGAACTGGCCTGCATCGCGGCAGCGGTGCGTTTGCGGATACCCGTGATGGGAGTGCGTTCTTCGCGGGCGGTCGGCTCGATGAGCCCGTCGGCATCGGTGACGTGGCCGTTCGACGGCCGTGTCGGCGCGATGTCACCGAGGCGGGCGGGGGTGCGCGGCTGTGTGACCGGCACGGCCGAGCGCACGTCGTCGACCGTGACCGCGCCCTCCGGCCCCGAACCCGCGACGAACCACAGGTCGATGCCGAGTTCCTTGGCCAGCTTGCGGGCCGCGGGGGTAGCCGCGGCGCGATGGGTGCTCGGCGTGCTCGCCGCCATCGACGGCGTGGCTTTCCTTCTCCGCGAGGTCGATTCGGCCTCGGGGCCGTAGCCGACCAGCACGTCCGTGCGGGGCTCGGCGGTCGGCGGCGCCGTCACCTCCAGGTCGTTGCGCACCCGGATCAGCGGCGCGCCGACGGGCACGGTGTCGCCGGGCTCGGCCAGCAGTTCGACCACGACCCCGGAGAACGGCGACGGCAGCGCCACCACCGCCTTCGCGGTCTCCACCTCGGCGATGGTCTGGTTCAGTTCCACCGTGTCGCCGACCGCGACGGCCCAGGAGACCAGGTCGCCGTCGGCCAGTCCTTCGCCCAGGTCGGGGAGGCGGAACTCGAGAACATGACCGTCGTCGGTGGCGGCTGGTTCCGGCACGAGGGCACCTTTCATCACGCGGTCAGGCAGCGGTCGACCGCCGCCAGAATGCGGTCGGGGTCGGGCAGGTGGTGCTTTTCGAGCTTAGCCGGGGGGTAGGGGATGTCGTAGCCACCGACGCGCAACACCGGCGCCTCGAGGTGATAGAAGCAGCGTTCGGTGACGCGGGCGGCGATCTCGGCGCCCAGCCCGGCGAACACGGGCGCCTCGTGCACGATGACGAGCCTGCCGGTCTTGACCACCGACTCGGCGATCGTGTCGACGTCGATCGGCGAGAGGCTGCGCAGGTCGATCACCTCGAGCGAATGTCCTTCCTCGGCAGCGATCTTCGCCGCGGTGAGTGCGGTGGCGACGGTGCCGCCGTAGGCGACGACGGTGGCATCGGCGCCGCGGGTACAGACCCTGGCCTTGTGCAGGGGCAGATCCGGTTCGCCTTCGAAATCTACGTCGGCCTTGTCCCAATAGCGACGTTTGGGTTCGAAGAAAACCACCGGGTCGTCCAGTGAGATGGCCTGGCGAATCATCGAATACGCGTCTGCGGGCGTACTCGGTGATACAACGCGAAGGCCCGCGGTGTGCGCGAAATACACCTCGGGCGACTCCGAATGGTGTTCGACCGCGCCGATGCCGCCGCCGAAGGGAATGCGGATCGTCAACGGGGCCTTGATCTTTCCGCCGGTACGGTTGTGGATCTTGGCCACCTGGGAAACGATCTGGTCGAAGGCCGGGTAGACGAAACCGTCGAACTGGATCTCCACCACGGGCCGGTATCCACGCAAGGCCATCCCGAAAGCCGTTCCGACGATGCCGGATTCGGCCAGCGGCGTGTCGATGACGCGGTTGTCGCCGAAATCCTTCTGCAGGGTGTCGGTCACGCGGAACACACCACCGAGTCGACCGATGTCCTCGCCGAGCAAGACGATCTTGGCGTCGTCTTCCATCGCGTTGCGCAGGCCGGTGTTGAGGGCGGCGGCGAAGGTGGTGATCATGACTGCGCTCCTTCGGCGAGGTAGGCCGAGAGCTGTTGGCGCTCTTCGGTCATCAGCGGGTGCTCGGTCGCGTAGACGTTGTCGAACATCCGCTCGGGATCGGGGTCGGGCATCTCGATCGTCGCGGCGCGCAGGCGGCGGGCGACATCGTCGGCCTCGTCGGTGACCTGCTGGGCGAGCTCGGGGGAGAGGTGGCCTTCCCGCTCGAGGAGCAGCCGAACCCGGTCGATGGGGTCGCGCTGGGCCCAGTACTCGGTGTCGGCGGCGGTCCGGTAGCGGGTGGGGTCGTCGGCGGTGGTGTGCGGGCCCATGCGGTAGGTCATCGCCTCGATGAAGGTGGGGCCGCCGCCGGTGCGGGCACGTTCGACGGCCTGCCGGGTGACGGCGAGGACGGCGAGCACGTCGTTGCCGTCCACCTGCACGCCCGGGATGCCGTAGCCGTCGGCCCGGCGCACCAGCGCGACGTTGCTCTGAACGGTGACGGGTTCGCTGATCGCCCAATGGTTGTTCTGACAGAAGAACACCACCGGCGCGCTCCACGCCGCGGCGAATCCCAGCGCCTCGGCGATATCGCCGGTGCTGGTCGCGCCGTCCCCGAAGTAGGCGATGGTCGCGATGTCGGCGCCGTCGAGGTGGGCGGCGTAGGCGTAACCGGTGGCGTGCAGGCCCTGGGAGCCGACGACGATGTTGGCGTTGGTGATGTTGAACTCGGCGGGGTCCCAGCAGTGGTGGGAGGCGCCCCGCCACAGGGCGGTGAGTTGCTCGGGCGGCACGCCACGGCAGTAGGCGACGGCGCTCTCGCGGTAGGAACAGAAGACGTAGTCGTCGGGGTGCAAAGCGTGCGCCGAGCCGACCTGCGCGGCCTCCTGGCCCAGCAGCGGCGGCCATAATCCGAGCTGCCCCTGGCGTTGCAGTGCGGTCGCTTCGACGTCGATCCGGCGGGTGACGACCATGTCCCGATACAGCTGCCGCAATCGCGCCGCATCGATATCGGCCACCAGCGCGGCGTGCGCCTTGTCGAACACCCGACGGCCGTCGGGCTGCACCAGCTGGACCGGGTAGGTCTGCTTCTGCGACATCGTGATCGCCTCCTCGTCACCCTGCCTTGTGAGCCGATGCAAGTACGCCACGCCGCTGAGTGCGATGTGTATCACTTCAGCATCCCCCATAACGCGGTATGCGCAAGCGATACGCGCACAAATGAGCAGAATGCATGGTCTGTGGGATTCCCGCGCTGTCATACTGCGTTGTATGACCAGTGGCGAACCCGATGCCGTGACACTCGACGCCACCGACGCGCGGCTACTGCGCGAACTGGTCGCCAACCCGCGGGCCACCGGGGTGGAGCTCGCGGCGCGCCTCGGCCTGTCGCGCAACACCGTGCAGGCCCGTCTGGCCCGATGGGACAGCGGTGGGGTGCTCGGCAGCTTCGAACGCCGAGTGGAACCACGCGCCCTCGGCTACCCACTGGCAGCGTTTGTCGCGGTCGTGGTCGACCAGCACCGACTCGACCCCGTGGTGGACGACCTGGCCGACGTCCCCGAGGTCACCGAGGTCTGTGGCATGACCGGCGCCACCGACCTCACCGTCCGCATTGTCGCCCGCGACGCCGACGACCTCTACCGCATCGCGGGCCGAATACTGAAGATCCCGGGCGTGGAGCGCACCAACATGGCTCTGGTCATGCGCGAACTCGTCGGCCCCCGAACCGGTCCCCTGCTCGACCGACTGGCCGACCCGAACTGAACTGCACGAACCGTCAGGTGCCGGTGGGCAGGAAGCGGCGGACGACGAGGCCGGCCACGAGGGCCCAGAAGGCGCCGCCGATGCCGAACAGGGTGGTGCCGGAGGCTGCGACGAGGAAGGTGACCAGGGCCGCCATGCGATGGGTGGGATCGCTGAGGGCGCCGGTCAGGGCAGCGGCGAGGGTGGCGAGCAGGGCCAGACCCGCGACGGTTTCGATGGTGCCCGCGGGGGCGGCGGCGATGAGGGTGACCAGGGCGGCGGAAGCGAGCCCGAGGACGAGATAGGCGGCGCCCGCGGTGGCCGCGGCGATCCACCGGCGTTTCGGGTCCGGGCCGGCGCTGGGGGCGGCGGCCAGCGCGGCGCTGATGGCGGCGAGATTGATCGCGTGGCCACCCGCCGCGGCGCCGAGGATGGTGCCGATACCGGTGACGAGCATGGCGGGCCGCCACGGCACCTCGAAATCGAACGAGCGCATCACCGCGACGCCGGGGATGTTCTGTGAAGCCATGGTGACGATGTAGAGCGGGACGGCGATGCCGATGATCGCCTGCCAATGCCATTGGGGGACAGTCCATTGCACCGTCGGAACCATGGCGGACAGCTCCAGGTGCCGGTTGTTCACGACGATGTCGATGCCGGTGCCGACGGCCGCCGTCGCGAAGGCGACGAGCACGGCCCATGTGGGCGCGAACCGTTGCAGGACCAGCCACACCACGATGACCGGGACGACCACGGCGGGCGAGGTGCGCAGCGCCTGCACCGGCGCCAAACACAGCGGGACGAGGACACCGGCCAGCATCGCCTGGGCGATCGGCACCGGAATCGCGGCGACCAGCGACCCGAGCCGCTGCCACAGCCCGGTGATCACGATCAACACGCCGGTCACCGCGAAGGCCGCGACAGCGCCTGGCCAGCCGCCCGCGACAAGTCCCGTGCTCGCGAGCAGCGCGGCGCCGGGTGTGGACCAGGCCAGGGTGATCGGGATCCGGTACCGCGAACTCAGCAGCAGGATGCCGATGCCCTGCGTGAAGCACAACACCAGCAACCCCGACGCCGCCTGCGCCGGACTGGCCCCCACCGCGCGCAAACCACTCAGCACCACCGCGAACGAACTGGTGAACCCGACCAGTGCCGTGATCGCGCCCGCGCCGAGAGGCTGCGCGATTCCCGCCGGTTCGTCGGCGATATCAGGGGAAGTGGTGGAGACCTGCGACATTGTGCCGATATTGCCCGATGAATCCGCCCTCGTCGCCTACCAGTCCCGCGAAAGTGGACTGATTCATCAGCACGCTCGTCGGTCCAGTTCCCTCCACCGGCCTCAGCGGGCCTCGGGTCGTGAGGGGTGCCCGGTGTCCGCCCCGGCAGCGTTGCCCGACGTGACCGATGGCGCGGAGAGAGGGTGGGAAGGGACAAGTCCCGTGTCGTCGGGCGGCACGGTGCGTAAGGTGGCGGGCACTGTTTCGCAGGTGGGGGCCTCGGTAAGGAGTGGGATTGGACGCGGTGTTGATTTCGTCGGCGGAGCTTCGGGAAGAGCTGGCGGACAAAGCGATTCATCTACTCGATGTGCGGTGGGCACTGGGTGATCCGAATGGGCCGCAGCACTATCTCGACGGGCATATTCCGGGCGCTGTATTCGTCGACCTGGAGACCGAACTGGCCGCGGCGCCGTCGCCTGCCCGCGGCAGGCATCCGCTGCCCGAGCCCGCCACCTTCGAGAAGTGTGCGCGCAGTTGGGGATTGAGCGAGGGCAAGCCGGTGGTGGTCTATGACGCGACCGGCGCGACGGCGGCCGCGAGGGCATGGTGGCTGCTCCGATGGGCGGGTGTGGACAACGTGCGCATCCTCGACGGCGGGCTGCCCGCCTGGATCGCGGCCGGTGGAGAACTCGCGACCGGCGCCGAAACGGACCCGGTCGGCGGTGACCTGGTGGTTCGTCCCGGCGGGCTGCCGGTGATCGACGCCGACGCCGCCGCGAAGTGGCCGGGTGTACTGCTCGATGCGCGAGCCGGCGAGCGCTATCGCGGCGAGGTCGAGCCGGTCGATCCGCGACCGGGACATATCCCTGGCGCGGTGAGCGCGCCGACCACCGAGAATCTGGATGGCACAGGACATTTCCGCGGCGCCGACGACCTGCGTGCTCGCTTCGCGGGATTCGGCGAAGGTCCGGTCGCGGTGTATTGCGGATCCGGCGTCACCGCCGCCCACCAGATCGCCGCCCTCGCCGTCGCGGGCATCGACGCCGTGCTCTACCCGGGCTCGTACTCGCAGTGGTCCAACGATCCGAAGCGGGCCGTGGCCACCGGAGCGTGAGGGCTGGTGCCGACCCTCACGGACAGCTCCGGGCGATGTCGTGGAGAGCGGCATTGTCGGCGGCGGTGATCGGTAGGTCGTAGTCGACCGCGACGGTGAGGTACTTCGCCGCGTAGAAGCAGTGGTTGGGCCGCGCGGGCGGGAGCCATCCGGACGGAGTGTCGTCGCCTTTGGACTGGTTGGTCGATGCTCCGGTGGCCAGGAGGTTGATCGCGAGATCGTTGGCGAAGCGGCGGCGCTTGTCGGGGGTCCAGGCCGCCGCGCCCATGTCCCATGCGGCGGCCAGCGGGTAGACGTGGTCGATCTGGATGCGCCCGCCGTCGGACTTGCTGAAGGCGATGTCGGTACCGGTGTAAGGGTCGGTGAGGATGCCTTCCACGACCACGCAGCGGCCGCGATGGACGACCTGGCGCAACTGGAGGGCCAGGACGTTGTTGCGGGTGTCGCAGCCGTCGTGGCTGCCGGGGGCATCGGAATCATCGGTCCAGGCTGGGCCGAAGACACAGGCCTGGCCCGCCTTGCAACCACGTTCGTAGCCGCCCGGTCGAGGACGCGAGGCGATGACCCGCACCGTGTCGAGCAGGGCGGTGACCTCGGCGCGCGTCGGGCTGCCGGGAGCGGGAGTGACCGGCTCAGTCGGCCCGATCACCCCGCACCCGGCTATCGCGAGCACCAGCACGAGCAACCCCGCCGCTTTCCCCATACCCGCAGGTTGTAGTCGGTGGCACCGACAATTACCGCTGATGGGTCAGTTCTGGGCGGACAAGGCCGTATTTCGCGGAGAGGGACCGACCTATAACCAGGCTCGGGCCAGCAGGTCGTCGGCGGCGAGGCCATTGGCGATCGGCGGGAAGCGCGTCGCTGCGATCGAGGAGACATGGGCGCCGTCGTGGCCGACCAGCCAGGAACCGCCACGCTCTTCGCACTCGGCGATCTTGGCGAAGACGGTGAGCAGGAAGGTGATGGATTCCCGGGGGTCGATGGTGTGGGCCAGGCGCTGGGATTCGCCGGGCCGCGACAGATCGAGCCAGACACCGGCTTGGCCGTCCAGGCGCATTCCGAGGATTTTCGTGGTGTCGATGAAGGTGAATTTGCGCCGTTCCCAAGGGGTGTTGGGTGTGTAGCTCTGCTCGAGAACCTGGAGCAGAATCGTCATCGCTGCCCTCCGCACGAATTACAAGGGGTCATCGGCCGAACCGGATCGAGTCCGGCTCGCCTGGGTGAGTATGGAGTTGTCGCCGGTGGGTGTTCCGGCCCTGACCAGGGGTTAGTTAATTATCCGCTCGTTGCGGCGAGAAATCCAGAGGTATGGCGGCTGTGATCGGTGTCGGTGCCGCCTGCTTGGATGGTGCCCATGCTGCACGGTCTGTGGTCCCCCGAATCGGGCCTACTGCTGTGGCACGACGCGGAGCCGGTCACCGTGGGGTCGGTGCTCGGCGACATCTTGGACCGCGCCAGGTTCCGGCACCGCGCCGAGGTGTTCGTCGTCGATGCCGAGGGGCAGTCGGGCACCGCCGAGGTTCGCGCGCACGCGCTCGCGCCACCGACGGCGGCCGTCGTGCTGCGCAGCCGACTCCCGCGCGAGAACATCTCGGGCGATCTACGGTTCCTCGCGCACGTCGCGCGCGGCATCGAACGGTGGGTGCGGGCCGGACGGGTGGTGCCCCAGATCGAGCGGGCCGACGGTCAGTGGTGGGTGCGCTGGCGGCTGGTCGGCGGACAACGTCAACGGGCGTGGCTGGCCGAGCTGGCCGCCGCGATGCCACCGGCGCTGCGGGTCGCCGGTCCGCCCGCCGCCGTGCTCGATGATCTGTGCACGCATCTCACCGACCCGATCGCCCGCGAATATCTCACGCACCGCACGATGACCCACCCGCTGCTGGCCGCGTTGATCGCCGACACTCCGCTGGAAGTCGGCTCCTACCGACTGTCCGAAACGCTGACGCAGTGGCGCGAAGGCTATGCCGCCGACGAGCCGGAACTCGTGCTGCGCCTGTGCGAACCCGACGGCGAATTCGGTACCGCCGACGAATCGGTGGCGCTGTGGCGGCTACAGGTATGCCTGCGCCCGGTCGACGACGCGCCCAAACCCATTGTCTTCGACGATGATCCGGTGCTCGTGCGAACAGCGGCGGAGAAACTCGGCCAGGCGCGCAAGGCCTACCCGCGCCTGCGTGACCTGCCCACCGATCCGCGCGGCCTCGACCTGCTGCTCCCCACCGAGGTGGTCGCCGACCTGGTGGCGCACGGCGCGCATGCCCTGCAGGAAGCCGGAATTCGACTACTCCTGCCGCGCGCCTGGAACATCGCCGAACCGAGTATGCGGTTGCGGGTGAGCAGCCCCGCCGCCGCCGAATCCACTGTCGGACTCAGCGGACTGCTGTCCTACCGCTGGGAATTGGCGCTCGGCGATCTGGTGCTCACCCCGGCCGAGATGCACCGGCTGATCAGCAGTAAGTCCGACCTGGTCCAGTTGCGCGGCGAGTGGGTGCAGGCCGACCACCGAGCCCTGGCCGCCGCCGCCCGCTATGTCGCGCAGCACGCCGACGACAGCCCGATCACCCTGGCCGACATGATCGGTGAACTGGCCGCCGAACGGGTCGACAATGTCCCCGTCACCGAGGTCACCGCCGACGGGTGGGCGGCCGAATTGTTCGCCAGGGAAAGCGAACCCGAGCCGGTTCCGGTGCCGGTCGGCCTGAAGGCTCAGCTGCGTCCGTACCAGGAGCGAGGGCTGAGCTGGTTGGCCACCATGAGTCGACTGAACTGCGGCGCGATCCTCGCCGACGACATGGGTTTGGGCAAGACCGTGCAGGTCCTCGCGCTGCTGGTCCATGAGCGCGAGGCCGGCCTGGCAGGCGTGCGACCGACGCCGATGGGCGAGTCGGTGGTCGGGCCGACACTGCTGGTGTGTCCGATGTCGGTGGTCGGCAACTGGCAGCGCGAAACCCAACGGTTCGCGCCCGACCTGCGCATGCTCGTGCACCACGGCCCCGGGCGGCTCACCGGTTCGGAATTCGCTGCGGCGGTGGCAGATTCGGACCTGGTGATCACCACCTACGCACTGCTCGCCCGCGACGTCACCTTGCTGAGCGAACAGCAGTGGGAGCGGATCGTGCTCGACGAAGCGCAGCACATCAAGAACGCGGTGACCAGGCAGGCGCGCGCGGCCAGGGCGCTGAAAGCCCGACATCGGCTGGCGCTCACCGGAACTCCGGTGGAGAACCGCCTGGAAGAACTGCGCGCCCTGTTCGACTTCGCCATGCCGAAACTGCTCGGCAGCCCGCAATCGTTTCGCGCCAAGTTCGCGGTGCCGATCGAACGCGAGCGTGATCAGCAAGCCATCGACAGACTGCGCTTGATCACCGATCCGTTCGTGCTGCGCAGGCTCAAAACCGATCCGACGGTGATCAGCGACCTGCCGGAGAAGCTGGAAATGACGGTGCGGGCCAACCTCACCGTCGAGCAGGCCGCGCTCTACCAGGCCGTTGTCGACGACATGCTGGACAAGCTCAAAGACGCGAAAGGCATGGCGCGCAAGGGCGCTGTGCTCGGCGCGCTGACCAGGCTCAAGCAGGTCTGCAACCACCCCGCGCACTATCTGGGCGACGGGTCGCCGATCCTGCGTCGCGGCGGGCACCGCTCGGGCAAGCTGGCGCTGGTCGAGGACGTGCTCGACGCGGTACTCGCCGATGGCGAGAAAGCCCTGCTCTTCACCCAGTTCCGCGAATTCGGCGATCTGATCCTGCCGTATCTCACCGAACGATTCGGCACCCCGATCCCGTTCCTGCACGGCGGTGTGGCCAAACAGCGCCGCGACGACATGGTGACCGGTTTCCAAGGCGACAACGGCCCGCCGCTGATGTTGCTCTCGCTCAAGGCGGGCGGCACCGGCCTCAATCTCACCGCCGCCAATCACGTGATCCACCTGGATCGTTGGTGGAATCCGGCAGTCGAGAACCAGGCCACCGACCGCGCGTTCCGGATCGGCCAGCAGCGTGCGGTGCAGGTCCGCAAGCTGGTGTGTGTCGACACCATCGAGGAGCGGATCGACGAAATGATCAACGGTAAGAAGCAATTGGCCGATCTGGCCGTCGGCGCGGGGGAGAACTGGATCACCGAGATGAGCACCGAGGAACTGCGCGAGCTGTTCACTCTCGGCGCCGAGGCAGTGGGCGACTGATGGCCGACTTCAGCCAGTTCGGTCCGCGCAAACCGGTCCGCGGTGGAGCCCAGGCTCGCGGCGGTTTCGGGCGGACCTGGTGGGGCAAATCGCTGCTCGACGCGGTGGAGAAAGTGGCCGACGCGGGCAGGCTCTCGCGCGGACGCACCTACGCCAGGGTCGGACAGGTGGTGAACTACCGGATCGAACGCGGTGCGGTGACCGCCGAGGTCCAGGGCAGCCAACCCAGCCCCTTCACCTCGGTGCTGTCGATCCGGCCACTGCGCGAAGACGAGGTCGACCTACTGCTCGCCGAGATCAGGGAGGCGCCCGGCATGCTCGCCGAGATCGCCTCGGGCGCGCTCCCACCCGCGCTCGGTCCGCACCTGCTGCCGACCACCGCCTCGGAGCTGGACTTCACCTGTAGCTGCCCGGATATGGGCTGGCCGTGCAAGCACGTCGCCGCGGTCTGCTACCTGCTCGCCGAGCGTCTCGACGAACAGCCGAGCGAGATCCTCACCCTGCGCGGACTCGACCTGGACACCCTCATCGGCGGCGTCGAGAGGTCGGCGAGCACCGCCGATTCCGATGACCCCTACGGCGACGAACTGGTCCTGCCCGAGCTGCCCCGCGTCGAATTCCACGCCGTGATCGAAGACCTCGACGCGATCCCGCTGCGTCGCGCGCTTCGGATGTCCACCGAGGACGAGCCGACCGCGGCAACGGGACTACGCGAATTGCGCTCGCTCTACACCGAATTCGACACTTGAATTGAGCTGGGCGGGGCAGCGGAACTGCCCCGCCGTTCGAACCGGAGCGGTTCAGCCCAGCTCGTACTCGAACCAGATGTGGTGTCCGCCTTCGGCATCCACATACAACGCGCCGGTCCCGGCGATGCCGGTCAATTCCCCGGTGCCGCTGCTGGGGACGATGTGGAAGAACTCGTCAGTGCGGTCGGTACCCGCGGTGGTGGCGGAGTGGACGAAGTTGAACGCACCGGCCTTTCCGTTCAGCGCACCCTCGAACGACTCCATCGCGAGGTAGGTGCCCGCGCCGGTGTCCATGTCGAAGGCGGCGGTGAACAGCGTGGCCGAGAGTCCTTCGATCTCGCCCGCGTAGGACTTCGTCATGGTCGAGATGCCGACCGGCATCCCGGTGACGATGGGGGGCTGCGGCGTCAGCTCGGTGGGATCGAACGCGGTGACCTCGAAGGTGCCGATGGCTTTCATGCGCCGATGCTAAACCCGCGCACCGACAGAAACGAGCGACGTGCGCGGCGATTCACCCGGCCGGCTCGATCCGATAGAACCGGATGGCATTGCCGCCGAACACCTTCCGCAGGTCGTCGGTGCTCGCACCCGCGTCGCTCAGGCCGGTGGCCACGGTCTCGGCTGCTCCACCGAGGCTGGTGATCGGCTTGTCCACGGGAAAGTTGGACCCCCAGATCAGCCGGTCGGCGCCGAAGACGGACAGTGCGTGCGCCAGTAGCGGCCGCACCCGGCCGAGCAGCGTCGGCACGGGCGTCGGCGTGCCGCGTCGCGGCACCGGATGGCCGAGCACCGGCATCATCAGCCCGCTCACCTTGGCCACCACGTTCGGCTGCGCGGCCAGATCGGTGAGGTCTTCACGCCACCGATCGAACACGGCCTCCCGCTGCGCGGCGGTGTGTCCGGTGTTCTTGCCGACCGGTCCGAAGATGCCCGCCGGGGTCCCCAGGTGATCGAGCACGATCGGTACCTCGGGAAACCGTTCGGCCAGTGCCGTCACCTCGGGGAGCTGCCCCGAATACACCCACGCGTCGAACGAGAGCCCTCGCTCGGCGAGCTGCCCGAAGCCGTTCAGGAAGGCGGGGGCGGTGAGCGCGCCGTCGTGCGCGGCGAACGACTTCACGGCGGGATCAGGGTGATGGGCGACCATCGTCCGGATGCCCCGGAACAGCGGCGACGCGGATTGATGCGCATCCAGCACCGCGCCGAAGTCCGCGGCGGCGGGGTCGGCCGAGCCGATGATCGTGGCCAAGGCGGGTGTGTCGACACCGAAGGGCAGGCTCGCCACCCAGCGCGTCTCGTCGGGCTTCCAGCCCGTCCATTGCACCTCGATTTCCACGACCGACTCGACCGGCGTATTTCCCCGATCGGCGCGGTAGTCGGCCGGCAGATAAGGCTGCAGGTAGGCGCTGGGGTCGCCGACGAATTCGCGGTCACCACGCGGGGCCAGCTTTGCGGCGATATCGACCGGCACGGGCAGATAGCGCATCAGTTTCGCCAGCTTGCTGAACTCGCGTGGCGTGGCATGTGGATCCCACTGGTGAATATGGGCATCGATGATGTCGAAGTCGGTCAGATCCATGCTGTGCGTCCCGTCGCCGCCGCTGGCATTGCTCTCGGCGATTGTCACACGTCAGCGGCGCGCAGCGACGGATTACGCTGCTCACACCGTGCGCCGATACTGTCCTCCCACCGCGAAGAAGGCATCGGTGACCTGCTGCAATGTGCACACCCGCGCCGCGTCCATGAGCACATCGAAAATATTGCCGTCGGTGTGCGCGACTTCGGTCAGCCGGGCCAGCGCGAGATGGGCTTGTTCGGCGTGATCGGCTTGGAAACTGTGCAGCCGGTCCAGTTGGGAGCGGCGTTCGGTCTCGGTGCCGCGGGCCAACTCCATCGGTGCGTGCTCGGTGTCGTCGTCGCGGCCGCGGAAGGTGTTCACCCCGACGATCGGCAACGATCCGTCATGTTTGCGCTGTTCGTAGCGCATGGACTCGTCCTGGATGCGACCGCGCTGGTAGCCGGTCTCCATGGCGCCGAGCACTCCGCCGCGTTCGCTGATCCGCTCGAATTCGAGCAGCACCGCCTCCTCGACGAGATCGGTGAGTTCGTCGACGATGAAACTGCCCTGGAGCGGATTCTCGTTGACGGCCAGTCCCCATTCCTTGGCGATGATGAGCTGAATCGCCAGCGCGCGGCGCACCGAATCCTCGGTCGGGGTGGTCACCGCCTCGTCGAAAGCATTGGTGTGCAGGCTGTTGCAATTGTCGTAGACCGCGATCAGTGCCTGCAGGGTGGTGCGAATGTCGTTGAACTGCATTTCCTGTGCGTGGAGCGAACGACCCGAAGTCTGCACGTGGTACTTGAGTTTCTGAGCGCGCTCGCCCGCGCCGTACCGGTCGCGCATCGCGATAGCCCAGATCCGCCGGGCGACCCGGCCGATCACCGTGTACTCGGGGTCCATGCCATTGGAGAAGAAGAACGACAGATTCGGGGCGAAGTCGTCGATCGCCAGCCCGCGCGCGAGATAGGTCTCCACATAGGTGAATCCGTTGGCGAGGGTGAAGGCGAGTTGGCTGATGGGGTTCGCGCCCGCCTCGGCGATGTGATACCCCGAGATCGAGACCGAATAGAAATTTCGGACGTCGTTGCGCACGAACCATTCCTGCACATCGGCCATCATGCGCAGACTGAATTCGGTGGAGAACAGGCAGGTGTTCTGGCCCTGATCCTCTTTGAGGATGTCGGCCTGCACGGTGCCACGCACGGTCGACAGCGTGCGTGCCCGGATCTCGGCGGCTTCGCCGGACGTCGGCTCGCGGCCCTCGGCGTCGGAGAAGCGGTGCAGGGCTTGGTCGATGGCGGTGTTGAGGAAGAAGGCGAGGATGGTCGGGGCGGGACCGTTGATGGTCATCGAGACCGAGGTGGTGGGGGCGCCGAGGTCGAAACCGTCGAACAGGGTGCGCATGTCCTCGACGGTGGCCACCGAGACACCCGAGGTGCCCACCTTGCCGTAGATATCGGGGCGCGGGGCCGGATCGTGGCCGTAGAGGGTCACCGAGTCGAACGCGGTGGACAGGCGGGTGGCTTCGGCGTGGGCGCTGAGGACCTTGAAGCGACGATTGGTGCGGGCGGGATCGCCCTCGCCCGCGAACATTCGAGCGGGATCCTCGTTCTCGCGCTTGAAAGGGAAAACGCCTGCGGTGAAAGGGAATCGGCCGGGCAGGTTCTCGGCGCGCAGGAAGCGCAGGAGTTCGCCGTCGTCGGTGAAGCGCGGCAGCGCGACGCGGGGAATGCTGGTGCCGGAGAGTGACTCGCGACGCAGGGGTGTGCGTAGTTCGCGGTCGCGGATGCGGACCACCTGTTCGTCACCGCGATAGCTTTCGGCGACCGTCGGCCATGCGGCCAGGGCTTCGGTCGAACTCGGGGAGAGCGCGGGACGGGCCCGGGTGAGCAGATCGGCGACCGCCGCGTCGTCGGGGAGTTCGTCGTGGACCAGCGCCAGCCGTTGAATCCGCTGGGCCGCCGCGACTTCGCGCCGAGTATCGGCGTGGTAGCCCCGGACCGTGTCGGCGATGTCGGCCAGATACCGGACCCGCGACGGGGGGACGAGCTGGGCGAAGCGCGTGGAGACCGAGGTGTCGACGCGGGGCAGCACGCCGGGTTCGAGCGTCAGGCCGTGTTCGGTGAGCAGACCGGTGAGGTGCTGGTACAGCGCGGTGACGCCGTCGTCGTCGAAAGTCGCGGCGCTGGTACCGAAAACGGGCATGTCCGCGGGACTCGCGCCGAATTCCGCACGGTTGCGGATCAATTGGCGCGCCACATCGCGGACCGCGTCGGCCGCGCCACGGCGTTCGTACTTGTTGATCGCGACGACATCGGCGTAATCGAGCATGTCGATCTTCTCGAGCTGGGAGGCGGCGCCGAACTCCGGCGTCATCACATACAGCGCCACATCGACGTGGTCGACGATGCCCGCGTCGCCCTGGCCGATGCCGGGGGTCTCGAGAATGACCAGGTCGTGACCGGCGGCCCGGCAGGCGGCGATCATGGTGTCGATATCGTCGGGCAGTTCGTGATTGCCGCGGGTGGCCAGCGAACGGAAGTACACGTGATCGCCGTCGAGGGCGTTCATCCGGATGCGGTCACCGAGCAGGGCGCCGCCCGCTCGTCTGCGGGTCGGGTCAACCGCCAGGACGGCGATGCGCAGTTTGTCCTGCTGGTCGGTGCGGAGTCTGCGCACCAATTCATCGGTGAGGGAAGACTTTCCGGAACCCCCGGTGCCGGTGATGCCCAGCACGGGGACGCGCCGTGTGGCGGCCGCCGCCACGATCGCGGCTCGGTCGGCATCGGACAGTGCGCCCTGCTGCAAGCAGGTGATGGTGCGCGCCAGCGCGTTTCGATCGCCGGTGTAGAGCGCGGCGAGGTCGGGTGCGGTGCGCGCGGGGTCGACATCGCAGAGCCGGATCAGTTCGTTGATCATGCCGGGCAGGCCGAGGCGCTGGCCGTCCTCGGGGGAGAAGATCCGCACGCCGCTCGCCGCGAGCCGCTCGATCTCCTCGGCGACGATCACCCCGCCGCCCCCGCCGAAGATGCGCACATCGTCCGCGCCCGCCTCGCGGAGTGCCTGCGCCAGGTATTCGAAGAACTCGATGTGCCCGCCCTGATAGGAGCTGACCGCGACGCCCTGCACGTCCTCCTCGATCACCGCGTCGACGATCTCGCGCACCGACCGGTTGTGGCCGAGATGGATCACCTCGGCGCCCTGGGCCTGCAGAATCCGCCGCATGATGTTGATCGCCGCGTCGTGTCCGTCGAATAGGGCCGCCGAGGTCACGAACCGCACCGGATTCACAGGAACATGCAGGTCCATGACTGCCTCCGCCATGTAGTAGAGCGCCCGATACTAGGACATCAAAGTAATTCTAATGTGAACCGCGTCACTCCGCCGCGAAACGCCCCGCCCAGCTTCCTGCGGAATCGTCGCCGCAGGTCGACATACTCGACGGATGGTTCGCGAGCATCGGATGGATGTGGCGTTGGAACGATTGGTAGCCGCCGGGGTGATCAGTGGGGAGCAGCGGACAGCGGTGTTGCGGGCGGTCGACGAGCAGGATCGGACCGGGCGCACGAGTGGGGGATGGGTGGCCGCCGAGATCGTGGCCTATGTAGGGGCCGGGCTGGTGGCCGCGGGTCTGGGGTTGTTCATCGACAAGGCGTGGGCGCAGGTGGCGCATTCGGGGCGGGTGGTGCTACTGGTGGTGGTGGCCGGGTGCGGGATGTGGGGAGCGGTGGCGTTGGCCGGTGGATGCGTGGGGGTGTACCGGCGGGTGCCGATCGCCTCGGCGGTGCGGGTCAGGTTGGCCGCAGTGCTGCTCGTGCTCGCGGCGGTGGCGATGACCGGCGCGGTGGCGACGGCGTTCGACCACCACCACGGCGACGAGACGGCGATCGCGGCCTCGGTCGCGGGACTGCTTGTCGCGATACTGGGGTATCTGCTGGTGCCGAGCGTGCTCGGCATGGTCGCCGTGGCCTGCTTCGGTGTCGCGAGCATCCTGAGCGTGACCTCGGAGCTGTTCGATTTCCGCTCGCCGTGGCAGGGGATCGCGCTGATGATGTTCGGCGCGTTGTGGTTCGGCCTCGCATGGGCTCGCCTGCTGGTGGCCGAAGGGGCCGGATACCTACTCGGCGGGGTGATCGCGGTGATCGGGGCGCAGACGCTGACCTCGGGCGAATCGCTGTGGCGGCCCGGCTCGACCGCGCTGATCGGGGTGGTCTGCTTCGTGCTGTACGCGATTCGGCGCGACGCCGTGCTGGTGCTCGGCGGGGCCGCGGGGACCGCGATCGCGGTGGTACAGGTGGTGGCCGACTACACCACCGGAGGTCCGGTCGTGGCGAGCATGGTGCTGGCGATCGGCGCGCTCGTACTCATGGTCGGCCTGGTCGTCCTGCTCACTCGGCAAGGGCCACTGCGACCGGGGTGAATCAGAGGATCAGGGTGGTTTCCTGGGCGCGGATCGTGCGGAAGAAGCGCGGGCCCACGTCCGCGCCGTCGTGGTTGTAGCTGTCGATGATCTCGGCGAGTTCGTCGGCGAGTCGGCGCAGGTCGTCGGTGGCGGTGATGCGGTCGAATTCGTCGGGTTCCCAGCCCCATGAGGGCGGGATATCGGTGATCGTGACGACGATCTGGTCGGCGAACGGGGTCGTGACGGCCACGGTGAGCTCGGCGGGGGCCGCGGCGAGGGGACTGTGGACCGTGACCTCGCCGGGGGCGCCCGCGGCGACGAAAGTGCGGGCGAAGGCGATGTCCTCGCGGACGAATTCGACGATCGACGCGGTGCTCGCGTGCCTGCCCGCACGGTGGTGGCGCGAACCGTAGACGCGGTCAGGGGCGGCGCCGGAACCATTGTGGCCCACGGATTTTCGAAGCAAACGCTCGAGCATGCGTTCCGCGGTGGCGCGCTCGCCCGCGCCGGTGTTCTCGTGGTCGATCAGTGCGCGCAGGCGGGTGATCCGCACGAAGTGGTCGCTGCCCATGCTCTGATTGTGCCGCAAATCGGACGCGGTGGAATGCGTCACAGACGGCGCGCCACAGTTTCGGATCCTCCGATATCCGACTTTATCGTGACGGGCATGAGTGAAGCGGAAGTGCTGTTCGAGGTACGTGGCGGGCTCGGTCTGATCACGCTGAACCGGCCGCGCGCGATCAACGCGCTCAACCACTCGATGAGCTTGGCCATCACCGAGAAGCTGCGGGCATGGGCTACCGATCCGGCGATCCGGACCGTCGCGGTCGTCGGCGCGGGCGAGCGCGGCCTGTGCGCGGGCGGCGACATCGTGGCCATCCATCGCGACGCGAAAGCGATCAACGACGGCGGCGCGGACGTACCGGCGCCGATCGACACCGCGTCGGCGGCGTTCTGGCGTGACGAATACCTGCTCAACGACCTGATCGGCAGCTACCCGAAGCCGTACGTGGCGGTGATGGACGGCATCGTGATGGGTGGCGGAGTGGGCTTGTCGGCGCACGGTAGCCACCGCATCGTCACCGAGCGCTCGCAGATCGGCATGCCCGAAGTGGGCATCGGCTTCGTGCCCGACGTCGGCGGCACCTATCTGCTCTCGCACACTCCCGGCGAGCTGGGCACCCACGTGGCGCTCACCACCGCGCGGATGGGCGCGGGCGACGCGATCGTGGCCGGTTTCGCCGATACGTTCGTCGCCTCCGAAGACCTGCCCGCCCTGCTCGACGCGTTGCGCACCACCCCGGCCGACGAGGCGATCGCCCGATTCGCCACGCCCGCACCGGAGTCAGAGCTGGACGCCCAGCGCGACTGGATCGATACCTGCTACGCCGCCGACACCGTCGAACAGATCGTCGAGGCGCTGCGTGCGGCAGATTCGCCCGAAGCGACCAAGGCCGCCGATGACCTGCTGTCGAAATCCCCGATCGCGCTGAAAGCGACCCTGCGCGCGCTGCGCGATGCCCGCGACCTGACACTGGCCGGGGCGCTGAATGCCGAACTGCGGATCACCGTGGCCGCGCTGAGCACCCACGATCTGGTCGAGGGCATCCGCGCGCAGGTGATCGACAAGGACCGCACGCCGCACTGGTCGCCCGCCACTCTCGCCGACGTCACCGATGCCCAGGTCGACGCCTACTTCGCCGCGCTCGGCGAGCGCGAACTGGGACTGCGGGCCTGATCGGAGCGGCACCCTGCACCGGTGGGCGACCTGGCTCGGTATCGTCAGCGTGATCCGTGACCGTTGACTGACAAGAGGGTGGCCGTGACCGAATTCGAGACGATTCTGCTGGAGCGCAAGGGCGGCGCCGACGGGAAGGGCGGGGTCGGCTGGATCACCCTGAACCGGCCCAAGGCGCTCAATGCCCTCAATGCCCAGGTACTCGACGACGTCATCGCCGCGCTCGACGAACTCGACGGCGACGATTCCATCGGCGCCGTCGTGATCACCGGCTCGGCGAAAGCCTTCGCCGCGGGCGCCGACATCAAGGAGATGGCGCCCAAGTCGTACATGGACATGTTCCTGGCCGACTACTTCGCCCGCTGGGACCGGCTGGCCAACTTCCGCAAGCCCACCATCGCCGCCGTCTCGGGCTACGCGCTCGGTGGCGGTTGTGAGCTGGCGATGCTGTGCGACATCCTGATCGCCGCCGACAGCGCCAAGTTCGGTCAGCCCGAGATCACGCTCGGCGTCATCCCCGGTATCGGCGGCTCGCAGCGTCTCACCCGCGCGATCGGCAAGGCCAAGGCGATGGATCTGATCCTGACCGGCAGGATGATCGGCGCCGAGGAAGCCGAGCGTTCCGGGCTCGTGTCGCGGGTCGTGCCCGCCGACGAATTGCTCGACACCGCGCTCGAGGCCGCGCAGACCATCGCGTCGATGTCGCTGCCGGTCGCGATGATCGCCAAGGAGGCGGTGAACCGCTCGTTCGAGACCACCCTCGCCGAGGGGCTGCTGTTCGAACGCCGGGTGTTCCATTCGCTGTTCGCGACCGAGGATCAGAAGGAAGGCATGGCCGCCTTCGTCGAGAAGCGACCGCCGAACTTCAGCAACCGCTAGTTCGGTTTCCAGCGCGGCGCACCGTCGATGAAGTGCGCGGTAGTCGGCGCGGTGCCCTCCTCAGGGGACCGCGCCGAGGTGTTTTCGTTGCTGAGCAGGCCGACGACGGTGCCACCGAGGGTGGCCGTCACCGCGACCGCGGCGAGAAGTTTTCGGTGGCTCGCGCGCGGCGCGACGCCGATGACGCCCGCACCTCGTCGTGGCATGCGTAACCGCGCCGAGGGACGGCGGGCGCACAGCAGCACCGCGCCCCGAGCCGAAACATATTCCGGCTCAGGGTCGTACACGGTCGGCAGACCGATCAGCCGGCCCAGATCCGCCCGCAGACTCGGGTTGCGGGTGCAGCCACCCAGCAGTGCCAGCGCTCCCGGCTGCACCCCTGTCTCCTCGATCAGCAGGCGCACGAACGAGGCCGAATGATGCAGTCCCGCTTCGCATAACGCGGCGAGGTCGCTGCGGGTCAGTACCGCGCGGCCGCCGGTGTCGGCATCGGCGGCGGTGACAACCCTGGTGCGGCTCAACGATTCTCGGTGTTCGCGGCTGGCATGCGCGTCGGCCGAGATGCCGCTGCGCGCGAGTTGCCAGCGCAACAGCGCGTCGTAGCCGTTGCCGCTGAGGAGGGTGCTGCGTTTGCCCGCGATGATCGTTTCGGTGCGGCAATCGGCGTGGGTGATGGTCAGACCGGAACTGCCGAGGTCGTAGAGCAGGACCGAGTCGGCGGCGGGCAGCAGGCCGGTGAAACGCAGGTAGCGCAGCTGGGCGAGCGGTTCGTCGACGATCGCGAAGTCGGCCTGGCCCGCGGCCGCTCTGATCGCGTCGGCCTGTAGCTCGCTGCGGCAGGTGACAGCTGTGCCGGAGATGTACTCGTCGCGTTCTGCCGCCGCCGCGCGCATACGGTGGATCGCGGTGAGTACCGATTCCTCCACCGAGCCCCCTGCCCGGCGCGGTACGTGGATCCGGTCGATGGGCGGCATGTGGGGCTGATCGGAATGGGTCAGCAAGGCACGGGCTCCACCCGCGCCCGCCGATACCCCGAGGATCAGCACCATGGGCTACATCGTGGACCTTTTCGCGCTAGCTGCCAAGGGGGTCGGCCGAAGATTCACCCGTCGGTTGCCAGGTCGCGTGAAATGCGAGGTTTTCCGGGTCGTCGATATCGAAATCGCCCGCGGCGTGTCGGAATTGTGCCAGCAGTCGTATCAGATCGCGACCCTGATCGGCGGGCAGACCGGGTTCGGCGAACACTTCGGAGTTGAGTGCCGCCGTGGCCTCGGACACGGATTTCCTTCCCGCATCGGTGATTTCGATGAGAGTTGCCCGTCGATCGCTGGGGTGCGGGACACGAATCACCAGCCCGGCGGCTTCGAGTCGATCGACGGTATTGGTCACGCTCGTCGGGTGCACCTGCAGACGCGCACTCGCCTTGGCCATCGGCAGAGCGCCGGTGCGGCTGAAACTGAGCAGTTGCAGGAGTTCGTAGCGGGAGAACGTCAGGCCGGACGGTTTGAGGGCCTCGTCGACGCGTGCCATCACGATCTGCTGCGCTCGGACCAGCGAGGTCACCAGGGCCATCCCGTCGGCGACCGATTCCCAGCCGTGGGCCACCCACTGCCGGTACGCCTCGGCGATGGGGTCATGGGAGAGCGGTCTGGGCCGTGACATGAATCCGATCATTCCACGACCCAGCCGCTTTCCCCACAGAGCGAGCGGCGGGAATTGAACCCGCGTTAACGGCTTTGCAGACCGTTGCCTAAACCACTCAGCCACGCCCGCCTCGCCATTGATAGTGCCGTGCGCCCGTGTGCACGACCAGGGTTGGGATCAGCGTGATCTCAATGGTCCCGGTGTCGATGCCGAGGATGCGCGGGGTCGCCGAGGCGGCGTTCGATCAGTGCTTGTTGGCCGGTGCCGAGCAGATCTTCCAGGTGCCGTCTTCCTTGGTGAGGTGCTCCTCGGTGCTGGACTCGGTATCGGGCTCCTCGCCCTCCACCGACAGTGTCAGCTGGCCGGTCACCGTCGCCTTCGCATCGTCACCGGTGATGACGATGTCTTTGACGTCATCGATCGTCACCTGCACCGTCGCCCGCTCGAACTGCGCGCGCTGCTCGGTGGTGAGATTGTCGATCTCCGTGCGATCGGCCTGGCAGGCCAGCTGCGCGGCGGCGACGAAACCGTCGGAGTCGAGCGTGTCGTAGAAGTCGCGCACCGCGACATCGATCTGCTTCTCGTCCGACGACAGCGGCGTACGACCCTGCAATGTGAGCACCACGCCTGTCACCAGCGCGCCGATCACCACCAGCGCGACGACACCGAGCACGATGAACAACCCGGTCCGCTTCTTCTTCGGCGCGGGCGGCGGGATGAAAACGTCGGGGCCATCCGGATATTCGGGCCCCGGCGGCCCACCCGCGCCGAACCCCGCGTGCGGATACCCCGGCGGCCCGGATGGCATCCCCGGCTCGACCGGCGGCTGCTGACCGAAGGGAGGTTGCTGTCCCTCGGGCGGATTCGTCATGGCAACGCTCCTGATGTCATCGGGGGCGTTGGCCCCCACAACGTATGGAACCGTGCGAGATCGAGCGGGTACACCAAGCTTTCGGCGTACCGTAACCCGCCGATCCGGTCCGGACAAATTCGGCCGATCCGGGATGTCGCTGATGTCGGCGCTGGACCGATCACGGCTATTCGCCGCATTCACTGTGGTCCGTACCTATCACTGTCAGTACCGGCAAGCGGGCACCTTCTTGGCCCTACTGTCTCGATCAGTAACAACAAAGGAGTTGTCTGATGCTTGCCTTGCTGGCGACGGCGTGGACGGGCATATCCAGTGCTCTGTTCGACGCTCACCGCGCGAACTTGCGGTCCCGTTCCTACGCGACCGCCGCGTTCAATCCGCCTACCGTCGCCCGCCGGGTCGTCCCCGTGACCACCAGGGACGGAACTCGGCTGCGCGTGCACTCCTACGGCCCCGAGGACGCGCCTGCCATCGTGTTGGTGCACGGCTGGACCTGCGCTATCGAATACTGGAATGCCCAGATCAACGCGTTCGCCGGTGAGTACCGCGTTATCGCCTATGACCAGCGTGGTCACGGCGCCAGCGAGTTCGGCTCGAGCAAGCTCAGCATGGACTTGCTCGCCGACGATCTCGCCGATGTGCTCGACGCGACCCTCGACGCCGGGCAACGCGCGGTCCTGGTCGGCCACAGCATGGGTGGTATGACTCTGCAAGCCTGGGCCGGTCGCTACCCGGAACAGGTTGCGGCACGGGCGCATTCGGTGCTGCTCGCCAATACCGCGGCCGCGCATCTGATCTTCGAGACCACCGTGGTTCCGCTGTTCAACCGGCCGTCCCGGCTGCTGAAACTCAAAGTGCCGCTGCCGTTCCTGGTGGGCCGCGTCGGCATCGGCTTCCCGATCGTCTTCCCTCCGATCGCCCCGGTGGAATGGCTGTTCGCCCGGCAGATCATGAGCACCGCCGCCAAGGGGGACCTGCTCGACTTCGGCATGAACATCGTCCGGTCCTGTCCGGCGCTGGTCCGGGCTCGCTTCGGGTTGCTGGCAGCCGACATGGATCTGGGCGAATCGGCGCGAAATCTGGTGGTGCCCACCTCGATCGTCGCAAGTTCCTTCGATGACGTGATCCCGGTCGCCCACTCCGAACTGATTTCGGAAATGCTGCGCGCGACAGGCAGTTTCGTGCGGATGGAAATCTTGCCGACCGGCCATCTCAGTAACATCGAAGCCCAGCCGGAATTCAACGCTGAACTGACGCGATTGGTCGAGGCCGCCTACCGCCGCCCGAAGGAGGCCGTCGGCTAGACGCCGACGTCACTCCGAGTGTCGGCCGGGGCCCGACTACATGCTCTCGAAGAGCCGCTCGATGACGACCGCGACCCTGTCCTCCTCGTTCGACGCGGTATGTCTGGCTACCGCCGCACGCACGCTGGCGTGGGGCGTTGCCCATCGCGTACCCGGTGCGGAATAGGCGAGAAGCTTCACGATGGGGACATCGAGGGTCCACACGTCGGCGAGAGCTTGCACAGGCGACTCGGCCCCGGTGTCCCGCGTCAGCCTCGGCCGGTAGCCCGGTTCGAAGAACACCCGGTGGCCGGTCTCGGCCGCGAACCCCGCGCGGTGACGACAACTATCTCCACCCCGGCGCGGATGGCGGTCCGCAATGCGTCGAGCGTGCGCTGGGAGACTGTGCCGTCAGCGCGTAGGAGGGTGCCGTCGAGATCGGTGGCGATGAGGCGGGGCAGCATCATCGGATCACTCTGGGTGGGTTCGACTCGGGGCCTGTGCGTTCGACCTCGCCGCTCGACGACGACCGCGACCCCGTCCAGTCCGACTGCCTTCGCGCTCGCTCGAGTACACGGCACAACGGAACTCGGGTACCGGCGGAAGAACGGGGTCGGCGTCGGTTTCGCGTTCATCTGTTGACAGGGGCTCACCCTTCTCATAATCTCTTCTCTAACGAAGATACTTCTTATGGGCATTAAGATCTTGCAAGCAGGTAATATTACGAGAGAGGTTCCCTCCATGAACGCGACTATCGGCGATGCCGAATCGGCCACCACTCCCGCCAGGAATCGCCGTCGCACCATCGTGCGAGCGCTGGGTGCGACCACCCTCGCGCTCGGCGTCGCAGCCGGCGGCGGATACGTGTGGCTGAGTCAGACCTCGGATGTGCGCGACACTGGCGTCGCCGAGTGCACCGGCGTCGCACCCGACGGGGGCACCGCTGCCGATTTACAGGGGGTGTGTGCCACGCTGTCGGAGATGACCGCCGCGTGGGGTCGCAACGATGCCGACGCCTACGGCGCGACCTTCACTGAAAATGCCACGTACACCACTTTTGTCGGCACCCATTACGCGGGCCGTCAGGATCTCACCGAGGGGCATCGGGCCCTGTTCAATGGATTTCTGAAGGGCACCGAGCTCGCCGACTCGTACCTGGACGTGCGCTTCTACGGCGGTGACGTCGCGATCGTCACCAGCCGGGGCGACCGCTACGACGACGAGCGCCCCGCCGAGCTATCCAAGACCCAGACCTACACGATGGTGCACGAACCGGACGGCAAGTGGCGGATCGCCAGCTTCCACAACACCCAGCGGCAGCGAGTCATGGAGCGCATCTCCTACCTGTTCGATCCGGCGACCAAGCCCGCGGCCGAACGATGAGGGCGCTCATCACCGGGGCCAGCGCGGGCATCGGCCGGGTTTTCGCGATATCGCTTGCCGAGCAAGGCTATTCGGTCACCGCGGTGGCCCGCGGAATTGCCGACCTGGACCAGTTGATGTCCGAGCTCGGCGCGGGGCACGACTATCTCGTCGCGGACCTCGCGACCATGGAGGGGCTGCGCGCGACCGCCGCACTGCTCCGGAGCGGCGGCTACAGCCTCCTGGTCAACAATGCGGGAACCGCCACGCACGGTGACTTCGCCGAGCTTTCGCTCGAATCCGCGCTCACTGTAATGGATCTCAACTGCCGGGCGGTCGTCGTCCTGGCCCACGCGTTCCTCGACCATGCCGTGGCCGGCAGCGCGCTGGTGAACGTCTCCTCCACGCTCGGTTACACCCCGAAGCCGGGAATGAGCGTCTACAGCGCCTCGAAGGCCTTCGTCACCACGTTCTCCGAAACACTGTGGCACGAACAGAAATCCTGCGGCGTGCATGTCCTGGCATTGTGCCCGGGCGTCACCGCCTCCCGAGCCGGCGCTGATGTACCGCCCTGGCTGGTCCAGACTCCGCAGCAGGTCGTGGACCGTGCCCGGAAAGCCCTGTCCGACAAGGCCGGTCCGGTAGTCCTCACCAACCGGACCAATCGACTGTTCACCGCCGCGCTGCGGCTACTACCGCGCAAGACCGCACTGGCCGTGCTCGCGCACTGAAAGGAAACAATCATGGACACCGACAACCTCGACATCCGCGCTCTCGTCCAGCGCAGCCAGGACGCTTGGAACCGTGGCGACGGCGCCGCCTACGGCGCGTGCTTCACCGCCGACGCCACCGATGTCACCTTTGTCGGCACCGTCTACCACGGTGGCGTCGAGATCGGCCGGGCGCACCAGGCGCTGTTCGACAGCTTCCTGAAAGGCACCCGCCTCACCGTGCAGATTCTCGAAATCCGCAGGTACGGAAGCGATACTGCCATCGTTGTCACGCGAGGTGAATCCTCGAAGGGCGATGCGAAGAAGCTCGGCAAACTCGCGACCTACACCGTGATCCGCGACGCCGAGAGCCAGTGGCGCATCGCCGCGGTACAGAAGACCCAGCGCAAGCCGCTGATGGAGGCGGTCTCCTTCAGATTCCGGCCCGCCACCCGACCCGGCGCGCACCGATGACCACCATCGCCGTGGTCGGAGCCACCGGGCGCACCGGGCGGGCGGTTGTCGCCGAGGCCCTGGCCCGCGGCAATCGTGTCACCGCGATTGTCCGTCCGGCCGGAAGCCTCCCTCCTGCACCGGGATTGACCGTGATGGTCGCCGACCCAACCGTGCCCGGATCCCTCGCGGGTCTGCTCGACGAACACCACGCGGTCATCTCCGCACTCGGTGCCCGCGACCGTGGACCCACCACCGTCTACTCGGCCGGCGCCACCGAGATCATCGCCGCCATGCCGCCCGGTGGGCGACTGCTGGTCGTCTCTTCCGCCGGGCTGGACATTCCGTCCGACGCGGGACCGGCGACCCGGTTGCTCGCCCGCGCGCTGCATCGAATCATGCGCTACACGTACACGGATATGGCGCGTATGGAACAGCTGCTCGCGCACAGCGAATTACGCTGGACCGCCATCAGGCCCACCCGGTTGACCGATGGCCCTGCCACAAGTAGGCCGCGAATCCTTTTGGGTACGAACACGAAAGCCGGCCCGCGAACATCACGAGCCGACCTGGCGAGCTACCTACTCGACGCCATCGACGACCCGCGGACCCACGGCACCGCGATGGCGATGTCGTCCTGACCTGGCAGGCTCCACAATGCTCGCCATACCTGCGGCACGACGATGCACCTGCGCAAGGATCCGATGGTCGTGATCGCGCCGACGAAAAAGGCCCCCGCCAGCTGGAGTGCTGGTCGGGGGCCTTCTTCGTGTGTGCCCTCGGCAGGAATCGAACCTGCGGCCTTCTGCTCCGGAGGCAGACGCTCTATCCCCTGAGCTACGAGGGCGGGATAGATGCCGGTCGCGGTGAGGCGATCGGGCAGCGACAGCGTATCGCATCGAGTGCGGTGCGCCAAAAACCGTGCCGGACCGGGGATGGGCCGGTCCGGCCTCGGGGGTCAGTTGAGGGGGAGGGGAGTGGCGTTGCGGGTGGCGAGCATGGTCGTCATCAGCTGGGATTCGCCCTCTTGGGTTTTCGCCATGGTGGCTGCGAGGGTGCGGACCGCGGTGGTGTCGGCGTGCTCGGCGGCGTAGTCGAGCATCGGGACGCCACCCTGGTGATGGCGCAGCATCAATTGCAGGAACATCGTGTCGAGGGCGGGGCCGGTGGACTGGCGCAGCGCGGTCATCTCTTCCTGGCTCGCCATGCCGGGCATCTGCTGCATCGGGCCCGACATCGCGGGTTCGGCCGCGCTGCCGCCGTGGTGGCCCGCACTGCCGTGGTCGTCGGTCATCCAGCCCATATAGCCGTCGACGTTCTGGTTGGACTCGCCCCACAGCTGCAACCAGGCCTGCATGCGGCCGATCTGGTTCTGCTGGGTGGTCAGGATGTCGTAGGCGAGGCGGCGCACGTCGTTGTCGGTCGAGGCGATCAGCGCCACGCCTGCCATGTCGACGGCCTGGGCGTGATGGGCCGACATGTCCTGGCTGAAACCGATGTCGACAGCGCTGGGCTCGGGTTCGGAGTTCTTCTCCAGCGGCATCCGCAACAGCACGCCGGCCACCGCGCCGAGCAGCAGCAGACCGATCGCACCGAGGACGAGCACCGCCCCGGCCGGGCGACGCGCGCTCGACTCGGGTGCGGTGTCGTCGGATTCGACCGCGCTTTCTTCCGTGCTCACTACTGGCCCGAGGGCAGGCCGCCCGGCATCGGGATGTTCGGCAGGCCGGGGATGCCCGAGCCCGTGCCGCCGCCACCGAGTTCGGTCGGGTCCTGAGTCAGGCCCTTACCGTCCATCGGGACCGCTTCGGGGCCGTAGGGCGAGGAGTCGAACGGTGGCGGGTTGTTCGCGTCGAAGATCGGGTTCGAGCAGCTCGCGCCGACCTCGGGGTAGGCGTACGGGTTCTCGCGCAGGGCTGAGATGAACTGCTTGATCCGCGCGTCGTCGGCATTGTCCAGCTTGAGCTGGTGGCCCCACGACTGCAGCGAGATCGCCGAGTCGAGACCCGGGTACGGCGACATCAGCGAGTACTGACGGCCCTTGACGAAGTTCGACAGCGTCTCGACACCGGCCGCGTCGACCTTGTCGGGGTTGTACGCGATCCAGACCGCGCCGTGCTCGAGCGAGTGCACCGCGTTCTCCATGCGGATCGGCTTGGCGTACACGGTGCCCGTGCAGTTCGCCCACGCGCCGTCGTGCGGGCCACCGAAGGCGGGGGCCTTGTCGTAGGCCACGCGCTGGCTGGCGGTCACGTGCAGACCGGCCGGGTACTGCGACTTCACGACGCCGTCGATCTTCGCCGAGGGGTCCTGGTTCTCCTTGGAGGGCACCCATTCCTTGAGATCGGTCTGGGCTTCCCGGATCGCGGCCTGGTCCATGTACTTGGGCACCAGGCTGTAGGCGAGGAGGCCGACCAGCGCGACGATGGCGAGGCCCGCGCCGAGCAGGGCCCATGGCGTGTCCCGCTTCTTGCCCGGAAGGTTGCCCTTGCGGGTCTTGCGGGACGGAGACGACTTCCCCGCGGCCCGCACGGCCTTGGCTGATGTGGCGCTGGTCCTGCTAGGCATCGCTCGTTGTGCTCTTTCGACGTGTGGATCGGTGGGTTCGTGGCGGGCGGTAGTGGTTGCAAGGGGCCCAGCCAATAGGATAGAGACTCGTGACTCCAGCTGACCTTGCAGATCTCCTTCGTACCACCGCGGCGAAGGTGCTTGTCGAACGCGGACTGGACTCGTCGGTCCTGCCCGAGCAGGTCACAGTGGAGCGTCCGCGCAACCCCGAACACGGCGACTATGCCACGAATGTAGCGATGCAGGTGGCCAAGCGGGTCGGAACCAACCCCCGTGAGCTGGCCGGCTGGCTGGCCGAGGCGCTGTCGGCGACCGAGGGTATCGATGTGGCCGAGATCGCCGGGCCCGGATTCCTGAACATTCGCCTCGCCGCCTCGGCACAGGGTGCGATCGTGAGCCAGATCCTGGCCGCGGGGGAGATCTACGGCACCGGGTTCGCGCTGGCGGGCACCAAGATCAACCTCGAATTCGTCTCGGCGAACCCGACCGGTCCGGTGCACCTGGGTGGCACCCGCTGGGCCGCCGTCGGCGACGCGCTGGGTCGCATCCTGGCAGCTCAGGGCGCCGACGTGACGCGCGAGTACTACTTCAACGACCACGGCGCGCAGATCGACCGCTTCGCGAAGTCCCTGGTCGCGGCCGCGCTGGGCGAGCCGACCCCCGAGGACGGGTACGCGGGCGAGTACATCTCCGAGATCAGCGCGGGCATCGTCGCCGCGCATCCCGAGGTGCTCACCCTGCCCGCCGAAGAGCGTCACGAGGTGTTCCGCAGCGAGGGCGTACAGCAGATGTTCGCCCAGATCCGGGCGGATCTGCACGAGTTCGGCACCGATTTCGACGTGTACTTCAACGAGAGCGAACTGTTCGCCTCCGGCGCCGTGGAACAGGCCGTCGAGCAGCTCAAGAACTCGGGCAACCTGTACGAGAAGGACGGTGCGTGGTGGATCGCCAGCACCGAATACGGCGACGACAAGGACCGCGTGGTCCTCAAGAGCGACGGCAACGCCGCCTACATCGCCGGTGACATCGCCTACTTCCAGAACAAGCGTGGCCGCGGCTTCGACCTGGCCATCTACATGCTCGGCGCCGACCACCACGGCTACATCGGCCGGTTGAAGGCCGCCGCGGCCGCGTTCGGTGACAACCCCGACACCGTCGAGGTGCTGATCGGCCAGATGGTGAACCTGGTGCGCGACGGCGTCGCCGTGAAGATGAGCAAGCGCGCGGGCACCGTGGTGACCCTCAACGACCTGGTCGAGCAGATCGGCGTCGACGCCTCGCGCTACTCGCTGGTGCGTTCCTCGGTGAACTCGAGCATCGACATCGACCTGGACCTGTGGACCAAGGCGAGCAGCGAGAACCCGGTCTACTACGTGCAGTACGCGCACTCGCGGACCAACAGCATCATCGGCAACGCCGCGAAGTATCCCGAATTCGCTTCGGTGGCACCGGATTTCGCGCTGATGACCTCCGGTCGCGAAGGCGACCTGATCCGCACCCTCGGCGACTTCCCGCGCGTGGTCGCCACCGCCGCCGATACCCGCGAACCGCATCGCATCGCCCGCTACCTCGAAGAACTGGCCGGTGTCTACCACCCGTTCCAGTCCGACGACGACATGCGCGTGCTCCCCAAGGGTGACGACGCCGTCACTCCGCTCAACGCGGCCCGGCTCGAACTGGTCAAGGCGACCCGCCAGGTGCTGGCCAACGGCCTGGCCCTGCTCGGCGTGAGCGCACCGGAGCGCATGTGAACACCGGCAAGCTTTTCAGGAAGGACGCACCGCAATGAGTGCACACCCGGCCGGTCCCCGGCACGCAGAGATCCCGCACGCACCGAGTCTGGCCGAGCGCCCGACCGATCCGAGGGAGATGATCGACCTCCCCGCGAACGTCTGGCCGCGCAATGCCTCGCGCGCTGACGACGGTGTGGTCCGGCTGGCGGGCGTGCCCGTCACCCAGCTCGCCGAGCAGTACGGCACGCCGCTGTTCGTGATCGACGAGGACGATTTCCGTTCGCGCTGCCGCGACATGGTGGCCGCGTTCGGGGCCAACGCCCGCGTGCACTACGCGTCCAAGGCGTTCCTGTGTGGCGAGATCGCGCGCTGGATCCGGGACGAGGGCCTTTCCCTCGACGTGTGCTCCGGCGGCGAGCTCGCGGTCGCGCTGAACGCCGGTTTCCCGGCAGAGCGCATCGCGCTGCACGGCAACAACAAGTCGGTGCCCGAGCTCGAAGCCGCCGTCACCGCCGGTGTCGGGCACGTGGTCGTCGACTCGCTCTACGAGATCGAGCGGCTCGAAGCGGTCGCCGGTGCGGCGGGCGTGGTGCAGGACGTGCTGGTCCGCGTGACCGTCGGCGTCGAAGCGCACACCCACGAGTACATCTCCACCGCGCACGAGGACCAGAAGTTCGGCTTCTCGATCGCCGGCGGCGACGCCATGGAAGCGCTCGCGCGCGTCTTCGAGGCCGACAACCTGCGTCTGGTCGGTCTGCACAGCCACATCGGCTCGCAGATCTTCGAACTCGACGGCTTCGAGATCGCCGCGCGCCGCATGCTCGGCCTGCTGCGCGAGGCCATCGACAAGTTCGGCATCGACCGCACCGCCCAGATCTCGACCCTGGATCTCGGCGGCGGCCTCGGTATTTCCTACCTGCCGAGCGACAACCCGCCCCCGCTGGGCGAATTCGCCACCAATCTGCGCGCCCTGGTCGCCGCCGAGGCCGCCCGTGCCGGGCTGCCGGAGCCGACCATCGCCGTGGAACCGGGCCGCGCCATCGCCGGTCCGGGCACCGTCACCCTGTACGAGGTCGGCACCATCAAGGATGTCGAACTCGACGGTGGCGCGCGCCGTCGCTACGTGAGCGTGGACGGCGGGATGAGCGACAATATCCGCCCCGCGCTGTACCAGGCCGACTACGATTGCCGTCTGGTCTCGCGCTCGTCGGACGCCCATGCGGTCGTGGCCCGCGTGGTCGGAAAGCATTGCGAGAGTGGCGATATCGTCATTCGTGATACCTGGATGCCCGCCGACGCGGCCCCCGGCGACCTGGTGGCCGTTGCCGCGACCGGTGCGTACTGCTATTCGATGTCGAGCCGCTACAACCTGCTCACCAGGCCCGCCGTGGTCGCGGTGCGTGACGGTGCGTCGCGACTGATTCTGCGCCGGGAAACGGTGGCGGACCTGCTCAGCCTGGAGGTGGAAGAATGAACGGCACCAAAGATGCGGGGCGTCCGCTCGGCGTAGCCGTGCTCGGGATGGGCACTGTCGGTACCGAGGTGGTTCGCGTGCTGCGCGATCACGCCGATGACCTGCGTTCGCGCGTCGGAGCGCCGCTCGTGCTGCGCGGTGTCGCCGTGCGCGACATCAGCAAGGACCGCGGTCTGCCCGCCGAGCTGCTCACCACCGACGCCGCCGCGCTCGTCGCCCGCGACGATGTCGACCTCGTGGTCGAGGTCATGGGCGGCATCGACCCCGCCCGCAAGCTGATCGGCGACGCGCTCAACGCGGGCAAGTCCGTCGTCACCGCCAACAAGGCGCTGCTGGCCGACTACACCGGTGAACTCGCCGCCGCCGCCGAGGGCAGCCGCGCCGATCTGTACTTCGAGGCCGCCGTGGCCGGTGCGATCCCGGTGGTCCGGCCGCTGATCCAGTCGCTGTCGGGTGACCGGGTGAACAAGGTCGTCGGCATCGTCAACGGCACCACCAACTTCATCCTCTCCGCGATGGACGAGACCGGCGCCGCCTACGACGACGTGCTCGCCGAGGCCACCGCGCTCGGCTACGCCGAGGCCGACCCCACCGCCGATGTCGAGGGTTACGACGCCGCCGCCAAGGCCGCGATCCTGGCCTCGCTGGCGTTCCACACCCGGGTGACCGCGGCGGACGTCTACCGCGAGGGCATCTCCAAGATCACCGCCGAAGACCTCGAGACCGCGTCGGCTGTCGGCTGCACGGTGAAGCTGCTCGCCATCTGCGAGCGCGTCTCGGCCGGTCCGGGCGAGCCGACGCTGGAACAGGGCGGCAAGGATCGCGTCTCGGTGCGGGTCTACCCGGCGCTCATCCCGCGCAAGCACCCGCTGGCCTCGGTCAACGGCGCGTTCAACGCGGTGGTCGTGGAAGCCGACAACGCCGGTCGCCTGATGTTCTACGGGCAGGGCGCCGGTGGCGCCCCCACCGCGTCGGCCGTGCTCGGCGACCTGGTGATGGCCGCGCGCAACAAGTTCTACGGTGGTCGGGCACCCGGCGAATCGGTTTATGCTGAGCTGCCGATCGCGCCGATCGGTGACACCCCCACCCGCTATCACGTGAACCTGCAGGTGGAGGACCGTCCCGGCGTGCTCGCCGCGGTCGCCGACACCTTCGCCCAGCACGGGGTGAGCATCTCCACCGTGCGTCAGCAGGGCCACGGCGACGGCGCCCGACTCGTGGTCGTCACCCACCATGCGGTGGAGTCGTCGCTGGCAGATACTGTCGCCGTATTGGCGGACATGGAATCCGTCACCGCTGTGACCAGCGTTCTCAGACTGGAAGGCACAGAAGAATGAGGCGGAATGTGCGCGGCGTCGCCGACATTCGCACCGCATCGTACGCAGAAGACACGCGCGCGCACGGTTGCGCCGCGACGCAGGGAGCGTTGGCATGAGCACGACTGGAATCGCACCGCAGTTGGGCGTGCACTCGCGCTGGCCCGGTCTGATCGCTGCCTACCGCGACCGCTTGGCCGGTGCGGCCGACTGGGAGCCGGTGACCCTGTTCGAGGGCGGTACCCCGCTGGTCCCCGCGCCGCACCTGTCCGCGCTCACCGGGTGCGAGGTGTACCTCAAGGTCGAGGGTGCCAACCCGACGGGTTCGTTCAAGGACCGCGGCATGACCATGGCGATGACCGACGCCAAGTACCGCGGTCAGAAGGCCGTGCTGTGCGCGTCGACCGGCAACACCTCGGCCTCGGCCGCGGCGTACGCCACCCGCGCCGGCATGGAATGCGCGGTGCTGATCCCGCAGGGCAAGATCGCGATGGGCAAGCTGGCCCAGGCCGTGATGCTCGGCGCCAAGATCATCCAGGTCGAGGGCAACTTCGACGACTGTCTCGAGCTGGCGCGCAAGGTGACCGCGGAGTTTCCGCAGGTCGGCCTGGTGAACTCGGTGAACCCGGCGCGTATCGAAGGCCAGAAGACCGCCTCGTTCGAGATCTGCGACGTGCTCGGCAAGGCGCCCGATGTGCACGTGCTGCCGGTCGGCAACGCGGGCAACATCACCGCCTACTGGCGTGGATACCGCGAGTACCACGCCGACGGCATCACCTCGGTGCTGCCGCGCATGCTCGGTGTGCAGGCCGCCGGTGCCGCGCCGCTGGTCAACGGTGCGCCGGTGAAGGACCCGGAGACCATCGCGACCGCTATCCGGATCGGCGCCCCGGCGTCGTGGAACGGTGCGATGGAGGCCAAGGAGCAGTCCGGTGGCGCCTTCCGCGCGGCCACCGACGACGAGATCCTGGCCGCCTACCGCCTCGTCGCCGCGAAAGAGGGCGTCTTCGTCGAGCCCGCGTCGGCCGCGAGCGTGGCCGGTCTGCTGGCCGCGCGCAAGGAAGGCTGGCTGGATTCGGGCCTGACCGTCGTGTGCACCGTGACCGGCAACGGTCTCAAGGACCCCGACAACGCGCTGGCCGGAATGCCGGAGGTCAAGCCGATCGCGGTCGACCCGGTCGCTATCGCCCGTGAACTCGAGCTGGCCTGAGTTGACCGCACCCGAGCCCACGCTGATGACAGCGACGCTGCCCGCCGGTCTCGAAGTGACCGTGCGCGTTCCCGCCTCCACGGCCAATCTCGGTCCCGGATTCGATTGTCTCGGAATGGCATTGGGCATCTACGACGAAATCGTGGTGCGCACTACCGCATCGGGACTCGACATCCGTGTCGAGGGTGAAGGCGCCGACGACGTGCCTTGGGGCCCAACACATCTGGTGGTCCGCGCGATCGAGCGCGGACTGGAATCGCTGGGTGTGTGGGCCGACGGTCTCGACGTGGTGTGCCGCAACGTGATTCCGCACTCGCGTGGGCTCGGTTCCAGCGCGTCGGCCGTGGTCGGGGGACTGGCCGCGGGCGCCGGGCTGGCCGCGAAGTTCGACCCCGCGCTGCGCATGGACGACGACCGGCTGGTGCAGCTCGCCTCGGAGTTCGAAGGCCATCCCGACAATGCCGCTGCCAGCGTGCTCGGGGCAATCGTGGTGTCGTGGACCGAAACCGATGCCGCGCAGACCCGCGCCTACCGGGCCGTGCGGCTCACCCCGGCGTCGGCTCTTCGCCCGGTGGTGCTGATCCCACAGGAACGCTCCTCCACGGCGCACACCCGAGGGCTGCTGCCCGAGCAGGTGCCCCACGGCGACGCGGCGTTCAACGTCAGCCGGGCGGCGCTGGCCGTCGTCGCGCTGACCGAACGCCCCGATCTGCTGATGTCGGCCACCGCCGACCGGTTGCACCAGACCCAGCGTGCACCCGCGCTACCACTCACCACGAAGTGGATCGAGCTGCTGCGCGCGGCGGGAATCGCGGCGACGGTTTCGGGCGCAGGCCCGACTATTCTCGCGCTGACCACCGAAGAATTCCCCGATGACCTGCGCAAACAGGCCGAATCGGACGGTTTGCGCGTGGTCGAGCCCGGCATCGCCGCCGGAGTATCGATCGACTGACGGCGTGCCTGCCTTGCCGTTGTTCGCAATAGGCAGCTATTCTGAGCAAGTCCGTACATCGTGCGCATCAGACGCCGGTGCTTCATCAGGGCAATCGCTCCCCTCACCACTGTCTTCTGGTGGCGAAGGCCTCCGGTCCTCCCGCGGCGGGTAGTACGGCACAGGCGTCGAACATGGACGCATAATCCGAGCTCGGCATATGTTGCCGGGTCTACGGAACGGAACCCTCGAATCAGCACACGGCATTCGAGGGAAGGAAAGGACTTCCGTGACAGAAACGGACCTGCTCGCGACACCCGGGGTGGATTCCAACCCTACGAACTCGGGCAGCCGCGAAAGTGAATCCGGACAGATTTCGAAAATGAGCGAACAAACCGACGTCGCACGATCGGGGCTGACTGGAATGCTGTTGCCGCAGTTGCGCGCACTGGCGGGGGAGCTCGGTATCCGAGGTACCTCCGGAATGCGTAAGGGCGATCTCATCGCCGCTATCAAGGAAAATCAATCCGGAGCGCCGGCCAAGGGTGACAAGCCCGCCGCCGTGACGGCCGCCGCGCCTGTCGCGAACGAAGCGCCCGCCAAGAGCCAAGCGCCTGCCAAGAGCGAAGCGCCTGCCAAGAGCGAAGCGCCCGCGAAGGTGGAGAAGTCCGCCAAGGCCGAGAAGCAGGCCGCGCCCGCCGAGAAGCAGGCTCCCGCCGAGGTCAAGGCCACCGAGGCCAAGACCGTCGAGGCGCAGGCCGACCCGGCCGCGACCGAGCAGGTCAAGACCGATGCCCCCGCCGAGGCAGGCGAGGATTCCGGTCGCGACGGTGGTCAGCGTGGTCGTGGCAGGCAGCGCCGTGGGCGTGACCAGGCCCGTTCCGGTGGTGGCGACAATGCCCCCGCCGAGAACCGCGCCCCCGCCGAGAACCGCGCCGAGGAGACCAAGCAGGCCGATAAGGCCGAGGGCGGCGACCAGGGCGAACGCCGACGCGATCGTGGCGACCGCAACGGTGCCGAGCGCAACGAGCGCAACGGCAACGACCGTGGCGGCAACGACCGTGGCGAGCGCACCGGTGGCGAGCGTAATCAGAACGAGCGCAACCAGAACCAGAGCCAGAACGGCAACACCGGCGGTAATCGCGGTCCCCGCGACGACCGTGGTGGTGACGACGAGGAAGGCGGCCGCGGTCGCCGGGGTCGTCGATTCCGCGAGCGTCGTCGTGGTCGTGACCGCGATGGCGGTCCCGTCGGCGGTGGCCAGACCGAGGCCCGCGACTACGACATTCGCGAGGACGACGTCCTGCAGCCGGTCGCGGGCATTCTCGATGTCCTCGACAACTACGCGTTCGTGCGGACCTCCGGCTACCTCGCCGGCCCCAACGACGTGTACGTGTCGATGAACCTGGTCCGCAAGAACGGCCTGCGCCGCGGTGACGCGATCACCGGTGCGGTGCGTGCCCCGCGCGACGGCGAGCAGAACAACCAGCGACAGAAGTTCGACCCGCTGGTTCGCCTGGACACCGTGAACGGTGGCGAGCTCGAAGCAGCGCGTCGTCGTCCGGACTTCCAGAAGCTCACCCCGCTGTACCCGAACGAGCGCCTGCGCCTGGAAACCGCGCAGAACAAGCTCACCACGCGCGTGATCGACCTGATCATGCCGATCGGTAAGGGCCAGCGTGCGCTGATCGTGTCCCCGCCCAAGGCGGGTAAGACCACGATCATGCAGGACATCGCGAACGCGATCGCGATCAACAACCCCGAGTGCTACCTCATGGTTGTCCTGGTCGACGAACGTCCCGAAGAGGTCACCGATATGCAGCGTTCGGTGAAGGGTGAGGTCATCGCCTCCACCTTCGACCGCCCGCCGGGTGACCACACCTCCGTCGCCGAGCTCGCCATCGAGCGTGCCAAGCGTCTGGTGGAAATGGGCAAAGACGTTGTGGTGCTGCTCGATTCGATCACCCGATTGGGTCGTGCGTACAACAACTCCTCGCCTGCGTCGGGCCGCATCCTCTCCGGTGGTGTCGACTCGACCGCGCTGTACCCGCCGAAGCGTTTCCTCGGCGCGGCACGCAACATCGAGAACGGTGGCTCGCTCACCATCATCGCCACGGCGATGGTGGAGACCGGTTCCACCGGCGACACGGTGATCTTCGAAGAGTTCAAGGGCACCGGCAACGCCGAGCTCAAGCTCGACCGCAAGATCGCCGAGCGGCGCGTGTTCCCCGCGGTGGACATCAACCCGTCGAGCACCCGCCACGACGAGCTGCTGCTCTCGCCCGACGAGATGGCTGTCGTGCACAAGCTGCGGCGCGTGCTGTCGGGTCTGGACTCGCACCAGGCGATCGATCTGCTGATGGATCGTCTGCGCAAGTCCAAGAACAACCTCGAGTTCTTGATGACGGTCTCCAAGACCGCACCGAGCGCTCTCGACGAGTGATCGTCTAGAACTACTGGCAAGGGCCTCGCTTCGGCGGGGCCCTTGTTTCGTTCTCGGCGCGCCTCCGCCGATGGACTGACCGGAGGGTGCGACGAAGGAGTGCCCGCAGGGAGGGAAGCGGCGGAGTCAAGCGCCGAGAACCGCGGCGCCAGCCGCTGTGTAGCAGGGAACAAACCGGAGGTGGGGGGTGTTCTGAGTGAGTGCGGCCTGATCTGGCATACTGGACCGCTGTGTGTCTGCGAGTTCTCGCAGACTCCCGCCTAGTCGGTTCCGGTTCACGTACTCCACTCCATGGAGCTACGACCCGGCGACCATTATCGAGAGGACGCCCATGAAGGCAGGAATCCACCCCACGTACGTCGACACCACCGTTGTGTGTGGTTGCGGCAACACCTTCCAGACTCGCTCCACCAAGGAGTCCGGCCAGATCTCGGTCGAGGTCTGCTCGCAGTGCCACCCGTTCTACACGGGCAAGCAGAAGATCCTCGACACCGGCGGCCGCGTGGCTCGCTTCGAGGCTCGCTACGGCAAGCGCGCGGGTGCCAAGACGGCCGAAGACGCCTCCTAGTTACCTCCCCCGACGCCCGGTACTGCATCAGCAGGCCGGGCGTCGGTGGTTTCTCTGCCCGAGGTAATCGCTTTTCCACACCATAAGGAACCTTCTGTGACGCAGCCGTCCGCTATCGACGACATCCTGGCCGAGTACGCGGGCTTGGAGATGCAGCTCGCCGATCCGTCGTTGCACAACGACGCGGGTGCGGCGCGACGGGTGGGTAAGCGGTTCGCCGAGTTGGCACCGGTGATGAGCACCTATCGCAAGCTCGAGACCGTGCGCGACGATCTGGAGGCCGCCCGTGAGCTGGCCTCCGACGATGCCTCGTTCGCCGCGGAGGTGCCGGGGCTGGAGACACAGCTGGTGGAACTGGAGCAGGCTCTCGCCGACTTGCTCGCCCCGCGCGACCCGCACGACGGGGACGACGTGGTGCTCGAGGTGAAGTCCGGCGAGGGCGGCGAGGAATCCGCGCTGTTCGCGGCGGATCTGGCCCGCATGTATATCCGCTACGCCGAGCGGCACGGGTGGAAGGTCGAGACCCTCGATGTCACCTATTCCGACCTGGGCGGATACAAGGACGCGACATTGTCGATCAAGAGCAAGGACGCCGCGCGCGACGGGGTGTGGTCGCGATTCAAGTTCGAGGGCGGCGTGCACCGGGTGCAGCGCGTGCCGGTGACCGAATCGCAGGGCCGCATCCATACTTCTGCCGCGGGCGTGCTGATCTACCCCGAGCCCGACGAGGTCGAGCAGGTACAGATCGACGAGACCGACCTACGCATCGACGTCTACCGGTCCTCCGGCAAGGGCGGCCAGGGCGTCAACACCACCGACTCCGCGGTCCGCATCACTCACCTGCCGTCGGGCATCGTGGTGACCTGCCAGAACGAACGCTCCCAGTTGCAGAACAAGGCGCGCGCCATGCAGGTGCTCGCCGCGCGGCTGCAAGCGCTGGCCGAGGAGCAGGCCGACCAGGAAGCCGCGGCCGGTCGCGCCAGCCAGATCCGTACGGTCGACCGCTCCGAGCGGATCCGCACCTACAACTTCCCGGAGAACCGGATCGCCGATCACCGGATCGGGTTCAAATCGCACAATCTCGACGCGGTCCTCGACGGTGATCTCGACCCCCTGCTCGACGCGCTCGGCAAGGCGGATCGCGACGCGCGCATGGCTGCCGAGTGATCGGCATGAGCGGACTGACACAGTGACCGAACGTCTCCGGTTGCGGCCGCTGATCGTCGAAGCCGCCGCGCGGCTGGCCGAGGCGGGCGTCGGTTCGCCGATGCCCGACGCGGAGAACCTGGCCGCCCATGTGCTCGGCACCGAGCGCATGCGGCTGGCGTTGATCCCGATGGTCGAGCCCGAGATCGCCGACCGGTACCGCGCGCTGATCGAACAGCGGGCCGCGCGAATTCCCTTGCAGCACTTAACCGGAACGGCGGCGATCGGGGAGATCGACCTCGCAGTCGGCCCCGGCGTCTTCGTGCCTCGCCCGGAGACCGAACTGCTGTTCGCGTGGGCGCTGGCCTACCTCGAGACTCTCCCGCGCGACCACGCGCCGATCGTCGTCGACCTGTGCACGGGCTCGGGCGCGTTGGCCTTGGCCATCGCCCACGCCCGCCCCGACGCCGAGGTCCACGCCGTCGAGCTCGACCCCGATGCCCTCGCCTGGGCCCGCCGCAACGCCGACGCCCGCATCGCCGACGGTGACACCCCGGTCACCCTCTACGCCGGTGACGTCACCGACCCGGCCCTGCTCACCGCGCTGGCGGATACCGTCGACCTGGTCGTCGCCAACCCGCCCTACATCCCCGAAGCCGCGATCCTCGAACCCGAGGTAGCCGACCACGACCCCCATCGAGCCCTTTTCGGCGGCCCGGACGGCCTCGACGTCATCCGGGCGATGATCCCCACCATCGCCCGGCTCCTGCGCCCCGGCGGCGCCACCGCCATCGAACACGACGACACCAACGGTGGGGGAGTGGCTGCCCTGCTCGCGACAGCCGGCTTCACCGAGATCGTCGAGCACCCCGACCTCGCCGACAAGCCCCGCTTCGTCGTCGCACGCCTCGGCTAACTCCGATCGGGCGGAATCCGCGAGGTCGAACCAATGCTCTCGCGACCCGGCGCTTCCGAGCGCACTCCGAGCAACTCTCACGACGGCTGATCTCGAGAGAGCATGGGTAACTCGCCGGGCACGTCCAAAAGTCCCCCCACATCTCGCCGCAGGCCCGGCAGCTAGACTCTTGCCGCACCCGAAGACCGCAGAGTCTCGGGGAGGCGGAAATGCAAAAAATTCGCGGAGAGGCGGAAACGCTGTGAGTACCGTCTATGACTGTGCTGAGGCTGATTCGCGGGCGGCGGGCATCACCGCCGCGACCAGCGCGTTGAAGTCCGGGCGATTGGTCGTCATGCCGACGGACACGCTCTACGGCCTCGCCGCCGACGCGTTCGATTCCGCCGCGGTGAGTGACCTGCTGGCGGCCAAGCGGCGTGGGCGGGATATGCCGGTGCCGGTGCTCGTTGGGTCGTGGCACACCATCGATGGGCTGGTGTTCTCGGTGCGACCGCAGGCGCGGGATCTGATTCGCGCGTTCTGGCCCGGTGCGCTGAGTCTTGTTGTGCAAGCCGCGCCCTCGCTGGCGTGGGATCTCGGTGATACCCGCGGCACGGTGATGTTGCGGATGCCGTTGCATCCGGTGGCGCTCGAACTGTTGCGTGAGGTCGGGCCGCTGGCCGTGTCCAGCGCCAATGTGTCGGGGCAGCCGCCCGCGACCACCGCCGCGCAGGCGCGCGAGCAGCTGGGTTCACTGGCGAGTGTGTATCTCGACGGTGGTCCGGCCGAGCACGCCGTTGCCTCGACGATCGTCGATCTCACCGCGGATCAGCCGCGGGTGTTGCGGGAGGGTGCTGTGTCGGTGGCCGATATCGCGGAGGTGCTCGGGATGGTGCCGGAAGCCCTGATCAGTTCCGCGCAGCGGTGATCGCACGCCGCTGATGAGCTCAGTCGTTCCCCTGCGCGAGCTACTGCTCGTGCTGCTCGTCTCGGCCACGGTGACCTTCCTGGCCACCGGTGGTGTCCGGGTGCTCGCTATCGCGTTCGGCGCGGTGGCGGTGCCGCGTGAGCGCGATGTGCACGTGAAGCCGGTGCCGCGAATGGGCGGTGTCGGCATGTATGTCGGTGTCGTCGCCGCGGTGTTGTTCGCACACCAATTGCCCGCGCTGCGAAGAGGTTTCGACTACGCCCCGGATATCCCGGCGGTGCTGGTCGCCGCGACGATCATCGTGGTCGTCGGCATCGTCGACGACCGGTGGGGCCTGGACGCGCTCACCAAATTCGTCGGCCAGATCACCGCGGCGGGCGTCATGGCCGTGATGGGCCTGAGCTGGTATGTGATCTATAACCCGTTCAACGACACCACCGTGGTGCTCGACGCGTTGCAGGGCGGTCTGGTCACCGTCGGCATCACCGTCACCCTCGTGAATGCGATGAACTTCGTCGACGGATTGGACGGCCTGGCCGCCGGCCTCGGTTTGATCTGCGCGACCGCGGTTTTCGTGTTCTCCATCGGTTTGCTCTACGACCAGGGCGGTTCGGTCGACACCTATCCGCCCGCGTTGCTGGCCGCCGCGCTGGCGGGCGCCTGCCTCGGATTTCTGCCGCACAATTTCTCGCCCGCCCGAATATTCATGGGCGATACCGGCTCGATGATGATCGGTTTGATCCTGGCCGCGGTATCCACCGGCGCCTCCGGCCGAATTCCGCTGCAGGGTTACGGCCCGCGCGACATTGTCGGTCTGCTGTCACCGCTGTTGCTGGTCGGCGCGGTGATGTTCATTCCGGTGCTCGATCTGTTGCTGGCGATCGTGCGGCGAGTGCGTGCGGGCGTGAGTTTCTCCACACCGGACAAAATGCATCTGCACCACCGATTGCTCCAGATCGGACATTCGCACCGGCGCGTGGTCTTGCTGATTTATTTATGGGTCGGCGTACTCGCGTTCGGCGCGGTGGGGACTTCCTTGATGGATAGACGCCTCGTTGTCCTGCTGGTGGCAGGCGGATTGGTGTTCGCGCTGGTAGTGACCGCGATCCCGTCGGTGCGTAGGTCGGAGTCGACGCAGCACTGAGTTCGGCGCGCAAGGTAAAGTCCGGGCCGTGAGCTTTACACCCGAAACCGTGCCAGGCCCCGACGCTCCTCTGCGCGCCGCGCTGCGCTACGGCCTGATCGGCCTCGGCGTGCTCGTGGTCGTCTCCGTTGCGATCGCCTCCGCGGTGGCCGGGACGGCCGGTCTGTGGGGCGCGCTGCTCGGCGCCGCGATCGGTGGTGGGTTCATCCTCACCACGGTCGTCGCGGTGCTGCTCGGCGCGAAGCTGCCGCCGACCATGGCCGGTGCGGTGATGCTGGTCAGCTGGGTCGGCAAGATGCTGGTGGCGCTGCTGGTCATCGTCGTGCTCAACCAGTTCGACTTCTACAGCAGGCCCGCGCTGTTCTTTACGGTGGTGGGGGCCCTGCTGATCGTCCTCGGTGCCGAGACGTACGGCGTTGTGAGCCAGAAGGTTCCGTACGTCACGACACGCGCGGGAGACAGCGAAACGGCTTCCGAGCAGGAATAATCCCACCCAGCTACACACTGTCGTAGATAGCTTGGTAAAGTGTTGGTAAGCAAGCACCCAAGCTAGAGGCTCGGCCCGACAAACTCGGGGCATTGCCTCGAGTTACCAGGGGGGATCCTGACGATCCCACCCGGTGCCGCTATGCTTACTGCCGATCCGGGTGGAATGTGCCCGGTTGAAGCATGTCGACGATGTCGCCGACGCCCGAACAGAAGCCGATACGGGTTACACCGTACGAGCGGCTGTCGAATTTCGAGCCGACCAGAGTCGACCCCATTGATCGTCAATGTCCGATCGAACCGCGGGAATGACCGTCGTACCCGCGGCCCGAACACGGGAGAGAACGCTGAGCGTCATCACTTTGGCGGCGGGCGAGTTCCACGCGCCATCGCTGTCCGACTTCTTCCCTCCAGCAGTGCTGTTCGAGGGTACGCCGTTCGAACTCGATCGTCTGATGCTGGTCCGCCTGTTGATGACCGCCGTTGTGGTGATCGTGTTCGTGCTGGCTTTCCGCGCACCGAAGATCGTGCCGCGCGGCCTGCAGAACGTGATGGAAGCCGGTGTGGTTTTCGTCAAGGAGCAGATCGCCGACGAAGTACTCGGTAAGGAAAACGGTAAGAAGTTCCTGCCGCTGCTGGCGACGATCTTCTTCACGGTTCTGTTCCTGAACTTCTCCGGTGTGATTCCAGGATTGAACATCTCGTCCAATGCGCGCATCGGCATGCCGCTGGTCTTGGCCGCGATCGTGTACATCACGTACAACTTCGTCGGTATCCGGAAGTACGGGTTCTTCTCCTACATCCGGCACAGCATCGTCGTTCCCGACGTGCCGATCGCGCTGCACGTGCTGCTGATCCCGATCGAGTTCATCTCGACCTTCATCCTGCGCCCGTTCACGCTCACCGTGCGACTCATGGCCAACATGCTGGCCGGCCACATCATGCTGGTGCTGTTCTTCAGCGCGACCTGGTACTTCCTGTTCGACGCCACCGCGTGGATGAAGATCTTCTCGCCGTTCTCGCTGCTGGCGGGCATCGGGTTCACGCTGTTCGAGCTGCTGGTCATCGCGCTGCAGGCCTACGTTTTCGCCCTGCTGGCCGCTGTGTACATCGGCGAAGCACAGCACGCTGCCGACCACTGACCTGACTGAAACAACTACCGGAAACCTGCTACACACGCCGACCGGCGGGTGAGCAACAGAAAGGGAAAGATTCATGAGCCTCGCTTACCTGGCCCAGGAAGCCGCGACCACCGAGAGCACCTTCAAGGGCTTCGGCGCCATCGGCTACGGTCTGGCCGCGATCGGCCCCGGCATCGGCGTGGGTATCGTCGTCGGTAAGGCCATCGAGGGCATCGCTCGCCAGCCCGAGCTGTCCGGCCAGATCCGTACCACCATGTTCCTCGGTATCGCGTTCACCGAGGCCCTGGCGCTGATCGGCCTCGTCGCCGGCTTCATCTTCTGATTCCGATGCGCGAACTCATCACGCTCGCAGCTGAGGGTGGAGAGGATGTGAATCCTCTCGTTCCCGAAACGTACGACATCGTCTGGTCGATCGTCTGCGTCGTCATCATCGGCGTGCTCTTCTGGAAATACGTGATCCCGCGTGTGACCAAGACACTCGAAGAGCGCACGGACAAGATCGAAGGCGGTATCGCCAGGGCCGAAGCAGCCCAGGTCGAGGCGCAGCACACGCTGGAGCAGTATCAGCAGCAGCTGGCCGACGCCCGGCTCGAGGCCGCGCGCATCCGTGAGGAAGCACGCACCCAGGGTCAGCAGATCCTCGCGCAGATGCGCACGGATGCCCAGGCCGAAAGCGACCGCATCGTCGCCGCCGGTCACTCCCAGCTGGAAGCCCAGCGCCAGCAGATCCTGACGGAGCTGCGTTCCGAGGTCGGCCGTACGGCAGTCGACCTGGCCGAGAAGATCATCGGTCAGTCTGTTTCGGACGAAGCCAAGCAGGCGGCGTCGATCGACAAGTTCCTCAGCGAACTCGACGACACCGACGCCATCGGGGTCGGAAGGTAGCGACGCGAAAGTGAGAAGCATGTACGCAGCGAGCCGCGAGGCCAGTACCCGGTCTCGCGAGGCGCTTCGGGTCGCTCTGACCGGAAGCGAAACTGTTGCGGCCACAACGGGGTCGGAACTGTTCGCCGTTGTCGCCGTGCTGGACGACCAGCGTTCGCTGCGTGTGGCGCTCGCGGACGCCTCGGTGCCGGGTTCGGCGCGCGCTGAACTCAGTGAGCGGGTCTTCGGCGGCAAGGTCAGCATTGCCACGCAGGCAGTGCTGACCACCGCGGTGGCACAGAACTGGTCACGCACCCGCGATCTGGTCGACACCCTGGTGCTGCTCGGGCAGGAGGCTCTGCTGGAGTCGGCCGCCGTCGGTGGCCGGCAGGACGCGGTGGAGGACGAGCTGTTCCGGCTCGGACGCATCGTCGCCGACAACCCGCAGCTGGAGCAGGCTCTCTCCGATCACGGCAAGCCCGCCTCGGCGCGGCGCGAACTGATCGAGCGGCTGCTCACCGGCAAGGTCGAGCCGGTCACCCTGGCGCTGGCCGAGCAGGCGGTGACCCGCCTGCGGACCAACAACATCGGCGTCGCCCTCGACGCCCTGTCCGATCTGGCGGCGGCCCGTCGTGACCAGATCGTCGCCCACGCGCACTCGGCGGTCGAGCTGACCGATCAGCAGAAGGCGAAGCTGTCGGCTTCCCTGCGGCGGATCTACGGCAAGGCGGTCACCGTGCACGTGCAGGTCGACCCGACGCTGCTGAGCGGCGTCGTCGTGCGCGTCGGAGACGACGTGATCGACGGCAGCGCCACCGGCCGACTGGAGAAGCTGCGTCGGGCACTGTCCTGAAAAGGGCGCTCAACGCAGTATTTTTCCGACCCCCGACATTCGAGACCACAGCGAGAGCAGGAACAACATGGCGGAGCTGACGATCTCCTCCGACGAGATCCGTAGCGCGATCGAGAGCTACACCCAGAGCTACACCCCGGAAACCTCCATCGAAGAAGTCGGCGTCGTGACCGATACCGGCGACGGTATCGCGCACGTCAGCGGCCTGCCTTCGGCGATGGCCAACGAGCTGCTCGAGTTCCCCGGCGGGGTTCTCGGCGTCGCGCTGAACCTCGAGGACACCAACATCGGTGCCGTCATTCTCGGCGAGTACGCCTCGCTGGAAGAGGGCCAGCAGGTCCGTCGCACCGGCGACGTGCTCTCGGTCCCGGTGGGTGACAAGTTCCTCGGTCGCGTCGTCAACCCGCTCGGCCAGCCGATCGACGGCCTGGGCGAGATCGAGTCCGACGAGCGCCGCGTGCTGGAGCTGCAGGCCGCGTCCGTGCTGGAGCGTCAGCCGGTCGAAGAGCCGCTGGCCACCGGTATCACCGCGATCGACGCGCTGACGGCCATCGGCCGCGGCCAGCGTCAGCTGATCATCGGCGACCGCAAGACGGGCAAGACCGCCGTCGCGATCGACGCGATCCTGAACCAGAAGGCGAACTGGGAGACCGGCGACGTCGACAAGCAGGTTCGCTGCATCTACGTCGCGATCGGCCAGAAGGGCTCCACCATCGCGGGCGTCAAGACCGCGCTCGAGGAGCACGGCGCGATGGAGTACACCACCATCGTCGCGGCCCCGGCCTCCGATTCCGCCGGCTTCAAGTGGCTGGCTCCGTACACCGGTTCGGCCATCGGCCAGCACTGGATGTACCAGGGCAAGCACGTCCTCATCGTGTTCGACGACCTGACCAAGCAGGCCGAGGCGTACCGCGCCATCTCGCTGCTGCTGCGTCGTCCGCCGGGCCGCGAGGCGTACCCCGGTGACGTCTTCTACCTGCACTCCCGTCTGCTGGAGCGTTGCGCGAAGCTGTCCGATGAGATGGGCGCCGGCTCGATGACCGGTCTGCCGATCATCGAGACCAAGGCCAACGACGTCTCGGCGTTCATCCCGACCAACGTCATCTCCATCACCGACGGCCAGGTCTTCCTCGAGTCCGACCTGTTCAACAAGGGCGTCCGCCCGGCGATCAACGTCGGTACCTCGGTTTCCCGCGTCGGTGGCGCCGCTCAGACCAAGGCCATGAAGAAGGTCGCCGGTTCGCTGCGTCTGGAAATGGCGCAGTACCGCGAGCTGGAGGCGTTCTCCGCCTTCGCCTCCGACCTCGATGCCGCGTCGCTGGCGCAGCTCGAGCGTGGCGCCCGCTGGGTCGAGCTGCTCAAGCAGGACCAGTACTCCCCGGTCTCGGTCGAGGATCAGGTCGTCTCGATCTTCCTGGTCGACGCCGGCTACTACGAGTCGGTGCCCGTCGCCGACGTGCGTCGCTTCACCAATGAGCTGCTGGAGTACCTGCACGGTGCGACCCAGTCCTCGTTCGACGCGCTCGAGGGTGGCAAGAAGCCGCTCGCCGGCGAGGCCGCCGACGCGATCAAGGCCGAAACCGACAAGTTCAAGCAGGGCTTCCTCGATTCGGACGGCAATCGCATCGTGAACGAGGCTGCCGCGGGCGAGCTGGACCACGAAGAGGTCGAGTCGCTGTCGGTCACTCGCAAGCACGTCGACAAGTAAGCCGGGTCATGATGTCGGCAATTTCCGATCTGGCGAATGAAGGGAGTGTGAACCGCTAGTGGCAAGTTTGCGCGAATTGCGCTCCCGCATTCGTGGTGTGAATTCGATCAAGAAGATCACCAAGGCTCAGGAACTGATCGCGACCTCGCGAATTTCCAAGGCCCAGGCCAGGGTTGCGGCTGCCAAGCCGTACGCCGAGGAGATCACCAAGGTCCTCGGCGAACTGGCGAGCGCGTCGAAGAACCTGTCGCACCCGCTGCTGACCGAGCGTGCCAACGCTCGTCGGGCCGCTGTCCTGGTGATCACCAGTGACAGCGGTATGTGCGGTGGCTACAACTCGAACGTGCTCAAGCGTGCCGAGGAGCTCATGACCTCGCTGCGTGGCGACGGCAAGGAACCCGTTCTGTACGTGATGGGCAGTAAGGGCATCACGTACTACAAGTTCCGCAACCGTCCGTTCCAGGCGTCGTGGGCAGGCTTCTCCCAGCAGCCCAAGTACACCGACGCGTCGGCCGCGTGCAAGCACCTGGTCGAGGCCTTCATGGCCGGCTCCGACGGCGAGGTCCCCTCGCTCGACGAAACCGGAACCATCGAGGGTGTCGACGAGCTGCACATCGTGTACACCAAGTTCGTGTCGATGCTGACCCAGAACCCGGAGGTGCGCCGTCTGGCGCCGATCCAGGTCAGCTACGTCGACGAGAACTACGAGCTCGGCGACGACATGATGTCGGACTCGCCGAACGCGGTGGCCACGGCACAGTACGAGTTCGAGCCGGACGCCGATGTGCTGCTCGGGGCTCTGCTGCCCAAGTACATCAACACGCGTATCTACGCATCGTTGCTCGAGGCAGCGGCATCCGAGTCCGCGGCTCGGCGCACCGCAATGAAGGCGGCGACCGATAACGCCAACGAGCTGGCCAATGTGCTCCAGCGCGAGGCGAACTCGGTGCGTCAGGCCCAGATCACGCAGGAAATCAGCGAAATCGTCGGCGGCGTCAATGCGCTGGCGTCGAGCTCGGACCGCGACTAAGTAGCGCAGGAAGAGAACCAATCTAATGACCGCAGCTGTCACTCAGGACAACGCGAAGAAGGCGGGCGAAACCGCTGGTCGCGTCGTCCGTGTCATCGGCCCCGTCGTGGACGTCGAGTTCCCGCGTGGCGCCATTCCCGAGCTGTTCAACGCTCTGAACTCCGACATCGAGCTCCCGTCGGTGGCCAAGACCCTCACCCTCGAGGTCGCTCAGCACCTCGGCGACAACATCGTGCGCACCATCTCGATGCAGCCGACCGACGGCCTGGTCCGTGGCGCGACTGTCACCGACACCGGCAAGCCGATCTCGGTGCCCGTCGGCGACATCGTCAAGGGCCACGTGTTCAACGCCCTCGGTGACTGCCTCGACACCCCCGGCCTCGGCCGGGACGGCGAGCAGTGGGGCATCCACCGTCAGCCGCCGAGCTTCGACCAGCTCGAGGGCAAGACCGAGATCCTAGAGACCGGCGTCAAGGTCATCGACCTGCTGACCCCGTACGTCAAGGGCGGCAAGATCGGTCTGTTCGGTGGTGCCGGTGTCGGCAAGACCGTTCTGATCCAGGAGATGATCACCCGTATCGCTCGCGAGTTCTCGGGCACCTCGGTGTTCGCGGGTGTCGGTGAGCGTACTCGTGAGGGCACCGACCTCCGTCTGGAAATGGAAGAGATGGGCGTCCTTCCGGACACCGCCCTCGTCTTCGGCCAGATGGACGAGCCGCCGGGCACGCGTATGCGCGTGGCCCTGTCGGCGCTGACCATGGCGGAGTACTTCCGCGATGTCCAGCACCAGGACGTGCTGCTCTTCATCGACAACATCTTCCGTTTCACCCAGGCCGGTTCCGAGGTCTCGACCCTGCTGGGTCGCATGCCTTCGGCCGTGGGTTACCAGCCGACGCTGGCGGACGAGATGGGTCAGCTCCAGGAGCGCATCACCTCGACCAAGGGTCGCTCGATCACCTCGCTGCAGGCGATCTACGTCCCCGCCGACGACTACACCGACCCGGCGCCGGCGACCACCTTCGCCCACCTGGATGCGACGACCGAGCTTTCGCGCCCGATCTCGCAGAAGGGCATCTACCCGGCCGTCGACCCGCTGACCTCGACCTCTCGTATCCTCGAGGCTTCGATCGTCGGCGAGCGCCACTTCCGGGTTGCCAACGAGGTCAAGCGGATCCTGCAGAAGTACAAGGAACTGCAGGACATCATCGCCATCCTCGGCATGGACGAGCTCTCCGAAGAGGACAAGGTCCTCGTCGGTCGCGCCCGTCGCCTGGAGAAGTTCCTCGGTCAGAACTTCATCGTCGCCGAGAAGTTCACCGGCCAGGTCGGCTCGGTCGTTCCGCTGGAACAGACCATCGACGACTTCGACCGTGTCTGCAAGGGCGAGTTCGACCACTACCCGGAGCAGGCGTTCAACTCCTGCGGTGGTCTCGACGACGTCGAGGCAGCCGCGAAGAAGATCCTCGGGAAGTAGTCCACTATGGCGGAGATGACAGTTGATCTCGTAGCTGTCGAGCGCAAGATCTGGTCCGGCCAGGCTTCGTTCGTCAGCGCGCAGACCACCGAAGGTCAGATCGGCATCATGGCAGGCCACGAGCCGCTGCTCGGTCAGCTCGTCGAGGGCGGCACGGTTTCCATCGTGTCGACCGACGGCGAGCGGATCGTCGCCGCTGTGCACGGCGGCTTCTTCTCGGTCACCGCCGACACTGTGCGTGTGCTGGCCGAGTCCGCGGATCTCGCGGGTGAGGTCGACGTCGACGCGGCGCGCAAGGTGCTCTCCGACGCGAGCGCCACCGAGGTGGAGCTGCGCGCGGCGCAGGGCCAGGTGCGCGCGGTCGAAGCGACCGTGACCGACTGATCGCAGTAGAACAACGCTCTGCCGGCGAGGAACTTCGGTTCCGCGCCGGCAGAGTTGTTTGCGCAGCGTTTTCGCGGGGATGAACGATCCGGCCGGAGCGTCCCGTGGCGGTCGTGATTGAATGGGGGAGCGGGGGTCTTGTGACACCGGCAAGAACGAAAGGGCGTACAGCATTGCAAACCGGGATGGTTCTCCTGATCATTCTGGTGCTGACGCTCGTGTTCGTAGCCGGTGCGTCGACATATCGCCTGGTGATGTTGCGCCGAGGGGGCACGGCCGCGCTACTACGCGCGCTGCCCGCGCGCGGCGGCCACGGCTGGCGGCACGGGCTCATTCGCTACGACGAGGACCGCCTCGTCTTCTTCAAACTGACCAGCTTGAAATTCGGTCCCGACTCCACGGTGCATCGGCAGGGTCTCGAGATCGTCGAGCGCCGAGCGCCGCAGGGCGACGAATTCGACATCATGACCGATGACATCGTGGTGGTAGCCGTCACCGATCCGCAGAGCAGTTTCGAGCTAGCGCTCGACCGCGGTTCGATGGCGGCTTTTCTGTCCTGGGTGGAGTCGCGACCGTCCGATCGCGCCCGCCGTACTCGTGGAGGCCCATCGTGAGCGTGCATCTGACCCGGATCTATACCCGTACGGGTGACGACGGCACGACCGGTCTCAGCGACTTCTCTCGCGTCGCCAAGAACGATCCACGGCTGATCGCCTACGCCGACTGCGACGAAGCCAATGCCGCACTCGGTGTCGCCGTCGCCCTCGGTGCGCCCGAACCCGCTGTGCTGACGGTGTTGCGCCAGATCCAGAACGACCTGTTCGACGCGGGCGCCGACCTGTCCACCCCGGTTGTCGCCGAACCGAAGTACCCGCCGCTGCGCATCACCCAGCCCTACATCGACCGGCTCGAGAAGTGGTGTGACGAGTTCAACGACGGTCTGGCACCGCTGAATTCGTTCATCTTGCCCGGAGGCACGCCGTTGGCTGCGTTGTTGCACACAGCCCGCACCGTGGTGCGGCGCGCCGAGCGATCCGCGTGGTCCGCCGTCGAAACACACCCTGACGACACCAGTGTGCTGCCCGCGAAATATCTGAATCGACTCTCGGACCTGCTGTTCATCCTCAGCCGCGCCACCAATCCTTCCGGCGATGTGTTGTGGCAGCCCGGCGGCGGGCTGCCACGCTGAAAGCGACTCTCCGACGCGGAGAATCGGTCGGTTTCTTGTTCTTTCGTGGCAGGGGGGCGTGTCGTCGCGTGACGGTCGATAAGCTGGCGTGGTGAGCGAACGGTTTCTGGTCTCCGGCGGCAATCGACTCGTCGGCGAGGTCGCGGTCGGCGGCGCGAAGAACAGCGTGCTGAAGCTGATGGCTGCCTCGTTGCTGGCCGAGGGCACGACCACCATCACCAACTGCCCCGACATCCTCGATGTCCCCTTGATGGCGGAGGTGCTGCGCGGCCTCGGCTGCGATGTGACGATCTCCGACGACGTCGGCGGCGACAACTCGGTGGTGACCATCGATACCCCCGCCGAACCCAAGTACCACGCGGACTTCCCCGCGGTGACCCAGTTCCGCGCTTCGGTGTGTGTGCTCGGTCCGCTGATGGCGCGCTGCAAACGTGCCGTGGTGGCGCTGCCCGGTGGCGACGCGATCGGTTCGCGTCCCCTCGACATGCACCAGGCGGGCCTCCGACTGCTCGGTGCGACCAGTGCGATCGAGCACGGTTGCGTCGTGGCGTCGGCCGAACAGCTGCAGGGCGCGCGGATCCGCCTCGACTTCCCGTCGGTGGGCGCGACCGAGAACATCCTGATGGCCGCGGTCCTGGCCGAGGGGGAGACGGTCATCGACAACGCGGCGCGCGAGCCCGACATCGTCGACCTGTGCACCATGCTCGTCCAGATGGGTGCGCAGATCGACGGTGCCGGTTCCTCCGTGCTCACCGTGCAGGGCGTCAAGAGCCTCTCGCCCACCACACACCGGGTGATCGGCGACCGCATCGTCGCCGCCACCTGGGGGATCGCCGCCGCGATGACCACGGGCGACGTCCGTGTCACCGGGGTCAACCCCAAGCACCTCGCCCTGGTGCTGGACAAGCTGCGCTCGGCCGGTGCGCGAATCTCCTACGAGCCCAACGGCTTCCGTGTGGTGCAGGCCGAACGTCCGCGCGCGGTGAACTTCGCGACGCTGCCGTTCCCCGGTTTCCCGACCGACCTGCAGCCGATGGCCATCGGCCTGGCCGCCATCGCCGACGGCACCTCGATGATCACCGAGAACGTCTTCGAGGCGCGGTTCCGTTTCGTGGAGGAGATGATCCGACTGGGCTCCGATGCCAGGACCGACGGTCACCATGCGGTGGTCCGTGGGATCCCGCGCTTGTCGAGTGCGCCGGTCTGGTCTTCCGACATCCGCGCGGGAGCGGGCCTGGTCCTGGCCGGCCTCGTCGCCGACGGCGTCACCGAAGTGCACGACGTCTATCACATCGACCGCGGTTATCCGAGGTTCGTCGAGCAGATGCAGGCGCTCGGGGGGCAGGTCGAACGGGTCGATGCGCCGAAATAGACCCTCTGACCAGCCGATTTGACTTCGCGTTTGTCGGCACGTAACTTTATTCGAGTCAGAGCGACACGGACACCGACTCAGCCACTGGCTGGGACACGAGGTAGAACGTTGAGCGCCTGACTGATCATGTGTTCAGGGTTACATCAACCGGATTTGCTTCCGGCGAATGCCT
>NZ_BDBR01000011.1 GCF_001613085.1 Nocardia salmonicida NBRC 13393
CCTACCAGCAGACGGGGCGGGTCGACCAAGCGGCCGAACAATTCGAGCAGCTACTCACCGACCACCGACGGGTCCTCGGCGACGACCACCCCAACACCCTGACCAACCTCATCTACCTCGCCAACGTCTACAGGTCGGTGGGTCTGGTGGTCGAGGCGATCCCGCTCTATGAGTGCGCCCTCACCGACAGTGAACGGGTCCTCGGCCTCGACCACCCCACCACTAATTCGCTTCGTCGCAATCTCGCGCATGCGCATGCGGCGCGACGGTCTTCACAATGACTTCCGACCGCATGGGCTTCCACCGCCACTCCACGTAGGTGTCTGGTTGGATACACCCCAACCAGACAACTCGACGAGCCCGCAAGAGCGTCATGTTGGAGTCGGTCAGGCGCCTTCCGGACATTGTCCGGCTGGCTCGCGAGCCTTCTGATCCACTCGACCTCGTCGTCTCGAATCAAGCACGGTGACCTGCTAGAACACGGACAAAATGGAGCAACTACTTGTTCTTCGACGGTGAGGCTACTCCGCTTCGGAACTCGACTACGTCGCCGTCGACCATGACATAGTCCTTGCCTTCCATGCGGACCTTGCCCGCGGCCTTGGCGGCTGCCATGGAACCCGCGTCGACCAGGTCGTTGAAGGCGACGATTTCGGCCTTGATGAAGCCGCGTTCGAAGTCGGTGTGGATGACGCCGGCGGCCTTGGGGGCGGTGTCGCCCTGGTGGATGGTCCAGGCTCGGGATTCCTTGGGGCCTGCGGTGAGGTAGGTCTGCAGGCCGAGGGTGTGGAAGCCGGCGCGGGCGAGGCCGTGCAGGCCGGGCTCGGTCTGGCCAATGGGCACGAGGAGTTCGAGGGCGGATTCGTCGTCGTTGAAGACTGTGCCGACCAGCCGAGCAGATAATGTTCAATATTTATGGTTGTTCAGTTAAAATGAACAACATGACCGACCGAACGCGACACGATGACATCGAACGCTCCCTGGCTCAGATGCTCGCGGAGTACTCGATCGAAATCTCCGTGCAGCGCTGGACGTCGGAACACACCGCGATTGTCGATGTGCGCCGACAAGGTTTCCATACGACCTATCGGTTGGCCTGGTTGCCGCACGTAACCCTGTCAGAGCTAGCACGAATCGACCAGCAAGATCACACGCATCGGCTGCTGGTGACCGGACCACGGGTCACAAGTCGAACTGCTGAGGCCCTGGTTGCCACAGACATCAATTACATCGACTACGCGGGAAATGCGCACCTGGACTTCGGGCCAGTCCTCATAGACGTCCGTGGACGCTCCGGCCCGACCAAGGTATCGAGCCATCGCGCCGCAGACGCCAACCTGTTCAGCGGCAGACGAATGCAGGTCCTCTTCGTGCTCCTCAACTGGCCGAACTCGGCGGAGATGCCAGTTCGCCGGATCGCTGAGGCTGCTGGGACATCGGTAGGGATCACGCAGTCGACGCTCGAGGTCATGAAAGAATCCGACTATCTGATCGGCAGATCGCTCCACCGCCGCGACGAACTGATCGATCTATGGGCCGCCGCTTTCAGAGGCGCACTACTGCCGAAGATCCGGAGTCTCTCCTTCCGCGGAAATATCGACCACTGGTCTGCACCTGCCGGATGCTTCGTGAGCGGCGAGTCGTCTGTCGAAATGATCAGGCAGCCACAGACACTCACAATCTATGCTGAGAAATTCGACCTCGCGGAGGCCGTTCGCAATCGCTGGCAGAAGTCCGAAGATCCGAACATCGAGGTTCGCCATAAATTCTGGGAAGCACCCGAATGGGCTACACCATCCGATGGACGGGGCATCTTCGTCAGGTCTTCGGCCCCTCCACTGTTGGTTTACGCAGATCTCCTGGCCTCGAAGGAGCCGCGGCAATCCGAGGTGGCGAGAAGCTTGAGGAAGGACCATCTTGTTTGACATCGCCCGCATCGATCAAAGGTCAGTTGATCTGGTAGACAGTGTGGTGGTTGCGCTGGTTTCAGGCGTCGAGACGAACGGCGCGTCGATCATGATCATCGGTGCGCAGTGTCGCGACTTGCTACACACCGGATTCGGCCGCATCGATCAACTTCGCCGCACATACGACGTCGATGTCGCGATCGCCGTCGACGGGGACGCCGAATACCGACGGATCGTCGCGATACACCCCCGGTCGGGAACCACTGACATCCGATTTTCGATCGCAGGAATGGTGGTCGATGTGGTGCCGTTCGGCGACATCGAAGATCCTACTGGGACGACCCCCTTACCGGGCAGGAAGGAGGGCATTGACGTTTTCGGCTTCCGCGAGGTATTCATGCATTCGCTCGAATTGCGACTTCCGAGCGGCTATCAGGTGCGGATTCCGACGCCAGCGGGCTACACCGCGCTGAAGTTGAAGGCTTGGTGCGATCGATCCGCCATCGGCGAATACAAGGACGCCGATGACATCGCAACAATTTGTACCTGGTACCACGGCGACGCCGACATCACGGCTTCGCTCTACGAAGCACGCACCGACCTGCTGATCAGAGCTGAACTAGACGTCGACCTCGCATCACTGCATCTTCTCTGCGAGGAGATCGCAAGCCTTCTCGGTCCCGTTCGGCTCGCTGAACTCTCAGCAGCATGGAGCCACACGGATCGAGAGCTACTCGCCCATCACTTCGCGCGGCATCAGTCAAGAACACTTCCCGATCTCGCGGCGGCGCAACGGGCGATACTGGCGCTGAACTACCTACTTGTCAGCTGATCGACCGAAAGCATCAGAAATGGCGCGCAGATCGCTATTATCTCGGAGACCGGCCAGTGTCGCCTCTGAAGGCAATTCACGCGCCCGGGGCTCCGTCAATTGCCCTCAGGCGCAGCGAATTATACGTTGAAGCGGAAGTCGCAGACGTCGCCGTCGACCATGACATAGTCCTTGCCTTCCATGCGGACCTTGCCCGCGGCCTTGGCGGCTGCCATGGAACCCGCGTCGACCAGGTCGTTGAAGGCGACGATTTCGGCCTTGATGAAGCCGCGTTCGAAGTCGGTGTGGATGACGCCGGCGGCCTTGGGGGCGGTGTCGCCCTGGTGGATGGTCCAGGCTCGGGATTCCTTGGGGCCTGCGGTGAGGTAGGTCTGCAGGCCGAGGGTGTGGAAGCCGGCGCGGGCGAGGCCGTGCAGGCCGGGCTCGGTCTGGCCGATGGACTCCAACAGCTCCAGGGCGGATTCGTCGTCGAGTTCGAGGAGTTCGGCTTCCACCTTGGCGTCGAGGAAGACGGCGTCGGCGGGGGCGACGGTGGCGCGCAGCTCGGCGAGCTTGGCCTCATCGGTGAGGACGGATTCGTCGGCGTTGAAGACGTAGAGGAACGGCTTGATGGTGAGCAGGGAGAGCTCACGCAGCAGGTCGGCGTCGATCTTCTTGCCTGCGGCGAAGAGGGTGGTGCCCTCGTTGAGGAAACCCTCGGCGGTCTTGGCCGCGTCGAGCAGGGGCTTGCGGTCCTTCTTGACCCTGGCTTCCTTCTCGAGGCGCGGGATCGCCTTCTCGAGGGTCTGCAAGTCCGCGAGGATGAGCTCGGTTTCGATGACCTCGATGTCGGCGGCGGCATCGACCCGGCCGTCGACGTGGATCACGTCGTCGTCGGCGAACACGCGCACGACCTGGCAGATCGCGTCCGCCTCACGGATGTTGGCGAGGAACTTGTTGCCGAGACCCGCGCCTTCGGAAGCGCCCTTCACGATGCCGGCGATGTCGACGAACGACACCACGGCGGGCACGATCTTCTCGGAACCGAAGATCTCGGCGAGCTTGTTCAGGCGCGGATCGGGCAGCGGGACCACGCCGACGTTGGGCTCGATGGTCGCGAACGGGTAGTTCGCGGCCAGCACATCGTTCTTGGTCAGCGCGTTGAACAGCGTCGACTTTCCGACGTTGGGCAGGCCGACGATTCCGAGGGTGAGGCTCACAAGGAGCAGAGTCTACGGGTCCGCGACCGCGACCGAACCACCGGAACCCGCCCCGTCGGCCGGGGCGGGTCGAGCAGCGATCAGGGGACGAGGACGACCTTGCCCAGGTTGGCGCGCTGCTCGATGACCGCGTGCGCGGCGGCGGCATCGTCGAGCGCGAACTCGGCGTGCACGACCGGGTGCAGCAGACCGGAGGCGTAGTACTGCCAGACCTCTTGGCGCAGGTCCTCGTAGCGGGCCGGGTCGCGCTGGGCGAGACGGCCGATCCGGAAACCGGTCAGGGTCTTGCCACCGGCGAGGAGATCCTCGGTGTCGACGAGGCCGCCGCCGGTGCCGTAGGTGACCGCGCGGCCACCTTCCGCGAGACCGGCGAGGGTGCCGTCGAGACCGGTGCCGCCGACGCCGTCGAGGGCGTAATCAGCCTGCTTGCCGCAGTGCAGCTCGCCGTAGGTGAAGACCTCGTCGGCGCCGAGTTCGCGCACGAAATCGATCTTCGACTCGTCGGACACCGCGCCGACCACCCAGCTCGCTCCACGCACCCGCGCCAACTGCACCGCGAGGTGGCCGACACCGCCGGCAGCGGCGGTGACCAGCGCGGTTTCGCCCTCACGCGGGGTGGCGGTGTCGAGCGCGCCGAGCGCGACGAGCCCGCTGCGCATCAACGCGACGGCATCGACCGCGGAAGCGCCGTCCGGGATGGCGGAAGCCTGGTCGACCGCGAGCACGACGTACTCGGCATAGGCGTCGGAGGTACAGAGCCCGACCACGCGATACCCGACGCCGTATCCGTCGACCCCGTCACCGACCCCGACGACCTCACCGGCGATTTCGGCACGCATCTGCGTGACCGGCGCGGCACTGATCCGCCGGATCGCCGACAGCGTGACGCCGATGGCCTCGACCCGGACCAGCAGCTCACCGACACCGGGTACCGGCATCTCGGCCGCGACGACCTCGAGCATCTCCGAACCACTGCTGCGCTCGTACTGAACCCGCCGCATGACACCTCCTACAGAATTGAGCGAAGGCGCAACATTAACCGGCTGACCTCGCGTTTCCACAGGCCATCGGCCTACGAGTGCTAAATCTCACCGCCTCCGCCGCATGGCGGAGAGCACCTTCACGATCCGGTTACCCCGCGGCGATGCCCGAGACGCGTGGGTAATCCCACACCCCCGGCGTAGCGTTGCCCTATGGAGGCGACCACGGAGGTGGTGACCGCGGCCCCCGCGCCGGTGTTGGCAGCGTTCATCGACCGGTACGTGGGCTATCGGCTCGCGGGTTTCGAGCCCGGCCTGCACCGCGGCCTGCCATCACGGCACATGACGTTCATCGTCGCCATCGGCCCCACCATCGATGTCATCGAGCAAACCGATCCGCACCAATCCCCCGGCAGCTATCGCTGCGTACTGAGCGGCTTGCAGGCGAGCCCAGCGATGATCGCGCACACCGGTTTTCAAGAAGGTGTGGCGATCGAACTGACCCCGCTGGGTTGCCGGGTGCTGTTCGGCATGCCCGCGAGCGAACTGTGGGACACCTCGATCGAATGTTCCCAAGCGCAAAGCACTCTCGGTGACCATCTCGCCGATGCCGTGCAGTCGCAACGGGATTGGCCGAGTCGATTCGCCGCGTGCGACCGAGCCCTGACCGCGGCGGCCCGAACCGACACTCTCGCCGGTCCCGAATTGACCTGGGCCTGGCGCGCTCTCGTCGAGACCGGCGGTACCTATGCGATCAACCCGCTCGCCGATCGAATCGGCTGGACTCGCCAACACCTGACCCGCAAGTTCACCGCCGAATTCGGCGCGAGCCCGAAACTGGCTGCGCGGATCATCCGGTTCGAGCGCGCCAGGCGCATGCTGGTGAGCACCCCGTCCTACATCTCCATCGCCCAGGTCGCGAACACCTGCGGCTACTACGACCAAGCCCACCTGAACCGCGACTTCGCCGAACTGGCCGGCGTGGCCCCCACCGCCTGGCTCGCCGAGGAGATTCCATCCGTCCAAGACCCGGGGGCCGGACCAGCGAGAGGCTGAGCACATGGAAACTTCACCGAACACCATCTGGCCCTGCCTCGCCTTCGACGACGCCCGCGCCATGGTCGAATTCCTCACCACCGCTTTCGGTTTCGAAGCAACCGCGGTCTACGCCAGGGAAAACGACGACTCCGTCGTCGAACACGGCGAACTGCGCTGGCCGGGCGGCGGCGGCGTCATGTTCGGGTCCACCGGCCGCGACGACAGCCCCTTCGGCACGCGCCCACCGGGCGTCGCCAATCTCTACCTGGTCACCGACGGGCCCGACGCGCTCTACGACCGGGCGAAGGCCGCGGGCGCGCGGATCATCCGCGACCTGCGCGACGAGGACTACGGCTCCCGTGGCTTCAGTGCCGCCGACCCGGAAGGCAACCTCTGGAGCTTCGGAACCTACCGGGGCGAATGACCAGCTGAACAAAATTTCATTCTGCGCACGATCGTGTGCGAACCTCTCCGTCGCAGTTCTGCGATCAGCTACGTTGTCGATTGCTTCACCCGAGGCTCTGCGCGTTGTACAGGAGAGTTGAGTCAATGGCGACCATCGAACATCTGCGGACCGACCCGGACTTGCCTCCGGTCGGTGTCGTCGATCGCACGCCGATCACGCCCGCCAAGAAGGCCGTGTTCGCAGGGATCGCCGTACTCGGCGCTGTCGCGTGGACGATCATCGCGTTCGTGCGCGGCGAGTCCGTGAACGCGGTGTGGATCGTGATCGCGGCGGTCTGTACCTACATCATCGCCTACCGCTTCTACGCGCGGTTCATCGAGTGGAAGATCACCAAGCCGCGCGACGACGTGGCCACGCCCGCCGAAATCTATGACAACGGCAAAGATTTCATGCCGATGGACCGGCGGGTGCTCTACGGACACCACTTCGCCGCCATCGCGGGCGCCGGTCCGCTGGTCGGTCCGGTGCTGGCCGCGCAGATGGGTTATCTGCCCGGCACCATCTGGATCGTCGTCGGCGTGGTGTTCGCCGGCGCGGTGCAGGACTACCTGGTGCTGTGGGCCTCGACCCGTCGACGCGGCCGCAGCCTCGGCCAGATGGCGCGTGACGAGCTCGGCGTCGTCGGCGGTGTCGCGGCGATCGTGGCGATCCTGGTGATCATGACGATCCTGCTGGCGGTGCTGGCGCTGGTGGTGGTGAACGCGCTCGGCGAGAGCCCGTGGGGTGTGTTCTCCATCGCGATGACCGTCCCGATCGCCCTGTTCATGGGCATCTATCTGCGGTACCTGCGGCCGGGTGCGGTCGGCGAGGTCTCCGCGATCGGCATCGTGTTGCTGCTGGCCGCGATCATCGGCGGCGGCTGGGTATCCGAAACCGAGTGGGGCGCGGACTGGTTCACCCTGTCGCGCACCACCATCGCATGGTGCCTGATCGCCTACGGCTTCATCGCCTCGGTGCTGCCGGTGTGGCTGCTGCTCGCCCCGCGCGACTACCTGTCGACGTTCATGAAGGTCGGCACGATCGTGCTGCTCGCGGTCGGCATCCTGATCACGATGCCGGTACTGAAGGCGCCCGCCGTCTCCGAATTCGCGCACACCGGCGCCGGTCCCGCGTTCGCGGGCAGTCTGTTCCCGTTCCTGTTCATCACCATCGCCTGCGGTGCGCTCTCGGGTTTCCACGCGCTGGTCTCCTCCGGCACGACGCCGAAACTGATGGCCAAGGAATCCAACGCCAAGATGATCGGCTACGGCGGCATGCTGATGGAGTCGTTCGTCGCGATCATGGCGATCATCACCGCCTCGATCATCGACCAGCACCTGTACTTCGGCATGAACGCCTCGGCCGGACTCACCGGCGGCACGGCCGAAGGCGCTGCCAAGTTCACGAATTCGCTCGGCCTGTCCGGTCCGCCCGCCACGCCGGCACTGTTCACCGACGCCGCCGCCGAAGTGGGCGAGAAGTCGATCGTCTCGCGCACCGGTGGCGCACCGACCCTGGCGATCGGCATCTCCGATGTCTTCTCGCAGTTCCTCGGCGGCTCGACGATGAAGGCCTTCTGGTACCACTTCGCGATCATGTTCGAAGCGCTGTTCATCCTCACCACCATCGACGCGGGCACTCGGGTGGCGCGCTTCCTGGTCTCGGACGCGCTGGGCAACTTCGGCGGCGGGTTCAAGAAGTTCCGTGATCCGTCGTGGCGGATCGGCGCCTGGCTGTGCTCGCTGATCGTGGTCGCGGGCTGGGGCGGGGTGCTGCTGATGGGCGTCAATGATCCGTTCGGCGGCATCAACGCGCTGTATCCGCTGTTCGGCATCGCCAACCAGCTGCTCGCCGCGATCGCGCTGATCGTGGTGCTCACGATCATCGTCAAGCGCGGGCAGTGGAAGTGGGCGTGGATTCCCGGTGTTCCGCTGGCGTGGGATCTGGTGGTCACGATGACCGCGTCCTGGCAGAAGATCTTCTCCGACGATCCCAAGGTCGGTTACTGGAAGCAGCACAGCCTGTGCGAGGCGGCCAAGGACGCGGGCAAAGCCTGCCTGACGGCGAAGACGCCCGAGCAGGTCGACATCGCGATCCGCAACACCTTCATCCAGGGCACGCTGTCGATCGTGTTCGCGGTGCTGGTGCTGATCGTCACCGTCATCGGTGTGCTGGTGTGCGCGAAGGCGATCCGCACAGGCACGGTGACCAGTACCGAGTCCGAGGAGCAGCCGTCGAAGATCTTCGCCCCCAGCGGTTTCGTCGCCACGGCCACGGAGAAGAACGTGCAGAAGGAGTGGGACGCGTTGATCGCCGAAGGCAAGGTGAGCGCGCCCGGATCGGCGCACGTCTCGTGAGTGTGGTCAGGGACGCGGACGGCCGATTCAGTGGATCGGCCGTCCGTGCCCCTGCGGTTGTCGCCGGCGATCTCGGTGGGCCTCGAGAGATTCTCCGACGAGTCTGGGCGGCCTTGCGTGGCATCGCCCGCTGGTATAGCGCGATCAACGGCGGCCAGGATTACGAGCGCTACGTCGACCATCTGCGCCGTAATCATCCGGCGGCTCCGGTGCCGTCGGTGCGCGACTACTGGCGCGAACGCTATGCCGAAGCCGAGCGGAATCCGACCAATCGCTGCTGCTGATCCGGGTTCACGCCCCTGAGGGATCGGTGGCCGATTTCCGCTAGCACCTCGCCGGGACGGGTGCCATTGTGGAACTCGTGACCATCACCGCTTTGGACTTCGAGGGCTGCTATCGGGCGGTCTCCACCCGCGACTCTCGCTTCGACGGGCAGTTCTTCACCGCGGTGCGCACGACCGGCATCTACTGCAGGCCCTCGTGCCCGGCGATCACCCCCAAGCGGGCCAATGTGTCGTTCCTGCCCACCGCGGCGGCGGCGCAGCAGGCCGGTTATCGCGCCTGCCGCCGGTGCCTGCCCGATGCCGCGCCCGGTTCACCGCTGTGGAATGTGCGCGCCGACTTGGCCGCGCGGGCCATGCGGTTGATCGGTGACGGGATGATCGAGCGGGGTGGGGTGCCAGGGCTGGCCGCCACCCTCGGTTATTCGCAGCGTCAGCTCACGCGGGTGCTCACCACCGAACTCGGTGCCGGTCCGCTCGCGCTGGCCAGGGCACATCGCGCGCACACCGCGCGGCTGCTCATCCAGACCACCGAGATGCCGATGTCGGATATCGCGTTCGCGGCCGGGTTCGCCAGTATTCGGCAGTTCAACGACACCGTGCGCGAGGTGTTCGCGGTGAGTCCGACGACGATGCGGACCGAGTTGCGCCGATCGCCGCGCGCCGATGTCGTCGCACCGGGCACGCCGGGTCTGCTGACATTACGACTGCCGTATCGCGAGCCGCTCGATACCGGCTGGCTGGGCTGGTTCCTCTCGTCACACGCCGTGCCGGGGATGGAGCTGTGGGAGGACGGCGTGTACACGCGCAGCCTGCGTACTCCGCACGGCCACGCGACAATTCGGCTGTCGTTCCAGCCGGGGCATGTGCGGGCCGAGTTGGCGCTGCGGGACATGCGCGATCTGGCGCCGACTGTGGCGCGGGTGCGGCATCTGCTCGATCTGGACGCGGATCCGCTGGGGATCGACGGTGCGCTCGGGATCGGTTCCAATGAATCGGGTGATGCCAACACGGGGCACGGGTTCTCACCGGGAATCCGCGTACCGGGGTGCCTCGACGGCTCGGAGTTGTTGTTGCGCACCATGATCGGGCAACAGATCTCGGTGCGGGCGGCGGGGACGCATACCGCGCGGCTGGTGGATGCGCTCGGCGAGCGGATCGACGGGCCGGTGCCTCGACTGTTTCCGACGGCCGAAGCGGTCGCCGAGCGCGGCGCCGAGGTGTTGACCGGGCCCGTGCGCAGGGTTAACGCCATCGTTGCGGCGGCACGAGCGATCGCCGACGGCGAACTGGTCCTACATTCCGGTCGCACTGCCGCTGACCTGCGGCACGACCTGCTCGCGCTCGACGGGGTCGGGCCATGGACCGCCGACTACGTCACCATGCGATCGCTGGCCGATCCCGACATCCTGCTCGATACCGACCTGGTGGTTCGCCAGGGCGCGGAGCGAGCGGGAATCGACCTCGACGACACCACCCACTGGGCGCCGTGGCGCTCCTATCTGTCCATGCACTTGTGGAAGACCGCGCTCGAACATCGTGGCGCGCTTGTCCGTGAACCTTCTCTCCAGGAGAGCGAAACACCATGACTGACACTGCTGTTCGTCGCGCCGATGTCGCGACGGTCACCACGCCGATCGGCCCGTTCACCACCGTCGTCGACACCGACGGCGCCGTACTCGCCTCGGGCTGGACCGGGGACGCGGCCACACTGACCGGCCTCATCCACACCACCTTGCGCCCGGCCGAACTGCGGCAGCGAGATTCACTCGGCGCGGTCACCCAGGCCGTCGTCGACTATCACGCGGGCGATCTCACGGCGATCGACGCGATTCCCGTGCGTCAACAGTCGGGCGAGTTCCTGGTCCACGCCTGGGAAGTCCTGCGCAAGGTGCCGGCGGGCGAGCCGGTGACCTACACCGAGTTCGCCGGACTCTCCGGGCGTCCGGCGGCTACGCGGGCAGCGGCCAATGCCTGCGCGCGCAACTCCGCCGCGCTGTTCGTGCCGTGTCATCGCGTGCTGCGGATCGGCGGCGCGCTCGGCGGCTTCCGGTGGGGGCTGGAAGCCAAGGCCTGGTTGCTCGCGCACGAGGGATGAACATCCGCTAGGCCGGTAGGCCGGGTCCAGCGCACGGCGGTCCGAGGCAATTCGGACTGCCGATCAGGCCAGATATCTCCGATTGGCTCTTTTTTCTAGGTCCAGTTAGCCGGATTCTATTACCTATGCTCACTCGTCGCCTGGTCGCGCTCTACGTCGGTTTGTGGTTGTACGGGACATCGATGGCAGTGATGATCCGGGCGGGACTCGGGCTCGATCCGTGGGATGTGTTCCATCAGGGTGTCGCCGCGCATGTGCCGGTGAGTTTCGGTGTGGTGACCGCGCTGACCGGGATCGCTGTGCTGCTCGCCTGGATTCCACTACGGCAGCGGCCGGGGCTCGGGACCATCAGCAATGTGGTGGTGATCGCGGTCGCGGTCGACGTCGGGTTGTGGTTGATTCCGGCCGTGGACGCGCTGTGGTTGCGGGTGATGGCAATGGTTGCCGCGGTGGTGGTGAACGCCGCGGCGACGGTGCTCTATATCGGTGCGGGCATGGGTCCGGGACCGCGCGATGGACTGATGACTGGACTGGTCGGCCGGACCGGGTGGCCGGTCTGGTCTGTTCGGACCGGCATCGAAGTCTCGGTGCTGACCACCGGCTGGTTCCTCGGCGGCAGTGTGGGGATCGGCACGCTGGTCTACGCGTTCGGGATCGGGCCGCTGGTCCAGCTGATGATCCCGCTCGTCGACGGCCGTCTTCCCGGATTCACACCGATTATTCGCCAGGAAGCGGAGCTGCCCGTGGAGCGTCCGCAAGCCCCGGCCGCGCCGTGCTGATCGCTTCGTCGGGCTCGTCCGGATGATTAGGCGACCGTGGCCTCGAGGTGCGAACCCGTGCGACCGCGCAGGACATGCAGGCGCGTGGGGATGCGCTGACGCATTTCGTCCACGTGGCTGACGACGCCGACCACGCGGCCGTTCGCGCGGAGTTCGTCGAGAACGCCCATGACGGCGTCGAGGGTATCGGCGTCGAGACTGCCGAAGCCTTCGTCGATGAACAGGGTGTCCAGGACCAGGCCGCCGGACTCGGCGGCGACCACGTCGGCGAGGCCGAGCGCCAAAGCCAGTGAGGCCATGAAGGTTTCACCGCCGGACAGGGTTTTCGCGGAGCGGACGACGCCGGTGTAGTCGTCGCGGACGTCGAGGCCGAGACCACCTCGTCTACCCCGAGGCCCGGCCTTGTCCGAGTGGACGAATTCGTAACGGCCGCCCGACATTCGGCGTAGCCGCAGCGACCCCGCCACCGCGACCTCTTCGAGCCGAGCCGCGAGGACATAGGAGCGCAACGACATTCGCCGGTTGTTCTCGCCGCGACCCGCCACCACTTCCGCCAGGGCAGCCAGTTCGTCGAAATCACGCTGCTTGGGCGCGATCCGCTCGACCTCTCCCCACAGCTGCGTCCCCAACTGCTCGAGCTGGGCCACCCGCTCGGTGGCCGCCGACTGGCTTGCCACGGCCGCGGTGAGCGCGCTCTGAGCTTCGGTGAAGCGCTGCTCGAGGGTGTTCAAGTCGCCCGGGGTCTGTTCGGCGACGGCCTGGATCTGCGGTTCCGCGAGCACCGCCTCGGCATGCGCACGGGCCCGGTCCGCGGCGGTGAGTTCAGTTTCGATCGCGGCCTGCTGCCGCGCGGTCCGCGCGACGGCGGTGACGACCTGGGCGTAGGCGGTCAGGAGAGCGATGTCGTCGCGCGGCGCTGCCGGCTCGACCGCCGAGGCTACGTCGGCGGGTTCCTCATCGAGGGGACCTTCGTCGAACAGGTCGAACAGGCTGGGCATGTCTGGCTCGGCACGGATCGCTCGCGCGGGGCTCCCGGTCGCCTCCTCGTCGGTGTCGAGCTCAGCGTCGACATCGTCACCCGCAGTTCGGCTGGTGGTAGCGACTGGTGAATCGAGTGCCTCCGACGGCCCACGGTCCTCGTAGCCTTCCGGCACGAGACCGGCTGCGCGGGCGAGGTTTTCCACGCGGGCGGCAATGGTGCGGACGGCGTCGCGAGCGGTGGATTCCTCGGTGCGGGCAGTACGGAGCGTGGTGGCTGCGGTGATGAGCGATTCGAGGCGGGCGGTGCGGGCGTCGACAGTGTTGTCGGCGCCCGCGGCGGTGCGCAGCCGCGCGGTGAGTTCGTCGAGGCGGTTGCGGGTGGTGGTGATGTTGGCGGTGATGGTGCCGAGGCGGGCGTCGAGCTCGCGAGACCGGTCGTGGAGGGCGGTTTCCTCGGTGCGCAGGGCCTCGAGGCGGCTGGTCAGGGCGGGGCCGCGCTCGGCGGCTTCGGCGGTGTCGTCGAAGCGGTGAGTGGCCGTGCGGACCGCGTCGGCGAGGGTGACGGGGTCCGCGTCGCCACCGCGGGCGGTCAGCGCCTCGATCTCGCGTTCGATGCCGCTGATGCGATCGGCGATGCGATCCCGCGCGGCCTCGGCGGACTGTTCGGCGGTGTGCGCGGCGTCCTCGGCCTCCTTGGATACCGCGTCGTCGGTGGGCCGTGCCGGTTCAGGGTGCTCGGCAGAACCGCAGACCGTGCACGGCGCACCGTCGGTGAGCGCGCCCGCGAGCTCGGCGGCCATGCCCGCGAGGCGGCGGGCCCGCAGATCGAGGACCCGTTCCTTGGCTTCGAGGTGAGCGCGCCAGGCGGCATCGTGTTCGGTCCGCGCTGTGTCCAAAGCTGGTCGGCGACGCGCGATGTCGACAGCGGCCGCTGCCGAGTCCTGCCACTTGCTCAACTCGTTGCGCAGCCCGGGCAACGCGGCGGCCGCGTCGGTGGCCTCACGCAATTGCTCTTGGACCGAGCCGATCGCCGCCGGCAGTTCGAGCCGCCGCTGCGCCAGCTCCCCCGAACGCTGCGTGAGCCGACCGGCTTCCCCCTCGTGCGCGGCGAGATCCGCGGTGAGCTGACGCGCGGTCACCACATCAGCACGAACCTCACCGAGCACGCCGAGCAGCGCGTTCCACTGACTGATGGCGGCATCGAGGTCGCCCCGGACATCACCGACACCGGCGCCCGCATCCCCGCCATGGACCGACCCGCGTCCCTGATGACCCGCGCCGAGTGGACCGCCGGACGGCAGGTCCGCTGACGTGCCATGGTCGGGCCGCCCACCCTCCGGTGTGGCGGCGCGTCCATCGACCGGCTCATCCGTCACCACGGTCAGCCGGTCTACTCCCGCGATGTCGGCGGCGGCGGGTGCCCGCAGTTGGTCGGCCAGTTCGCCAGTGGCGCTACGGGTCGCGGTCTCCGCACGGCGCAGGGTGCGGACCGCGGAGCGAGCCTCGTCGATGGCGTGGACGACGGGCTCGGCGCGGCGGGCCTGGACCAGCTCGTGTTCGAGCTCGGTGCGGCGGGGGGAAGACGCGGTGTAGGTGGCCAGTTCGGTGCGGGCTGCTGCCATGCGGGCGTGCAGCCCGGCGACGCGACGTTGTTCCTCGGCATCGGCGCGGGCCTGCGACGATTCTTTCTGGCGCAGTTCGGCATTCGTGGTCGCCTCGGCGAGTGCGGTGCGCGCGGTGGCGAGTAGCTCCTGGGACCAGGTCACCGCGTCGAGTACGCCGACCGATTCCGCGCCGCCGTAGCCCCCGGCCATACCGACCTTGGTGATCAGGCGGTCGATGCCCTGTTTGCGGGAATCCAGGTCGCCCGCGGCGGCGCGGCGGCGATCGGACAGCCACTGTTCGGCCGTCCCGAAACGTTGGGTGTCGAAGAGCTTTTCGAGCAGTTTCTCGCGGTCTTCGTTCTCGGCGCGCAGAAATTTGGCGAAGTCACCCTGCGGGAGCAGCACCACTTGGAAGAACTGGTCGGCGCTCATACCGAGCAGGCGAAGGACCTCGTCGCCGATATCGGTGATGCGCGAGAGGTTCTCACCGCTGCCGTCGAGCCAGGTGAGGGTGGCCTGGGGCTGCAGGAGCCGGGTTCCGGTGCCGGTCTTCTTCGGACGCTCGAATTCGGGTGATCGGGTGAGGCGAAGGAGGCGGCCGCCGAGCGTGGCTTCCAGCACGACGCTCGGTGGCGTCTGCGGATCGGCGTGATCGGAGTGCAGGCGTTTGCTCTCGCCGCGCGCACCGGGCACCTTGCCGTAGAGGGCGAAGGCGATGGCGTCGAGGATCGTCGTCTTGCCCGCGCCCGTATGCCCGTGCAGCAGGAACAGCCCGTCGGCGCCGAGCGCGTCGAAATCGACGACAGTGGTCTCGGCGAACGGGCCGAACGCGGTGAGTTCGAGCCGGTGCAGCCTCACGCGATGCCACCACCGGCGAGAGTCGCCACTGTGCACGCGACACGTGGGCTCACGCAGTCAGCTCCGACGCAACCGGCGACGGGCCGGATTCGGCACGGACCGAGTCGTTTTCGCTGACCGCGGCGGCCAGCGCGCGCTCCACCCATGCCATCTCCCCCTTGCTCGGTGTGCCACGCACGTCGGTCAGGAAGCTCGCCGCGACCTCCGCGTCGCGACGACCGTGCACCCGCTCGCGGTAGTGCAACTCCGGATTACCTTCCGGGCGCTCCCATTCCACGTGCACCGCGTGCGGGAACCGCCCGCGCAGTTTACGCATCGGGTCCACCGGGCGGGTGGTGTCGGTGAGCGTGGCCGACACGTAATGGTCCTCGGCCGCGGCGTATTCGGTATCGGTGAGCAGGGATTCGAGGGTGCCGGTGAGCCTGCTGAGCCCGCGTACCAGCGGCAGATCGTGGCGACGCACCGCGGCGAGACCCTCGGCGTCGAGGTCGACGATCCACACCGCTTTGCGGTGCGAACTCTCACCGAACGAATACGGCAGCGGAGATCCGCTGTAGCGCACCGATTCCGACAGGGTCTGCGGCGAATGTAGGTGCCCCAGCGCCACATAGTCGATGCCGTCGAAGGCCGACATCGAGACCGTCTCCACACCGCCCACCGAGATGGACCGTTCCGATCCCGTCGCTTCCCCGCCGACCACGAAGGCGTGCGCCAGCACCACCGTGCGAGTGCCGGACCTGGCGGCGATATCGGCGCGAATCCGCTCCATCGCGGCATCGAGGATCTCCGCGTGCGAATGCGCCTGCGGCACACCCAGTTCGGCGCGGGTGATCTCCGGCTCCAGATACGGGATGCCGTAGAACGCCACGTCACCGTCGTCATCGGAGAGCACGATCGGCCGGTCCGCGTCGGCGACCCGCGTGCACAGATGCAGGCCGCCGGCCGCGGCGAAGCTCGCCCCCGCGCCGAGCCGGGCGGGGGAATCGTGATTGCCCGAGGTGGCGACGATCGTCGCGCCCGCCGCTCGGATCGCCTCGAATCCGCGATTGCAGACCCCGATGGCGTCGGCGTTGGGGATGGAGCGGTCGTAGATATCGCCGGGCACCACCACCACGTCGACCGATTCGGCCGCGACCAGCTCCGCGACGGCAGTCAGCACCCGTGCCTGATCGGCCAGCAGGTCGACACCGTGAAAGGTGCGCCCGATGTGCCAGTCGGAGGTGTGCAGGATCCGCATGTCGCGAACCGTAGGGCACACCCCCGACAGAATTCAATCGACGCACCACACGCGTGTAATTCACCGGCGTGCCGCACAGCGCGGCGCACCCGCCGCCGTGACGGCCTGGCGAGTTCGCCACGACCGTCCCCGGTTTGCCGGGGAATTGCGACTTTGTCGGTGGCCTCGGGCAGTATCGCCGACATGACCGCTTCGATGCTCGTCGCGCTCGTCTTCGTCTTCGCCGCAGGCTTCGGTCTCGGCTGGTTGGGGCATTCCGCCCGTGGTGGGCAGCGCGCCGCCACCGCGGAAGCCCGGCTCGCCGCGGCCGGGGACAATCAACGGTTGCTGCAACAGTCGCTGCACTCGGCCAATGAGGATGCGGCGCGCAGGCATTCGGCCGCGATCGGCGCGATGGTCGATCCGCTGCGCGACGCGGTCGGAGCCTTGGAGCAGCAGATCCGACAGGTCGAACACCATCGGATCGACGCGTATTCGGGATTGCGCGAGCAGGTCGCGGGCATGCAACGCACCTCGCATCGGCTCTCCGATCAAACCGGTCAGCTGGTCGCGGCGCTGCGTGCGCCGCAGGTGCGCGGCCGGTGGGGCGAGATCCAGCTGGAACGGGTCGTCGAACTGGCCGGGATGACCCGGCACTGCGATTTCGACACCCAGGTGAGTCGGCCCGGCGGCGACGATCGCGGCGTGGTGCGTCCCGACATGGTGGTGCGGCTGGCCGGCGGCAGACACATCGTCGTCGACGCGAAGGTGCCGTTCTCGGCCTATCTGGACGCGGCGACCACCGACGATCCCAGCCAACGCACGCAATTACTGGCCCGCCACGCCAAGCACCTGCGCGCCCACGTCGACCAGCTGGCCGACAAGGCGTACTGGGCGGCCTTCGATCCGGCACCGGAGTTCGTCGTGTTGTTCGTGCCCGGCGACCCGTTCCTCGACGCCGCGCTCACCACCGATGCCGACCTTCTGGAGTACGCGTTCGGCCGGAACGTGATTCTGGCAACCCCCACTACATTGATCGCGCTGCTACGAACGGTGGCGTTCAGTTGGCGGCAGGAAGCGCTCTCGCGCGATATGGCAACGGTGCAGCAACTGGGCAAGGAGCTCTACACCCGGCTGGGTAAAGTCGCCGAACATCTGGACAATCTGGGCGTGAATCTCGGTAAGGCCGTAGCGGCTTTCAACGCGACAGTAGGCTCGGTGGAGTCGCGGGTGATGGTCACCGCGCGTCGGATGCACGATCTCGGTATCGCCGATCAGGAGCTCCCGGCAATCCGGCTCACCGAGACCCGACCACGGGTCGTCGCGTTCGCCGACGCCGAGGATCGCATCTGAGATCCTCGTGCCGTGGCGCCTACGGGGGCGATGTGCAGTTAGTGTCATAGTGTGGCTGCTTCCCAACGTGCGCGACCCCGGGTGCCCGCGCCGCAACGTTCGATCGTGCCCTCGGTACCCGGCGTCCCCGCCTGGGCCGCGATTCTGCTCGCCGCGGGTGCGACGGGTCTCGGGTTCCTGATCGACGGTCTCGGCGGAGAGACGTATCCGACGGGCACGTTCTCGGCGCTGTATGTACTCGGCTGCGTGCTCGCCGTCTGCGCGGTGCGCTTTCGCGGTCTGTTCTCCACCATGGTGATGCCGCCGCTTCTGCTGTTCGTCGCGGTGCCGCTGGCCTGCCAGATGCTGGGTGGGCGTGCCACCACCTCGATCAAAGACGTTCTGATGAACCTGATCATCCCGCTGGTGGAGCGCTTCCCCACGATGGCGCTGGCGACCGTGCTGGTACTGGCGATCGGCGGCGCCAGGATCGCGATCGCCAAGCGCGCGCCCCAGACCGCTCGCCCCACCCCGGAGCGCAAGACCGAACGCAAGCCGGTCAAGCGCCGCCGCCCCGAACCGACCCCCGACCTGGCCACTGCCGCCCGCAAGCGACCGCGCCGCGGCACCGCGGTCCTGGACGAGCCCGACACCGAGGTCGACATGGCGAGCCCGGCTCGCCGCCCCGCCAGACCCACCGAACCCAAACGCGCCCCCGCCGCCGCCAGGCCCCGCGAGCCTCGCGAGCCCCGCGCCGCTCGTGGTGAGCCCCGCGCAGCCCGCGCCGCCGCCCCGCCACGCGAACCCGAACCGTCCCGCGTCCCGCGCCGCCGCGGCGAAGCACCGCCCCACCCCCAACCGAACGTGCGCTACCGCGACCGAGCCGACTCCGCCCGCACAGAACGCCGCCGCCCGGACAACGTCTGAAAACAAAGAGATCCCCGCCGTACAAACGGCGGGGATCTTCTTTTAAGAGCTCACAGATCCAGCAAGAACATGGGTAACTCACCGGGTACGGGCTAACCAGCCCACAACCACCGTCTGGCCGCCAACGCAACCCTCCCCGCCCCCAAGTCTGGCTTTAAGTCGCGGGGAGGCGGGCAGCCCGGAGTTCTCGGGGGAGGGAGAAGACCAGGGTCTCGTTGGCTGTGGTCACCGGCTGCACCTCGCCGAAGCCGTGCTCGGCCAGCAGGTCGAGCACCCCGGTCACCAGGATCTCCGGCACCGAAGCACCGGAGGTGATGCCGATGGTCTGCACGCCCTCGAGCCAGGCCAGATCGACCTCGCGCGCGTAGTCGACCAGATAGGCCGCGGTCGCACCCGCGCCGAGCGCCACCTCGACCAGTCGCACCGAGTTCGACGAGTTGCGCGAACCGACCACGATCACCAGATCGCATTCCGGCGCCATCGCCTTGACCGCGGTCTGACGGTTGGAGGTGGCGTAGCAGATGTCGTCGCTTGGCGGGTCCTGCAGCGTCGGGAAGCGTTCGCGCAGCCGCTCGACGGTCTCCATGGTCTCGTCGACCGAGAGCGTGGTCTGCGACAGCCAGATCACCTTCGACGGGTCGCGCACGGTCACCTTGTCCACCGAGTCGGGCCCGTCCACCAGCTGCACGTGCTCGGGCGCCTCACCGGCGGTGCCTTCGACTTCCTCGTGGCCTTCGTGGCCGATCAGCAGGATGTCGAAGTCGTCGCGGGCGAAGCGCTTGGCTTCCTGGTGCACCTTGGTGACCAGTGGGCAGGTGGCGTCGATGGTGCGCAGGTTCCGTTCCGCAGCGGTCTCGTGCACGATCGGCGCGACGCCGTGCGCGGAGAACACGACCAGCGCGCCCTCCGGCACCTCGTCGGTCTCGTCGACGAAGATCACGCCCTGCTCACGTAGCGTTTCCACGACGTGGCGGTTGTGCACGATCTCCTTGCGCACATAGATCGGGGCGCCGTGTTTCTCGAGAGCCTTCTCCACGGTCTCGACGGCGCGGTCGACGCCTGCGCAGTAGCCGCGCGGCTCGGCCAGCAGCACGCGCTTGCCACCGGCAGCCTTCGCGCCCGCGGAGCGCGTGATACCGACGTTCAAGGGGATTGCCGAGGTCATGTTCCACAGCTTACGTGGCGTGCGACGGGCCGGATCAGGTCGGATCAAGGGGCGAAAGTCACATAACTGGGGGCTGGACCTTTGCATCACACCCGGTTTGCGGCAGGCTGGGGTCATGTTTCGACCTCCGTTCCTGGCCAGGGTGGCCGCCGGCGCCGCCGTGTATGCCTTAGAAGAGACCCGGCGACTGCCCGTCGCCGCGGTCAATTTCCCGATCACCGCGCTCAGTCGCGTGCTGCAGACCACGATGCATATGCAGCAGTTCGTCACCAGCCTCGCGCTCAAGGGTGACGGTGTGTTCGAGCGGCTGGGTTCGGCTCCGGCCGAGCAGCCCGAGTGGGCCACCTTCGACGAGGACATCGAGCCCGCGCCCGCCGCCAACGGCCACACCAGCCGCTTCGATCTGTTCGAAGAGGCCGACGCCCCGCAGAACAACGGCAAGGTCGTGCCCGCGCCGCTGCTGCTGCTCGAGACCGAGGAAGAGGTCATCGAGCCCGCCGAGAAGCCCACCGAGGAGGAGATCGTAGCCCCCGAGGTCGCTATCCGCTACGACTACCCCGCGATGACGCTGGCCCAGCTGCGCGCCCGGCTGCGGATGCTGACCGTCGAGGAGTTGGCCCAGCTGCTCGACTTCGAACAGCAGACCCGCGCCCGCGCCCCCTTCGTCACGATGCTCACCAACCGCATCGCCACCGTCCAAGCGCAGTAACCGACCTTCCGTCGAGGCGGCCGCGATCCAACACAACGGATGCGGCCGCTTTTTGGTTGTGTCGGTAGCTCCGCGTAGAACTGACCTATGACTCAGGACGGCGTCGCGCAAACCGGCGCTCCGGCCAATTCGGCGGAGCAGCCGTATCCGGTGCGTTCGGTCGCGGTGAAGGTCGCCCAGTGGATCGAGCGGCTCGGCAGCATCTGGGTGGAGGGGCAGGTCACCCAGATCAATCTGCGCCCCGGCACCCGCACCGCGTTTCTGGTGTTGCGCGACGCCTCGGTGGACATGTCGCTGTCGCTGACCTGCGATCCCGATCTGTTGCGCAGGCTGCCGGTGCCGTTGACCGAGGGCAGCCGTGTGGTCGTCTACGGCAAGCTGCACTTCTTCACCGGTCGAGGCACGGTCTCGTTGCGGGTCACCGAGATTCGCGCGGTCGGCATCGGTGAGCTGCTGGCGCGGATCGAACGATTGAAAGCCCTGTTGACAGCCGAGGGGTTGTTCGATGCCCGGCTCAAGCGACCGTTGCCGTTCCTGCCCGCGACGATCGGGCTGATCACCGGACGGGCGAGCGCGGCCGAGCGTGACGTCTTGTCCGTGGCCCAGAATCGCTGGCCCGCAGTCCGTTTCGTCATCCGCAACACCGCGGTGCAGGGTCCGACCGCGGTCCCGCAGATGCTCGAAGCCTTGGCCGAACTCGATCGCGACACCGACGTCGAGGTGATCGTGCTGGCTCGCGGCGGCGGCAGCGTCGAAGACCTGCTGGCCTTCTCCGACGAAGCACTGTGCCGAGCGGTCGCCGCCGCCCGCACCCCGATCGTCAGCGCCATCGGCCACGAACCCGACAACCCGCTGCTCGACCTGGTCGCCGACCTGCGCGCGGCCACCCCCACCGACGCCGCCAAACGCATCGTCCCCGACGCCGCCGCCGAACTGGCCGGAGTCCGGGACATGCGCGCACGCTCGGCGGCCGCGTTGCGCGGGTGGGTCCAGCGCGAGGCGCACACCATCACGCAGTTGCGATCGCGTCCCGTCCTCGCCGATCCGCTGCGCGAGCTGAACCACCGCCACGACGAGCTGGAGCGCTTGCGCACCGCCGCGCGACGCAATGTCGAACAACTCGTGCGCGGCGAGTCGACGACCACCCTGCACCTGCGCGAGAAGCTCACCGCCGTGGGTCCGGCCGCCACGCTGGCCCGCGGTTACGCTGTCGTGCAGCGCGTCGCCGGTCCCGAACGCCATGTCGTGCGTTCGATCGACGACTCCCCCGCAGGTAGCCAGCTCCGCATCAGGGTCGCCGACGGAGCCGTCACTGCCGCGGCACTCGGCACCCAGCGACTGACGCCAGAAACCACCGACGAGAAGAGGAAGTGACCGTGGCCGACGCCGGTTCCGAGAACACCGCTGCCGACACCTTGGCCGAGATCGCGACCTTCGGCTACGAACGCGCCCGCGACGAGCTCATCAACGTGGTGAAGATGCTGGAACAGGGCGGCCTCGACCTGGACGACTCGCTGGTGCTGTGGGAACGCGGCGAAGCCCTCGCTACGCGCTGCGAACAGCATCTCGCCGGTGCCCGGCGCCGCGTGGAGGACGCGCTCTCCCGCGCGGATCTCGACTCCACCGACTGATCCGGCGCCGGTCTCCGCGACCGGTGCACAAAACGCAATTCGCGCTTTACGGCCACGAAACACTGTCCCGGCACGCTGATCCTCGTTGGTAAATCGATTGATCAGCCTGGTGGCTGGGAGGCGTACGCCGTGGAGATTTTCGTCGACGGACTGTTCGTGCCGGTGCACGACGGGGCCGAACCCTATCGGGGATTCCTTACTGCCGAGAACGGCGTCGTCACCGCGACCGGACCCGGTTCACCCGAGATTCCGCCCGGCGCCACCGTGGTGGATCTAGCGGGCAAGCTGGTGCTGCCGGGCTTCGTCTCGGCGCACAGCCACCTGTGGCAGTCGGTGTTCCGCGGCCTGGCCGACGGCTGCTCCACCTACGGGTGGATCGAGCAGTTGCACATGCGATACGGCCCGCTGCTCACCGAGTCGGACATGTACGCCTTCACCGTGCACGGCGGTCACGACCTCCTGCGCCACGGCATCACCACGGTCTGCAACCACACGCACAGTTTCGGCGGCGGTGCGGCCGGGCAGTGGCGCGCCGCCCTGGATCTGCCACAGCGAACGGTCTACGCGCACAGTCCTTCTCGCACGGACACCGCGGCCGAACGCCGGGCAGGGATAGAACAGTTCCAGAAGATCACCGCCGAGGTCGACGATCCGCGTATCCTCGGCCGTTCCTACAACACCACCTGGCCGCTCGACGAACCCGAGATGCGCGCCGAAGCCGAACTGCTGACCGAGTACGGCATCGGCAAGCACCTGCACTATCTCGAGGATCCAGCCGCCGCCGACCGTCAGCGCGCCGACTTCCCGCTGCTGCTGGCGACCGGAAGTGTCGGTCCCGACACGGTTTTCGCGCATTTCATCCACACCACACCCGAGATCGTGGCCGAGGCGGGCAGGCGCGGCGCGGCCATGGCGTGGAATCCGCTGTCCAACGGCAGGCTCGGCTCCGGCGTTCCCGACATCCTCGGATATCGCGCCGCGGGCCTGCGGATCGGGCTCGGCGTGGACGGCCAGGCCAGTGCCGACGTCGCCGATCCGTTCCAGAACATGCGCACCGGGCTGTACCTGCTGCGCGCGGCGGCCAGGGACGCGACGGTGCTGAGCAGCCGGGAGATCCTGCGGATGCACACCCTCGGCAGCGCCGAAGCGCTCGGTGTCGAGGACCGTGTCGGCAGCCTGGAGCCGGGCAAGTTCGCCGACTTCCTCGTCCTCGATCCGGAGCAACCGAGCACGGGCCCGCTGTCACCAGACCGCTACGCGCACACCGTACTTGCGCTATCCGCTGCCAACATCGTCGATGTTCGACTGGGCGGGCACAGCGTCTCGGCGGGACTTTTCGAGGCCACCGCCACTGGCGCCGTCCACGAGCGCGTCGCCGCTCTGCGCGCGCTGCTCTGACCCGAATTCTCGATGCCGGACGTCCCGACATCCCTCTCGAAACACCTTGGAGTACTACCCGATGTCACCTATCGAAGCCCTGACAAAGCTGCGGACCGAGCTCGGTCCCATCGACCACTCCACCGACGCCCGTAAGTTGCGCAGCAAGAGCCGCGACCGCTTCGCGCAGAGCCCGGTGCTGCGAGACCTGTTGCGCGGCCGCAACGCCGAGATCTTCATCGCCCCGCGCGACAAAGAGGAACTGCGCACCGCCGTCGCCGCGTGCGCGCGCCATCGCATCCCGATCACCGTGCGCGGCGCGGGTTCCGGGCAGTTCGGACAGGGCGTGCCGCTCAGCGGTGGCGCGGTGATCGACGTGACCGCCCTGGCCGGGGTCCTCGGCTGGCACGGCGATCGCGGCAGGCAGATCCCGCGCACCGTACGGGCGCTCACCGGCACGGTGGTGGCCGATATCGACGCCGCGATCCGCCCGTCGGGCTGGGAGCTGCGCATGCATCCGTCCACCTCGCAGCAGGCCACCGTCGGTGGCTACATCGCGGGCGGACACGCCGGAATCGGCAGCTGCCAGTGGGGAATTCTGCGTGACACCGGCAATATCACCGCGCTGGAAGTGATGACGGTGGAAGAACATCCGCGCCTGATCGAACTGCGTGGGCGCGATGTGAACACCGTGCACCACGCCTACGGCGCCAACGGCATCATCACCGAGGTCGAGCTCCCGGTCTCCCCTGCGTGGGAATGGCACGAGCTGGTGATCTCGTTCCCGGAATTCGAACAGGCGGCACGCTTTTCGGTCGACATCTGCAACAGCGACGGTGTGCTGAAGAAGGTCGTCTCGCCCCACGCGCATCCGCTCCCGCAGTACTTCCCCGATCTGGCGGGTCTCGTACCCGACGGCGAGGCGATGGTGCTGCTGATGGCGGCCGTGCAGTCGGTGCCGAATGTGGAGGATCTCGTGCATGCCAACGGCGGCCGGATCCGCTACCGCTGCCTCGAGGGCAAGGGCACCTACGGCGCACCGCTCTACGAATTCACCTGGGGGCATTCGATGATGCACTACCAGCGCCGCAACAAGAAGCTGATCGGACTGCTCGCGCTGTACCCGCAGGAGAACCTGTACGAGTCGATCCTGCGGATTCACCGCGACTTCGCCGAGCTCGGCCCGCTACATCTGGAGATGAAGCGGATCGACGGCGGCCTGTCGTGCCAGGGCTCGCCGGTATTCGAGTTCGAGAGTCAGCAACAGCTGGCCGCGATCACCGCGCAGTTGCAGCAGGCCGGGCTGTTCATCGCCAATACCCACACGCCCGTCCTCGGCGCGAGTGGCATGAAGCCGTGGGGGCCGAAAGAGGCCGCGTTCAAACGCGAATTCGACCCCTACGGTCTGCTGGCCCAGGGCAAGGCCGACGACGTCGTCGGCACCGACACCGTTTCCACCTCGACCGCGCTGCCCAACAGCGGCTGGTCCTACCGACTGAGCAACTGAGAAAGGCGCCCATCATGCAACTCTCCCGTCGTCACGCCCTGCGGCTGACCGGCTGTGTCGGCGTCGCCGCCGGCCTTGCCGCCTGCTCCCCCGCCGCCTCACATTCGACCGAATCCGGCAATGCGATTGCCATGCAACTGGGTTGGATCAAGAACGTCCAGTTCGCCGGTGAATACCTGGCACTGGAGAACGGTCACTTCCGCGATGCCGGACTGTCCGTCGACCTGCTCGCCGGTGGCGCGGCGGGTACCAGCACCGAAGCCGGTATCGACACCGGCAAGGTGTGGATCGGCACCTCCACGCCGCAGAAGGTGGCCGCCGCGGTGGAACGGGGCGTACCGGTGCGCATCATCGGCGCGACCCTCGCCACGAGTCCCGCGTGCATCACTTCGCCGGAGTCGAAGCCGTTGCGGACACCGAAAGATCTGGTGGGCAAGCGAGTCGGCGTGGCGGACCACAATCTGCCGACGTTCGAGGCGCTGCTCACCGCCAATGGCGTAGACCCGTCATCGGTGAAAGTCATTCCGGTGCAGTTCGATCCGTCACCGCTGGTCAACGGCGAGGTCGACGCGTGGTCCGGGTTCACCACCAATGAGCCGGTCTCGCTGCGCGCCAAAAGGTTCGCCACCTATTCCTTTCTGTACAACGATTTCGGATTACGCACGTGCGCACAGGTTTTCGTCGTCTCCGAGCAATCGCTGGTCGCTGAACGGGCCAAGTGCAAGGCGTTCCTCACCGCCGAGATCAAGGGCTGGAAGGACGCGCTCGCCGATCCCGATCGCGGTGTCGCGCTGGCCGTGCGGAAGTACGGCGCCGATCAAAAGCTCGACACCGCGCAGCAGCGTGCCCTGCTCGACGCGACACTGCCGCTGATCCAGACGCCCGATACCCGCCGCGACGGACTGCTCACCCTGTCGACGAGTCTGATCGCCGACACGGTGACGGCGCTGGAACGTACGGGTTCCACGGTGACCGCTGCCCAGCTGTTCGATTCCTCACTCCTCACCGAGCTCTACACCGAGAATCCGGGGTTGCGATGACCGGCATCGACATCAGTGGACTGACCAAGACATTCACCGCGGGCAAGCGCAAGGTCGAAGCGCTCGCCGAGGTGGACCTACGGAGCGAGCAGGGCGAATTCCTGTCGCTGCTCGGACCTTCCGGCTGCGGCAAATCGACCATTCTGCGAATTCTGGCCGGTCTGGACACGCCGACCGCCGGCTCGGCGCTGGTCAACGGACGTACCCCCGAGCAGCTGCGGACCGAACACGAGCTGGGTATCGCCTTTCAGGACTCGGCCCTCTTGCCCTGGCGCAGTGTGCGTTCCAATATCGCGTTGCCCCTCCAGGTGGCGGGGCTGCCGGTCGACCACGCGGTGATCGACGGGCTCATCGAACTCGTCGGTCTCACCGGGTTCGAGGCGGCCAAACCGGCACAGCTGTCCGGCGGTATGCGGCAACGGGTTTCGATCGCCCGGGCGCTGGTGGTGAAGCCGTCGGTGCTGCTGCTGGACGAGCCGTTCGGCGCGCTCGACGACATGACCCGGCAGCGGTTGAACATGGAGCTGCTGCGGATCTGGACCGAGAAGCCCGCCACCACGTTGATGGTCACCCATGGCATCGGGGAGGCGGTGTTCCTGTCCGATACCGTCGCGGTGATGTCGACGCGGCCGGGACGCGTGCTGGAGCTGGTCGATATCGACCTGCCGCGACCACGGGCACCGGAGATGATGCGCACACCGGAATTCCATGCGCTGCACGATCATCTGTCGGGCCTGTTGTTCGGGGAACGGCGGCCCGCGTGAACGCCCGACTCGCCGGACTGCGTGGCCCCGCGGTCCTGATCCTGCTGTGGGCGGTGGCAGGTCTCAGCACGTCCGCCGTGCCCACCCCGTGGGCAGTCCTGGCCTCCGTAGCCGAGGACGGATTCGCCCTCTACGGCCCGAACGCGTCGATCACCGCGTGGGGTGCGGTCCAGGGCTTCGCGTTCGGCAATATCGCCGCCCTCGCCGTCGCACTCGCCGTGGCGGTGTTCCCCCGCACCGAACCCTTGGCCGCCCAGCTGGCCGTGATCAGCTATTGCGTGCCACTGCTCGCGCTCGGCCCGATCGTGCTGGTGGTATTCGGCGGACGCACGCCGACGGTCTTCCTTGCCGCGGTCTCGGTGTTCTTCACCTCCATGATCGGCACCCTCACGGGCCTGAAATCAGCCAACCGCACCAGCATCGATCTGGTCGACGCGTACGGCGGCAACGGCTGGCACCGCCTCGTCCGGGTCCGGATCCCCGCCGCCTTGCCCGCCGCGACTGCCGCACTCCAGATCGCCGCGCCCGCAGCCGTTCTCGGTGCGATTCTCGGGGAGTACCTGGGTGGGGTGGACAGTGGTGTCGGCGTCGCGCTCACCGCCGCGCAGTCCTCCTACGATCTGCCGCGCACCTGGGGCATGGCTCTGGCGGCCGGATTACTCTCTGGCGCAGGCTATTTCGTTGCCTCCTTGGCTGGCAAGATTGTTCGGACCCGGCTGTACGGCCCGGGCCCCATCACGCAACCGGAGAACGAATCATGAAGAGTGTCTGGGCTTTCCTCGGCTCGGTGGCGCTGGCCACGGTGCTCGTACTCGCCGTGTGGTTCGGCTTTCTCGCCGCGTTCCCCCAGATCGGACCGCGAATCGGCCAGACTCCGATGGACGTGTGGGCCTACCTGATCGACGGCGAACCCGCCCATCGCGCGCGGATCGTCGACGGGCTCACCATCACGCTGCGCGACACGGGCCTCGGATTCGTCGTCGGGATGAGCCTGGCGCTCAGCGGCGCCGCGCTGGCCCTGCTGTCGCGCGAATTCGAGCGCAGCGCGGTGCCGGTGGCGACCCTGCTGCGCTCGATCCCGCTGGTCACTCTCGCGCCGATCCTGGTGACCACCTTCGGCCGTGGGCTGACGATGGTCGCCGTCACCGGCGCGCTCGTGGTGTTCTTCCCTGCCTTCGTCACCCTCGTGGCCGGGCTGCGCGCCGCGCCGGCGCAGAGCATGGACCTGATCCGGGCCTACGGTGGCAGCGAGGCCGCGGCGCTGCGCATGGTCGCACTGCCGGCCGCGCTGCCCTCGCTGTTCGCCGCGCTGCGGATCTCGGTGCCCGGCGCGCTGATCGGCGCGCTCATCGCCGAATGGCTCGGCACGGGTGCGGGGTTGGGGTCCTCGATGCTCAAAGCGATTCCGCGCTACGACTATCCGCAGCTGTGGGCCTCGATCGCGGTGGTCGCCGCCGCGTCGATCGTGCTCTACACGCTCGTCGGCGCGGTCGAACGTGTCGTCGCGCTGCGCTTCGCCGATGCCTCGGTAATCTCATGACCACGAAGGAGGTGCGCGTGCCACCGAGGCCGACCATGCGCGATATCGCGGCCGCCGCGGGTGTCTCGCCGTCGGCGGTGTCGCTCGCGCTCGCGGGCAAGGGCCGGATGGAAGACAGCACCCGTGCCCGCATCCTGGCCACCGCCACCGAACTCGGCTACCGGATCAACCGCGAGGCCAGGGCACTGCGCACCGGGCGAACGATGATGATCGGACTGGTCACCTCGATGGTCGCCGATCAGGTCGACGACCACGAATCACGCCTGGACTGGTACACCCGCACCGCACTGGCCGCCGCCAACGAGTCCTTTCGGCACGGCTACGCGCTGGTTCTCGTCCCGCCGCTGGGCGAGCACGACCAGGTACACGATCTCGCCGCCGACGGCGTCCTGCTCATCGACCCCGACCCGGCCGAAGGCATCGTCGAAACGGCGGCCGCCCGCGGTCTGGCGGTGGTGACGATCGGCGGCCACGCGCCCGCCCCGGCGAGCTCGGTATCGCTCGACCGCGACGCGGCGGTCGACCTGGCGATGACGCACTTCCTGAGCACCGGCGCTCGCCGACCCGCCCTGCTGGTCGACAACAGCGGCAGACAGAATGCCGCCGCCTCCAGAACCGCCTACGAACACTGGTGCCGCATCGCGGGCATGACGCCGATCGTGGCGACCGTCGATTTCGCCGGCGGCGGCGGCCGCACCAGACTCGCCCATCGCGCGTGCGTGCAACTGCTGACCGAACGCCCCGACGTCGACGCCGTCTACGCCCCGCTGGACTCGGTCGCCGCCGGTTGCGTCACCGCGGCCCGCGAACTCGGCCGCACCATCGGCGCCGACCTGGGCCTGATCACCTCCGAAGGCAGCATCGCCCGTGACAACGATCCGCCACTCACCGCGATCGACACCCATCGCGAAGAGCAGGCAGCGGCGGCGGTTCGCATGCTGGTCACAGCCCTCGCCAGCGGCGAAAGGGCACCGAACCAAACTTTCCTACCCAGCCTGATCGTGCGCTGAGCCCACCTCGAAGCCGGGTGTTGCGGCTACTTCGACAGCGGTTGCGCGGCGGTGATCGCCGTGGCCAGCGTAGTGAACGCGGCTTCGTTGCCCGCGCCGGTGATCAGGATCCGCACCCCACCGAGGTCGGCGATCCAGCCGGTTTCCTCGGTCGGCTCGGTATAGACGACCCACTTCTGCCCGGCCACCTCGTGTGTCCCGGTCGGGTAGCGCGAGCCGAGTTCCTGCCGCGACAACGCCTCCTCGGAGGCGCCGGTCTGCGAATACCGCATGTAGGTCCCCTGCGGCGTGATGTAGCCGACCGTGCTCACCGCACCGCCACCGGCGGCGGCGATGGTGTCGCGGCTGCCGGAGTTCGACGTCCAGCCCTGCGGCAACGTCGGGTTGCGGATCGGGAACGACAGCGTCTTCGCGTCGGATTTCAGGGCGGCGTCGGCGTCGAAATGCGGGATCTGACCCTGCGTCGGCCCGTTCGTCGCCACCGTGCACTGGCTCGCCACACCCGCCAGCACCACCGCGGCCAGCACCAACGGGATCAACGACCAGAACAGATCGCGGTAGTCGTTGAAAATGCGGTGCTTGGTCTGTGCCACGGCTACCAGTATCCACTCGAGCCATGACCAGGCCGCCCAGGGGTCATCGCAGGAGGTCGTGCACGAGCGTGCCGTTTCGAAATGCGACAATGCCCCCGTATCACCAACGCCAAGGAGGCACTCCGCAATGACGCCCACCTCGCCCGTTCACAGCCGCCGCGAGGCACCCGATCGCAACCTCGCACTGGAGCTGGTCCGCGTCACCGAGGCAGGCGCGATGGCGAGTGGCCGTTGGGTCGGCCGTGGCGACAAGGAAGGTGGCGACGGCGCTGCCGTCGACGCCATGCGTCAGCTCGTCAGCTCGGTGTCCATGAAGGGCATCGTCGTCATCGGCGAAGGCGAGAAGGACGAAGCGCCGATGCTCTACAACGGTGAGCTCGTCGGCGACGGCACCGGCCCCGAGGTCGACTTCGCGGTCGACCCGGTCGACGGCACCACGCTGATGTCGAAGGGCTCCCCCGGCGCCATCTCCGTGCTCGCGGTCGCCGAGCGCGGCGCCATGTTCGACCCGTCCGCGGTGTTCTACATGCACAAGATCGCCGTCGGCCCCGACGCCGCGGGCTCGATCGACATCACCGCCCCGATCGGCGAGAACATCCGCCGCGTGGCCAAGGCCAAGCGCCTTTCGGTGTCCGACCTGACCGTCTGCATCCTGGACCGTCCTCGCCACGAGGACACCATCCAGCAGGCGCGCGACGCGGGCGCTCGCATCCGCCTCATCTCCGACGGTGACGTCGCGGGCGCCATCGCCGCCGCGCGTCCCGAGTCCGGCGTCGACATCCTGGTCGGCATCGGCGGCACCCCCGAGGGCATCATCGCCGCCGCCGCGCTGCGCTGCCTCGGCGGTGAACTGCAGGGCATGCTCGCCCCGAAGGACGACGAAGAGCGGCAGAAGGCGATCGACGCGGGCCACGATCTGGACCGCGTGCTCTCGACCACGGACCTGGTCTCCGGCGACAACGTCTTCTTCTGCGCCACCGGCGTCACCGACGGCGACCTGCTGCGCGGCGTGCGCTACTACGCGGGTGGCGCGTCCACCCAGTCGATCGTGATGCGGTCCAAGTCGGGCACCGTCCGCATGATCGACGCCTACCACCGCCTGACCAAGCTGCGCGAGTACTCCTCGGTCGACTTCGACGGCGACGACAGCGCGAACCCGCCGCTGCCCTGACATCAGCGGCCGGGGCCGCGGGTTCGCGGCCCCGAGGGCTCGCGCTCGCGGGTCGATACTGCGCCTGCGGCGTTCCGTCTCGACCCGCGAACGCGAGCCGGCCGCGAACGGGCTCGTAAGACTCGCCTGTGTTGGTCGTCTCTGGATGTATTCCCGCGGGCGGTGTGGGAATCGCCGCTGGTGTGGGGCCACCATTCGCGGTGTTCTCGTCCTAGGGTCGAACTATGGCTGACGACGACGGGCAGTACCGGATCGAGCACGACACCATGGGGGAGGTTCGCGTCCCTGTCGACGCCCTGTGGCGGGCGCAGACGCAGCGGGCCGTCGAGAACTTCCCGATCAGCGGACGTGGGCTCGAACGAGCCCAGATCCGGGCGCTCGGTCTGCTGAAAGCCGCCTGCGCGCAGGTCAACAAGGATCTGGGCCTGCTCGATCCGGTCAAGGCCGACGCGATCATCGCGGCGGCGGGCGAGATCGCCAACGGTGAGCACGACGACCAGTTCCCGATCGACGTGTTCCAGACCGGTTCGGGCACCAGCTCGAACATGAACGCCAACGAGGTGATCGCCTCGATCGCCGCGCGTAACGGTGTGACCGTGCACCCCAACGACGACGTGAACATGTCGCAGTCCTCCAACGACACCTTCCCCACCGCCACACACCTAGCCGCCACCGAGGCCGTGATCACCGATCTCGTTCCCGCGCTGGACCATCTGCGCCTCGCCCTGCTCGACAAGTCGCAGCAGTGGCGCACCGTGGTGAAGTCGGGCCGCACCCACCTGATGGACGCGGTGCCGGTGACGCTCGGTCAGGAATTCGGCGGCTACACCCGCCAGATCGCCGCGGGCATCGAGCGCGCGATGGCCACCCTGCCGCGCCTGGGCGAGTTGCCGATCGGCGGCACCGCGGTGGGCACCGGACTCAACGCGCCCGCCGGCTTCGGCACGAAGGTCGTCGCGGAACTGGTGCGCACCACGGGAATCGACGCGCTGCGCGAAGCCCACGACCACTTCGAGGCACAGGCCGCGCGCGACGGACTCGTCGAGGCCTCCGGCGCGCTGCGCACCATCGCGGTCAGCCTGACCAAGATCGCCAACGATATCCGCTGGATGGGTTCGGGCCCGCTCACCGGGCTCGGCGAATTGCAGCTGCCGGACCTGCAGCCGGGTAGCTCGATCATGCCGGGCAAGGTGAATCCCGTACTGCCCGAGGCGGTGACGCAGGTGGCGGTGCAGGTGGTCGGCAACGACGCGGCGATCGCGTTCGGCGGGGCAAGTGGGGCCTTCGAGCTCAATGTCTACATCCCGGTGATGGCCCGCAACCTGCTGGAGTCGATTCGCCTGCTGGCCAACGTTTCTCGACTGTTCGCCGACAGGTGTGTGAGCGGCCTGGTGGCCAATGAGGAGCACCTGCGCACGCTCGCCGAATCGTCACCGTCGATCGTCACCCCGCTCAACTCGGCCATCGGTTACGAGGAAGCGGCCGCCGTCGCCAAAGAGGCACTGCGCGAGAAGAAGACGATCCGTCAGACCGTGCTCGATCGCGGGCTGGTCCCGGACAAGCTCTCGCTCGAAGAGCTCGACCGCAAGCTCGACGTGCTGGCCATGGCCGACGTCGACCGCTGAGAACACGAACGGCCGCCACCTCGCAGGAGGTGACGGCCGTTCGCGTAGCGGCTCAGGCCAGGTGCCCGAGTTCCGCGCGAGCCTTCTCGCCCGCTTCGCTGAAATCGGTGCGGGAGAAGATGTTCCAGCGCTGCAGCAGCGGCTTGAACACCAGTTCGTCCTCGTTGGCACGGTCGTAGATGCCCGCCTCGGCCAGCGCCTCGTCGCTCGATCCGCCACCGGGCAGATCCACGTGCGGCACCCGGAAGTCGGCGACTCGATCGGCGATCGCGCGCACGCCCTGGTCGGGAACCAGGTCGAGGGCGGCGGCGACGAGCGCGGCGAAGAACTCGGCCTGCAGCTCGTCGTCGGCGGCCAGCTTCTCGGCCATCGCGGTGACGATCGGGTTCTCGCCGAGCGCGGCGGTGTTGCGATGACGGATCGCGGCAGCGGCCTCTTCGAACGCGCAGGTGGCCAGCACGTCGATCAGGTGCATGGGAGGCCGGTTGAAACCATCGGTCATGTGCTGCATGCGGGCCCGCTCGAGCGCGATCGGGTCCACCGCGCGCGTGAGCATGAGGTAGTTGCGGATCATGATCTCGTGGCGGTTCTCCTCCGCCGTCCACCGGCCGACCCAGCGCCACCAGGGGCCGATGCGCAGGTGCTTGCCGAGCTCACGGTGGTAGGACGGCAGATTGTCGGCGACCAGGACGCTCACGGTCAGCGCGAGCCTGGCGGTCTCGCTGAGCTCGGACTGTTCCGGGCTCCAGTCGGTGCCACCGAGGAAGGCGAAGTTGCGCCCGTCCGACCACGGCACCTGCTCGTGCGGCTGCCAGCCGTCGGCCACCTCGATGTGGCGACGCAGGTTGATTTCCACCTCGTCCGCGAGCGAATCCAGCAGCTCGCGGTCGGTCAAAGTTTTCTGCACCCAGACAACCTAGTACCTCGTGCGCAAGCGCGGGGACCTACGGGGTGAACCGGGCCCCCGCGCTGGGGCGGAGCACAACGCTCTTACTTGGGCGTCACCGTGATCTCACCGTTGACCCAGGTGATGGTGCCGCCGGTGAAGTCGCTCTGCTTGCCGCCTGCGATATCCTTCTCGTCGCTGGTCGGGTAGCCCAGAGTGCCGTTGGCGCCGCCGTTGGCCTCCCACGCCTCGCGAATCTCACCCCACACGATGTGGGCGCCGGAATCCTTGCTCCAGTAGATGGTGCCGCCGGTGAAGTCCTGGTACTGGCCGCCGTCGGGGCCGGGTTCCTGGGCTTCTTCCGGTACGCCGAGCGGGCTGGCCGCGCCGCCGACCGCCACGTACTTCTTGTAGACCTCGCCGGAGATGGTGATGTCACCGTTGGGAGTGGAGACGGTGGTCGATTCGCCTGCGGCTCCACTGGTGGTGGCCGCACCGGAGGTGGTCTCGGTACCGGAGGTGGTTTCCGAACCCGGGGTGGTGGTCATGCTGCCCATGCCCGGCATGGTGGTCACGCTGCCCCCTGGGGCGCCCATCGCGGAAGTCACCGAGGCGACGGCGTCGTTGGCCTTGTCCTGGTCGTCGTCGCTGCAGCCGGCGGCGAGCAGCAGACCCGTCGCGGCCAGGACCGCGGCGCTCCCGGCAACAGTACGTCGAGCGAAGTGGTTCATATCCATCCTCTCGCGAGTGGCTCCCCCCGGGGGTGCCCCCGGATTGGAGCCTGGCCGACATCCGCAACGGCCCGGCGGAACAGTGTTCGCCGAGCCGTTGCTGGATTGGTATCGGAGCGGATATTACCCACCGTTTGCGGTAATCAAACGGATTCGGACCGTGACGCGGCCCGATTGCCGGTGATTACGCGCTTGGCCCGTACTCCTCGAGCATCTCGGTCACCAGCGCCGCGATCGGCGAGCGCTCGCTGCGAGTGAGCGTGATGTGCGCGAAAAGCGGATGCCCCTTGAGCTTTTCGATCACCGCCGCCACGCCGTCGTGCCTGCCCACCCGCAGATTGTCGCGCTGGGCGACATCGTGGGTGAGCACCACCCGAGAACCCGTGCCGAGGCGGCTCAACACCGTCAGCAGCACATTGCGCTCGAGCGACTGCGCCTCGTCGACGATCACGAACGAATCGTGCAGCGACCGACCACGAATGTGGGTCAGCGGCAGCACTTCGAGCATGTCGCGACTGAGCACCTCCTCAAGCACCTCACGGCTGGCCAGCCCGTCGAGCGTGTCGAAGACGGCCTGTGCCCACGGGCCCATCTTCTCGCTCTCCGAACCCGGCAGATAGCCCAGTTCCTGCCCGCCCACCGCGTACAGCGGCCGGAACACGACCACCTTGCGCTGGGTCCGGCGCTCCAGTACCGCCTCGAGCCCGGCGGTCAACGCCAGCGCCGACTTACCGGTACCGGCGCGTCCACCCATCGACACGATCCCGATGCTCTCGTCGAGCAGCAGATCGAGTGCGATGCGCTGTTCGGCCGAACGCCCGTGCAGACCGAATGCCTCCCGTTCCCTGACCAGTTGGATCCGCTTGTCGGCGGTGACCCGGCCCAGCGCGCTGGAGCTGCTGCCCAGCAACCGAACACCGGTGTGGCACGGCAGTTCACGCGCATCGTCGAGGTCGATCACCGAATCGGTGTAGAGCTGATCGATCTGGGAGCCCGAGACGTCGAGTTCCACCATTCCGCTCCAGCCGGAGGTCACCACGTCCTGGGCGTGGTATTCGTCGGCCGACAAGCCGACCGCGCTGGCCTTGACGCGCAGCGGGATGTCCTTCGACACCAGCACCACGTCTTCGCCCTCGGCCGAGAAGTTCAGCGCGCAGGCCAGGATGCGGGAATCGTTGGTGTCGGAACGGAACCCGGCGGGCAGCACCGACGAGTCGGTGTGGTTGAGCTCCACCTGCAGGGTGCCGCCGTCGGTGCCGATGGGCAGCGCCTGGTCGAGCCTGCCGTGCTGCACACGCAGGTCATCGAGCATGCGCAGAGCTTCGCGGGCGAACCAGCCGAGCTCGTGGTGGTGCCGTTTCGCCTCCAGCTCACTGATCACGACCAGGGGTAGGACCACACTGTGTTCCCCGAACCGGGTTACCGCCCAGGGATCCGACAGGAGTACAGAGGTGTCGACGACAAAAGTCTTGCGACCGGAACGTGAGGGGCGAGCCCCTTTCTTCGAGGCCGAATTGCTCGAGGCCGAGGCCGAGGCCGTGTGCTTCGCGGAAGCGGAAACGGAGCGTGCAGCAGTCACGGTGGGCTCCTTATGTGTTCGCACGGCACCCGCGCGAACGATCTCGCTGGACCGGTCCGTCCTTGTGGGCGTTCGACGCTGAGTCAACCGCCCCGAGGGCCAGGTGCCGGCCCTCTCGCACTGAGTAGCTCAGTCACGGTCAGGACCTCCCGTACGAATCACACCGACGCGACTCGCATCACCGACGCTACCGCCGAATTCGTAGCCGCGCTGCTGGACCGGCACACGTGTCCGTGAATTTGTCGTTAACCGGCACTGTCACGCCGGATCCGGCGCGTTCGCGCCGCCGAGCGCTAGAGTCGATGGCATGGCCGGTGAACAGGATCTGGACGAGCTGTCGTCGAAAGAACTGCACGATCGCGCGGTGAAGACCGCCGTGCACCACGGTGATGTGAAGTTCCTGTGGGAGCTGCTCAAGTCGATCCCGGCGGCCCAAGCCGAGGCAGGCGACCTGGGTGAGAGCTCGGCCGACATCAAGTACGTGCTGCCGATGATCGACGACTACTTCCACGCGGGCGACGGCAAACTGGCCGATGTGCTGCGACCGACCTACCTGGCGTATCTGCGCAAGCACCAGTAGTCAGCGTCCGCGGATCGCCTTCACCACGCCCACGATGGTGCCGCGCAGGACGTTGCCCTTGCTGAAGTGGTCGTCCCACAGCACGATTCGGCCGTCGCGCAACTCGAAGGTGCCGCTCACCCAGAAGCCGATCCGCACCGGGCCCACGTGCAGGTAGTCGGTGCGGTCGGTGAGCACGATGTCGCCGTCGGCGGCGATGTGGTGGATCTCCGCCGAGAACCCGAGCTTGGGACGATCCAGGCCGCGCAACACCGCGGCGACTCGCTTCTTGCCACGCACGCTGGGCAGCGAGGCGTTCTTCCAGACGATCTCGGGATCGAGCAGATCCAGCGACTCGTCCACCGCGCTGAGCTCGAGCGCGTTGAAGAATTCGCGCACGATGGTGACAGCGGGCTCCGGCAGTTCCGGCTCGTCGGTCATGGGATGAGCCTAGGGCTCCGATCGCCGTGGGACCAGTGGTCCACTCAGTTCCGCTGGTCGATCAGGACGGCGAGTCCGGCGATGATGCGGTCGACGCCGAACCGCAGGGCGTCGTTCGGGCCGCCTCTGCCCGCCGGGGCGGCGGCTTCCTCGGCGAAGGCCGCGCGTACCTCGGGATAGCGGCCCGCGGCGGCGGTCATCATCGCGGTGAACTGCTCGGTGAACTGCAGTTCGCCGTCGCCGCCGATCGACGCGACCTGCTGAGCCAGATTGCGGGCGTGACCGTTGAGCAAGACGATCGTGTCCAGCTTCTCCGAGCCGGTGAGGCCGGTCCCCGCCAACGCGGTGAGCGCGGCCTCGGTCCACCCCATCTCGTTCGGACCGAACGGGCGCGCGCCGAGGGTGAGCTCGATCGCCCACGGGTGCGCGAGGTAGCGGGCGAAGATCGCCTCACCCCAGTCCCGCAGGCCGGTGCGCCAATTCTGTTGCGCACCGGCGGTATTCGGCGGCTCGCCCATCGCCGCGTCGAGCATCAGCGCGGTGAGCTGCTCTTTGCCCGGCACGTACCGGTACAGCGACATCTTGGTGAAACCGAGGCGCTCGGCCAAGCGCTGCATCGACAACGCGGACAGCCCTTCGGCATCGACGAGCACGATGGCCTCGGCGACGATCCCGTCGAGGGTGAGCGCGGGTTTAGGCCCGCGCTTGGGGCGCTGCGTGGTCCCCCACAGCAGCTCGACTGTGGTCGGCGGCGGCATCTGTCCATCCTCTCGAAAATCATCTTGACGCGAAACTGTGTCTACCATACTCTTATCTGCATCCACCGGATACAGATTCCATCGGACACAGATATTCTAGGAGTTCCCGTGCGTACCGTTCTCATCTCCGGCGCCAGCGTCGCCGGCCCCGCCCTCGCCTACTGGCTGCACCGATACGGCTTTTCCGTCACCGTCGTCGAGCGCGCCCCCGCACTCCGGGCAGGCGGGCAGGCGGTGGATTTCAAGGGCAGAACCCACCTCACAGTGCTAGAGCGAATGGGCATCCTCGACGAGGTTCAGGCCAGGCGTACCGGCACCACCGACCTGGTTCTCGTCGACGCCGACGGACGCGAGCTCGGGGTGATGTCGGGCGAGTTCACCGGCGGCGACCTCGAGATCCTGCGCGGCGACCTGGCCGAGATCATGTACGACAGGACCGCCGACTCCGTCGAATACCTCTTCGGCGACACCATCACCGACCTGCACGACACCGGCGACGGGGTGGCGGTGCGGTTCGAGCACAACCAGCCGCGCACCTTCGACCTCGTCCTCGGCGCCGACGGAATCCATTCCCGGGTACGGAAATTGGCGTTCGGCCCCGAATCCGACTACGTCACACACCTGAATTATTACTACTGCGTGGCAGGCGCGAGCCGCTGGAGCGACGCGGCCACCCCCCGCGACAAAGCGTCAGGCTACGCCCACAACACCCCGGGCAAACTCGCCATCGACAGCGGCCCGAAGGCACAGCAGATGTACATGTTCGCCGCTCCCGAACTCCACTTCCCCCGCGACGACGCCGCCGCCCAACGCCAGATCATCGAAGAAACCTTCGCCGACATGGGCTGGCACGTTCCCCGCATGCTCACCGACCTGGCCGACTTCGACGACATCTACCTCGATTCGATCAGCCAGGTCCGCATGAACGGCGCCTACACCCGCGGCCGCGTCGCCCTCGTCGGCGATGCCGCCTACGGAAACACCCTGGCGGGCTTCGGAACCGGCCTCGCCGTCGTCGGCGCGTACGTGCTCGCCGGCGAACTGGCCGCCGCCGCGGGCGATCACGTCGCCGCCTTCGCCAACTACGACCGAATCATGAAGCGCTACGCCAAAATCGCGGGCAACACCAACGCGGGCCACTTCCTCGCACCGAAGACCGCCCTCGGCATCAGGGCCCGCAACTGGTTCCTCGGCTCCCGCTTCTTCACCCTGATGATGAAATACGGCGACAAGGCCGCCAACGACATCGACCTGATCGACTACCCGCAGCTGGTCGGAACCGCGACACTGCGCCCCCGGGCGAATTGATCGAGCCCAGCAGGCTCGGCATCTGGCTCAAACTCCCCGAAGGATTCTGCCGCTTGGTCGAGGTCGTCAGCGATGACGTCGCGCAGTGCGAGTCCGCCGGTCCTCGGCGTCAGCTCGCACTCGCGTCGACCATCTACAGCTGGCATTATGTGTGCGTCCGAGTTATGCCATCTATAGATGGCCTGTCGCCGGTGGGGGTGCGTGGCGGTTGAGGCGATCGACAATCCGATCTCGAACGCCCCGAACGAGCCGCTCGACTGAACCTGGACCTGTGATGCCCGAGCATCCACCACAGCAACCCGCCAATGCTCTGTCGGCCACACGTTCCGCCTTCATCTCGATCACACTGCGGTGGTGGCTGCTATTCGTCGCAACTGTCGCTTGCGTACCGCTGATCTGGTTCATGCTCAACGCTCCGGAACCGAGCAGCCAGGTAGGGCGCACGACAAAACAAGTCGTGGTGACTGCGGCATTCCTGATGCTGATCTGTTTCGGGCCGATGGCGCCGGTCGGCGTGTGGATCGCCGAGCGCCGACGACGCGCGTTGCGCCAGCCTTGGATTTGCTGGCGAATCCAGTACCAGCGTGGGAACTACGAGCACATCACACTGATCGACGAGCAGGGTCGAAAAGTACAGACACACATGCTCAACACCTGGCCCGCCATGCGTGGTCGACTCTTCGACGAATCGACCACCCACGTCTGGTTCGCTGGCGACCCGCTGCGGCGCGGGGTTCTTTCGCGCCCCGGCGGCGCGAATCTCCGTTATTGCTGGGCATCGACACCGTCGACCGGCGAGGTCCGAGCTACCCTCGCACGATCCGCCCCGCGCGATCAACCCCCACAGAGTTCACCGATGACCAGCGAATCATATTCCGCCGCAAACAGATTCACCGCGCAGCGAGTAGATGACCACCTGGTGATGGTGCCTCCATCGGACTATCCCACCCCCGAACCCCCACCCAACTTCGGCGGGCTCGACGACCCGCGGTACCCGTCACCACGAAGGCTCCGCCGTTGGCTTGCCTACCTCGCCGATATCACGATCCATCTCGGCCTCGCTATCGGCATCGCGTTCGCCGTCGACGCGGCGACCAGCACCGTGACCGATTTGGATCGTCCAGATGTCGATCCGCGAGTAGTCTTCGTTGCGTTCTTGGCCATGTCGTTCATCGATCGCGTTGTGCTGCAGAGCTTTTCCCACACCACCATCGGCGGCATAGCGCACGACGGGATCATCGACCACAACGGGCGGTAGAAGCGCGCGCTCACCTACCTGGTGACGCAGGCAAGCTCGACTCCGTCTCGTCGAGGCGATCGCTGCACGCGTGCGCAATCTTGGCTTGGTAATTTTCGACCTCTTGACTTGGAGTGCACTCCAAGTCATATCGTCGAGGACATGAGCATTCGACTCGGTTACCAGATGCCCAACTTCAGCAACACCGCTTCGGTGCGTGAGTTGTTTCCCGCGGTGATCGCGCAGGCCAGGGAGGCGGAGGCGGCGGGCTTCGATGCCGCTTTCGTGATGGATCACTTCTATCAGTTACCGGTGATCGGCGAGCCGCAGGAGCCGATGCTGGAGGCCTACTCGGCGCTGTCCGGTCTGGCTACCGCGACCGAGCGAATTCAATTGTCCGCCTTGGTGACCGGCAATACCTATCGGAATCCGGCGCTGCTCGCCAAGACTGTCACCACGCTCGATGTGGTGAGTGGCGGGCGGGCGGTGCTCGGGATCGGGGCGGGGTGGTTCGAGCTCGAGCATCAGCAGTACGGGTTCGAGTTCGGCACGTTCACCGAACGATTCGAGCGGCTCGACGAGGCATTACAGATCATCACGCCGATGCTGCGCGGGCAGCGCTCCACCTTCGACGGCAAGTGGTACCGCACCGAGAACGCGATGAACGAACCCCGCATCCGCGACGACCTGCCGATCCTGCTCGGCGGTGGCGGCGAGAAGAAGACCTTCGGCATGGCGGCCCGTTACGCCGACCACCTCAACATCATCTGCAACGCCACCGAACTGCCGCGCAAACTCGACGCCCTGCACCAGCGGTGCGCCGAAGCAGGACGCGACCGCGCCACCCTCGAAACCAGCTTCCTCGCCTTCGTCATCGCCGACCAAGACGGTGACCGCGCCAGGAAACTACAGTCCGAGATGCTCGCACGGCTCGGTATCGACCTGTCCACGATGACCGACGCCGAACGCCTCGCCAGCATCGCTGACCGCCAATTCGTCGGCACCCCTGACGAAGTCGCCGAACAGGTCGAGGCCCGCGTGCTCGACCACGGCGTCGACGGCATCATCGTCAACCTGATCACCAACGGCCACGAACCCGGCGTCATCGAGCAGGTCGGCCGCGCCCTGCGACCCCTGGTGAGCTGAGCTCACCACGAAGCGAAGTGGTCTTCTCCCCGTTGACGGATCTGTTGGCGACGGCGGAAGAAGACCTCTTCGGGGGTGACGGTGGTCAGGGCGCCGGTGATGCGGCTCAGACGGGTGTCGTAGCGGTTCTCGTGGATGTGGCGTTCGATGCCGGCTTGCCATTCGGGGGAAAGGCGCGACCAGATCGCGGCGACCCTGGCCTGGGCGGCCGGTTCGGATTCGGCGAGTAGTTGCAGGAGAGCGGGCCAGTACGTGGCGTCGGTCGCGTGGGCGGGCAGGGCGGCTACCGAGGTCTCGTCCAGTTCGGCGAGGGTCGCGGCGATGTGGCGGCGGGCCGGTTCGCTCAGTCGGGCCGACAGTGCGAACAGGCCGCGCCACGGGTCGGCTTCGTCCTTGCCGTCCAGCGAGCGGACCAGCGCGCCGAGCACGTCGGTGTCGGCGAATTGGGGGTTCGTCGACAGTGCCCACAGCGCCACCGGATTGAGTCGGCCGATCACGGTGAGCAGGGCGGTGGACGCGTTCCGGTTGACCGCGGTGAGCAGGAATCGACCGACCTCGTGGGTGGTGCCGCGGCCGAAGAAGATGTCGCCGAGGGTGCCCGCCGTCTCGGGGTCGACCTTGCAGAACAACGCGAGCATGGCGTGATGCAGGGTGGGCGGACCGGCCAGCACCGTCTGGAGCATTCCCGGGATCCGCTGTCGCGGGCCCGCGAGCAATTGCCGCACGATCCGGCTCAGCGTGTGCGCGGGGTAGGCGTAGGCGGCGGTGAAGATCAGCCCGGCGTCGTCGAGGACGGTCTGCTCCAAGGCCGCGATCAGCGGTTCGTCCACCACCGAAAGGAACCGCGCCGCCGTCACGTAGTCACGACGCCGCAGCAGCTCGTTGATGATGAGGGTGATCGGCTCCGGACTGCCGTATCGCATCAGCTGTTCGAAGACGTTCGGGTCGAGGTATGGCGCGCCGTCTGCCGCGTAGACGGCGTCGACCGCGCACAACGCCTGCGCGCACTTCACCGGATGTTTGACCCCGACCGCGCCGAGGAATCTGGCCGCCAGCACCGGCGGCACCACCCGCTCGAACAGCGCGACGCCGAGGCCGACCGGAAAGATCGGCACGACCGGGCCGATCCGGCGGAACGTAGCCGCGTGCTCGGCGTGCAGCGCGCGCAGAATCTGCTGGTGCATCGCCGAAAGGTGCACCGCGCCGAGACGAGCCAGCGGCGCGAGGTGTTGCGGCGGCACCTGCAGCGTGCGCGCGAGTACGACGAGTTGAGTCTGGGCTTCCAGTTCGGTCTCGATCATCGGTTCAGCTGCCGAACATGATCTTGCGGGTGATCTTGCGCAGCGGACCGGGCATCGCGATGAGCGCGGCGTCGATGGCCCGGCGCAATGCCCGCACCTCGTTGGCCCGCGCGGCTCGGAACAGTTCGATCAGCTCTCTGGCCTCGGCCTCGGTGAGCAACTCGAACGCATGCACCTCCCCGCCGACCTCACGCGCAAGCTCACGTCGATATCCCATGCGGACTGACCATGCCGTATTCCATTACCCCCGTAGGCACTTACTCAGAATTTTGTGCGTTCCGACAATCACACGTCACAACCCCTGTCACCGCGACACGCTCCTGCTACGAACGGCGATCGCCCCGGTAGACCGAGTTTTCGGTCTACCGGGGCGATTCGCGAGTGTGAGTCGGTCTCAGCCGAGCAGGCGCCAGTCCTCGAGGCCCTGGTAGAGCGGGACGCTCTGGGCCAGCTTGGAGACCCGACCACGCAGCGTGTCGGTGTCGGAGGAGCCCGCGAGGGTGGCGGCGATGATGTCGGCCACCTCGGTGAACTCGGCGTCGCCGAAACCACGGGTCGCCAGCGCGGCCGTGCCGATGCGCAGGCCCGAGGTGACCATCGGGGGGCGCGGGTCGAAGGGGACCGCATTGCGGTTGACGGTGATGCCGACCTCGTGGAGGAGGTCCTCGGCCTGCTGACCGTCGAGCTCGGAGTTACGCAGGTCGACCAGGACCAGGTGCACGTCCGTGCCGCCGGTGAGGACGGAGACGCCCTTGTCCTTGACGTCGGCGCCGGTCAGACGCTCGGCGAGGATGCGGGCGCCGGACAGGGTGCGGACCTGACGGTCGGCGAACTCCTCGGTGGCGGCGATCTTGAACGCGGCGGCCTTGGCGGCGATCACGTGCATGAGCGGGCCGCCCTGCTGGCCGGGGAACACCGCGGAGTTGAGCTTCTTGGCGAACTCCTGCTTGGCCAGGATCAGGCCGGAGCGGGGGCCGCCGAGCGTCTTGTGCACGGTGGAGGACACGACGTCGGCGTAGGGCACCGGCGAGGGGTGCAGACCGGCGGCGACCAAGCCGGCGAAGTGGGCCATGTCGACCCACAGGTAGGCGCCGACCTCGTCGGCGATCTCGCGGAAGCGAGCGAAGTCCTGGTGACGCGGGTAGGCCGACCACCCGGCGACGATCACCTTCGGCTTGGCCTTGAGTGCGATGTCACGCACCTCGTCCATGTCGATGCGGTGGTCTTCCTTGCTCACGCCGTAGGAGTGGACGTCGTAGAGCTTGCCCGAGAAGTTCAGGCGCATACCGTGGGTGAGGTGCCCGCCGTGCGCGAGATCGAGGCCCAGCAGGGTCTCGCCCGGGTTCATCAGCGCCATCAGCACCGCGGCGTTGGCCTGCGCGCCCGAGTGGGGCTGCACGTTGGCGAACTCGGCGCCGAACAGCTCCTTGGCACGGTCACGAGCCAGGGTCTCCACCACGTCGACGGCCTCGCAGCCACCGTAGTAGCGGCGGCCCGGGTAACCCTCGGCGTACTTGTTCGTGAGGACGGAGCCCTGCGCCTGCAGGACCGCGCGCGGCACGAAGTTCTCCGAAGCGATCATCTCGAGGGTGTCGCGTTCGCGGGCGAGCTCGCCCGCCATCGCGGCGGCCAACTCGGGATCGAGCTCACCGAGAGACTGGGTATTCACCGAAGCGGTCGTCTGCGTCACGCCTGCGAGTCTATTGCCGACCGTGTACGCGCCGAGCACGGGGATACCGCAACACCGTCCGAGCCGCCACCCGAGAGACCAGGGTCACACCGCGCCTGACCAGGTTCGATAGCCGTCGAACACGACAGACTCGGCGAAACGACCCGTCCGACGGTGACCGATGACACAGAGATGACCGCCCCGCCCGGCTGCGCCGTCATCCAGTAGCGACGCTCATCCGCCGGATCGCCCCCGGCGTCAGCGGCTCGTCGAGCAGACGCCCGAACCGCTCGACCCGATCCTGGGCGCCGACCGCGCCGTCGAGCCAGCCACCGAGCAACCGGTAGCCCTCGACATAGGTGCTGATGTAGGCCCGCCACAGCGGCGAGGAGAGAAACCGCAACGACTGCCGCGCCCGCTCCGGCGTCGCCAGGATCCACCGCTGCAGGAACAGCGCCACCTCGTCCTCGCCGCGGTGCTGATCGTGCAGCAGCAGCGCGGCGTCCTGACGCACGTTCAGCAATTTCGCCGACGCGGTCGAGAAGCGTTCGGCCCGTTCACCGTCGAAACGAAGGCCGAGGTCGGCGTAGATCTCCTGGGCCCACACGCCCCAGCCGGGTCCGACGATCGACTGCAGGGCGAGGTCGGCGAGGCCCTCGGCCATCAGGCACTGCGGGGTGTTGACCAGGAACAGCGTCTGCTCGTCCTCGCCCGCCGCGACCAGTCCGGCTTCCTTGCGGCAGTGCTCGGTGTGATGGCCGGGGTAGGCCTCGTGCGCGATCAGCGCGGGGAGGTTGCCCATGTGCTGTTTGAGGTCGGAGTTGATCGCCACCGTCGATGCGAAATTGCCGAGGTAGTAGTTGAAGCCGGACCAGGGCTTGTCGCCGACGACCTCGTAGGTGACGTGCTCGTGGTCGGGCAGCGGATACCGGTCACGCACCCGCTCGCGCAACGCACTGGAGAACGCTTCGACACAGGTCGCGAGCTTTTCCGGCGGGATCTCGTCGCCGCGACGGTAAGCGGCGGCGCGTTCGGCGAGCGGACCGTCGCCACCGAGCACCTCGTCCATCTGCCGGTGCGCTTCGCGATAGTCGTCGGGGTCACCCGGTGCGATGTCGACGTCGAAATAGGCGCGGACCTCGTCGACGAAACCGATCTGCTCACCGGCGAACTTGCGAGCCGAGCACTCCATCGCCACCAGGTGGGCATCGAGGAATTCGGTGCGCTGGGCCGAGAGCCCGGCATCGGGCAGGGCGGCCCGCAGGTCGACGGCGCGCCGGGCCAGCTCGGCGGGTTCGGGGACGGCGGCGTTCTCGACATCGCGACGCAGTTGCGGATCGCCGGTGTAGGCGTCGACGAAGCCCTCTTCGAGGCGATCGAAAGCCAAACCGAGGCGCAGGTATTCAGTGACAAGTGGATGTGACCCCATCCGTCCGACATTACGTGGTCGCCCGGAAAATGGCGCCTTACCTCGGCATTGTCGCTAGTTACCGACCGGTAGCCAAACCCCCTGTTGCGCGCGGGCGGCGAGCACGGAGCACAATCTCGCTATGCGGTCAGAGTTATCCCGGATCTCACCAGACGGGCAGCCAAGCTGTGCGGATGCGCCTGGACGGAGGGTCGGGTAGGTGGCACGGACGAGTGAACCGAGCCCCTATGTGGAGTTCGATCGAAGCCAGTGGCGCACCCTGCGCAAATCGACTCCCCTCGTCCTGACCGAGGACGAACTGACCGGCCTACGCGGTCTGGGCGAGCAGATCGACCTCGAGGAAGTCGCCGAGGTCTACCTGCCGCTGGCCAGGTTGATCCACCTCCAGGTCGCGGCGCGGCAGCGGTTGTTCGCCGCCACCGCCACCTTCCTCGGGGAGAAGCACCCCGACAAGCAGGTGCCGTTCGTGATCGGTGTCGCGGGCAGTGTCGCGGTCGGCAAGTCGACCACCGCGCGCGTGCTGCAGGCACTGCTGGCGCGCTGGGATCACCACCCTCGGGTCGACCTGGTGACCACCGACGGATTCCTTTATCCCACAGCCGAACTCACCCGTCGCGGGATCATGCACCGCAAGGGCTTTCCCGAGAGTTACGACCGGCGCAAGCTGCTGCGGTTCGTCACCGAGGTGAAGTCGGGCGCCGAAGAGGTGTGCGCGCCGGTGTATTCGCACAAGTCCTACGACATCGTGCCCGACGAGAAGCACTGTGTGCGCCAGCCCGACATCCTCATCGTCGAGGGCCTGAACGTGTTGCAGACCGGTCCGCGACTGATGGTGTCGGACCTGTTCGACTTCTCCATCTATGTCGACGCCCGCATCGAGGACATCGAGAACTGGTATGTGCAGCGCTTTCTCGCGTTGCGCAAGACCGGCTTCGCCGACCCCGACGCGCACTTCCACCACTACGCGGCGTTCAGCGACGAGCAGGCCACCGCGGCCGCCCGCGATATCTGGAACTCCACCAACCGACCCAACCTGGTGGAGAACATCCTGCCCACCCGTCCGCGCGCCACCCTGGTGCTGCGCAAGGACTCCGATCACACGATCAACAGGTTGCGCCTGCGCAAGCTCTGATCAACCTGCGCGGCAACAGATTCCGCGATCCGATCGCGAACGGGATCAGCCGTTCGCGGTCGGCGGCGCACCGAGCGAGATGACCTGCTTCGCCAATTCCTCACGGACACCGCCCCTGTGCACAACCAACACCCCGTGCGGAGTGCCGCGCGCATCGGTGGGTTCACCGGCGACCACCTCGATCACCGACCCCGGCACCCGCCGGAGCATGTCGACCACCGGGTACTCCCCCACCGGCGCCCATCCCTGCGCCGCCGACTGCAGCCGGTCGACCATGCTCGGCGCGCCGACGAGATCGGCCCATTTGCGGGTGGCGATCGTGATCGATCCGTCTTCGCTCCAGCGCGGGCTGTACACCGCGGAGCACTCGCCCGGCAGCGTGGGCAGCGACCGGACTCCGTTGGTCGCGACATCGATGGTGGCCACGTTGCCGCTGCCGCACGTCGCGCTGCGTGCCGTCGCCCCGGCCAGGACGAAGGTGTGCCCATCGGGTCCGGCGGCGGCGGAGAGTCCGGCGTCGATGCCGGGCACACGGCCCAGCGGCAGGATGGCGTCGGCGCCGATGGCATAGAGGTGGCTCTTCTCCCACCACAGTCCGCGCGATTCGACCCTGGCCAGCAGGACGAATTCGTCGGTGGCCGCCACCAGCTCGGCGCCGTTCCACGTGCCACCACTCAACGGACTCGGCGAATCCGGCAGGACGATCTCACGTTCGGGTGCGGCGGCCTCGGAACCGGCCAGATCCATGCTCATGATCTCACCGGGCTCGCGCCACCAGCCGATCACCGAACCACGCAGGCCCACCGCGTTGGTGCAGTCGCACGGTATGCGCGTCACCGACCGGTCCCGCACACCCAGCGCCACCAGCGTCTTACTGCTCGTCTCCACCGAGAACGCGTACCGCCCGTCCTCGGTGAAGGTCACCGCGGCCGACGAATGGCCGAAACTACCCGGCGCCCGCACGGTTTCGGCGCCGTGCACCACCGCCAGCTCGGCGTCGGTGCGATAGGCGAACACGGGGCCCTTGGCGGCCTGCTCTTCGGCGGGCGTCAGTCGTGGCGGCGCGGGCTGCTCGACCTCACCGCAGCCCGCGACGACCATCGCGGCACCGCACACGACGCCGAGCACCGCGATCCGCGCACGCCATCCGCTCGCCTTCGTCGCAATTCCCACAGCTCACACCCCTGCAATGTGTCGTCGGGCCCGGTCTCGCGCAGCAGCCTAGTCGGGGGACCTCCGAGATCGGGCTCAGTCCGCTACAACTTCCACGCCGCGTCGAGCCTGGTCGCCACGTCGATATTGCGGACGGCCGCGATCTCGGGCTTGCGGATCTCCTGGGCGACATACCGGGCGACGAATCGGCGGATCTCGTGGTCGACACTGGCCAGCACGCGCAGCAGCTCACCACGCTTGGAGCTACTGGCGACATTGACCCGCACATCACCGGGACGTGGCTCGGCGATATCGATGACCACTCGCAGCGGGTCGGCGGTGCGCGCGGTGAGATGCAGATGCACGGTGCCGTCGACGCGGAACCGCGACCGGTCCACCGCCAGATCGAGGACCAGATCCACATGCAACGGGATGGTCAATTCGAAGGAGATGAACGCGTCGACGAAACGCAGGATTCGTGGCTGCATGAGCTCCACCTGCGCGGTGACCTTCGCCAGCCGACCCGGCCCCACCCCGATCGGCCCGAAATCGAAAGCGGCCCCGGTGAGTTGGCCGAACGCGTCGGCGATGCGTTGCTCGGAGACGGCGTATTCCAGGAAACGCCTGCCGAATTCCTCATAGCTGATGTAGGAAGGCTGTTCGGGTTCCACTGACCGCAGAGTACGCGACGGCTACGACATCACACGCCGAAACGGCGGTGCCGCGCCGCGTAATCCCTTAGTGCGCGCAAAAAGTCGACGCGCCGGAACTCCGGCCAATACGCCTCGGTAAACCAGATCTCCGAATAGGCGCTCTGCCATAGCAGAAAACCCGAAAGTCGCTGCTCACCAGATGTTCTGATCACCAGATCAGGGTCGGGCTGGCCGGAGGTGTAGAGGTGCTGGCCGATCGCGTCGACCGTAATCGACTGCACCAGATCCTCTCCCGACTCCCCCGACGCGATCTCCTGCCGCACCAGTGACCGCACGGCGTCGGTGATCTCCTGGCGTCCGCCGTACCCCACCGCGACGTTCACGTGCACGCCGTCGCGCCCGCTCGTCCGCTCGGCGGCTACCCGCAGGCGTTTGGCGATCAGCTCGGGGAAACCCTCGAGCGACCCGACGATCCGCACGCTCCAGTTCTGCTCGGGGGCGGACAGTTCCTCGACGACATCGGTGATCACTTCGAACAGGGTCTCGAGCTCATCGGCATCGCGGCGCAGGTTCTCGGTCGAGAGCAGATAGACGGTCACCATCTCGATGCCCTGATCGGAACACCAGCCGACGAGCTCGGCGATTTTCAGCGCGCCGACGCGATGGCCGTGGCTGACATCGGTGAACCCGTTCTCGCGCGCCCAGCGACGATTGCCGTCGCACATCACGGCGACGTGGCGAGGGTGCTGCTTGTCTGCCAGCTGCTGTGACAGCCTGGCTTCGTAGATGCGGTACGGCAATCCACGCACCCGACCAAGAAACTCCACGCCCGCACCCTACGCTCCCCCGCCTCTCCGGGAATTCTGCCGGTCGTGGGCGGGGGGTGAGATTCGTGCGGGGCCTGCGGTGAGCTCGGGTCGGCTTTTGGGGCGGGTGGGGAGTTACCCATGTACTCGCGAGATCGGCGGGTTCGTCTTTTGTGTGGTCGGGGGCACGTTTTGTGGTGTCGAGGTGGGGGTTTGACGTACGGTTGGGAGCGTAACTTACGGTACCGTAGGTTTTGGCCCTGGAGGTTTCGTGGAGGCAGTTCTGACTGAGACCGGCACGGTGAGCAAGCCGCGGTTCCGGGGGTGGATTCACACCTGGGCGGTGGGCGTTGCCGCTGTCGCGGTGACGGTGCTCGTGGTGTTCGGGTTCCTGACGTCGTTGACGGCGGGATGGTCGACGTTGCTGTACGGGATCTCGGTGTGCGCGCTGTTCGGGGTGAGCGCGGTGTATCACCGGGTGACCTGGGCGAGCGTGCGGACCCGGGTGCGGATGAAGCGGGCCGATCATTCGATGATCTTCCTGTTCATCGCGGGCAGCTACACGCCGTTCGCGCTGCTCGGATTGCCCGGGCGGACCGGGCAGATCCTGCTGGTCGTGGTGTGGGCGGGAGCCATCGCCGGGATCGCGCTGAAGCTGTTGTGGCCCACCGCGCCCGCCTGGGTCGGGGTGCCGCTGTATCTGTTGCTGGGGTGGGCGATCGTGCCCGTGATTCCCGAGCTGCTGCACAACGTCGGGGTCGCGCCGCTGGTGCTGCTCGCGGTCGGCGGCGTGATCTACAGCGTGGGGGCGATTCTGTACGCGACCAAGTGGCCCAATCCCTGGCCCGACTTCGGACATCACGAGTTCTTCCATGCGGCGACGGTGGTCGCGGCACTGTGTCACTACATCGCGATCTGGCTGGTCGTGCTCGGCTGAACGGCGCGTGCACGTCGCCTCGGTCGGCGCGCCTTCTATGCTCGGTAGTTGTGTCACCCGTCAGCGCAGCTCGTGATGCCCGGGCGTCCTCGGGCGCCGGGTCAGGGCGTGTGCGGTGAACCGGCTGGTCCGGTGGGCGCTGCAGTCCTACTGGGGGCTGGCGCTGGTGGTCATTACCGCCAACATGGTCGGAGTCACGGCCATCTTCCTGGTCAGCTGGGCGGGCGGGGTGTTCAGCCGCCTCGGCAACGATTGGCGCGACGCGGCGGCGCTGATCCTGATCTATCCGATCATCGCCTTCTCGGTCGGGATCGGGATCGCCCTCTACGACCGGCGCCGATATATGCGCTGGCTCGACGACAACCGCAAACCGACGCCGGAGGAAGCGCGCATCCTGATCCGGCTACCCGCCGCGATCACCCTGCGCGCGATCATCCTGTGGACGCCGGGCGTCGTGTTGACCGTGTGGCTGGTCGACCGGTTCACCGACTATCACAACATCACCGTGCTGCTGGCCGGATTCGCCCTCGGCGGGCTGGAAGCGGCGGGCGCGATCTACCTGATCCTGGACCGCCTGATCCGACCGGCGGTGCCCATCATCGCCGCGGTGCTCGGGCCCACCGTGCATCCCAGCTCGACCGTGCTGGTGCGGGTGCTCGTCACCTGGGCGGTATCCAGTGCGCTGCCAGGGCTGATCATCATCGTGGTCCTCAGCGATACCACCACGTCCGCGGAGGACCGGGTGCGCGCCGCCTTGCTGTTCTCGATCGTCGCCCTCGGTGTCGGCACCCTCGCCACCGCCTTGCTCGCGCGCTCGGTAGCGACGCCGATGCGCGCGATGTACCGGGCGCTGGACCGGATCACCCGCGGCGAACTCGATGTGCGGGTGCCGGTCGGCAGCGCGAGTGAGATCGGCCGGCTCGAACACTCGGTCAACGAACTCGCCGCCACCCTGCGCGATCAGATGCACACCGAGGACGTCTTCGGCAGACACGTCGGCTCCACCGTGGCCGAACGCGCGCTGTCGGGCAGCACCGACCTCACCGGCGACGTGCGCATCGTCTCGGCGCTGTTCGTCGACGTCACCGGCTCGGTCCAGCTGTCCGCCGAAATGGCGCCGGAGGATTTCGTCCACAAGCTCAACCGGCTGCTCGCCACGGTCGTCGCTGCCACCGAGGACAACGGCGGCCTGGTGAACAAATTCGCCGGCGACGCCGCCCTGTGCATCTTCGGCGCCCCTTCCGCCCTGCAGGACAACGCCACCCCTGCCCTTCGTGCCGCCCGCCGCATCCGCGACGAAGTAGTCGCCACCGGCGAACTCGACGTCGGCATCGGGGTGGCCCGTGGGCAGGTGTTCGCCGGCGACGTCGGCGCCGACACCCGCCTCGAGTTCACGGTCATCGGCGACGCGGTCAACGAGGCGGCCCGCCTCACCGCCGTCGCGAAGGAAGCGCCGCGACGGGTACTGGTGAGCGATTCGGTGTGGCAGGCCGCCACTCCGACTGAGCGGTCCAAGTGGAAGCGCTACAAGGACTTACGCCTGCGCGGAATCCCCGGGCGCACCCGGACCTGGACGGACATCCCTCCGGGTAAGTGAGTCCGAGCCGTCGTATCGGCCGACGATCAGGCGGAGCGATACACGGATCCGCTCACCGCCGCAGTGATGCTGTCAGGTCGGCGGGGTCGGTGACCGGAAGGTCGCAGACCGAGCCTCGGCAGACATAGGCGGCGGGGGTCCCGTCGACCAGCGGCCGGTCGGTGAGGAGCGGGGCGGTGTTCGGTGGAGCCGCGAGGATGATCGTGCCGCCGGGGGCCGAAGCGCGGGCCGCGGCGAGGAGTTCCATTGCGGCGGAGGATTTCTCGGTCGCAGCGATGGCTACCTGATACGGCCCGCGGACCGCTGCTTCGGCGACGGACAGCCAGTTGCCTGCGGTCCGGGGTGCGCGCGCCAGCAGGATCGCGCCACGGGCGAGGGTCTGGTCGGCGAGTTCGCGGTAGCGGACGGCGCGCTCGGTGTCGGCGACCGCCGAGGCGGTGAGCAGGGCCTCGGCCAGGGCGGAGGCGCCGGAGGGGGTGGCGCCGTCGACGGGGTCGCGCGGGCGGGCTACCAGGGTTTCGGCGTCGTCGGCGGTGTCGAACCAGCTGCCGGGGCGTTCGGGGTCGGCGAAGTGGTCGATCGTGTTGTCCAGCAACAGCTGTGCGGCAGCGAGCCAGTCCGGTTCGCCGGTGGCCTGGTAGAGGGCGAGCAGGCCGGTGGTGAACCAGGCGTAGTCCTCGAGGACACCGGGCGGGGTGCCCGCGACGCCGTCGAGGGAGGCCCGGCGCAGTCTGCCCCCGACGAGATGGACGTCGAGCAGGTAGCGGGCGCACCGCACGGCGGCGGCGATCCACGACGGTTCCTCCAGCGCGGCACCGGATTCCGCGAGCGCGGTGATGGCCATACCGTTCCAGGCGGTGACCACTTTGTCGTCGCGGGCAGGCTGCGGGCGCCGGGTGCGGACCTCGAACAGTTGGGCGCGCAGTCGGTCGAAACGCGACGACTGCTCGGCGTCGACGGGGTCGCTGTGCCGGGTGAGCACCGAGGTGCCCTGTTCGAAATTGCCCGCGGTGGTGACGCCGAGAGCGTCGGCCGCCCACATCCCTTCGAGCGGACCGAGTTCGCCGACCAGCTCGGCGGGCGTCCACACGTAGGTGGCTCCCTCCACGCCGGGACCGTCCGGTTCGAGGTGGGTGTCGGCATCGAGCGCCGACGCGAAACCGCCGTCGGCGGTCCCGAGATCACCCAACAGGAATTCGACCGTCTCACGAGTCACTCTGTGCGGCAACGATTCCAAGGGGGTCGGGGGCGTGCGCCGCGAGAGGTGGGCGTAGGCGCGCAGCAGCAGGGCGTTGTCGTAGAGCATCTTCTCGAAGTGCGGCACCAGCCACCCGGCATCGACCGAGTAGCGCGCGAAACCACCACGCAACTGGTCGTAGATCCCGCCACGCGCCATCGCCTCGGCTGTGCGCTCGACCAGATCGAACACGGCCTGGTCGCCGGTGCGCTCCCAGTGCCGCAGCAGTCCTTCCAGCAACGCCGACGGCGGAAACTTCGGCGCCCCACCGAATCCGCCGTGCGTCGCGTCCTCGTCGGCGGCGATCTCCAGCACAGCCTTGTCGAGAAGTTCGGGAACAATGGTGAATTCGGCGTCGGGTAGGCCCGCTGCCTGCGACTGGAGCGCATCGGTCACCTGACGCGCGGCCTTGTCCACGTCGTCGCGCCGGTTGAGCCAGGTCTCGGCCACCGCGCTGAGCAACTGCGTGAACGACGGCATCCCCCCGCGCGGCTGCTTGGGGTAGTAGGTGCCGCAGTAGAACGGCGCGCCGTCGGGGGTGAGGAAGCAGGTCATGGGCCAGCCGCCCTGCCCGGTCATGGCCACGGTGGCATTCATGTACACCGCGTCCAGGTCGGGACGCTCCTCCCGATCCACCTTCACACAGACGAAATCGGCGTTCATCTGCGCGGCCGTCGCGGGGTCCTCGAAGGACTCGTGTGCCATCACATGGCACCAGTGGCAGCTCGCGTAGCCGATCGACAGCAGGATCGGCACGTTCCGCTCGGCCGCCTCGGCTAGGGCATCGGCATCCCACTCCCGCCAATGGACGGGGTTGTCGGCGTGTTGACGCAGATAGGGCGAGGTCGCACCGGCCAATCGGTTCACGGTTCCACCCTGCCACACGCGACGAGCACAGGCCGCGCCCCCGGTGTCGAACACTCTCGTCGATCGGCCCGATGCGCTCAGGCAATTTCCTCGCATCCCCGTGCGAGGCACCGTGCCGTCATGAATACGCCACCGAATATTTACCTTTCCTCACTGAAATCAACGCGATCGCAACGGTGTTCGACCGCTTCGCCTGGCCGTATACCTATAACTCGGATCCAGCATCCTGCGTGATCCGCTCGGCCATAGGGGAGTGCATTGTCTGCGCAACCGGAAACCGGCGAAATTCCGGCTTCCGCGGCAACACGCCGAGCAGTTGTCACAACGGCATGTGTCGCGGTCGCACAAATGGCGACAACCATCTATCTGCCGAGCATGCCCGCGCTCGGCACCGACATCGGCGCCGGTGATCCAGCAGAAATCCGCGTTCACCGACCGGTTCGCGCTCTCGCCGTGGGTATTCGGCCTGTTCGGCGTCCTCTACGGTGCGGCCCACCTCGGCAGCGCGACCTACGTCCGGCAGCGCGTGCGACCCGGGGCCGCGATCGCCGTGTCGTGGTGCGCGCTGGTGCAGCAGGACCTCGCGGGCATCGCCTCGCCGGCAGGCCCCACCCTGTCCGGGCTCCTCGCCTGGTCCATCGCCATCACGCTGCTCGCCGCGACGAACGTGCTCGTCGTCGCGGCGCCAGAGAAAACTGACGGACCCTCGCCAACATACGGAATGAACGGAATAGTCAGGAACCAATTCGCAAATATCCGCGGGCAGTTGCAATCGAGCAATACATTTGGGACGACAGCACCGCCCACGGACTGGTCGCACGATCGTCGATTTCTCGTCGAGGGCGCTCACCGCGGATTCGACGAAACCGCGACGATCAAATCTTCTATTTCCCGGATGCGAATCCGGTTCGGGTAAGACCACGAAGGCCCGTCCTACCCGAGGCCGCCGATCGCGTGATCAGAGAAGCAGACGAGCCAGCTCGGCGGGGCTCGACATCATGACCATGTGCCCACCATCCATCTCGACCGGATCGATCCCCAGCCGGGAGGCTACGAGTCCGCGCATGAAGTCGGCGGGGAAGAAGCGGTCGTCGCGCAGCAGGATGAAACGGGTCGGCACCTCGGGCCACGACGCCAGCGGCCATGGGGACTCCATCGGGGTGCCGGACTGGCCGCACTCGTATTTCTCCGCCTCGACCCGCTGCTCGGGGGTGAGCTGGTTGTAGAACACGTCGTCGTCACCGGAAGTCGCGTGCCCGGTGTTGGCCCACCAGTCGCCCGGCGCCTCCCCGGGCGCCGGAATCATCGCCGATACCAACACCATTCGCCGCACCGGTACCCGCTCGCATACGAGCGGCGCGGTGAAGCCGCCGAACGAGTGCGCCACCACGACCACATCGCGTCGCTCGCCGATCGCCTCGACCACCGCGTCGGCGTATTCCGCCAACCCTGCGCTGTCGTCCTCGCTCGGCAGCGGCACGGGCACCGCGTCATGGCCGAGGTCACGCAGCTGGTCGGCCACCTGCCCCCAGTAACCCGCATCGCAGCCCGCACCCGGGATCAGCATGAATGTGCTCATGCACCTTGATAGCAAGGGCCACCGACAAGAGCGCCTGTTCACGGCGCGGCCCGGGACACGTCGACACTCTGGCAAGGGTGAGCGACAACGCCCGTTCGGTGATCCGCGGTTCGACGCGGACCCCGGCCGCGTGGGTGCGTCCAGGACACATCGGTTATGTGGGCCCCGACCTAGGTGTCGACGCGCATTCACCGCCGGTCGCGATGCTCACCGTCGGGCTGGACGGCCCACTGATCTGCACACCGCACGCGGCACGATTCGCACAGGCAGTTGCTTCGCACCGGCTCGAACCCCGCAGCGCGTCGTCGCCACCGAGGGATGGATACTGACACTTTCCGTCGATCCGTCCAGCGCTCCGGCCACCATGATCGAGGACGAAATGACCGCAGCTACAAGTCTTTTCGGACTCTCTCACCGACGCGAGCGGGAGCTTGTCGAGTTGTGCCGCGCTCCGATCGTCGACCAGATCGCCGCGAACCTCGGCCTGTCCACCTGGCCACTTCCTGCACCTGTTCACCCAGCACTGCGGCACCACATTCCGTGGCTACCAGCGCTGGAACCGCGTGATCTCGGCGGTCACGAACGCCATCACCGGCCACGACCTCACCCGCTCGGCCATCGATGCCGGCTTCGCCCACCCCCTCCCACTTCAGCGAATCCTTCCGCGAGATGGTCGGCCTCCCCGCCACCGAGATGCTCCACGCGGGCATCCACTTCGACCTCGGCACCAAGACCATTCCGCCAGGGTCGGTGTGAGGGCGAGCCCACCTCCGCCCAGTCTCGATCAGCGATGGTCGGCCGTGTCTGTCTCAGCTCAGAGCGCGACGATCTCGAGCATTGATTCCAAGCCCTCGAAGTCGGCCGCGTTGCGCGTATACAGCGGCAGATCGTTGGCGGAGGCGATCGCAGCGATGAGTAGATCCATCCGTCGCGGACGCGGGTCGCGTTCTGCTGCGATCGTCAGAGCAACCAGGGTTCCGTACCGCGTCGCGGCGGCCTCGTCGAAAGGCATCGGGTCGAACTCGATGATCGCTGCTCGGAGCGCTCGGCACGCGCAACTGGATTCTCGGCCATCGCGACGCCTTGATTCAGCTCTGCCAGCGTGATCGCGGTGATCTCAGGGGTCTCCGGCAAATCCTGTGGGTCGAGCTGACCCAGATCGAGGTAGGTGCAGGTATCGAGCACGCCGATGGGATGCCGGATGCTCACCGTTCACCCCACGGGTCGTCGTCGCCGATCCGGTCTTCCGAACCGAAGTACTCGTCCGCCTCCTGGCGCATCGACGCATAGTCCACCTGCGGCAACGCGCGATGGCGCGCAACCAACTCTGCGGCACTGCGCCTGCGTCGACGGTTCACCGGTCGAACCTCCGCGATCTCGACGCCATTGCGTGTTACCCGGATGGTCTCACCCGCCTCCACCGCGTCCATGATCGCCGCCGAATTGTTCCGTAGTTCGCGCTGGCTGATCTGCCTCATGGCACTTGCGTAGCCCGGTGCGCTACAGCGCGCTACAAGCGGCCAACACCTCGAAACCGGAGTTCAACGTGGTGATGGTTGTGATGGCTCAGGCTGACGAAACCGCGGCTCAGCGGCGGGGGCTGCGGCATGATGAGATGTGGATTCCTCGTCCAGTTCATCGAGTAGGAAGACCCGAGATGGTGCAGCTCACGCTTTCCGCGCAGCGCGCCGCGCTGGAGCGGGAGTGGGCGATGTGGGTGCCGGGTGGGGTTTCGGGGGTGGGGCCGAGTTCGGGGGTTCGGACCGAGGTGGCGCAGTCGTGGTCGCGGTCGTTGCGGACGGTGGATCCGGGGCGCGATCACGCGCCGGTCAGTGAGACCGATATCGGGCCTCGGTGGGCGGAATCGCCGTTGCGGGGGCCGATCACCGAGCTGAAAGAGCAGTTGCACAGTGTCGCCGACGACGCGGGGTACGTCGCGGCGGTCACCGATGCCTCGGGGACGATTCTGTGGACGTATGGCGGGCCGGTCATGCGCAGGCGGGCCGAGCAGGTGAACTTCGCGCCCGGTGGCCGGTGGGACGAGGCGCACATGGGGACCAACGCGCTGTCTCTGGCGTTGCGCACCGACCGACCGCACACCGTGTTCTCGGCCGAACATCTCGTCGCGGCGCTACACGGTTGGGTCTGTTATTGCGCGCCGATCCGCGCGGCCGACGGGACATTGCTCGGCGTGCTCGACCTGTCGACCACCTGGAAGCGTTCGCACCCGCTGGCCATGGCCACCGTGCGCACCATGACCAGCGCCATCGAGTCGAAGTTGCACGCCGCCGTGCCCGCCCCCGCCGGCATGCGGCTGACCTGCCTCGGAACCGGGCGGTTGATGCGCGACGGTCAGCAGATCCGGTTGCGGCCACGCCACCTCGAGATCCTGACCCTGCTCGCCCTCGACGACGACGGCTACAGCCACGAACGCCTGCACTACGCCGTCTACGGCGATCGCGCGGTCGGCGCGAGCACGCTCAAATCGGAGATGTCGTACCTGCGCCGCGCCACCGGCGGCGACATCACCAGTCGCGTCTACCGGTTCACCACTCCCCTGTCCTGCGACGCCGTCGACGTGCTGCGCGCCATCGAGCGAGGCGATCTCGACACCGCCGTGCGCCTTTATCACGGTCCGCTGCTTCCCGATTCGGAGACGCCGGGCATCAGCGAATGGCGCGACTATCTCGAAGTCGCCATGCGCAACGCGGTCCTGAACAGCCCGGACGCGAATCACGCGCTGACCTACGGCGATTGCGCACCCGACGACGTCGCCGTCCACGAACACGCGCTCGCCCTGCTCCCCGCCCGCGACGCGCGCCGCGCGGTCGCCATCGCACGCCTGCACAGCGCACTTCGCGCCTGATCGGTCCGGCTTCAACGTTTCATCAACCCTGGTACAGGATAGTGATGGGCGTCACGCTTCACCGGAATCAGCGAGGAGCCACCGCACATGATCTACGCCAAGCCGGGCACCGAGGGCAGCATTGTCAGCTACGCGCCGCGATACGACAATTTCATCGACGGCAAGTGGGTTCCGCCGGTCGAGGGCCGCTACTTCGAGAACACCTCCCCGGTGGACGGGCAGCCGTTCTGCGAGATCGCCCGCTCGAGCGCCGCCGATGTGGAACTGGCTCTCGACGCCGCCCACCGCGCGGCCCCCGCCTGGGGTGAGACGTCGGCCGCCGAGCGCGCCAACATCCTCAACAAGATCGCCGACCGGATCGAGGCCAACCTCGAGCCCCTCGCCGTCGCCGAGACCTGGGACAACGGCAAGCCGGTCCGCGAGACCCTCGCCGCCGACCTCCCCCTCGCGGTCGACCACTTCCGCTACTTCGCCGGAGTGCTGCGCGCACAGGAAGGCGGCATCAGCGAGGTCGACTCCGACACCATCGCCTACCACTTCCACGAGCCGCTCGGCGTTGTCGCACAGATCATTCCGTGGAACTTCCCGATCCTGATGGCCACCTGGAAGCTCGCTCCCGCCCTCGCCGCGGGAAACGCGGTGGTGCTCAAGCCCGCCGAGCAGACCCCGGCCTCGATCATGAAGGTTGTCGAACTGGTCGCGGATCTGCTGCCGCCGGGAGTTCTCAACGTGGTCAACGGTTTCGGCGTCGAAGCGGGTAAGCCGCTGGCCTCCAGCCCGCGCGTGGCGAAGGTCGCGTTCACCGGCGAGACCACCACGGGCCGACTGATCATGCAGTACGCCAGCGAGAACATCATTCCGGTCACCCTGGAGCTGGGCGGCAAGAGCCCCAATATCTTCCTGGCCGATGTGATGGCCGCCGACGACGACTACCTGGACAAGGCGATCGAAGGGTTCGTCATGTTCGCCCTCAATCAGGGCGAGGTGTGCACCTGTCCGTCGCGCGCGCTGATCGCCTCGTCGATCTACGACGAGTTCATGGCCCGCTGCGTCGAGCGCACCAAGGCCATCATCAGCGGCAACCCCCTCGACGAGACGACCATGATCGGCGCCCAGGCCAGCAACGATCAGTTCGAGAAGATCCTGTCCTACATCGACATCGGCAAGAAGGAAGGCGCCGAGGTGCTCACCGGCGGCGCGGTCCGCAGCGTCGACGGGCTGGCCGACGGCTTCTACATCGAGCCGACGATCTTCAAGGGCAGCAACGACATGCGCGTGTTCCAGGAGGAGATCTTCGGCCCCGTCGTCGCGGTGACCACCTTCGACTCCACCGAGGAGGCGCTGTCGATCGCCAACGACACCCTCTACGGTCTCGGCGCGGGCGTGTGGACGCGCGATATGAACACCGCCTACCGCCTCGGTCGCGGCATCAAGGCCGGTCGGGTATGGACCAACTGCTATCACGCCTACCCCGCGCACGCGGCGTTCGGCGGCTACAAGAAGTCCGGCATCGGGCGCGAGAACCACAAGATGATGCTCGATCACTACCAGCAGACCAAGAACATCCTGGTCAGCTACTCGGCGACGAAGCTCGGCTTCTTCTGATGGTGCAGCGCGTCGACCTCACCGACAAGGCGGCGGCGCTGCTGCGGGACTTGACCGGGCAACACGGCCCGGTCATGTTCCACCAGTCCGGTGGTTGCTGCGACGGCAGCTCGCCGATGTGTTATCCGCGTGGGGAATTCCGGGTGGGCGGTTCGGACGTGCTGCTCGGGTACCTGCCCGGCGAGACGCCGTTCTGGATGAGCGCCGACCAGTTCGAGTACTGGAAACACACCCACCTCACCGTCGACGTGGTGCCCGGCCGCGGCGGTGGATTCTCCCTCGAGGCTCCCGAAGGCGTGCGGTTCCTGATCCGCTCACGTCTGTTCACCGACGAGGAAGCGGCCGCGCTCGAATCGACGCCGCCGCCCACCGGGTGATCTGAAACACCCGTAATCAGATCGTTTTCGCAGGTCAGCGGTGCTCGATACGCACCGCTGACCTGACGGATCCACGGCCGTAACAGTCGTCAACCATTCTTCAACTCTCGACGATCACCGTAGCCGCCGAACGCGTATCGCTTGTTGATGAGGAGCTCCCCGTGAGTACAGAAACCAGCCCCGCCACCGACGAGGGCGCACCGGTCGACGACTATCTCGCCAAACGCACCCTCCGCAAGGGATCAGCGGGCTGGGTGCTCCTCGCGGGCCTCGGCGTGAGTTACGTGATCTCCGGCGACTTCTCGGGCTGGAACTTCGGTCTCGCCGAAGGCGGTTTCGGTGGCCTGCTGATCGCCACGATCGTCATCGCCGCGATGTATCTGGCCATGGTGCTCGGCATGGCCGAACTGTCCTCGGCGCTGCCCGCGGCGGGCGGCGGCTACACCTTCGCTCGGCGCGCGCTCGGACCGTGGGGCGGATTCGCCACCGGCACAGCGATTCTCATCGAATACGCGATCGCGCCCGCCGCCATCGCCACCTTCATCGGCGCCTATGTGGAATCGCTGAATCTGTTCGAGATCACCGACGGCTGGTGGGTGTATCTGGCCGTCTACGCGCTGTTCATCGGTATTCACCTGGCCGGTGCGGGTGAGGCGCTCAAGGCGATGTTCGTGATCACCGCGATCGCGCTGGTCGGTCTGGCGATCTTCGCCTTCGCGGCTGTGGGCAAGTTCGACGTGGCCAATCTGACCAATATCGCGGCCGATCCCGCGGCGACCGGATCATCGTCGTTCCTGCCCTTCGGCTACCTGGGCATCTGGGCCGCCATCCCGTTCGCGATCTGGTTCTTCCTCGCCGTCGAAGGCGTGCCGCTGGCCGCGGAGGAAGCCAGCGAGCCGGAGAAGAACGTGCCCAAGGGCATCATCGTCGCGATGCTGCTGCTGTGCGTCACCGGCGCGGTGGTGCTGTTCCTGGTGACCGGCGCGCTCGGCGCCCAGAGCGCATCCGCCTCGGGCAATCCCCTCGTGGAAGCGCTGGGCGACAGCTCGGCGGCCAAGGTGGTCAACTACATCGGCCTGGCCGGGCTGGTCGCCAGCTTCTTCTCGATCATCTACGCCTACTCCCGCCAGACCTTCGCGCTCTCCCGCGCCGGCTACCTGCCGACGGCCCTGTCGGTGACCAATTCCCGTAAGGCGCCGATGCTGGCGCTGATCGTGCCCGGCATCATCGGCTTCGCCCTCTCGCTCACCGGCAAGGGCGCGATGCTGCTGAACATGGCGGTATTCGGCGCGGCCGTGAGCTACGTGCTGATGATGGTGAGCCACATCGTGCTCCGCAAGCGCGAACCGAACATGCCGCGCCCGTATCGCACCCCCGGCGGCATCGTCACCACGGGGTTCGCGCTGGTCATCGCGGCCGCGTCGGTGGCGGCGACCTTCCTGGTCGACCCGACCGCGGCGCTGTGGACCCTCGGTGTGTTCATCGCCTTCATGGCGTACTTCGGGCTCTACAGTCGCAAACACCTGGTCGCCAAGTCGCCGGATGAGGAGTTCGCGGCGATCGCCGAGGCGGAATCCGAGCTGGAGTAAACGCGCAGAATCCCGGTGGCCGACAGATATTTCGAAAGGGACCCGATGACCGTGTACCGCAGCACAATCGGCGTCACCACCTACACCTTCGACGGTTTGATCGACCTGATGGCCAAGGCCACCCCCCTGCGCAGCGGCGACGAACTCGCCGGCTGCGCGGCCGCCACGGATGCCGAACGCGCCGCGGCGCAATGGGCGTTGGCGGAGGTCCCGCTGACCACATTCCTCGATGACGTGCTCGTGCCCTACGAGACCGACGAGGTCACCCGGCTGATCATCGACAGTCACGACCGGGTGGCCTTCGCGCCGATCGCACACCTGACGGTCGGCGGACTGCGGGACTGGTTGCTCGCGGTCGCCGCCACGACGGATTCGGCGGCGACCCTGGCCGCGGTGTCGCCAGGGTTGACGCCGGAGATGGTGGCCGCGGTCAGCAAGATCATGCGCAATCAGGATCTGATCGCGGTGGCCAAGGCGGCCGAGGTGACCGCGGGATTCCGCACCACCATCGGTCTGCCCGGTCGGTTGAGCACGCGGTTGCAGCCCAATCATCCGACCGACGATCCGCGCGGGATCGCCGCCGCCACCCTGGACGGACTGCTGCTCGGCTGCGGCGATGCGGTGATCGGGATCAACCCGGCCACCGATTCACCGCAGGCCACCTCGGATCTGCTGCATCTGCTCGACGAGGTGCGATCGCGCTTCGACATTCCGACGCAGTCGTGCGTGCTCTCCCACGTCACCACGACCATCGGGCTGATCGAGGCGGGGGCGCCGGTGGACCTGGTGTTCCAGTCCGTGGCGGGGACCGAGGGCGCCAATACCGGCTTCGGAGTGAATATTTCACTGTTGCGCGAGGGGAACGAGGCGGGACGTTCGCTACGTCGCGGCACTGTCGGCGACAACGTGATGTACCTCGAGACGGGGCAGGGATCGGCGCTGAGCGCGAATGCCCATCTGGGCGTTGGTGATCGGCCCGTAGACCAGCAGACCCTGGAGGCGCGCGCCTACGCCGTGGCACGGGATCTTCAACCGCTACTGGTGAATACGGTCGTCGGCTTCATCGGACCCGAATATCTCTACGACGGCAAGCAGATCATCCGAGCCGGGCTCGAAGACCACTTCTGCGGCAAGCTGCTCGGTCTGCCGATGGGCGTGGATGTCTGCTACACCAACCACGCCGAGGCCGACCAGGACGACATGGACACCCTGCTCACCCTGCTGGGCGCGGCCGGTTGCGCGTTCGTCATCGCTGTGCCCGGCGCCGACGACGTGATGCTCGGCTATCAGAGCCTCAGCTTCCACGACGCCCTCTACGCCCGCCAGGTCCTGAATCTGCGCCCCGCACCGGAATTCGAGGCTTGGCTGTCGGGGCTCGGCATGCTGGACGCGAACGGCCGTGTGCGACAAGTAGAACCGCTGTCCTCACCTCTGCGCGCGCTGACGGCCACCCGATGAGCGCGCCACGACAGCCGGGCAAACCCACCGGCGCGGCACCTGCGAACCAGCCCGTTGCGGCCTCGCCGGTTGCCGCTCCCGACCCGGATTCGACTGTCACCGAGGACTTCTGGCGCGACCTGCGTGGCAGCACGCAAGCCAGGATCGGACTCGGCCGCACCGGCGACGCGCTACCGACGACCGATGTCCTCGCACTGCGCGCCGCCCACGCCGCAGCCCGCGACGCCGTACACCTTCCGCTCGACGTCGAGTCCTTCACCGAGCAGATCGCGGCCGTCGGGCTCGGCACTCCGGTGACCGTCGCCAGCCGAGCGGCGGACCGCGCGGAATACCTGCGCCGACCAGACCTCGGTCGACTCCCCGACAACCTCACCGCGGTCCCCGACACCGGCGCCGATATCGGATTCGTCCTCGCCGACGGCCTGTCCCCCTTGGCTCTCACCGACCACGCCCCCGGCCTACTCGCCGCTCTCGCAACAGAACTCGGTGATCACTACACCCTGGCCCCGCCGGTCGTCGCCACCCAGGCCAGAGTGGCGCTGGGCGACCACATCGCCGCAGCCATGGGCGTGCGCACCGTCCTGGTGCTGATCGGCGAGCGCCCCGGACTCTCGGTCGCCGACAGCCTCGGCATCTATCTCACCCACCTGCCCCGCCCCGGCCGTGCCGACGCCGAACGCAACTGCGTCTCCAACATCCACCCGCCCGACGGCCTCACCTACGCCGACGCGGCCCGGGTGGTGGCGGGCCTCGTCGCGGGCGCCCGCGCGCTCGGCCGCTCCGGTGTCGACCTCAAGGACACCTCCCGCGCCCTGACCGGCGCCGATCCCCGCACGATCACGCCGTCACCGTGAGCTGACCCAGACACCAGAGCCGTTCGATATGAACCGAAGCCGTTCGGTCCATAGAGTGATCCCCATGATCCGCACCGCCGCCCTCGCCCATGTCCGCGACCGCAGGCTGATTCAGACGCGTCCCGAAGGCAAGGATGTCTTCTACATGGCGGGCGGCAAGATCGACCCCGGCGAGACCCCTTTACAGGCGTTACATCGCGAGATCGAGGAAGAACTCGGCGTCGGCCTCGCCGGTGTCGCCGAGTTCGGCGTCTTCGAGGCCGAAGCCTTCGGACACCGCCGCAACACCGGCCTGCACATGACCTGTTTCCGTGCCGAACTCACCGGAGAACCCTTCGCCACCGGCGAAATCGCCGAATTCCGCTACTTCACCGTGAGCGAGTACGCCGCGATGGAGCACGTCGCCCCCGGTTCGATGATGGTGTTCCGGCGCCTGCACGAACTCGACCTCATCGACTGGTGATTCGCGGACGGCTTCGATTGGATATCGGCCGAAACGAACCCACGAACGGCAGCGATCCCATAGCTGTGAACATCCCGATATCCACCGCGCCGATGACTGTCTCCGAGCGCCGCGCAGCCCTACGCCGACTCGTCGCGCTGTTCGGCATGATGAACATGATGATCGAATTGAACGCCAGTGGGGCGCCGCGGTCGGTGGCCGAGCAGGCCGCCACCGCGCGCGACCTGGTCGGCGAACTCGTCGCCGACCTGGCCGCGGCGCGCTAGGCGCCCGCGCCTACTGGGAACCCTGCTTCGGTTCGGAATCCTCGACGGTGATCACGCCGGGCTCGGTGCCCTCGTCGGCCTTCTGATCCGGCTCCGGGTGCTCGGGTTCGAACGTTTCGGGCAGGCCCTTGAGGTGCTTGTTCATCGAACGGACCAGCAGCACCGTGCCTGCCAGCAGGATCAGGATGACCAGCAGGCCGAGGGGCGAGGCCTTGCCGAATTCGGGGCCCGTCGGTTGCTGTGCGAGGTAGACCAACATCACCGGTCGTTTTCCTCGATGCCGGCGAACAGGTCGGTCTCCGGGATGGCGGTGGATACGCGCGTCTTGGCCAATTCGAACTCCTCGGTCGGCCAGAGCCGCTGCTGCATCTCCAACGGGATCGCGAAGAACGCGCCGTTGGGATCGATCTGGGTCGCGTGGGCGCGCAGAGCGTCGTCACGCTGGGGGAAGTATTTCGAGCATTCGATCTGGGTGGTGACCCGGCCCATGATGTCGCTGCGCGCTCGCGTGTACTGCTTCATCCGGTCCAGCCACTCCTGCAGCGGGAACGGTTCACCGATGCGCTCGTACTCCGCGGCGAACGCTTCCAGCCGCTTCATGCTGAAACCGTGGTCGTAGTAGAGCTTGAGCGGCGTCCACGGCTCGCCCGCCTCGGGGAACGCGCTGGGATCGCCCGCCGCCTCGTAGGCGGCCATCGACACCTCGTGGCAGCGGATGTGGTCGGGGTGCGGGTAGCCACCGTTCTCGTCGTAGGTGGTGATCACCTGCGGCTTGAACTCGCGGATCACACGCACCAGCGCTTCGGTGGACTCCTCGAGGGGCACCAGCGCGAAGCAGCCCTCGGGCAGCGGCGGCAGTGGGTCGCCCTCGGGGAGGCCCGAATCGACGAATCCCAGCCAGTGCTGGCGCACGCCGAGCGCGTGGGCGGCCGCGGCCATCTCCTCGCGCCGCACTTCGTTGATGCGGTCGAGCACACCGGGGGTGTCCATGGCCGGGTTCAGGATGCTGCCGCGCTCACCGCCGGTCAACGTCACGACGAGCACCTCGACGCCCTCCGCGGCGTATCTGGCGGTCGTCGCGGCGCCCTTGCTCGATTCGTCGTCAGGGTGGGCGTGCACTGCCATGAGGCGAAGGCCACTCACTTCTCGTTCACCGTCGCTCTCGCTCGCGGGTGTCAGATGTCGTTACCTATAGTTCCATCCGACCCCCTGTTTGTTCCGACCACCCCCGGGAGCGCGAACCGATGACCGAGCCCGCACCGGACTCCGCCGCGACCTCGGCCGCCGCAGCAGCGCGACACGCCGACCGTTACGGCACAAAACCACCCGCGCGTCGCCTGTGGCTGATGGTTTTGCTCGGTGTCGGCGTCGTTGTCGTCGGCTTCGCGGTGGCCTATCTCGGCTTCCAGAAATATGGTCCGAAGGCGATCGAGACCGAGCAGCTCGGCTATGTGGTCATCGACGACGCCACCTTGGAAGTGCGGATCAAGGTCACCCGCGACGATCCACAGCAGGCCGTGGTCTGCTTCGTCCGGGCGATGGATCGCGACGGCACCGAGGTGGGGCGGCGCGAAGTACTCGTCCCCGGCTCGGATTCGACCAGCGTGCAGGTGACCACTACGGTCAAGTCGTCGGCACGCCCTTCGGCGGGCGATATTTATGGTTGCAGCGACCAGATACCTGGGTATCTGCGCACGAGCGCTCAGTGACGCGCGCCATCGCTAGGTGGTCCGGCGCACCAGCGTTTGGGTGGTCCGGCGGACCTGAAATGCCCGGCTGACTAGGCTGACCTGCATTTTTGTGAGACATGCTAAAATGGGCTGATACACGGTTCCGGGGTTCGGAGCCGTGTTTGCTGCATTGGCGGCCAGCGGTGCTGTTTGCGGGTATCGGGTTCACCCCCAGGATCGCTCCAGCCGTCGGGCTGGTGCATGCCCTCCTTCGGGAGGAATCGCGCTGGTTTCTCAGGAATCCCGGTGCGCCGGGAACAACTACTAGGGAGTGATCGAGATGACCGAGAATGTGACCTGGCTTACCCAGGAGTCGCACGACAGGCTCAAGGGCGAGTTGGACTCGCTCATTGCCAATCGTCCGGTCATTGCCGCCGAGATCAACGAGCGTCGCGAAGAGGGCGACCTCAAGGAGAACGGTGGCTACCACGCCGCGCGTGAAGAGCAGGGCCAGCAGGAGGCGCGTATCCGCCAGCTGCAGGAACTGCTGAACAACGCCAAGGTCGGCGTCGCCCCCACCAAATCCGGCGTGGCGCTGCCGGGCTCGGTCGTCACTGTCTACTACGACGGCGACGAAGGCGATACCGAGACCTTCCTCATCGCCACCCGCGAAGAGGGACTCGGCGCCACCGGCCTCGAAGCCTACTCGCCGAACTCGCCGCTGGGCGGCGCGCTGATCGACGCCAAGGTGGGCGAGACCCGCGAGTACACACTCCCCAACGGCAACACCATGAAGGTCACGCTGGTCAGCGCGGAGCCGTACCACAGCTGAGCAGGCTGAACCCGTACGTCGAGAACCCGAACGCAAGCGGCCGCATCCGGAATCCGGATGCGGCCGCTTCGTCATGTGTGGGGGTCCGGCTCAGCTCAGGGCCTGCTCGACGTCAGCGAGGAGATCGCTGATGTCCTCGATGCCTACCGAGAGGCGAACCAGGTCGGCGGGGACTTCGAGGGCCGAGCCCTCGGTGCTGGCGTGGGTCATCGCGCCCGGGTGCTCGATCAGCGATTCGACCCCGCCCAGCGATTCGGCCAGGGTGAAGATCTCGGTCCGCGAGCAGAACTTCAGCGCCGCTTCCCGGCCGCCGGCCAGGCGCACCGAGATCATGCCGCCGCTGCGACGCATCTGCTTCTGCGCGATCTCGTAGCCGGGGTGCGTGGGCAGGCCGGGGTAGATGACCTGCGAGATGGCCGGGTGGTTGGTCAGGAACTCCGCGATGACCTCGGCGTTGTCGCAGTGCTTCTCCATCCGCACGGCCAGCGTCTTGATGCCGCGCATCGTGAGGAAGGCGTCGAACGGGCCGGGTACCGCGCCCGCGCCGTTCTGCAGGAACGCGAAGTCCTTGTCGAGCTCGGCGCTGTTGGTGATCAGCGCGCCGCCGACGACATCGGAGTGCCCGCCGATGTACTTGGTGGTGGAGTGCAGGACGACATCGGCGCCGAGCAGCAGCGGCTGCTGCAGGTACGGGGTGGCGAACGTGTTGTCCACGACCAGCTTCGCGTCGGCCTCGTGGGCGATATCGGCCAGCGCGGGGATGTCACCGATGCTCAGCAGCGGGTTGGTCGGGGTCTCGATCCACACCAGCTTGGTGTTGGGGCGGATGGCCGCGCGCACCGCGTCGAGGTCGGCGATGTGGGCGGGCGAGTGCTCGATGCCCCACTGGCTGAAGACCTTGTCGATGAGCCGGAAGGTGCCGCCGTAGGCATCGTCGGGGATGACGATGTGGTCGCCGGGGCGCAGCACGGCGCGCAGCGCACAGTCGGTGGCCGCCATACCCGAGGCGAAGGCGCGCCCGTAACTGCCCGATTCGAGGGCGGCGAGGTTGGCTTCCAGGGCCGTGCGGGTGGGGTTGCCGGTGCGCGCGTACTCGTAGCCACCACGCATGCCGCCGACGCCGTCCTGGGCGAAGGTCGAGCTCGCGTAGATGGGCACATTCACCGCACCGGTCTGAGGATCGGGTTCGTATCCGGCGTGCACGGCCCTGGTGGAGAATCCCAGCTCACTCATATACCTCAGACTAGTTGGCCGGTTCGGGTCGCTTTCGCAGGGGTTCTCGACATGGTCGATGTGCCGGATTCGGTGTCGGTACTGCGGTTAAGCTCACGCCATGGTCACCGTCGAAGAGTTGTTCGCCATTGATCCGTTGCTGTCGCCGGAGGAGCGCGAAATCCGCGACACGGTGGCGCGATTCGGGGAACGCAGGCTGCGGCCACACCTCGCGGACTGGTTCGAGGAGGGAACGTTCCCGGCCCGCGAGATCGCGCCGGAGCTGGGCAAGCTCGGACTGCTCGGCATGCACCTCGAGGGCTACGGCTGCGCAGGCGCGTCGGCCACCGCGTACGGGCTCGCCTGCCAGGAGCTCGAAGCCATCGACTCCGGCGTGCGCAGCATGGTGTCGGTGCAGGGCTCGCTGGCGATGGCGGCCATTCACTTCTTCGGGTCGGAGGAGCAGAAGCAGCAGTACCTACCCGCGATGGCGGCCGGTGAGGTGATCGGGTGCTTCGGACTCACAGAACCCGACTTCGGGTCCAACCCCGGCGGGATGCGCACCCGGGCGCGCCGCGACGGTGACGACTGGATTCTGAACGGGTCCAAAATGTGGATCACCAACGGGTCGGTGGCCGATATCGCGATCGTCTGGGCCTACGCGGACGAGCCGGGCACGGACAAGCCGCGAGTGCGCGGCTTCCTGGTGCCCGCGGGCACACCGGGTTTCACCACTCGCGAGATCCACCGCAAGTTGTCGCTGCGCGCATCGATCACCGCCGCACTGGATTTCGACGACGTCCGCTTGCCCGCCGATGCGGTACTGCCCGAATCGCTCGGGCTCAGTTCGCCGCTGGCCTGCTTGAGCGAGGCGCGGTTCGGCATCATCTTCGGCGCGCTCGGCGCCGCACGCGACTGCCTGAGCGCGGCGATCGACTACGCCCGCACCCGTGACGTGTTCGACAAGCCGCTGGCCGGCTACCAGCTCACCCAGGCCAAACTGGCCGATATGGCGCTCGAGCTCGGCAAGGGACAGTTGCTCGCGCTGCACCTGGGCCGATTGAAGGATCGTCACGAGATCACCGGCGAGCAGATCAGCGTGGGCAAACTGAACAGCACCCGCGAAGCCCTCGAGATCGCTCGCGAATGCCGGACCATCATGGGCGCCAACGGAATCACCCTCGACTACCCCGTGTTGCGGCACGCCAACAACCTGGAGTCGGTGCTGACCTACGAGGGCACCGCCGAGGTGCACCAACTGGTCATCGGCAAGGCGCTCACCGACGCCAACGCGTTCCGGTAGGTCAGGTACCGGCGGTCAGGCCCGGCCTCGGCGCGGGCCTGATCATGCCGCCGGCGAAAGCCGCGGCGAGCATCACGATCACCACCGTCAACACGGTCAGCGCGATCGGCACGGTGATCGCTGTGGGGATGCCGAGCAGCGTCAGACCGGCCACACTGCCGCAACCCCAGAAGATCGCGGCGGCCAGCCGACCGAACAACGGTGCGTAAGGCGAGCGGCGCCAGGCGCCTGCGATTCTCGCCTGAGCCGAATATCCTGCGCTAGCAGCGATTACCGTGCTCATGCCGAACAGATGAACGGCCGGGTCGGTGACCTGCACTGCGGATCCCTTCGCTCGCCGAGCTGGTTTGCCGAAAGTTGTCTCGGAACGGTTATACCCATTCAGAGTCCATCGGACGCCCGGTTCGCGCAACTCCGCAGTATCGATCAGATCTCGTCGACTACGCCCTCGTCGCTCCGGTCGGCGCGGGCAGTTCCAGGTTCGCGCGGTAGGTGCCGCCCAGATAGTCGGTATCGAGCAGACCTCTGCGACGCAGCTCGGGCAGCAAGCCGTTGACGACGAAATCGTGGGTGCGTTCGTCGGTGAGCCCGCCGAGGGAGATCACGTCGAGCACATTCGCCCGATAACGCTCTTCGATCGCGTCGGCCAACTGTTCGGGCGTGCCCGCTGCGGCCCAGTGCCCGGCGTCCTTGGCGGCGATGACGAGTTCGCGCAGGGTCGCGCCGGAGGCGGCGAGCTTGCCGAAGATCTCGACTCGTCCGCGTCGACGGTGGACCGAATCCAATTGCGGTAGAAGCCTTTCCGGGATGGGCTTGTCCAACGGCAGGTCGGACAGGTCGATGGCGCCGCCCAGCATGTCGGCCAGTTGACGACGGCCCGCCTCGAAATCGGTGGCTTCGGCGGCCTCGCGGACCAACCTGCGGGCTTCCTCCTCCGTCGCACCATAGGTGGCGTGGAAGGAACTGAAGATGAGCGGAAGTCCCTCCGGCCTGCCCAGTTCAGCGGCGCGGGTGCGAATCTTCTTCGTATAGGTGACCGCGTCCTCGAGCGTCGCCAGCGAGGTGAAGACCACCTCCGCGAATCGCGCGCCGAGTTCCACGCCACCGGCGGACTGACCGGCCTGGAACTGCACCGGCCTGCCCTGCGGCAACGGCGGGATGTTCAGCGGACCACGCACCGAGAAATGCTGTCCGGCATAGTCGATCGGCCGCACGAGCGATTCGTCCAGTGCCGCACCACCTTTGCCGTCCGGCCGCAGCGCACCCGGCTGCCAGCTGTCGAACAGCGCGTTGACCACCTCGAGGGATTCCGTGGCACGCGCGTAGCGCTGCTCCGGGCTCGGCAGGTCACCGTCGCCGTAGTTCTCCTCACCCAGCGAGGAGGTCACCACGTTCCAGGCCGCGCGGCCGTTGCTGATGTGGTCGAGCGTGCCGAAGAGCCGGGCCAGGTTGTAGGGGTGATGGAAGGTCGTGGAGACGGTGGCGATCAGGCCGAGATCGGTGGTCATCGCGCCGAGGGCGGCGAGCTGGATCAGTGGCTCCTGCGCGCCGATCGCCCCCTGGGCGCCGAAGCTGAGCAGGTCCGCGGCGAAGATCGCGCCGAACTTGTTCTCCTGCGCGATCCGCGCGATCCGCACCGCTTCGTCGAGCGTCGAGCGGGTCGAGTCGAGGGCCGCGGCGTACACATCGCGCGATCCGCTGACCCCGGTGACGGTCTTCAATTTCCGACGTTCACTGCCCATGGACGACAGTCCAGCAGGACGCAGGCGGAGCGACCATGGTTGCGCTCACCCGAATTCGATCGAGCGCGACGAGGTTGCGATATATTCGCCAGGTCACCCTATTGATCTTGAAGAGATCCAATCTTTACCAGGGCTGGATAGATTGCTACCATATTGCAATGTTTGCGCCCGGTCCCGCGTTGCTCGAACTCTCGGCGCAACGACAATTACAGCAGTTGAACACCGAGTTCGGAGCCCCCGCGGCAGCAGTCGCCGCGGTGATGCCCGCCCTGTCCGCCCAGTTGGATCAGCACGCCGCCGCGGTGCGCGACACCCTCGTACTCGGTGTCGATGATTCCGCTCGCGTGCCGATGACCATTCTGCTCGCCGGTTATGTCCGCGGGCTCCTCGACCATTTCGCCGAGCGAGCCGACGGATTCTTGGCCGGCGCGCCTGCCGACTGGCACGACGCCGACTGGCTGCAGTTACGGCTGGCCGCGGTGTGCGCGTACGCCGCCGACTGACACCGCCCCCAGGACAGACAGCGGCGCCCCGCCACCCGAAGGTGACGGGGCGCCGGTGCCGGTCGGCTATCGAGCCGTTTCGCCACCCCAGCCCGGTTCGCCTTCCGGGTAGCCGGTGCCGGGCGTCACCCGCGTCTGCCGAGCCTGCTCGGCCGTGCTCGGCGCCACCTGCTCGCCCTGACGCGCCGCGTCCTCGCGTCCACGCTGGTACGCCTGGGCGTGCCCCTTCATCGCGGGCATCTCCGATTCCAGGTTGCCCAGCCAATTGCTCCAGCGCTGCTCCATGGGCCTGACCAGGCCGCCGCCGACACCGACCACCAGGATGCCGCCGATGGTGGCGAGCACGGCGATCAGGATCGGCGTGGTCACCGAGGTCGCCACGCCGATCTGGTTCAGCGCGGCGATGATGCCGATACCCCAGATGAACACCGCCGCGATCCGGCCGAGCATCTTCCCGTAGGACAGCCCGCCGAGCACGTTGGAGATCAGGTCGCTCACCGCGTGGGCGACGGCCGCGGCGATCACCACGATCACGATCGCGATCACGGCCTTGGGCAGCCAGGCCACGATGCTGGTGAGCAGGGCGCTGACCGGGTTCGGCCCGAATACCGCGAAACCGATCTGCAGCGCGATCAACAGGATCGCGTAGTAGGCGATCTTGGCGATAATGTCGGAAGCGTCATATTTACTGCGGGACATCATATTTCGCAGTTCGCCGCGTTCGACGAGCTTATCGAATCCCACGCGCTCCAGCACCGCGTTCACGATCTTGGCGACTACCTTCGCGATGATCCAGCCGACGAGAAGAATGGCGATGAATGCCACCGCTTTGGGGACGAACTGCGCGACCGAACTCCACGCATCGGTCAAGCCCTGCTGGAAATCTATCGCAATGACGGAGTTGTCCACGGCCTGTCCTTTCGCTTTCCGATCAGTGCGGCTGAATTGCCGAAGCACCTGTCCGAGGTACTTACCCAGGCAATCTTCGTCGAATCGTGAAAGTAGCGATGAATTTGCCGACGGCCGGTCAGTGCCATAATTTCCGGTCGATCGGCCTGAGGGATCGCGCTCGTCACGCACTCGGGTCCGCTACTGGTGGTGTCCACATCCTCCCGACCGAAAATTCGGTTGCCCACCGTCGCGCCGATTCCTAGAGTCGGTCGCATGTCGTGTCACTTCTTCATTCGCATCCGCCACAACCGGGCTCTGGCCCGCTAGCGGACGCGGATAACTGCATCGGCGTCCACCGGCGCGCCAAGGGCCCTTCGAGCTTCCATCAACTCGAGGACCCGAAGGGGCAACTGCCGTGGCGCAGGACTACTCACACCGAAACTATTCACACACACAGCGCAAGGTCACCGGTAAGAGCGGTGGTCGGACCGCCCGTGACCATGCGAGAAGAACACTGTCCCAGAACTTTCTGGTGGATCGTGGCGCCGTCGACTCGATCGTGACAGCGGCCGACCCGGCGGGGACAGTTCTCGAGCCCGGTGCGGGCGAGGGCATTCTCACGCGGGCCTTGGCTCGTCGCGGAGCGCGGGTCACCGCGTACGAGATCGATCCCCTACTCGCGGCCAAGCTCTCGGCGCAGACGCGGTCCGAGGACGGAATCCGCGTCGTCCGTGGTGATTTCACCAAGGCGAAGGCTCCCCGCGAGCCGTTCGCCGTGGTGGGCAACATCCCGTTCTCCGTGACGGCCGACATCGTCGACTGGTGCCTGACCGCACCCGCCCTGACTTCGGCGACGTTGCTCACCCAACGCGAATACGCCCGCAAACGCACCGGCGACTACGGCCGCTGGAGCCTACTGACCGCGACGACCTGGCCGTGGTTCAGCTGGGAACTTCGCGGGCAGATACCCCGCGACAGCTTCCGCCCGATCCCGTCGGTCGACTCCGCGATCCTGCGGATCGTTCGACGAACGCAACCCCTTGTCCCCCAACATGATTCCTACACCGAGTTGGTACGCACCGCCTTCTCGGGATCAGGCGGCACGGTCCGGGCTTCCCTGCACACCCGCTACCACGGCGTGGACGAGGCCATGGCGGCCGCTGGCATCGCCCGCGACACCGTGGTCGCCTATGTCCACCCGGATCAGTGGGTGGAGTTGCATTCGATGCTCACCTACTGACGGACGATCGGTGCTGCCTTCCGCCCGAAGGCAGCACCGACGTCGGCCTCAGGGAATGACGACCGGCCCGGTGAGCGGTGACGGGTCGTCGGCCCAGCGGTGGCCGACCTCGCGAGGAGTGACGCCTTCGTCGGTCCACGCGGTCAGCAGCTGTGCCACCTTGTCGTGCATGGTGGTTCGGAGTCGGTCGAAGGAGGTGTCCGGGGTGTCGTCCACTTCGCCGAGCAGCAACCACCACGCCCAGGCCACCGCGCCCGCGTTGGCGACGAAGTCGGGCAGTACCGGGATGCCGCGGGCGGCGAGCATGGCCTCGGCCTCCGGTGTGGTGGCGGCGTTCGCGGCTTCGACGATGACGTGGGCCCGGATGTCGTAGGAGTTGTCCGGCGTGATCGCGTACGAGATCGCCGCGGGCACAAGGATATCGACGTCGGCGGCGACGATGGCGTTGCGCGGCAGCTGCTCGATGCCCTCGGGCAGGCGGGACCGGTCGATCTCGCCGTAGCCGTCGCGGAGATCCAGCAGCGACGGAATGTCGAGCCCATCGGCACACGACAGCGTGCCCGCGGCATCCGCTACCGCGGTGATCTTCATCCCGGCCTCGTGCAGGTAGTAGGCCGCCGCCCCGCCCATGGTGCCGATGCCTTGGATCGCGACCGTCGTCTGAGCGGGCGCCTGCCCCCACTGCACCGCCGTCGCGAGGCACGCGTGCGCTACGCCGTAGCCGCCGATGACGTCACCGAGCAGGAAGCCGCCGTCCACCGCGGCGTTGAGCCCGTTGCGGACGCGCGCCAGCGTCGCCACCGGATCGGCGGCGCGCCGGATCGCGGCGTGGTAGCTCTGGTCCAGGTCGAGCTTTTCGAAGACCTCGTCGATCAGGTGCTGCGGAACCCCCAGGTCCTCCGCGGTCACCCAGTGCGCGTCGAGCCACGGGCGCATCGCCTCGCAGAATCGCTGCAGCACCTCCACGGCGCGCGGGTCCTTGGGATCGAAGTCGATCCCGCCCTTGGCGCCGCCGATCGGCAGGTCGAACGTGGCGGTCTTGTTGGCCATGCCGCGCGCCAGATCCTCGACCTCACCCAGGGTGCAGCCGGCCCGCATCCGGGTGCCGCCGGTGGCCAAGCCGCCGCGCAGGGTGTGGACAACGAGGTAGCCGACCGCGTCGGTGAGCGAATCCGTCCACTGCAGACGCATGTACGGCTGGCTGCGGCGGACCGCGGGAGCAACGGCCGGGTCCGTGGATGTGGCCGCAACAGTCTGTGAAGTCACCTGCGGCGTTCCCCCATTCGGGTTCAGCATCGTCATGGCGCCCCACCTCCTCATTCGTCGTGATCGCCTGTGGCGGACCTCGTCGTCCCGGTAGCACCAAGCCTGCGTCACCCCCGGCGGCGCGTCTATTTACGGATCGTTCACGGCACCGTTCACGGTTCCTGCACAGTGCCTACCCTCGGTGCTATGGACCTGTCTCTGGCCCGGCTGCGAATGTTGCACGAGCTACACCAACGCGGCACGATCACGGCCGCGGCGGCTGCTCTGCACTACACGGCGTCGGCGGTTTCCCAACAGCTCGCACAGCTCGAACGCGACGCGGGCACCCGGCTGTTCGAACGACGTGGGCGCCGCGTGCAGCTCACCGACCTCGGGATCGTGCTCGCCGAGCACGCCGAGGAGATCCTGGCCGCGGTCGAGCGCGCGACCCAGGCGCTGGAGGAAGCGGGCGGATCGGTGACCGCGAAGATCACCGCCGGGGTGTGGGCGTCGGTGGCCTCCGGCCTGCTCCCCGACGCGCTCACCACCCTCGCCGCCTCGCATCCGGGCATTCTGGTACGCACCACCGAGCTCGCGCCGGAGTCGACGGCCGCGGCCGTCCGTGACGGCACGCTCGATCTGTCGTTCGTGCTGGACTACTCGAACTATCCGATGACCTGGGACCGTGGCCTGGAGCGAGCGGTCATCGGCGTCGAACGGATCCACGCGGCCGTCCCCGCCGGTGCGGTGCCCGCGGCCAGCGTGACACTGGCCGAGCTGTCCGAACATCCGTGGATCATCGCGCCCGCCCGGTCGCACTTCGGGCACGCGGCGCGGCTGGCGTTCCAGTCCGCCGGGCTGCGGCCGCGCATCGACCACGAGTTGGAGGAGCAGGCGACCGCGATGTCGATGGTCGCGGCCGGACTCGGCGTCACGCTGGTATCGGACCTGGGGTTGGCGTTACGCCCGCCCGGGGTGGACATCGTCGCGCTCGGCGACCCCCTCACCCGGACGGTCTCGCTGGCCTACCGCACCAACTCGGCGGGCCGAGCCGCGCTGCTCCTGGTGGTGGACGCGATCCGGACCGCCGCGGCCAAGAAGGGACTCGCCGCCGAAATCCGCACCGCGCCCACGGTACGTCGAGCCTCAGATGCTGCCGGTGCTCAGAAAACCGAGTAGGCGAGAGTCCGATCAAGCAACGGATCGATATCGATCGGCGACGCGACGAATCCGCACCATCAATGTCGAGGACGGGACAACTTTGCCCGTCATATAGGTGGACAGCCGCGAGCCGGAAGTGCCGATGGCGACCGCGAATTCAGCACTGGTCAACCCGGAGTCGGCGACCGCCTGCCGCACTTCGTCGGCGACCGCCTTTGCGCTCGACGGCCTCTGAACGCTCCCGTGCCCTCTCGAGCAGGCCTTCCATCAACTCGGCCACTCCGTGAGGGCGACAGAACCTCTTCTAGCCTGCGTACGATGCGCCTCCATGGGTCACGGCGCAATTCCTGACCTATCCGGCGCCAATCGTCGAGATCGCCCCGCTCCAACGCGGTCTGCACCGCATCGGTCGGCCACTCCGCTACCGGCGCTTCCGGCAAAATATTCAGGTTACGGACTGAAGCGCCATCACCACCTCCAGCGAGCGCCACTTCCCGGCATCGATCCCGGACCGTGCTCCAATCGTGCCACTTACGATCGAGATTGCGATATGCCGACAGCTACTGGGTTTACCGACGAATCGGCGGGTCGCGGATCAGCTAGGCGCATATTCCTCCTCGCTGGATCACCCAAGATTCCTGTTAGCTTGGTCCTCAGCCCTGCGCCCCGAGTTCTTTGGTCAAAGTGATCAGAAACTGAGACGCAGATCGGATCTGCTGGTCGGATACCTTGAACTTCGATTCACCGGTTTTGATCTGAACCGTCTCGATGGTGAGAGTGCCCTGCCAGCCATCAACCTTGGTAGCAATGTACACCGCGCTTGCTGTCGACTTTATCCACACCTTCTCGTTGTACCCAGACTGAGGAATGTAGCTCAGGTCGCCTTTGAGCAAGGCCGGCTCCGACTCGTTCGGCAACATTGCCCGTAGGCGCGTTTGCCCTATTGCAAGATCACTCTGTGTAATGGTGCAGTGAGCCCCTAGTCCAATCTTTTCATAGGGCGCCTCGGATCCATATTCTATATCCACAGAGGGGATTCCAAGCTCTTTCGAGAAGAAGCCCAGCGCTCGATCGCATTGCTCGCCACGAGTATGACTCGACTCTGTCATCCCAGGCTTTTTCTCAGAATTGAGCCCACACGACGACAAGAGAAAAATTGCAACTATTGCCGCCGCAGCGCCAACGCGCCCCATAATTATACTCACTGTGTGCGCCTGTCAGAATTTACCGACCATTTGTTCGTGCCGTCAGTAACCGTCGCATCATCAAACTTCTCGGTGCCGTCGACAACCATGGATGGCCACTTGTTTTCCGGCAGCCCGTCGATATCCGAGCTGGCCTGTGCGATCTGATTTCCGCTAATAATGCTTTCCTGAGCAGATGAGGCAATGCTTCCGATCGCCAAAGCAATAGCATTGTACATATTTCCGATACTGGCAACGATGTCCGCGGTCTGCGCCGCCGCGATGGGGCCGGTAGCAGCAGCAGCAACAATCTCGGCAATACTCGAAATGAACGAGAGAATCGATTCAACAATTTCCCGGTAAAGCGTCAATGTTTTAATCGCAACAGCCTCGAGTGCCAATGCTATAGTTTCACATGAAGCCGGAATTGCCAGCTGTGAGCACGGTTTCGCTTGCCGCTGTCGAGAATTTTCATACGATTCCGCAGCGATACCAGACCAATTGGCATTCAGTTTGGTCTCGTCGATCTGGGTTCCAGCATTAGTTACGGCACTAGCGACGTCTCGCCATGAATTGGCATAGTCGATGAAAGTGACGGGCACAAATATGCCTTTTATCAGTTCCTTCAGCTTTTCGACTGCCTTACTTATACAGTCGAGAACCTTATCGCGCTCCTCCCAAAGCCTGTCGATAGTGTCTTCGGCGGCCAACCCTCCCGCGACGTTACCAAGTGGTCCAAGCACACCACCGCCCACCCATCCGGTAAGGCGAACGGCCAATACGATATCACCGAAGGCATCGTTGACCTCACCGGGCTTCTTCTCCAACTCCGCCATCTTGGTCTTAATTGTTTCAGCATTCGCATTCAAGTCTGTTCGGGTCTGTGGATTCTTATCTTCTGCCACCCTATCGGCCCCCCACTAGTATAGATTGCGGATCGCATGCTCGTTGCGTGCATCCTCCGCCTCGTATGTGTCCGCGATATAGCGTAAGGTACTAGCAATTTCAGCGAACACTTGCTTTCCCTCGGCCATTCTACTGACGAAAAAGTCTGGAACGTCTTTATATTTTTCGTACGCAAGAATGAATACACCGGCCTCAAGATTGGTAAACTTGGCCTTATCGGCAGCCAGCCTCGCAGTCTCCAATTCTCCAATTGCCTCGTCCCAGTTGGTCGCGGCGGTCCGCACAGCACTGACTGCGACCGAAACGGCTTGTTGCGTTGGTGCACCCATCTTTTTATACCCCCAATTCCCGGATCAGATTATCTCGATGTCGAATATGTTGATACTCGAGATCCTCATCCGAGTACCGTGAGTAATCCCCCTTGACCTTGAAGGTCGGGCGGAGACTGCGGACATGGTCCGCGCAAAACAACACTTCGTCGCTAATTTGGATCGGGTCGACTTGCTGCCCCCACCCGACCCACACGTGCATAGACTTCACTTGAAAACAGTCCGCCGTCATCGACACGATCGGTCTATTGTCAATTAGTGCTCGACCATGGACCTCGAAGACACCTCGAGTGAAAATGCGGGTCTGAGTTTCCCGATAATCAGCCCAACTTCCGGCTTCGAGTAGGAGCATCGTGACTGTGCGCTCATCGGGGACAGGACATGCGTGCCGGAACTCGCCTGTCAGAAGCTTTCCAGCAGCGATGCTCCGTCTAACGTGGTCTGCCACCGCCTTTTTATAGGCGCGCATCAGCTCGTCGCCAGCCTCAGCGGGATTCATGTAGCGGTTCCACTGGCGGCTCAATTCAACTCGAGTCGGCAAGAGCCCCCGGTCGACTTCAATCGTTGCGAAGGAAGAGCCCTGGTAGTCGCCGGAATCTACGCCGGGGCGACTATCGAGGTCACTAGCGACAGGACTCGCTACAGATGGGTCCAGTCGCTGGTATCGGTGGTCATCACGAGAATCGGCATCTGCATCCGATCGATAAGCCTGTTCGCCTCGGAATGAGTCAGACAGTCGATCCGGTGTGTGTGTCTGCGTGCTTCGGGTGGCCTGAGGTCTTGTCAGTGGCTCTTCGTCCCAGAACTCGTCGGGATCGTCATAGTGGTTGAACCAGCCGCCAGTCGCCATCACCACACCTCGAAGAATCCACACGATGCCGGCATGGTACGTCGAATCGCCATCAATCCCCCCGCTTGTCCAGACCTGTCTCCGTAGAATCTCAACCCCACCTTCTCGGACGTCCAGGCAGGTTGTCAACTCCTTGACGTTGAACGACACTTCTCGGAAACGCTTGCGCGCCAGCACTTGCCAAGAGCGGCTGACTCGCTCGCTCTGGGAGTTCAGTCCGGAGTGCGGACGATGATCCGAGCAGAGGGGACGGCTGCTGCCAGTTGGCGGATGTCGTCCGGGTCAGAGGTGATTACCAGACCGCCGCCATACCGGGAACACAGCGCCACAACGTGGGCATCCGACAGGTAGCGACTACCGACCTGTGCGCCGTGGAGAATGGCATCGACCAGCCTGGCCATGTCGAAGTCGGTGGGCACTATCGCCACCGGGCGTTGCCACGGGTGGTCGTGTGGCTTGCGCGAAACCAGGGTCTCGACCCGCCGGGTTCGGGCCACGCCTCGGCACACCTCCGCGCAGACGACCGCGGGCACCAGCACCTCGGCGGCGCGCGCCTTCGCTTCGGCCGGCAGCGCCCGCAAACGAGCTGGCGGTTTCGGCTCGCATAGGGCGGACAGCCCGTCCGAATCGAGCACGATCGACAGTGTCACGCGATCTCTCGTCAGTCGCCCACTGCACCGTCGAGTTCATCGAACGCCATTGCGGCATAACGCATGTCATCGTCGGAGACCGAGCCGAATTCGGAATCCCAGCCATCGAGTAGATCACCCAAAGCCGCGTTGCGAGCCATGCGCTCGACGTGCTCAGTCAGCGCGGCGTTCACCACCGCGGGCAGGTGGGAGTCGCCGAGCCTGCGTGCCTGCTCGACCACCGCTTTATCTACTGTCACCGTGATCTTACTTTTGGCCATATAAGCGTCCTACCCGCAGGCGTGGGTCGGCATCCGGCTTACTCAGTGGCCGATCGTGCCGGTGCTCAGGAAGCCGAGTAGGTCGTGGCGGGTGATGACGCCGACGGGCTTGCCGTCTTCGACGACCATCAGGGCGTCGGAATCCGACAGCGCCTTGGTGGCGGTGGAGAGGGGTTCGCCGGAGCCGATCAGCGGGAACGACGGGCTCATGTGCTGGGCCACCGAGTCGGTGAGGTTGGCGCGGCCTTCGAAGACGGCGGAGAGCAGGTCGCGTTCGGTGACGCTGCCCGCGACCTCGCCCGCCATGACCGGCGGCTCGGCGCCGACGACGGGCATCTGTGACACGCCGTATTCACGCAGGATCTCGATGGCGTCGCGCAGGGTTTCCGACGGGTGGGTGTGCACCAGGTCGGGCAGGGCGCCGGACTTGCCGCGCAGCACGTCGCCGACCAGCGGTTCGGGGCCCGCTTCCAGCGGAGTCTGGAGGAAGCCGTAGGAGCTCATCCACTTGTCGTTGAAGATCTTCGACAGGTAACCGCGGCCACCGTCGGGCAGCAGCACGACCACCACGGCGTCGGGATCGCGGCGGGCGACCTCGATCGCGGCGACCACGGCCATACCGCAGGAACCGCCGACCAGCAGGCCTTCCTCGCGAGCCAGGCGCCGGGTCATCTCGAAGGAATCCGCGTCGGAGACGGCGATGATCTCGTCGGGGATCGACGCGTCGTACGCCGAGGGCCAGAAGTCCTCGCCGACACCCTCGACCAGATACGGGCGACCGGTGCCGCCGGAGTACACCGAGCCTTCCGGATCGGCGCCGATGATCTTGACCTTGCCGCCGGAGACTTCCTTGAGGTAGCGGCCGGTGCCGGAGATGGTGCCGCCGGTGCCGACGCCCGCGACGAAGTGGGTGACCTTGCCCTCGGTGTCGGCCCAGATCTCAGGACCGGTGGTCTCGTAGTGGCTGTCGGGACCGCCCGGGTTCGAGTACTGGTTGGGCTTCCAGGCGCCCTCGATCTCCCGGACCAGGCGATCGGAGACGTTGTAATAGCTGTCGGGGTGCTCCGGCGGCACGGCGGTCGGGCAGACCACGACCTCGGCGCCGTAGGCACGCAACACGTTGCGCTTGTCCTCGCTGACCTTGTCCGGGCAGACGAACACACACTTGTACCCGCGCTGCTGGGCGACCAACGCCAGGCCGACACCGGTGTTACCGGAGGTCGGCTCGACGATCGTGCCACCCGGCTTCAGCAGTCCGTCCTGCTCGGCGGCGTCGATCATCTTGACCGCGATCCGGTCCTTGGAGCTGCCGCCCGGGTTCAGGTATTCGACCTTCGCGGCCACCAGACCCGCGTTGGGGCCGACCACCGAGTTCAGCCGAACAAGGGGGGTGTTACCGATGAGGTCGACCACATGATCCGCGATGCGCATTCCTCCATCGTTGCAGAACCTCTGATTTCGCGAGTACATGGGTAACTCGTCGGGTACTGGCGAACCCGCGTCGTAGAATTTTCGGATGTGAGCGCACCTCGAATCAGCTGGCGGACCGCGGTCGTGACCGGAGCGACGACGGTGCTCGCCGGATCGAGCGCCGGGACGGTCTCCTGGGCGACCTATCGTTTGCTGATGACGCAGGCGGGTGCGGCGCGCGCGGTGATCGGCCGCGACACCTCCAAACCGCCCGAGGCCGACGGCGTGTACGCGCCGGGTGCCACCTGTCCCGAGCCATGGCGCAAGAACACGCCGGTCGACCTGCACCTGATGATCTTCGGCGACTCCACCGCGGCGGGGCTCGGTTGTCTCGGTGCCGCCGATGTGCCGGGAGTGCGGTTGGCCCGCGGTCTGGCCGAGGCCACCGGCCTGCGAATCCGGTTGAGTACCAAAGCGATCTCCGGCGCCACCTCGAAGGGCTTGGCCGGACAGGTCGACGCGATGTTCGTCGCGGGCCCACCGCCGGACGCGGCGGTGATCCTGGTCGGCGCCAACGACATCACCAAGAAGCACTCCATCCGGGCCTCTGCGGGCAGGCTCGCGGCAGCGGTATCGCGGCTGTGTCAGGCCGACGCGCTGGTGGTGGTCGGCACCTGCCCGAACCTCGGCACCGTCACCGCGATCCAGCAACCCCTGCGCACGATCGTCGCGAACTGGAGTGTGCGACTGGCCAAGGCGCAGACGGTCGCGACCACGATCGCGGGCGGTATCGCGGTGCCGATGGGTTCACCGCTGGTCGCGTCCGAGTTCCGGGCCGCACCCGAAACCCTGTTCGCCACCGACGGATTCCACCCGTCCGCGGCGGGCTACGAACTGGCCGCCGCGCAGCTGCTTCCCGTGCTGATCGCGCAGGTGCGCGACCGCCCTGCTCTTCCCGTGGGGCAGCTGGAGACGTAGATTCGAGAATGACCGGCATGTAAACAGCCGTTCACGTCGAACAATGCGAAAAGGAGTCCTCATGCCCGAGGCCGTCATCGTCAGCACCGCCCGTTCCCCGATCGGCCGTGCCGTCAAGGGGTCATTGGCGGGAATGCGCCCGGACGACCTGACCACGCAGATGGTTCGTGCCGCGCTGGCCAAGGTGCCTTCGCTGGATCCGACGCAGATCGACGACATCATCCTGGGCACCGGCTCCCCCGCCGGCGAGGGTGGCTTCGGTATGGGCCGCATGATCGCCATCGAGCTCGGCCTCGATGTCGTCCCCGGCACCACCGTGCAGCGCTACTGTGCGTCGTCGGTGCAGACCACCCGGATGGCCTTCCACGCGATCAAGGCAGGCGAGGGTGATGTGTTCATCTCCGCGGGCGTGGAGACCGTCTCGCGCTACGCCCGTGGCTCGGCCGACAGCTCGCCCGACACCAGGAACCCCATTTTCGACGAGGCCGTTGCCCGCACCGCCAAGGCCGCCGAAGGTGGCGCCGGTGTCTGGCACGACCCGCGTCAGGACGGCCTGCTCCCCGACGCCTACATCGCGATGGGCCAGACCGCCGAGAACGTGGCGTCGCTGACCGGCATCTCGCGCGAAGACCAGGACCGCTGGGGCGTGCGCTCGCAGAACCGTGCCGAAGAGGCCATCAAGGCCGGGTTCTTCGAGCGCGAGATCACCCCGGTGACCCTGCCCGACGGCACGATCGTGAGCAAGGACGACGGCCCGCGCGCCGGCGTCACCTACGAGGCGGTCAGCCAGCTCAAGCCGGTGTTCCGTCCCGACGGCACCATCACCGCCGGTAACTGCTGCGCGCTCAACGACGGCGCCGCGGCGCTGGTCATCATGAGCGACACCAAGGCCAAGGAACTGGGCCTGACCCCGCTGGCCCGCATCGTCTCCACCGGCGTCTCCGGCCTGTCGCCCGAGATCATGGGCCTCGGCCCGGTCGAGGCCGTCAAGCGCGCGCTGGCGATCGCAGGCAAGTCGGTCTCCGACATCGACCTGTTCGAGATCAACGAGGCCTTCGCCGTGCAGGTGCTCGGCTCGGCGCGTGAGCTGAAGATCGACGAGGACAAGCTCAACGTCTCCGGCGGCGCGATCGCGCTCGGCCACCCGTTCGGCATGACCGGTGCCCGCATCACCACCACCCTGCTGAACAACCTGCAGACCTACGACAAGCAGTTCGGCGTGGAGACCATGTGCGTCGGCGGCGGCCAGGGCATGGCGCTGGTCCTCGAGCGCTTGAGCTGAGCCTTGAGATAGACCGAAAAAAGCGGCCCACCTCGATGAGGTGGGCCGCTTTTTCGTGATCGGATCAGTCGCGCTGGAAGTAGCTCAGCAGGCGAAGGATCTCGACGTAGAGCCAGACCAGGGTGATGGTGAGGCCGAGGGCCACGCCCCACGCGGCCTTTTCGGGGGCCTGGGCGCGGATCAGCTGGTCGGCGGCGTCGAAGTCCAGCAGGAAGCTGAACGCGGCGATGGCGATGCAGACCAGGCTGAACACGATCGCCAGCGCGCCGCCGTCGCGCAGGCCGAAGCCGCCGTCGGTGAAGAAGCTCGCGATCAGGTTGCCGACCATCAGCACCAGCACGCCGACCATCGCGCCGATCAGCATGCGGGTGAAGCGCGGGGTAACGCGGATCGCGCCGGTCTTGTAGACGACGAGCATGCCGAAGAACACGCCGAACGTGCCGAGCACCGCCTGGCCGATCAGGGCGCTACCGCCCACCCCGCCGAAGGTGACGTCGGTGAACATCAGGGACAGCGCGCCGAGGAACAGGCCCTCGAAGGCCGCGTAGGACAGCACGATGGCCGGGTTGTCCATCTTGCGACCGAAGGTCGCGATCAGGACGAGCACCAGGCCGACGATCGCGCCGCCGATGACGAACAGCGGGGCCAGCGACGGGTTCGCGCTCGACAGCGCGAAGGAGATGATCGCCGAGACGGTCAGCACCGCGAGGGTGATGCCGGTCTTGGTGACCACGTCGTCGATGGTCATCGCGCGGGTGGCAGGGGCCTGCTGGAATTGCTGGCCGTACTGCTGCCCGTATTCGCCGTATTGCTGGTTACCGAGCTGGCCCGCGCCGGCTACGCCCGAACCGAAGTTCGCGTAACCGCCGACACCTTCCTGGCGGGGAAGGTTCTTGAACACCGGATTCGATGAGGTACGCACCGTGCGCCTTTCCTGGAGTTACGAGTCGCTGCAGAAGCTCCAACTGCCCTGTTCAACGCGTCACGATCGGACAAAGTTCCCAGCGATCGGGTCGATGACCACACCACGGGCCCGTTCGGACAAATCGGACTCTACCGCTTTCGGGTCGTCCTATCGTTGTACGTCGCGCAGACCACGAACGGACCGCGTGACCGTGAACTTCTGGTTCCGGCCGATCACATCGGTGCGACCCACCATCCGCTCCACCACGCCGCGATAGTTCAAGTGCGAGTTGTACACCGTCCACAACTCACCGCCCGGCCGCAGCACCCGCCCGGTCTCGACGAACATCTTGATCGCCGAACCGGTGTGCACTGCTGCCCCGACGTGGAACGGCGGATTGCACAGCACAAGGTCGGCGCTGTTGTCGGCGGCCGAGGACATGGCGTCGTCGCGCACCACCGTCACCCGGTCGGCGACACCGTTGGCCACGGCGGTAGCCCTGGCAGAGGCGACGGCGGCGGCGGACTGGTCGGTGCCGACCACCCGGATGTGCGGCCGCGATTTGGCCAGCGCGACCGCGAGAATGCCGGTGCCACAACCCAGATCGACGGCATCGCGCGCGTCGGGCTTCATCCGGTCCATGTGCTCGAGCAGGAAGCGAGTGCCGATGTCGAGGCGCGAGCCGGAGAACGCCGCACCGAACGCGACGACATCGCCGTCGATCTCGATGACGTGCTCGCGCACCGGGAACCGGGGTTCGCCCACCGGCAGCGGTTCGCCGACCACGAGCACGCGCGACTTCTGCCTGCCCCGGCCCGCGCGGACCTGGGCGAAGAATTCGGCGAGTACCTCGTTCATGGCCGGGGTGAGGTATTTGTCGCGACCGCCCGCGAACACCACCACATCGTCGGCGGCGTAGCGGGCGATGGCCTCGGCGATCTCGGCGACACCCGACAGCATCCGCGGCAACCGCATCAGGATCACGCGCGCGCCGGCGAGCAGGTCGGCGTCGAGGGCGTGGGTGGTGTAGCGATCGGTGAGCCCGAGGGTCTTGGCGTTGGCCGCCAGCGCCGATTCGCCGGTGATCAGGTCCTGATGGACGCGGATACCGGCGAGTCCGTGCTGTGCGGCCAGGCCGAGCGTGAGCGCACCGTAGGCGTCGCCGATCACCGCAACATCACCGCTACCCGCGGCCGCGAGGGCGTCGGCTGCCGTGTCGAGGATCAGTCGGTCGGCGGCATCGACGGCATAGAGGTTCGGCGCCTCCACATCCGGATACCGGCGTAGTCGGTCGAATACGTCGTCAACACTGTCCACCCGGCAAGTGTGCTAGATCGTTGCCCCACCGTCACATCCGGGCCCGCTATCCGCCATAGCGGCGACTCGCGACGGGTCTTCGTCGGATGTATTTCACTGAGTGGTAACGGGTTCCATCGATTTGCGAGGCCCTTGCAGATCGCTCCGAATTCGCGGATCCACCGAATTCCATTCTTCCCCAATGCTTCGGACGCGATCGTCGACCGACTCCGCGCCGCAACCGATCACCGCAGGTGGCGCTAACTACCGAACTGGTACGCGTTCAGCGAAAATCCGGGCCGCGACCTGCGGGCGCCAACCGGAACAGCTCCTATTCCGGGGCCATCAGCAAACTTTCCGTAGCCGAACACACCCCGTGCTCCTTCGCCCACGACGCCGCCGTCCCTGCGTAGCATCAGGCACATGCGCAACGCCCTCGTGTTCGTGCTGATCGCCGCGGCCGCGGTTTCGGTGTCCGGCTGCGGCACCGACGACGCACCGGCCGCGACTCCACCGACAACGACGAGCACCGCCAGCAGGTTCGCGGAGGCCACCGGCGAGGTGCCCACCGACGCGAGCCCGAAGTCCGGCGCGGCCTCCACCGATGCGGCGCTCACCGTCACCGATATCCGGCTCGGCCGGCAGCCCGGCTTCGACCGCGTGGTCTTCGCCCTCGGTGGCACCGGGGCTCCCGGGTGGCAGGTGTCCTACACCGATCAAGCGGTGCAGGACGGCAGCGGCAAGACCGTCGACGTGGCGGGCCGCTCGATTCTCGAGGTACGGATCCTCGGCTCCGCGTACCCGTTCGACTCGGTCGTCCCCCCGTTCGACGGGCCGGACCCGGTGACCGATCCGAGCACGCCGGCCATCACCGGGGTCTACAAGAAGCTGGTCTACGAAGGCGTCACGCAGTCGTTCATCGGCCTCGACGCCGATCAGCCGCCGTTCGCCGTGACAGCCCTGGCCGATCCCCCGCGCCTGGTCGTCGACATCGCCACCCAGTAGCCCTTACCCCTACCGGGTATCGCGTTGACGATCGCTAGACTGGCTACCGTGATGGACCCGCATCCGCCCGCGCGCGCACCCGGCATTGCCAGGGCGCTCGCTGTGCTGATGCTGCTGGCCGGAATCGTCGCCATGCACTCCGCGGTCTTCGGCACCGCCCACGCGAGCGACAGTGCGCACGGCCCGGCTCCACAAGCACCGGTCCCCACCATGGCAGCGCCCGACCACCACCTGCCCGCGGCTCCGACCGATGAGCACGCCACGATCCTCGCGACCGAGCACGCCGCCGCTTTGCCCGAAGCATCGCCGATGCTGCCCGTCGTCGCTCCGTCCGACCCGCACACGGGCTGCGGCGCGGCGGGCTGCCACGAGCACGCTGCCGTCCACGCCTGTGTTTTCGTCCTGGCCGCGCTCGCCATCGCACTGACCCTGGTCCTGCTCTACCGCCTCGGCGATACCTCCGAGGCCACCCGGCACCCGTCGAGGGCCTGGCGCGGCCGACGGACGCGCCCACCACCATGGACCGTCCTCACCCTTTCCCAACTGGCGATTCTGCGGATCTGACAGGCGTGGCACTTCTCGTGCCTCGCCAGTTTCGACACCTCACCCGAATCCCCAGGAGGATCACCATGTCCATCAGCCGTACCCATATCCTCGTCGCCGCAGCCGCCACCGTCTTGCTCGCGGCCGGTTGTAGCGATGACAGCACCGCCACCCACACCACCGAGCACTCCACCACCATCACGACCAGCGCTGCCGCGAGTACCGACTTCAACGATGCCGACGTCAGCTTCCTGCAGATGATGTACCCGCATCACGCGCAGGCCGTCGAGATGGCGAAGATGGTGCCGAGTCACACCCAGAACCAGCAGCTCATCGCGCTGGCCGCTCAGGTGGAGAAGGCGCAGGCGCCGGAGATGCAGCAGATCACCGACCTGCTCGTCGGCTTCGGCAAACCCGCCCCGAGCGCGACCGAAGGGCACGGCGGGCACGCCATGCCCGGCATGATGACCGACGCGCAGATGGGCGGTCTGCAAGCCGCGAACGGCGCCGATTTCGACCGGCAGTGGCTGGAGATGATGATCGCCCACCACGAGGGCGCGGTCAGGATGGCCCAGACCGAGCTGAACGTCGGCGTGAATCCGCCGTCGCGGCAGCTCGCGACGAAGATCATCGCCGATCAAGAGGCCGAGATCGCCACCATGCGCGGCATGCTCGCGCAGAATTGAGCGGGGGCGGCGCCGGGCACGACACTCCGGCGCCGCGTCTCGGTTCGTCATCGAAATCGCCACCGCGACCTGACGTCACCCGGAAGTAGCCAGTACGGTCGATATGTTCGGCTCCGGCCCAACCGGTGCCTGCAGTCTCGAGGCAGGAGAGAGAAATGCGAGTACTGGAACGGCTGGGGCTCGGAACCGCGCTCGCGGCCACCGCGACCGGAGTGATCTTCATCGGCGCCTGCTCCAAGCAGGTGCCGGGCACCGCCGAGGTCAACCAGAGCGAGCTCGCCTCGTACACCTCCGAGGTGGCGGCGTCGTCGGCGGCGGCCTCGTCGTCGAAGGCGGCGAAGATCGAGGCGGCCAACGACACGGCGTGCGACGGCCTGCGCTCGGCCAACAAGACCTCGGTCACCTCGTTCAACGCCTACATCGCGGCCTCCAATGATCAGGCGCCCGATGCCGATGCCAAGGCCACCGACGCGGTCACCACCCTGCGCAACAGCGCCAAAGACCTCGACCGCAAGATCACCGGGGACGTGATCGCCGATCTGTCCGTGCCGCTGCGCGACTACATCCAGAAGACCAACACACTCGCCGACACCCTCGAACGCAGGGCGCCCACCGACGAACTCAACGGTGTGATCGACACTTTCAACACGTCCAAGGACACCGCGATCGGGGTGTGCACGCCGTACGGCAGCTGATCGCCTCGTAACAAGAACGTGATCGTTCACGATTCCCCTCCCGACACACCATCCGGAGGGGTACGTGCAGAGCCGATCGGCCGGTATCTGCCCCCTGGGCTCGACGATGCCGGGCACCGTGCGCAATCTGCTCACCGAGTCCTCCGGCATGGAAGTCGCCGTCGCCGCCGAGGGCGCGACGGGACTGGCCCAACTCGATCCCAATGTCGTCGCCCAAGCACTCGCGATGCCGATCGAACGCCCGCAGGGCACGATGTTCCGCTACAGCCAGCGCGCTGTCGACCTGCTGGTCTATGTGATCCAGCAGTCGGTGGGCGAGGACTTCCAGTCCTTCGCCCAGCGGAAGTTGTTCGACCCGTTGGGTATTGCCCGCAGCGACTGGGCCCGCGACCGCGCCGGAAACACCTACGGCCACGCACATTTGATCCTGCCGCCGGACGACTTCGCGAAACTCGGTCTGCTCGTGGGCAATCGGGGCCGCTGGAATTCCCAGCAGGTGATCTCCGAGGACTACATGGGTGAGCGTGACCGACCCGATGATCGCGCGGCCCGATGCCTTCTTCGGCACCCTCGGCGTCGGCCCGTACGCCTACCCCGGCTGCAACTTCCTCGACTGCCTCGGCGAGACTCCGAAGGCCCCGTTCGCGGATTCGCCACCGGGATGCGTCATCCTGGGATGCGTCGGCACCGACCCACGCACGCCGGGCATCCGCTGAGCCGGGCATAGATCTCTGGGTTCCCGGGCGCCGGTCGCGTATTCTCGAATCAACCGGATAGGACCAGTAGGGACCGGTCGGCCTACCAGGAAAAAGGAGCCACTGGCGATGCCCGCACCGCTGCGCGACAGCGCAGTGCCCAAACACGAACAGCTGCGCGCGATTCTGCTCCAGAAGTGCACGCGCGAGCTCCAACCGGGCGATCTGCTCACCAGCGAGCGCAATCTGATGCAGGACTACGGCGTCAGCCGGATCACCGTGCGCGAAGCGGTCGGTCAGCTGGTCAACGAAGGGTATCTGGTCAGGGTTCGCGGCAAGGGCACCTTCGTCGCGCACCGGCCCGTGCAATCGCGGCTGCACCTGGCCTCTTTCACCGAGGAGATGCGCGCGCTCGGCCACCATCCGACCACCCTGGTGCTCGTCGCCGAGGAAGCGATCGCGCCCGAGGCCACCGCCCGCGGGCTGCGCCTGCCCCAGGGCGCGCTCGCCTACCACGTGCGGCGGTTGCGCCTGGCCGACGAAGATCCGGTCAGCGTCGACGACGCCTGGTTCAACCCCGAACTGGTCCCCGGTCTGATCTCACACGACCTCACCTCGTCGATCTACCGGACCACGGCCGATCGCTACGGCAGGCCCATCGAACGAGCGGTGCAGACGGTCGACGCCCAAGCCGCGGAGGCCGGTGTCGCGGCCCTACTCGGCATCAAGAAGGGCTCTCCCGTACTGCATTTCGACCGGGTGTCGTTCAGCGCGGAGGTGCCGATCGAGCACACCCAGAGCTGGTACCGGGCCGACCGCTATCGCGTGCAGATGGAAGTGGGTCAGCGGCCGCAGTCGTAGCCGACCACGCCGATCCGGTGTGAAATCACCGTATTTCAGTTACCGTCTGGGTGCTATCACAGCGAAGCGCTCGGAGGTATCACCCATGTCCATCCGTCAATCCACCGCCGCCAGGGCAGGCCTGCTGGCCGTGCTCGCCGCGGGAACCCTGCTCGGCGCCGGCGGCACCGCCAACGCGGTCGGCAGCGCCGATTGGGACCTGCTCCCCTCCGGTTCGGTCGAGCTCGGCCCGCCCACCGGTAGTTCGATGGGCTCGGTCGACGTCGGCAGCGGCACCGGCTCGTTCGACGCCGACCTCGGCTCGAGCGCCCCGCGCCCGGTCTCGACGGGCTCGGCCGCGCTGCCGATCTTCGCCCGCTGATTCACCCGACTGCCGTGGCCGACCTGGTCGGCCACGGCAGTTGGTCTCTTGCGGCACAGCCTGTTTCGGATCGGAAAAACCGGGCAAACGGCCTATGTGGGTGCCCACCGGTATTCCACAGTCCCGACACCGAACAAGGTGAGCTCTGATGATTCTTCTCGGCGCAGTACTTCTCATAGCCGGACTCGTTTTCGGCATCCCCCTCCTCAACACGGTGGGAGTCATCCTCCTGGTGGTCGGCGTAGCGCTGGCATTGATCGGCAGCACAGGACGTGCAGTCGGCGGCCGACGACACTACTACTGACCATGCGCAGAATCCGTCGAAGTAGCAGTAGAGGACCGGTCATGACAGGCAGTAGTTCTCGCATCATTTCGATCGTCGTACTGGTGTGGTTGCTGATCGGAGTACTGGCCGCGGGTCAACGCGGTTACTACACCGAACGCGATCAGAACTGTGCGACCCTCGGCACCATCGCGGTGACCCTGATCGCGGGCCCACTGAACTATGTGGGCGCCAATCCGAAGGTCGATGACTGCGAGCTACCCCAGCCGAGCTGATGGATACCGCCGTGGCCGAATATTCGGCCACGGCGTTAATCCGTCAGTCCGGTCGACTCTCGCCGACCTCCAACTCGCCCAACCCGACCACGATCACCAATCCGGTGACCACCAACGACACCGTCGCGATCAACGGCAGCAGCAATTGCACCGGAGTGACACCGTCCACCACGGTCATCGGGTCGCCGTGGTGGACGCGCATGGCCGCCATCGCCGTGTAGTGCATGCCGCACACCGCGATTCCCATGACCAGCGCGGCGCCTGTTGTCATCAGCAGGCCGCGCACGTGCAGCATGAACCACAGCGCCACCGTGGCCGCGACCACGGCGATCACGATCGACAACGCCATCAGCGCGGGCTCGTATTCGATGACGGCTCTGGCGCGTATCGCCCACATCCCCAGGTAATGCATGGCGGCCACCCCAAGCCCGGTGATCGCGCCGCCGAAGGGCAGTGTCACCCACTCGTTGCCCCCACCGGTGACGATGGTGAGCCCGATCAGCACCACCACGATCGCGATCACCGCACTGAACAGCGTCAACGGCACGTCGTAGCGGATGGGCGCCCCGCCGATGCTGAACCCGAGCATGGCCGTGAAGTGCGTGACCCAGATGGCCGCTCCGCCCAGCCCCACGGCCGCGGCGATGAGCCAACCGAGCGGCGCCGACGACGCTTTGGCGTGCACCGCGCACCGTAGCCCCAATACCGAACCGATGAACGACAGGCCGAAGGCCAGCACCGGATTCATCCAGCCATTATTGAAGTGCTCGATATGAAGCACGCGCTTTTCCCCTGATCTACGCATTCAGTTAATCGGTAGAGACTAAACCAATTGCGCAGATCGAACACAGCGACAGAGAATTCCGCGCAACTATTTCAGCGCGAAATACTCGCTATCGAGAAATACGGACCGGTCGGAATTCCTGTGAGTCATTCATTCTGCGAACGCGCACGAATCAAAGCGGCCAGCCGATCGAGGGATTCCTGGTTACGCGCCGAGAAGAGCAGATCCTGTGCTACTCCCGGAATCAACTGAGCGGGTCCGCTCCCGGCGCGTTCGACCATCCGGATCGTGGTGTGCCCCGGGGATTGTTCGGCGAGCGTGAGCGTGATCAACGCCGAACCGACCGACCACAGCCGCGCCTCCAACTCGAGCCGGTGCGGCGGGTCGATCGCGCGCACCACCGTCGTATCGCTGATAAGCACCGGCCACAGCCCGAAGCGGTAGTGGATGCGGCTGCCGACGGCAGGCCAGCCGGGGTCGACCTCGCGGATATGCGAGGCGCCGACCACCCAGCTCGCGTAAAGCCAGCCGTCGGCCAGGGTCGCGAACGCCCTCTCCGGCCGCACGGGGACGGTTACTTGGGCTGTCAGCACGTCTGGTTCCTCGTCCGTCGCGGGAGTCCGGTCACCACAGCCTAATTGGCGCAGCGCTCCTCTCCCCGCGTACCGCCGCGGTGTTCGCGGCGGTACGCCCCCTTGTGTCGGCGCCCCCGCCGGAGGTGTTCGCGACGGCCCGGCGGGTTCGGCACGCCGAAGCCGCGACGATGCGGGAAAATTGCTGTCCACCGTTTCGACGTGGGATCGTTCCCTTATGTCCACCGAAGAAACCCGGCTCGGCGACCCGCCGAACCCTGCCGACAAGGCGGCCGAACGGACCGTGTTCGGTCACCCCATCGGATTGACCAACCTGTTCGGCGTCGAGCTGTGGGAGCGTTTCTCCTTCTACGGCATGCTCACGATCCTGGGCTACTACCTCTACTACTCCACCACCGAGGGCGGCCTCGGTATCGCCCAGAGCACCGCGCTCGGCATCGTCGGCGCGTACGGCGGCCTGGTTTACCTGTCCACCGTGCTCGGCGGCTGGATTGCCGACCGGGTGCTGGGGATGGAGCGGACGGTCTTCTACGGCGGTGTCGTGGTCGTGGCCGGACACCTCGCGCTGGCGGTGTTGCCCGGCTTGACCGGCGTCGGCGTCGGCCTGGTCCTCGTCGCGCTCGGCAGTGGTGGGTTGAAGGCGAACGCGTCGTCGTTGCTCGGCACTCTCTACGCGCCCACCGACGCGCGGGTCGACGGCGGATTCACGCTCTTCTATCTCGGCATCAATATCGGTGCGTTCTGTGGCCCGTTGCTGACCGGCCTGTTGCAGCGCGAGTGGGGATTCCACGTGGCTTTCGGCGCCGCGGCGATCGGTATGTCGCTCGGTCTGGCCCAGTACGTGATCTTCCGTCGCAACCTGGGCACCCACGGGCGCGAGGTGCCCAATCCCCTCACCCGTCGCGAGCTCACCCCGGTACTGATCGGCGTCACCGTCGCGGCTGTCGTGGTGCTGGTGGCCGTGCTGACGAAGCTGATCACCCTCGAGAATCTCTCCGACGTCACCACCGGTGTCATCGTGGTCGCCTCGGTCGTGTATTTCGCGGTGATGCTGCGCAGCGCCAAGGTGACGCACGTGGAGCGGACGAGGGTGGTCGCGTTCGTCCCGCTGTTCATCGCCAACGCGGTGTTCTGGTCGCTGTTCCAGCAGATGTTCACCATGCTCGCGGTCTATTCCGACGAGCGCGTCGACTGGCGGATCTTCGGCTGGGAGGCCCCGGCGAGCTGGATCGGTTCGGTCGAGCCGGTGTGGATCATCGCGCTCTCGCCGCTGTTCGCGCTGATGTGGACCAAACTCGGCAATCGCGCGCCGAGCACGCCGATCAAGTTCGCGCTCGGCGTGATCGGGATGGGCATCGCGTTCTGGTTGTTCGCGCTGCTCAGCGGTTTCGACGGCAAGACCGTACCGGTGCTCGCGGTCTTCTTGATCCTCGGCGGCTTCGCGGTCTCGGAACTGCTGCTCTCGCCGATCGGTCTCGCGGTGACCACCCATCTCGCGCCCGCCGCGTTCCGCTCGCAGATGATGGCCCTGTACTTCTTCTCCGTCGGCATCGGTACGTCGATGGCCGGCACGCTCGCCCGCTTCTACAGCCCCGACAGCGAGACGGCCTACTTCGGGTTCAGCGGCGCCGCGGCCATCGTGGCCGGTCTCGTGGTTGTCGCGTGCGCGCCCTGGATCAAGCGCCGCATGCAGGGCGTGCACTGACCTGATTTCCGGGTAATCCCCGATTACGTTTTTCGCAGCAGAAGGAGATATACCGTGCCGACACCGCAGGACGCTCCAGGCGTGGGCCGATCGCCCAGCCGCTGGGGCGGGTTGTTCCGCACCAAATCCGTCGAGCAGTCGATTCTCGATACCGATGATCCCGATTCCAGACTCCGGAAAGATCTGACGGCTTGGGATCTCACGATCTTCGGTGTCGCCGTTGTCGTCGGCGCGGGCATCTTCACGCTCACCGCGCGAACCGCGGGCAATCTGGCCGGGCCTTCGGTCTCGCTGGCATTCGTTTTCGCGGCGATAGCGTGTGGTCTCACTGCGGTCTGTTACGCGGAATTCGCTTCGACCGTGCCCGTTGCCGGTAGTGCCTATACCTATTCCTACGCCACCTTCGGGGAACTGGTGGCGTGGATCATCGGCTGGGACCTGATCTTGGAATTCGCGCTCGCCGCGTCGGTGGTCGCGAAAGGCTGGTCGCAGTATCTCGGCACGGTATTCGGATTCGATTCCGCCACTGTGCAATTAGGTTCGGTCACCTTCGACTGGGGCGCGGTATTACTGCTCGCCGCGCTCGGTGTGCTGCTCGCCGTCGGCACCAAGGTGTCCTCGCGGGTGTCGGCGGTCGCCGTGGCGATCAAGCTCGCGGTCATCGCGCTGGTGCTCGTTCTCGGCATCACCTATTTCAAGGCGTCCAATCTGAGCCCCTACATCCCGCCGTCGCAGCCCGCCGAGGAAAGCGCCAGTGGTCTGCACCAGACGCTGTTCCAACTCATCACCGGCGCGGGTGACACCAACTTCGGCTGGTACGGCCTGCTCGCCGCGGCCAGCATCGTGTTCTTCGCATTCATCGGTTTCGACGTGGTGGCCACCGCCGCCGAGGAGACCAAGAACCCGCAGAAGGCGGTGCCGCGCGGCATCCTGGGTTCGCTGCTGATCGTCACCGTGCTCTACGTGGCGGTGACGCTGGTGCTCACCGGCATGGTGCCCTATACCGATCTGTCCGGCGAGAATGCCACGCTGGCAACGGCATTCCAGATCCTCGGCGTGGACTGGGCCAAGAACGTCATCTCCATCGGCGCCCTGGCCGGCCTCACCACCGTGGTGATGGTGCTGTTCCTCGGGCAGACCCGCGTGCTGTTCGCGATGTCGCGCGACGGCCTGCTGCCCCGCCGACTCGCCCACACCGGCAAGCGCGGCACGCCGGTGCGGCTCACCGCCATCGTCGGCGTGATCTGCTGCGTGCTGGCCGGTTTCGTCGACTTCGGCACGCTGGAGGAAATGGTGAACATCGGCACGCTGTTCGCCTTCGTGCTGGTCTCGGTCGGCGTCATCGTCCTGCGCCGCACCCGCCCCGACCTGCCCCGCGGCTTCCGCGTCCCGCTGGTCCCCTTCATCCCCATCCTGGCCGTCGCGGCCTGCCTGTGGCTGATGGTGAACCTCTCGGTGGAAACCTGGCTGCGCTTCGTGATCTGGATGGCCATCGGCTTCGCCGTCTACTTCGCCTATGGCCGTCGACACTCCGTCCTCGGCAAAAAGAGCGCGAGTGCAGACTGACCAGCACCTTCGATGACATGATCGGTCCCGGCGTGGTCTGTTCCGACACGCCGGGCCGACCTTGTCGACCAACAGGATTCCGGTACACCCGTACGATTCGCTACGCTATCCGGGACGCCCCTATAGCCCAATTGGCAGAGGCAGCGGACTTAAAATCCGCACAGTCAGGGTTCGAGTCCCTGTGGGGGCACTTCATCGAAGCAGGTCAGGGGCTTGAAGGCCACCGCGAGGAGGGTCAACTGGCCTCAAAAGTCCGCAATTCGTCCGCAACAGCTCGCGCTTTCACATCGAGGGCAGCGGCAACCGGGTCGAGATCCTCATCGAACAGATGGCCGTAGAGGTCGAGTGTCAGCGTCGCCGTCTTGTGCCCGAGCATCCGCTGTACAACCTTGATATTTGCCCCGGCACTGATCGCCAGAGACGCCGCCTTGTGGCGCAGGCTGTGCGGAACGACACCGGGCAAATTCACCGCCGACGACGCAGTATCGAGCACCCACCGGAACTCCCCCAGCGGGAGCACTTCGCCGTCCTTCGAGGGGAACACGTAGTCGGCCGGTAACTTGCCCTCGACCGCATCAGCCAAGGGCTTCGACAGGAAGTCCGGGAGCGGCACAGCACGCGTCGCGTGGTTCTTGGTGTCGGTCTCCACGATCCCGAGGCCGGTGACCGCGGTTGCTGAACGAGAAACGTCGATCCGGCGACGTTCAAGAGCGCCTGCGGCGGCGCGCAGCGCCGAAAGCAGGCGATCGGAACTCTGACCAGCTCACCACAGCATCGACCCCGAGCAGTGGACGAGGCCGACGAGAGCCAAGCCGCGGATTGCTGAACGGAATCCGCGGTCAGGTCGGTGGTATCGCGACCGGTGGCCGCGTGGCCCTGTTCTGGGTTGGCCTGCATTGTGATCCCGCGCCCCTCACACCTCGAGGGCGCCGATAGCGTCAGCTTCGCTGGTTGCTTCGCACCCCTTGACCTGTGAGCCTCTACGCGTGAACGGCAGGCCGTAGCGGGCAGGCAGTGAGCCAGCCCCGAGGTATGCAACCCAACCCAGCACACGGCCAGCTGTTGTCAACCGAGGACTTAAGCGCGTGCTCCACGAGGCTCTGAACCCGTAGGGTCTGTTTCAATGACGGCCCCGACACACGCCCACCGTTTCCATGCTGGCACTGGCGGCAGATCACCGGTCGTTCTGCTCCATGGCTCACACGGCAGCGAATCCGACCTCATTCCCGTAGCCGACGAAATTGCGCCAGAGGCATCAAAACTGAGTATCCGTGGCACAGCCAGCATGGATGAGGGCTATGCGTTCTTCCACCGCTTGCCAGACGGGCGCATAGACCCGGACGACATCATCGCCAGGATGCCGATACTGGCAGGTTTCATCGGAACCGCCTGCGCCGACTACAACCTCACCAGACGCCCCGTCGCAATCGGTTTCTCCAACGGCGCGATCATGGCCGCAGCTCTACTCATGACGTATCCAGGGTTGCTGGCGGGAGCGATCCTGTTCCGTCCCCTTGCCCCGTTCACCCACGATCAGGCCGACTGCGTCGACGACATTCCAGTTCTGATAGTCGACGGCGCTCACGACAACCGCCGATCACCAGGGGACGGCCTTCATCTGGCTGAACAGCTGCATCGTGCGGGAGCCCTGGTAACCCACCGGGTGCTATCGGTCGGCCATGCGATCACCGCCGAGGACAAAGCAGTTGCACGCGAATGGCTTCTGACGCAGGAGTGCTGAGCGATGCCGCCAACCACAGTCTCCCGAAGCCCGAGGTGTCACGCAGTTGTCACAACTCGCGCATACGACCCCGAACACGACGAAACCCCATGGAAGCATCAAGCTGTCGCCCTGGTCCGCGCGCAAGCTATTCGCACAACGACAACTCATACCTGCTGACAACCGTGGCTGGTCCACCTTTGAGCCGCTGGCCCGGAGCCCCACCGACTTGGACATCGCCGCGATGGACGAACCCAGCCCGCTCGTAGTAGGCACGCAACCGGTCGTTGGTGGCCACGCAGTCCAACCGCAGCAAGCCCCGGCCGTGATCCCGCGTCGTGTCTGCTGCCCACCCAAGGATCTGGCCGCCGATGCCTGCCGCTCCTCGTCGGACTGCCATTCGGTGCACATACCCGGCACATTCAGCATCGTCGGCCCACAGCGGATCAGACCAGTCAAGAGTCACCGTCGCCGCTAGTTTCCCCTCGACCGCGACCAGCCAAGTCTCACCGCGAGAGACCGCGGGCTCCACCCAGGCCGGATCGAATCGTGTCGGCCACTGTCGCACACCACGCGATGTCAGCCACAGGGCCGCCTCATCCAGCACTTCGAGCACTTCACCGATCTGACCGGCCTCCGCCCGCCGGAATTCCACCAGGCCGCACTCCTGCAGTTGCGTCACTCGCTAATACTCTCTGCCGTATCGATCGCGTGCGCGGTGAAGCTGGAGTCGGAGTGCCACACGTGGCGTCGACGCGACGAAACGGCGGGAGCCATCACCACCGCCGTTCCAGAGTCGAAGGTCCGCAATTCGTCCGCAGTAGCTTCGAACGCCACCAACTACGCAAACGATGCAAATCCGCGTGCCACCCCGGCACGCTGCGTGGCGCCTTCGTTACCTGTCGGTGAGCGATGGCAGAATCTCGGCCAATGTGAAGCCTCGCAGCCGCGCTCCCACTTGATGTGCGGCAGTGATGATCTCATCTGCGATGACTGCGAGCTGCTCCCGCTGCCACTTGACCCATTCACGATCGTCAGCGGCCTCAATTGCTTTGCGGTTGGTCCGATTGCTGATTATCACGCCGGTGAACGCAGCGGCGGCCACGAGGGCGGAGCCCAACACTGGCAGCCATGCCAGCCACCAATCGGGCGAGCTCTGGACAATCTGGATGATCTGCTCGGGAGGCACGCACAGATCATCGCAGACAGCGCGGCTACGAACCCGAGTTCATCTCCGGGTCTATCTGCGCCAGCATTGATGCCAGCCAACCGGCGGACTGGTGCCCGGCGGGCATCACGGCTACGCCTTGCACTGCTTCCGAAATGGCGTCAGCCTTGCGCCCGAGCTGCGCCAGCACGATCCCCCGCTGTACGCCCCAAAACCCGGCCGTGTACCAGTATCCGAAGGCAGGCAATTCGATCCCGTCTGTAGCCTCGGCTGCCTTGTCTGCCAACGCGAGCGCCTTACCGGCTTGGCGCGATTCCTTGCGTACCGCAAGCAGTTCCGCGCGCTGGTACCGGTCGTACACACCGAGAATCGGGTGCGCGCCGTCGACGCCGATAGCGGCGTCTGTGAGCGCGACCGCCCGCGCGGTGTCGCCTTGGTGGCGCGCGGTGTAGGCACGGAAGCTGTAGGAGTGGGCGATCTGGGACCGGTCCCCTGCCACCTCCGCCAGCCGCGCAGCATCTTCCAGCGCACGGTTGGAAACATGAGGGCTACCGATGGCGTGCTCCAGCCAGCCTCGGTACCGTGCGACCTCCGACGCCATACATGCCGCCGCGCTTCCGCCTATCCGCTCAGCGGCCAGCGCCCGCGCTACGCCGTCCATCCCCCGGATCACCGGCGCGACGAGTTCCGCACCCGCAACATCTTCCAAATGCCTTGTGCGCTTAAGAATTACCGAAACGTCTTCCAGGCTAGAACTGCCAGCGCCAGACGGGTCCGTGACCGTGGCCTGTAGCCGCTCCGGGTCAACATTCGCCAGCCCCAACGTCGGGTCGCCCAGTACGGCGCGGTATCCGGCCAGAACCGCCGGGGTTACGGGCTTGCGCCCAGTCTCGACCAGCGACAAGTAGCCGGTCGTGAAGCACGTACGTGCGGCCATCGTCCGCAACCCGATACCGGCGATCGTTCGCAGCTCGCGCAACAGGCACCCGGTCACCGCCCCGCCATCGGTAAACATAGGTAAACCGTATTGCTCGGGCCATTTTCTCGGTAGTCCCCGAGAGTATCTCTTAGCCCCACCGCCGGGGTATGCCAGGCAACGCTGCTCGGCACATCGGGCGTAGTGAGCTGCGCGGACGATGGCGAAAGCTCCGCGGCGGTGGGCGCATTCACCCGACGACCCACCAGGGGGACTGATGAGCGACGCGATCAAACCTCAGCTTGATGCGCTAACCGAGCGAGCCGCGCTACGGTCGATGACAATCCGGCGGGCACCCGAACCGCCGTACGCGTGGGGGCTGTACAGCCCGTTCCGGGTCGTCTGCCACGGGTCGCTCGACAACGTAGCCGCGTGGCTCACCGCAGCCGAACAGCGCGACGGGCGTCCTTTGACCGTGGCCGAGACCAGCGGGCGGGCGGACGGGTGATCACGCTCGGGTTCGTCGTCGCGGTGGGCTTGCCGCTGGCCGTGATCGTCGGAGTGGTGCTATGGCCCGAACGCATCCCGCCGGACCGCACCGTGTCAGCCATTCAGCAGCGCATCAAGAGCGAAAATGTCTCCCACCTGCGGAGACGCGGCCCCCATCTCCGGCCCGCCCCGCTAGGGGCTGTGCCGACCCGGCTAGGGACCGCTAGCCCCCGCGCAAGGCCGCCGGAAACCGGCCAAAACCACAAGGCCAGTGGGACTATGACACCTACCGCCGCCTATTTCCGCAGGTCGCCGGACCGCACCTCAAGCGAGCTAGAGGTTCTTAAAATCCGCACAGTCAGGGTTCGAGTCCCTGTGGGGACACTCTTCATCGCAGGTCGTGGGCGCTATCCGCGCTTCTCCCCCGGTCGACTGGCCTGCTCGGTCCGCTGTGAGTCCGCAGCGGCTCGCCCGCCTTGTCCATAGCCGCCACCGGATCAAGAGCGTCTGTGGCGGCAACCGGATGGTAGGGGTCGGCCCGCCGGACTGACCCCTGGCCACTTCGAAGCGGGCTAGCCGACGGCTACCCGCCAGCCATTTCCGTCACGCTTACAGGTGTAGTTGGGGACGTTGATGTCGCCCTGCGAAATACGCTCGTCGACCTTGCGCTTCGCGGCAGCTTGGCAATCCTTGAGGTTTGCGTACTGGGCCGCCTGCGCCGCGGGCGCCATGGCGACCATGGTCCCCGTGGCGAGCGCGCCCATCAGCAGTCCTGTCACGATCTTCTTCAACTCAGTTCTCCCCTGGTGTGGATGACTTCGCCCCCTCGGGGGCCTTGACAACAACCATGAAATTAGAGCGCGCCGCATACGGTCGACATGCGAAATCCTTAAGGTGCCGGCCACGGTGCGATGGGTATTGCACTGTGCTCCAACGGCTTACACGGCAGCCGCCTTGGAGGCGGGCTCCGCCGGCAGGACGCGATGCGGATCACTCTGGGGTTCGGTGGGGTCTCGGCGTAGGTTCATCGGTAGGTGAAACGTCGGCACGAAGGGGTGTTATCGATGCGGGTGGTCAAGCGGGTTCGGGGATACGCCGAGGTCATCGGGCAGGCTCGGCGTAATCGGGGGGATCTGGTGGGGTGGCTCGGGCGGCGGCCGCAGATCGCGGCCGCGACGCTGGCCTATGAGACGGCGCTGTTGTTCAGTAACAAGCTCGATCCTCGGCTCAAGGAGTTGGCCGAGCTCAAGACGGCGGGGCTGGTGGCTTGTCAGTTCTGTCTCGATATCGGGTCGGCGCTGGCGCATACGGCGGGGCTGACCGAGCAGCAGCTCATCGATCTTCCTCGGTATCGGACCAGTGACGCCTATACCGAGCTGGAGAAACTGGTGATCGCCTTCGCGGAGGCGATGACGGTTACTCCCGCGGTCGACATCGACGAACTGCGCGACACGCTGCTCACGCACCTGTCGAAGGCGCAGCTGGCCGAGTTGGCGGCGAGCATCGCGTGGGAGAACCAACGGGCCCGGCTCAACCAGGGTCTCGGTGTGCAGCCGACGGGGATGGCCGACGGGCTGGCATGCGCGATGCCGGAACCACGCCGAGCCCCGTAGAACGGCGGCGACCGGACACACCGTCGACGGTCCACCGCTAGGTGGCGTGGGGCGCTGCCATGGGGTGCACTATGTTGGTCGCGAGCCGACCACGGTGACGTGGGCGCGCGGGATTCTTCGATAGTTCGCCAGTTCGAGCTCAGCGAGGGGATCGTCATGCATTCGGTCGGTGCTGTGATAGTTCGCGTCTGTTGTGTGGTGGCTACGGTGCTGGCCGCGGTGGGGTTCGCCGCGCCCGCCTCCGCGAATCCGCCGGACTCGGCGCTGTGCGCGTGGCGGTTCATGTCCAACAGCACCGTGCTGAATGTGGCGTTCCCCGATGCAAATTCGACGTATTGGCTGATGCCCTACGCACTGGGGCCGGGCGACTCGATCGAGTTGTCCGGTACCTATCCGGCCGCGCGGTATTTCTCGTTGAACACCTACGGGACCGACCTCGACACCGTGGACACATTGCGCGACGACCAGATCGTCGCCGACCCGGGCAGTGCCAACCCGTTCGTCGACGCCGCCGCCGCATCGCTGCCCGCGTCCCAACGGCGCTGGCACGCCACGTTGGTCAACGGTCCGGCCGACCACAGCCGCAACGAGATCCAGGCTGTCGCGAACGGTCAGAGCACGCCGATCGGCTTCGTCATCGTCCGTGTCTATGTTCCGACCGACCCGGCCTCGCTCAGTGGCGGCGTCGCGCTGCCCGATGTGAAGCTCTCGATCGCGGGCGCCGACGTGCCTGCCCAACCATGCGCGCAGCCCTTCGACCCGGCTTCGTACACCGGTCCCGTCGCAAACGCGGCCAAGTCCGCCTTCGACCGGGCGATCGCCGGAGCGGCCTCGGGCGCGTTCCCCGGCAACACACCGGAGGCGACGTTCAGCAACCCGGCGAGCACCTCCGGGCTCTTCCCGAACGGCGACAACAAATACATCGGAACGCGGATCAGTTATCAGCCCGGACGCCTGCTGGTGGTGCGTGGCAGGGCACCGATATTCCCGAATACCCGTGCGGGACAATCGCCTACGGATCCGAGTCAGCAGGTGCGGTATTGGTCGATGTGTCAGAACGACCTGCGCTCGCCCTACCCTGTCGTCGCCTGCGCGGCCGACTTCCAGACCGCGATCGACGGGTCCGGCTACTACACCTATGTGGTCGCCGCCCCCGCGGACGTGCCCGCGAGTCTCGACCCGAGCGTGACGGTGATTCCCTGGGGCAGCACCGATGTGGACAAGGTGCTGTTCCTACGGAACATGATCCCGAGCGCGGCGTTCTATCCGAATTCGATCCAGGCGTCCCAGGACTCCGGCGACGACCCGGCTATCACAATGGGCCCGTACTACCCTAGAACCGCTTATTGCAGCACCGAAACGTTCGCTACCGGCGGCACCGAAGCCTGCCTCGACGCCTGAGGGGCTACGCGCAGTCCGGGGCGGGGGCGTCCACGAAAAGGGGTTCATTCGCGAGGTTGACATACGCGACGTACAGCTCGGCGGGCTCGCTGCCGAGGTTGCGGCCTACATGGACATGGTCAGGGCCCACGGTCTCCGACAAGCCCTGGCCCGCGGAGTACGTGGTCGGCACGCAGTCTGTCTCGTATCGGGCCAGCTGGCCCGCGGTGACCACCGCGAGAACAGTGCCGTCGTGGTAGTGCCAGCCGAGGGTGCCCCCGGGCGCGATGGTGATCCGCCGGAAGGTGAACTTGCTCGGCAAGGAGGCGAAGGGGCTGAATGCGCTGACATCGACCTGGGTCAGCGGTTCGACGGTCACACCGGAGGCCGGGGTGGCCGAAGCCGACGGCGCGAAGGCGACGACCGCGGCGACGACCACCACGGCGCCGGCAAGAGCATTCCGGTGGATGCGCATCTTCGTAGTATACGAGCGAACTACCAGCTACCCGGCGGTCAAGCCCTTGGCGATGTGGGTGACCTGGATTTCGTTGCTGCCCGCGTAGATCATCAGCGACTTGGCATCGCGGGCCAATTGTTCGACCTTGTACTCGGCCATGTACCCGTTGCCGCCGAACAGCTGCACGGCCTCCATCGCGACCTCGGTGGCGGCGCGAGAGGAGTAGAGCTTCATCGCCGAGGCCTCGGCGAGGGTCACCTTGTCGCCGGCGGCGGTGCGCTCGATGGCGTTGAAGACCATGTTCTGCACATTGATTCGCGCGATCTCCATCTCGGCGAGCTTGAGCTGGATGAGCTGGAACTGCGCGATCTCCTTGCCCCACAGCGTGCGGGACTTGGCGTAATCGACGCACAGGCGGTGACATTCGTTGATGATGCCCAGTGCGAGCGAGGCGATGCCGATGCGTTCGGCCGCGAAAGACTCCTTGGCACTGTCTTTTCCGTCACCCTTGGCCGGGTTCTCGGTTTCGCCGAGCAGCCGGTCGGGGGTGATGCGGACGTTCTCGAAGAACAGTTCGCCGGTGGGCGAGGAGTTCATGCCCATCTTCTTGAACGGGGGGCTCTGTACGAAACCGGGCATGCCCTTGTCCAGCACGAACGGCAGCACTTTGCGGTCGCGGCGGTCGGTGCCGTCCCCTTCGTCCAGCTTGGCGTAGACGACGGTGACGTCGGCGTACGGACCGTTGGTGATGAACGTCTTGCGGCCGTTGAGGATGTAGTCCTCGCCGTCACGGCGCACATAGGACTTCATGCCGCCGAACGCGTCGGAGCCCGAATCGGGTTCGGTGATGGCCCAGGCGCCGACCTTGGCCATGGTGACCAGTTCGGGCAGCCAGCGCTTCTTCTGCGCCAGGGTGCCGCGACTGCGGATGGTGCCAACGGTGAGACCGAGGCTCACCCCCATGGAGGCCACCAGCCCGAGGCTGACGCCGGCGAGCTCACTGTTGAGGACTACGCCCATGCTGCCCGCACCGCTGAAACCGCCGCCCGACTTACCGGAGCCGGTGGTACCGGCCTCTTCGCGGGCGAGCGCCTTCTCGAGCCCGTCGCGCGCCATCTCGTCCAGCCCGAAGGTGGCGTACAGCTTGCGGATGATGTCGAACGGCGGCAGCGCGCCACTCTCCAGCTGGTCGACGTGCGGGGTGACCTCCTTGGCGATGAAGCCGCGCACAGCGTCGCGGAACATCAGGTCTTCGTCTGACCACTGGTACATATCTGGACTCCCGAGGGATCGCCGGAACTTTTTCTCAAATATAGAACACGTTCTAGTTCGGTGAGACGAAGGTGCGGGTGATGACCGGGGCGACGAACTCCTCGAGCATGGCCCGTTCGTCGGCGGCATCGCGGCCGGGAGCCGACAGCAGCGAGACAATGATGCGGGTGAGCCAGCGGGCCAGCCTGCTGCGTTCCGGGTCGGTCAGGTCCGCGGGGCCGAAGATGGTCGCGGCCAGGGATTCGATGACGTCGGAATCCTGACTGATGCGGCCTGCCGTGCCGGAGTCGGCGGGGCGGAACCACGCGATGAGCAGGGGGTTGGCGCGGACCTCCTCGACCGCGCCGAGCATCGCGGCGATGATGCGTTCTCCCGGGTCGGCGATGGCACGGAACCGTTCGTCGAGCTGGGCGACGATGCGACGGGTCTCGCGGTGCACGAACGCCAGACGCACCGCGTGCCGGTTGTCGAAGTAGCGGTACAGCGTGGCGCGGGAGCAACCTGCGGCCTTGGCGATTTCGGCCATGCCGACCGCGGCCACCCCGTGCTCGGCGAACAGTTCGGCGGCCGCGTCGATGATGCGTTCGGCGGCCAGGTCCGCCCGATCGGCGCCCAGCCAGTCACCGCTCATGCTGTGTCCCCGCGGCATGCTCGGGCGCCCTGCGCGGTTACGCGGGCTGCCGCCTCCGGGCGCTGACCACTCATGCCGAGCCCTCCGCGCGGAACGGCACCGAGACCGGCCAGCGCACGTAGTTGCCCTGCGACCACTGCACCGCGTCGAGGTCGACGGTGAAGTCGGGGCAGCGGGTGAGCAGTTCCTCGAGCGCGACGCGCGCCTGCATGCGGGCGGCGGCCGCGCCGAGGCAGTGGTGGTGGCCGTGACTGAAGCTGAGGATGCGCTTGGGATTGCGCCGGATATCGAGTTCGGCTGCGGCAGGGCCGAATTCGCGTTCGTCGCGGTTGCCCGAACCGTAGAGCAACAGCACGCGGCGACCCTCGGGGATGACGGTGTCGTGCAGTTCGACATCGCGGGTGGCGGTGCGGGCCAGGCCCTGCACCGGTGAGGTCATCCGGAGGAACTCCTCGATGGAGTCCGGGATGAGCGAGGGATCGTCGATGAGCAGCTGTCGCTGGTCAGGGGCGGCGGTGAGCAGCTGGACCGCACCGCCGAGATTGCCGGTGGTGGTGTCGTTGCCGCCGGTGATCATCGTGAACGCGAAGCCGAGGATCGCGACCAGACCTTCGTTGTCGCCGTCGGCGCCGAGACCGGAGGCCAGCAGGTGCGAGATGGTGTCGTCGCCCGGTTCGACGCGGCGGCGGGCGATCAATTCACTGAAATAGCCGACCATTTCGCCCACCGCGGTGAAGGCGTTCTGGTCGCCCGCGGCAAGCCCGGCCCCCGCGACCGCGCCGCCGACGATGTTCTCGGTCCACGCGTCGAATTTCTCGTGATCCTGTTCCGGCACACCGAGGTAGTGGGCGACCACCATGGTGGGCAGCGGCTTGAACAGGTCCTTGACGATGTCGCCCCCACCCGCCGCACGCAGCCGCTCGATGCGCTCGACGATGAATCTCCGCACTGCGGGCTCGACCGAATTCACCTGGCGTGGAGTGAATCCCGGTGACACCCGACGCCGGAAATCGGTGTGCTCCGGCGGGTCCATGAAGACGAACGGCTTCACGGCGCCGAATCCGGCGGCGACCAGGTCGATGTAGTCGACGGTCAGTCCCGACGCGGAGGAGAAAGTCGCGGGGTCGCGCGCCGCCATCCACACGTCGGCATGCCGGGACAGCACGTAGAAGTCGTTGTCCTCCTGCCCGGCGGGGATCACGCGGTGAACAGGGTCGTGATCACGCAGTGCGGAATACATGGACCAGGGATCGCGCCAAGTGTCTCCGGAGCGAAGTTCGAACCGCACCGAATGAGACGTCGTTGTGCTCATGACTCCATGGTGAGACATATCAATCACTTTGTCTAGTAGCGCCGGCTCCCGTCCCGGTAACCGCAGGTCGAACGCTTGCGCGCTACCGTGGACTGATGAGTAGTCGACAAGTCTCCGGGGGCGTGGTACACGAGTTGCCCGCCGATCTGCGTGCGGCGCTGCTCGCCAACTCGGTGGCACTCGGCGCCTGGCAGGACATCACGCCGCTGGCTCGCAACGAGTTCATCTGCTGGGTCGAGGACGCGAAGCAGAACGCGACTCGCGAACGGCGGATTCGGCGCACCCAGGAGGAACTGGAAGAAGGCCAACGGCGGCCGTGCTGCTGGCCGGGGTGTAAGCATCGTGAGCGCACTGGGGGCTAGCACCACACGGCCGCTATACACACATTGGTGGTACTCTCCGCGCTCGACAGACTGAATCAGGCCGAGCTGGTGTCCGCTGCCGAGGTCGAGACCGTGCTCGGCCGTCTTGCGAGAGTGCCGTTGACCCGTCACCACGTCGTGAACCTGACGACGGGCGCCTGGAATCGCCGAGCTGCGATCAGGCTCGCCGACGCACTCTATGTCGAACTCGGCCCCTTAGCGGTTGCGCGCGGCCCAGGTGATCGAGGCGAACATCAGGCCGCGGCGTTCACGATCGACATGGCGATGCCGTCGAGGATGTCGTGTTCGCTGACGATGAGTTCGGAAACTCCCGCGCGCTCGGACAGTTCGTCGGCGAGAACCTCGGTGATCACCGCGCCGCCGCCGATCACGTCGACCCGGCCCGGATGCATCGGGCCGAGGGCGGCGCGTTCGTCGTGGTTCATGCTGATCAAGCGGTCACAGACCTGGTGGACCTCGGCGAGACTCAGGCGGGTGAGATGCACTCGCGCGGAGTCGTATTCGGGGAGGTCGAGGGCGACGGCGGTGATCGTGGTCATCGTGCCTGCCACGCCGACCCAGGTGTGCACCTTGTCGACAGCGACCTTCGCGAAGGCCTCGTCGAGCTTCTGCTGAGCGAATTCCCTTGCGGCAGAGACCTGTTCGGAGGTGGGCGGGTTGCCCGCCAGACAGCGTTCGGTAATGCGGACACAGCCGATATCGGCGGAATAGGCTGCCTGGACGCCGTTTTCATCGCCGACGACCAGCTCTGTCGAGCCGCCGCCGAGGTCGACTACAACGAAAGGTCCTGCATCAGCGGACAATTCACCGACGGCACCGGCGAAGGACAGCCGTGCTTCTTCGTCGCCGGTGATCACTTCGGCGACCGCGTCGGGCACTACGCGGCCGAGTTCGGTGCGGGTCATCGAGAAGAAGTCGTCGCGGTTGGCGGCGTCACGGGTGGCGGAGGTGGCGACCATGCGCACGCGCGAAACACCCTGCGCCACCATCACATCGACGTAATCGGACAGCGCGAGGCGCGTGCGTTCGATGGCTTCGGGCGCGAGACGGCCGGTGGCGTCCACCCCCTGGCCGAGGCGCACGATGCGCATCTCCCGGTGCACGTCGGTGAGCCCGCCGTCGGCCCCCACCTCGGCGATCAGCAGGCGGATCGAGTTGGTGCCGCAGTCGACTGCGGCGATGCGCTCACTCATGGTGTCCTCCAGAGGTCTCGACCCGCGCACGGGCACTGACCGCGATTATGCCTGTTCGTCGGGTGTGCTCGTGGCAGGCCAGTCGGCGGGGATCGCGGTACCGCGGAAACCGGCGTCGGCGGCGAGGGCGACGGCCTCGTCCCCGAAGGGGTTCAGACCGGGTCCCTTGGCGAGCGAGTGCGCGATCAGCACGTGCAGGCACTTCACCCGGTCGGGCATCCCGCCACCGGTGAAATCGGTGCCGAGCGACTCGATTTCATCGCGTTCGGCCAGGTAGCTCTCGTGCGCGCGCCGGTAGGCGGCGGCCAGTTCGGGATCAGTGGCGAGGCGTTCGGTCATCTCGCGCATCACCCCGGCCGATTCCTGCCTGCTCGCCTCGGCCGTGAGCCGGGGGTCGGTCAGGTAGTAGAGCGTGGGGAACGGGGTGCCGTCGGGCAGGCGTGGCGCGGTCTTCACCACGGCGGGCAGGCCGTCGGGGGTACGGTAGGCGACTTCGAGCACGCCGCGAGGCTCGCGACCCAACTGCTTCGCGATGATCTCGAGGTCGTCGGCGTTCGGTGTCGTCACCGTGGTCCTTCCGGGGCTGGTTCGGAGATGCTGCGCCACAGGTCGGTGTACCAGGGGTCGGGCGCCGCTGTTCGGGTGCTCATCGGCGGCGGCGCTGGTGCCTCGATGCCGGGAATCTGCACGATGTAGGGAGTTTCGCCGGGCATCACCAGGCGCAGGCGGTCGCGCGCTTCGGAGCGGATGTAGGCCGGATCCTGTTGTTGCGCACGACGATTACGCAGATCGGCCAGGTCGGCTTCGAGTTCGGTCCGCTGCTTGGCCAGTGCCACGGCTTCGGCGCGCTGACTGAAGTAGGTGCGCGTCGGCACGGCCAAGGTCAGCGCGAGACCGCACAGCACCGCCGCCAGGATCACCGCTTTACCGGTCGAGAGACCGAGGATGGTGTGCTCGCTGCGTTCCAGCTTGCCGCTGGACTTACGGGTAGCACCCGCGGGTTGCGGATGCCGCCGCGTCGGGCGCTTGGCCGCGGTGGGGCGGCCGGGCGTGTCGAGGCTGGGGCGGGAGCGCGCGGCCCGCGACGTGCGCCGGTCACCTCGTCCACCTGGACTGGTCCCACGCGCACGTCGCTCGGTCATTCGCTACCGCCCCTGCACTGCCTTCAGAATTCGCCGGTGAAACGCGGGAAGGCCACGTCACCCGCGTAGCGTGCCGAATCACCGAGGGCGTCCTCGATGCGCAGCAGCTGGTTGTACTTGGCGACCCGCTCGGAGCGCGCGGGGGCACCGGTCTTGATCTGGCCCGAACCGACGGCGACCGCGAGGTCGGCGATGGTGGTGTCCTCGGTCTCGCCCGAACGGTGCGACATCATGGTCTTGTAACCGTTGCGGTGCGCCAACTCGACGGCGTCGAGGGTCTCGGTCAGCGTGCCGATCTGGTTGACCTTCACCAGCAGCGCGTTGGCCGCGCCCTTGGCGATGCCCTCTTCGAGGCGCTCGGGGTTGGTGACGAACAGGTCGTCACCAACCAGCTGCACCTTGTCGCCGATGGCGTCGGTCAGCGCGACCCAGCCGTCCCAGTCGTCTTCCGACAGCGGGTCCTCGATGGAGACCAGCGGGTACCGGGTGAGCAGATCCGCGTAGAACTCGCCCATCTCGGCGGCGGTGCGGACCTTGCCCTCGAACTTGTAACCCTCGCCCTCGGTGTAGAACTCGGTGGCGGCCACGTCGAGCGCCAGCGCCACATCGGTGCCGAGCTTGTAGCCCGCGCGCTCGATGGCGACGCTGATCAGGTCGAGAGCCTCCACGGTGCCCGCGACGTCGGGGGCGAAGCCGCCCTCGTCACCGAGACCGGTGGACAGGCCCTTCTCCTTCAGCACGGCCTTGAGCGAGTGGTACACCTCGGTGCCCCAGCGCAGTGCCTCGCGGAAGGTGGGCGCGCCGATCGGGGCGACCATGAATTCCTGCACGTCCACGCCGGTGTCGGCGTGCGCGCCACCGTTGAGGATGTTCATCATCGGGACCGGCAGCACGTGGGCGTTCGGGCCGCCCAGGTAGCGGAACAGCTCGAGGCCCGAGGACTCGGCGGCACCACGTGCCACGGCCAGCGATACACCGAGCAGGGCGTTCGCGCCGAGGCGGGACTTGTCGGGGGTGCCGTCCAGATCCAGCAGGACCTGATCGACGGTGCGCTGCTCCACGGCGTCGAGGCCGATGATGGCGGGCGCGATCTCGTCGAGGACGCCCTCGACAGCCTTGGTCACACCCTTGCCGCCGTAGCGGTCGCCGCCGTCACGCAGCTCGACGGCCTCGTGCTCGCCGGTGGACGCACCGGAAGGTACGTCTGCCCTGGTCAGGGTGCCGTCGTCGAGGGCGATCTCGACCTCGACAGTGGGATTGCCGCGCGAATCCAGAATCTCGCGAGCTCCGACCTGTTCGATAATGGCCACGAAAACTGCTCCTTACGACGGAAGGCACGGTAGGTATCACGGGAAAGGGCCGTGCGGTGCCGAGCCTATCGTCTCGGCGGAGTGTGGAGTAACCGGCACTCCGGGCCGTGCGCAACTACACGCGGCGCCCGATGCTGTATATGGCGGCGCGATCGCGCACCACATGCATGTATTTGTTCGACTGGTTGTAGGCGAACAGGGCGCGCTGCCAGCCGTCGGCCGAGGTCAGATCGCCGCCGCGGGTGCAGAGGTAGCGGGCGGCGGTGAGGGCGGCGTCGTCGATGTTCTGCGGGTCGGCCACGCCGTCGCCGTTGGCGTCGACGCCCCAGCGCTTCCAGGTCTCGGGGATGAACTGCAGCGGGCCCACCGCGCGGTCGTAGGTGGTGTCGCCGTCGAGGCTGCCGCCGTCGGTGTCACGGATGTCGGCGTTGCCCTTGGTGCCGTCGAGGGCGACGCCGATGATCGCCGGGCGAACCGTCCCGTCGGCGTCGACGCCCGCGCCGCGATGGGTGCCGTGCCCACTCTCCACGCTGGCGATGCCGGCGATGGTGGTCCAGGCGATCCCGCATTCGGGCTTCGACTTCGCCAGCACGGCGGCGGCGTAGCCGTAGGCCTCCAGCGCGACCGGCTCGATGCCGATCGCCCCGGACTGCTCGTCGGCCCAGCCGCGCAACTGCGCGGCCGCGCGGCCGGGTGCGTCGACATCGATCACGGGCAGCGCGACGCCCGGCCCCGGCGGCATGTCATCGGGGATCGACGCGAGCGAACTGCACCCCGATAAGAGGGCGCTGATCGCCACCGCGGCGAGTACGCCGACCTTCTGCACTGACATCTGTTCAATCATCCAGATCCAGCAGTGTTCGTGCACATCTCACAGGGAGTTCTCAGCTCCGTGTCCCCGCGATTCCGGCCCGACCGAGGCGGTTGTCCGGGCGGTGTCAGCCGAGTAGCGCGGCGGTGGCTCGGTGGGTCGGGGTGGTGAGAACTGTTTCGGGGGTGCCTGATTCGACTATTCGGCCGTGGTCGAGGACGAGGAGGTCGGTGCAGTGGCCACGGACCAGGGTCATGTCGTGGCTGATCAGGATGACCGCGGTGCCGTGGTCGGCGCGGAGGCGGTCGAGCAGGGACATGATGGCGGCGGCGGTGTCGGTGTCGAGGGCGGTGGTGATCTCGTCGCAGATCAGGACCGCTGGGTCGGCAGCGAGGGCGCGGGCCAGGGCGACTCGTTGGCGTTGGCCGCCGGAGAGTTGGTGGGGGCGACGGTCGGCGACGTCGGCGGGGAGGCCGACGGCGGCGAGTAGGGCGGTGACGCGGGTGCGGATTTCGGGTCTGGGGACGCGTGTGATGCGGCGCAAAGGGCGCGCCAGGGTCTGTTCGACGGTGCGCCGCGGGTTCAACGCGGCCCGAGGGTTCTGGGGGACGAATTGAATACCGTTGGCGCCGAACCGAATTCGCCGACGACTCCCTAACCGAACCCGCACACCGCCTATCTCCAGCAGTCCGACGGCATCGGTGTGCAAACCCGCGATCACCCGTGCGAGCGTGGTCTTTCCAGCCCCTGAAGGTCCCACCACAGCAAGGGCGGCACCTGCGGGCACGCGGAAACCGATGCTCTCGAGCACCGTGTGGCCGCCCGCGTCCGCGTTGATCGCCTCGGCGTGCAGGGCAATTACCTCCGTGAGGTCAGGATTCAGCGCCCGTCCCGAGCAACCATTGCCGCGTGCCGGAACCTGGGACGGTGGGTCGGCCCGTCGGCGGCCGGTCCTGCAACGCCCATTGGTCGAGTGCTCACCGCCGGCTGAATCAGCCACTACTTCGTCCGTCCGCCCACGGACCATCTCGGGCTCGGCGATGCTGTCGGCGCCGGTGACCGCGCGCACGGACGGTGGAAGGCGGTTGCTAGCCGAACCAGCCACGGCGGCCGCGATATTCGTCGATCGCTCACCGGGTGGTCGGAGCTCGATCACGGTGTCGGCGATGACGTTGATCGCCTCGGTGTCGTGGCCGGAGAGGAGGACGGTGGTGTGGTTCTCGGTGGCGAGGGTCGAGATCAGCTGGGCTATTTCGGTGCGAAGAGTGCCGTGCAGGCCCGCGAGTGGTTCGTCGAGTACGAGGATTCGGGGGCGGCGCAGGATGGCGCGGGCCAGGGCGACACGGCGTTGCTGGCCGCCGGAGAGCCGAGCGCAGCGGCGGCGGAGATGGGCGGGGTCCAGGCCCACTTGTTCGAGGACGGCCAGACGGTCGGCGGCGGAGGCACCGGGCGCCGCCTCGGCCAGGACTGCCCGGACGCGAAGCAACGGATTGAGTTCGGAGCCGGGATCCTGGCCGACATAGGCGATCTGCCCACGGCGGAAAGCGCGCAGCGCGCCCGCGTCGAGCGCGAACACATCGTGTCCCGCGACGAGCACCGCGCCCTGCCTACTGGCACCGGCGGGCAGATGTCCGAGCAGCGCACGCATCGCCGTCGACTTTCCCGACCCCGACGCCCCGGTGAGCGCGGTGACCGTCCCCGATTTCAACCGAAACGACACCGGCGCCAGCAATACCGCTCCACTGTCGGCAACGACGCTGAGCCCGTCTACCACCGCCGCGTCCCCTGAATCCACCACGGAGATCCCACATATCCCGGCCCTCCCCGAATCCCTCGGCCGCCCAGCATCTCCTGATCCTCCAGCAACGTTTACGCCCCCGAGGGCTCCCCCGCTGAGTGCGCCCCTCTCAGCTCTCGGCCTCGAGACCCCGACCGCGTCGAGCGCATCCGAGGTTTTCGCGGTCCGGCGATTCCTCGGCCCACTCGTCACCACCAAATTCACACCGACCGCCACGATGGCGATGGCAGCGCTCGGCGCCAGCACCGCCAAGGGGTTCAGCAGCAGCCCGGAGGCATTGTCGCGGACCATGATCGCCCAGTTGTCGGGGTCGAGGGCGGAGACGCCGAGGAAGGCGATGGTGCTGACGAGGTAGACGGCGACGACGAAGCGCAGGCCGAGCTGGGTGGTGAAGACGGCGCGCAGGTTGGGCAGGATTTCGCGAAAGACCAGGTGCGACAGCGACTCTCCGCTGGCGACGGCGGATTCGACGTATCCGGAGGCAGCGATGGTCGAGGCGGAGGCCGCGAAGATTCTGGCGCAGTAGGGAACTCCGAAGAGCAGGGACACGGCGACCAGCGCGGTGACGCCACCCTGTGGCCATGCGGTGAGTACGAGCAGGATGCCGAGGACAGCGGGCAGCAGGATGACCAAGTCGCCGCAGAGTTCGATGACCTTGCCCGCGCGCGGGCGCACGGCCGCGACGGCGCCGAGGACGGCCGACAGCACGGTCACCGCCACCGCGATCACCGCGGAGACGGCCAGCAGCTGCGTGCCGCCGGTGAGCAGGTGACTGAGCACATCGCGGCCGAGCCGATCCGTCCCGAGCAGCGCGTCCCCACCCGGCTGCGCGAACGGCATCCCGACGGCCTTCTCCCCCGGATGGGGCGCGAAGAGCGGCCCGGCCACCGCGAGCAGCACAACCAGCCCCACACCACCCGCCACCGAATACCGCCACCACCTGGACATCCGCGGCACCGCTCTACCTCCCGAGTTGGACCTCTTCACCGCGCGCTCCTCGATGCCCACGCCCGGACCAGGTCGGCGACGGCGAGCAGCACCATGATGACGATCGCCGTCAGGGCGACCACCGCGGCGACCGTGGTGGCGTCACGGTCGGCGACCGACCCGGCGAGAACGGCGCCGATACCGGGGTAGTTGAAGAGTGTCTCGACCACCAGGGCGCCGCCGAAGAGCATGCCGACCGAGGTCGCGTACCCGGCGACAATGGTCGGCGCGGCGAACGGCAGCATGTGCCGGATCAGGATCGTGCGGGTAGGGAGTCCGTCCAGCACCGCGCTTTCCACATGGGGTGCGGCACCCACATCGAGCAGGGCCGAGCGCACGACTCGGGCGTTCCAGCCGATCTGCGGAATCGCCAACGCCAGCACCGGAAGCACCAGCATCTCGGGACCGAGAGGAAAACCGGAACGGCCCGTGATGGTGACGGCCGGGAGCCAGCCGGTGGCCAGGGAGAACACCAGGATCAGCAAGGTGCCGCCGACGAACTCCGGAACGGCCACCGCGATCGTGCTGACAGGCTGCAGAATTCGCGAGCCGAGCGCGGTCGGCCGCATCGCCCACCAGCAGCCGAGCCCCAAGGACAAGGCGACGGTCAGCAGCAAGGCGAGCCCACCCAGCAGCAGCGTCTGCGGAAACTTGTCGGCCAGCAGCGCGCCGATCGAGTTCCCGCGCGCGGTCTGCCCGAAGTCTCCGGTGAGTACCCCGCGGATCCAGTCCAGGAACTGCACCGGCAGTGCGCGATCCAGTCCGAGCTCGTGTTCTTTCGCCGCCAGCGCGGCCGGATCCGCGTCCCTGCCGAGCGCCGCGCGTGCCGCGTTACCCGGCAGCAGATCCACCGCGACGAACACGATGGCCAGCAATGCCACCAGGAGCGCGATCCGCCGGAACATCGGCAGGGCGAAGGTTTTCATGACACTCACGCCAACCAGGCACGTTCCAGCTGAACGCGCGCGAACCCGCCGAGCGTCGGCAGATCACGCACCGTCGACGCGGCGATGTCGACACCGTCGGCCATGCCCCACACCAGATAACCGCCCCGCTCGAACTCGATGCGCTGCAGTTCGCGCACCGCACGGGTGTACTCGTCACCGGAGGCGGCGAGGGCCTTCGCGTCGGCGGCGTCGAATTCCGGGTCACGGAAGGCGGTTTCGTTGCGGTTGGAGCCGGACGTCATCAGCTTGTCGGCCAGGAACACCACCGAGTCATTGGTCCCCCAGGACACCGTGTACAACGGTGCGTTGAGCCAGGTCCGGTCGTAGAACGCCGCCGATTCCGCCACCTGCACGTCGAGCCGGACGCCGATCTCGGCGAGCTGGGTGGCGATCACCTTCGCCGATTCGACCTCACCCGGCACCTCGGCCTTCGTCACGAACGGGTAGCTGCGCCCGGTGTCGAAGTTCGCCTCGCGCAGTAGGGTTTTCGCGCGCTCGACATCGCGGTCACGACGCAGCGCGGTGTCGTAGAGCGGGTCGGCGGTGCCGAGAACATCGGCGGCGACGGTGCCGTAGCCGGAGTGCACCTGGTTGACCAGCGCGGTACGGTCGACGCCGAGACGCAGCGCGGTGCGCACCCTGGCATCGGCGAACGGGCCGTCGGCGACACGCATCGCCACACCGAGCATGGTGTCGTCGGCACGCCGGATCACCTGCAGGTCACCGCGTCCCGCGGCGGTACGCCCGGCGATCGCGCCCACGTTGGAGGCGAGGTCGATCTGGCCGCCCAGCGCTGCGTTGCCCAGCGCGGTGACGCTGTCGAACATCGTCACCTCGATGGCGTCGAGCAGGGGCGGCGTGCCGTGCCAGCGCTCGTTGCGCACCAGCCTGGCGTTGCCGCCCTGATAGGACTCGAGCCGGAACGGCCCGGTGCCGATCGCGGCGGCGAAGTCGGTGGTGTCCTTCGGCACAGTGAAGGTCATCAGCCGAAGCAACAGTGGCAGTTGGGTATTAGGTGCCGGCAGCGTGAACACGACGCGGTTCGGGCCGTCTGCGACGATGTCGTTCTCGGCCACCGGCATCTTCGAGGCGCCACCGACCAAGCGCAGGCGCCGCATCGACCACACCACGTCGTCGGCGGTCACCGGCGCACCGTTGTGGAAGGTCGCGCCCTCGGCGATGGTGAAGGTCCAGCGGCGGTTGTCCTGGCTCGGCTCCCAGCGCGAGGCGAGGCGCGGGGCGACAGTCGGGTCCGCGCCGGGAACGGTGAGTGCGTCGTAGACGAGCGAGGCGATGAGAAAGTCGCTGTCGTTGCTGAGATTCGCGTGCGGATCGCGTTCGCTGCGGGCCGCGGTGCCGAGCGCGCCGACGCGCAGAGTGCCACCGCGTTGCGCGGTGGCGGATCGATCATCGCTGGTGCATGCGGCGGCCAGCAGCACCGCGGTGACGCCGATGCCGGACTGGAAGAGCTGCCTGCGAGTGAAACTCATCGTGTTGCCTCCTCGAACCGCGTGCGCCGAAACCCCTTTTCCGGCGCCGCAAACCAGGCGAGGCTAGCCTAAAACTTACACCGAGTGGGGAGCTTCACATCGACCGTCACCGAACCGCAGCGACCTGACGACACCCCGGTCAGCGTTCGCTTCGGCAGTTCGGGGGCACAACGCTATGTTATATGGATCGGCTATTTCCCTGGCCGACACGTTAGGTAAGTCTTGCCTAATCAGAGTACAGGCACTACCTTCGCACATCGAGTCTGAAGATCACCCGCGTTCGACCGATGCGAAGAAGGGAAGCCGGTGAAAAGCGTTCTCTCCGAACGTATGACGATTCACCAGCACGACATCGAATATCGCGAGCTGGATCCCCGTGCCGCCACGGCGCTGCGATCGCTCGCGACCGACATCCGCCACCGATTAGGTGATGCACTACACACCGCGACTCTGCACGATCCCGCATTGATCGCCCAGATCACCGAGCGCGTCGGCGAACTGCCCGATAGCGTGCGCCACGCCGTTCGACCACCCGCCACCGCCGCGGGTGCGACCGTGGTGCGCGGATTGTCCGTCGACGACGCCGAATTCGGTGCGACTCCGGCGCATTGGCAGGCCGCGGCCGAGCACGCGCACCGTGGCTCACTCGAGCTGGATATCGCGATGTTGCTGCTCGGTCGATGTGCCGGTGAGCCTTTCGGCTGGCAGGGGCAGCAGAACGGCAGGCTGGTCAACAACATCGTGCCCGCCGAGGGTCACGAGGACGAGCAGTCGGGCGCGAGCAGTTCCACCCTGCTCAGCCCGCACACCGAGGACGCTTTCCACGCTCAGCGCGCGAACATGCTCATGCTGGCCTGCCTGCGCAATCCCGACCGCGTGGCCACCACGGTCTCCTCGGTGCGCGAGGCACGCCTGTCCGACGACGATCTGCGCACGCTCACCACCCCGACGCTGCCGATCCTGCCCGACGTCTCCTACGGCACCGGGTTCGATCAGCTCGCACCGTTGCCCACGCTGTGGCTCGACGAAAACAATTCTGTCACAGCACGTTACGATCCCGCATACACCCCGATCGACGACGCGGACGCGGTCTTCCGCGCTGCCTACGCCAGGCTCACCACCGAACTCGCCAGGGTCAGTCACGCCCCCGCGCTGGCCCCCGGCGAGATCCTGCTGGTGGACAACGATGTCGCCGTACACGGGCGCGTTCCGTTCCGCGCGCGCTACGACGGCACTGACCGCTGGCTCAAGCGTGTCAATATCCGGCTGCCCGAACGCCGTCGGCGCGCGCAGGAGTCGTCCGAGAATGGGTATGGCCAACGTGTGGTCGCCCCGTTCCGGGCGGCCGCTGATCGGACAGCAGAGCGGGGCATTGCAGATGAACGAGGATCCGTTGAACAACCGTGACCGTGGCATCGGGCTGCGGGTGCTCTCTCGCAGCGACCTGGCCGACGTGCCGATCAGCCCCGCCGAGGTGGTGCGCGCCGTGGAGGAGGCCTATCTCGCCTTCGCGGCGGGCGAATCCGACAATCCGCGCAAGCTGAGCGTCGCCGACCCCGGCGGCTCGTCGGTGTCCTATGCCATGCTCGGCCGCGACGGGCGGCGGCGCGTGGTGGCCATGAAGACCTCCTACAAATTCGACCCCGGCCACGACCGCAGCACCAAGCGGTACTACACGACCATCACCCTCTACGACGACACCACCGGCGCCCCCATCGCGATGATGGACTGCGCGCGGGTCGGCGCGTTACGCACGCCGGCCGTGTCGGCGCTGCTGGTGCGCGAGACGGTCCGACGTGGGGCCGAAAGCGTGCTGCTCATCGGCACCGGCACCCAGGGACGTAATGCGTTGCCGCACTTGCTCGCCGCGAACCCACAGTTGCGCAAGCTGATGGTGTACGGCACCCATCCCGAGGGGCTGGCCGCCGTGCACACGCACCTGGCCGACGCGGCGCCGCACGCGCTGCTCGACGTGGTCGACGATCCGTACGCCGCGGCGGCGTCCGCCGATGTGGTGCTGGCCGCGGCCGGACCCGGCACCGAGGTGGCGCTCGAATCCTCGCATCTGGCACCGGGTTCGGTGGCGGTACTGGTCGGCTACGGACTGGCGCCGTCGACGCTGGTCGAGGCCGATCGGGTGGTGGCCACCAGCGCGGCGCAGATGGCACTGACGGGCACCGACATGGTCGGACCCGACGGGACCCTGCGGTCGGTGGATGCCGAACTGCCGCAGGTACTCACCCGCAGCGCCGTGGCGCGTCGCAACGAGGACGAGAAGATCTTCGTCTACAACAGCGGGCTGGTACTCACCGATATCGCGGTCGCGCACGCGCTGGCCGCCAGGGCGATCAGCGAGGGACGCGGCACGGAGGTGCCGTTGTGGGACTGACGGGTGCGCAGCCCGGGGTCACCGGGGACAGCACCCCACTCGCCGCGCCCCGCACCGACGCGCGAGTGCCGCCGAGCCCGCCGCCAATCGCGGACCTGGCCGTCGACTCGGCACCGACGGCAACCGACGAGCGGCCGGGGCACTGCGCGCCACCCATGCCCGCCTACACCGACGTGGCGGAACAGCGGCTGCTCGCCGATCCCCGCCTGCTCGGGGAGATCGCCGATGCGGTCGGTGGGCCGTTCCATGTGCTGTTCCCCGAGCGGGTCTCGGTGAATATCAAAGCTTTTCAGTCAGCGTTCGGTGAGGTCGACGGATTCGTCTACTACGGGAAGAAGGCGAACAAGGCGGCGTGCGTGGCTCGTGCGTGCGCGGAGAACGGCGCGGGGATCGATGTCGCCAGCACCGGCGAGCTGATCGCGGCGTTGGGACAAGGGGTGCGTGGCGAGGATCTGATGGTCACCGGGCCCGCGAAATCCGATGAGTTGCTGTGGTTGGCGGCGCGGCATCGAGCACTCATCGCTCTCGACGCACTCGATGAACTCGACCGCCTCACCGCGCTGGATCTGCCGGTGCGGGTGCTGCTTCGGGTCTTGCCCGAGGGTTCGACCAGCCGGTTCGGGCTCGATGCCATGGAACTCGAACAGGCGATCCAAGCCATCGCCGTCGCAGGACCGATCACGCTGTCGGGCTTCAGTTTCCATCTGTCGGGCTACGACGCGGTCGCCCGCTCCGAACAGGCGGCCGCGCTGGTCGGGCACTGCAGGCGTGCACGGGCGAACGGTCATCTCGCGGATACGATCTCGATCGGCGGCGGCTTCGGCGTCGACTATCTCGATGCGTCGCCGTGGGCCGAGTTCCGGAACAACGTCAGCGACAACTGGTTCCACGCGAGCCCACCCGGCGACTTCTACCCCTATCACTTCCCGGTTCCCGGCGCGGCCATGCTCGAAGCCGTCCTCGCCCACAACGATCTCGCCTGCCTGCTGCGCGACAACGGAATACGACTGGCGATCGAGCCCGGCCGGGCGCTCCTCGACCGCGCGGGCAGTTCCGTCTTCCGGGTCCAAGGCGTGAAAACCCGAACCACGCAAGGAAACCCGTACGACATCCTCACCGTCGACGGCACCAGCCTCAGCCTGTCCGAGCAGTGGTTCGACAGCGAATACCTCCCCGATCCCGTGCTGTGGCCGCAAGGCCCCGGCCGGCTCACCCCCACCTGCGTCGGCGCCACCACCTGCCTGGAGTCCGACCTGTTGAGCAGACGGCGCATCCCGCTCCCCCGCCGCGCACGCACCGGCGACCTGCTCGTCTACCCGAACACCGCCGGGTATCAGATGGATTCCAACGAATCCCCCTTCCACGAACTCCCGCTCCCGCCCAAGGTGGTGCTGCGCGTGGGCGCCGACCGACCGCGCTGGAGTCTGGACAGCACAGCCCGCTGATCCACCCGAGCTCTCAATCCGATGGAGGAACACCCCATGGCTCTCGTCACGCGCGTGACGGACCTGATCGGCCGCACCCCCCTGTTCGAACTCGCCGTCACCGACGCCGGTACCCGGCTGCTGCTCAAGCTCGAACAGTTCAATCCGACCGGCGCCGCCAAGATCAGAATGGCCCGATCGATGGTGCTCGACGCGGAGCGGCGAGGTTTGCTGCGCGATGGCGGGCATATCATCGAGTCGACGTCCGGCAACACCGGACTCGGCTTAGCGGTGGTCGCGGCCGAACGCGGCTATCGGTTCACCGCCGTGGTCGACAACCATGCCTGTAAGGACAAGTTGCGCGCGATGCAAGCAATGGGCACCGACCTGGTGTTCGTCGCCGACGACGGTGACGACGAACTCGCCACCTCGGCGCGGGAAGACCTCGCCGAGGCCATGGCGGCCGCCCGCGACGACGCGTACTTCACCGAACAGCACAACAACGACGCCAACGCCGTCGGCTACTACGCCGTCGCCGAGGAACTGCTGGAAGACGTCGAGCGGGTCGACATCCTGCTCTCTGCGGTCGGCACCGGCGGCTCGCTGTTCGGCACCGCCACCCGCCTGCGCGACCTCGGTAAGCCCGCCAGGGTGATCGGGATCGAGCCGGTCGGATCCATCGCCTTCGGCGGCGAGGGCGGGCCGTACTGGCAGTCGGGCACCGGCACCCCGCCCGGGGCGACCATCGGCACCGCCGTCGACTACGCGCTGCTCGACGAAGGCGTGAAGGTCAGCGATATCGACGCCTTCGCCACCACCCGTGCCGTCGCGAGGACACACGGTCTGTTGATCGGCGGTTCGGCGGGCGGTTCGGTGCACAATGCCTTGGCGCGGCTGGAGGAGTTCCCGGCCGGGTCCACCGTGGTGACCATCGTGTGTGATGGTGGCGAGAAATATCTCGACACCGTGTTCGACGACGACTGGATGCGCGCGCGCGACCTGCTCGACTCCGCCGCCGAAGCCGAAGTGACCACGCTGCTGCGCCGCTATTCGCCGCTGCGGCATCAGGACGAATTGATGGAGGTCAGGTGAGCGCGAACGCGCGCGAGACGAACCACGGAGCGGGTGGGTGAACGGCACGGCGAGCGATAGCAGCGCGCTGGCCAGGCTGGCGACGCCGATCGCGCTCACCCAACTGGCGCAGATCGCGGTCTCGACGACCAACCTCGCGCTGATGGGCACGCTCGGTGTGCGCGAGGTCGCCGCGGGCGGGCTGGCGCTGGTGCTGTTCAACCAGATCCGCACCATGTGCGTCGGGCTGATCACCGGCACCGGGAATCAGATCGCGGGCGCGCTCGGCGCGGCAAGCAAGCGTGGCGGTTCGGCCGACGCCGAAGTGCGTGCGGTGGTGCGGGCCGCGTTCGTCATCGCGACTCTCGCCGGCCTACTCGGTGGGGCCCTGTTGATCGGGCTCGGCTGGGTGTTGCCCTGGCTCGGTCAGGATGCGGCGGTGCTCGAACTGGCCCGGCCGATGATGATCGCGCTCGCGCCCGGATTACTGCCGTGTCTGTGGTTCCAGGTGTTACGGCAGTACACCGTCGGCATGCAGCGCCCACAGGCGTTGCTGCTGGTCACGCTCGGCTCGGTGGCGTTGAACCTGGTGCTCGCGCTGGCCTTCATCCACGGCTGGGCGGGTATTCCGGTGATGGGTCTGACAGGTGTGGGCATCGCGACCTCGCTGGTCTTCCTGATCACCTTCGGGGTGTTCTGGGCGATGGTGCGCCACGACGAGCAACTCGGTCGCACACTGCCGTCGACGCCGTGGCCGGTGTGCTGGGCGACGGTGCGCGAGGAACTGCGCCTGGGCACCCCGATCGCGCTCACCTACGGTTCGGAAGCGGGCATGTTCTCGGTGCTCGCGTTGGTGATGGGCAGTTTCGGGCCCGCCGCGCTGGCCGCGCACAATGTCGTCTACCAGATCATCTACATCGTGTTCCAGATGGCGATCGGGCTGTCGCACGGTGCGTCGATCCTGGTCAGCGACGCTGTCTCGCGCGAGGAGTTCGCCCGTGCGAGGGCGCTGGCCTGGTTGGCGTTGCGGATGGCCGCGGTGATCGCGATCGTCACCGGTGTCGTCTACGTGCTGGCCCCGGACATCATTCTGGCACCGTTCCTCGATTCCACCGACACCGACACGATCGCCATCGCGCACACCCTGCTGCTCATCGGCATCGTGCTGCAGTTCTTCGACGCCGCCCAGAACATCGGCACCGGGCTGCTACGCGGTCTGAAGGAGACGTCCGCGGGCTTCCGGCTGTCGCTGGTCGGCTACTGGGGCGTCGGTCTGCCCTCGGCGCTGCTGCTCGCGTTCCCGCTGCATCTGGGCGCGGCGGGCGTGTGGTGGGGTCTGACGGCAGGCTTGGCCACCACCGCCGTGCTGATGCTGCGCAAGTACTTTGCGCTGCTCGATCAGGTCAGCATGACGCCGCCACGGCGCGTGCCCGTCACCCAGTCACGATGAGCACGACAAAGGCGGGCGACCTCGCGTCGCCCGCCTGATGTCGTGGTTCGTCAGAGATTCACGCCGTAGTCGCGAGCGATGCCCGCCAGGCCCGAGGCGTAACCCTGGCCGACCGCGCGGAACTTCCACTCGTTGTTGTGGCGGTAGAGCTCGCCGAAGACCATCGCGGTCTCGGTGGACGCGTCCTCGGACAGGTCGTAGCGCGCCAGCTCCACGCCGGTGTTCGCGTCGGTGACGCGGATGTAGGCGTTGCGGATCTGGCCGAACGACTGGCCGCGGGCCTGGGCGTCATGGATCGAGACGGGGAAGAAGATGTTGGTGATCGTCGGCGGGGTGGCGGCCAGGTCGACGTTGATGATCTCGTCGTCGCCCTCGCCCTCGCCGGTCAGGTTGTCACCGGTGTGCTCGATGGTGCCTTCCGGCGAGCGCAGGTTGTTGTAGAAGATGAAGTGCTGATCCGAGAGCACCTTCAAATTCGTCCCGGTGGCCAGCGCGCTGGCGTCGAGGTCGTGGTCGGCACCGGTGGTGGTGCGCACGTCCCAACCTAGCCCGACCGCCACCTTGGTGAGGTTGTCGGTCTGCTTCGACAGCGAGACATTGCCGCCTTTGGCGAGTGTGACGCTCATGAAAACCCTTCTGTCCAGATGGTGTGCCGTAGAGGAAATTACGCTGAGGGTCCGATGTCGGCCCAGGTTCGCAGGGTCTCGACCCGACCCTCGAGCGCTCGCAATTCGGTGTCGTCGAGAACGGTGCGCTGGATGCCGCGGTCGACGGCGAACGCGGACTGCCGATGGTCGTCGATCACTTCCACGTCCAGCTGCACCGCGGTGTAGTCCTGCGCCGACGGCATCTGCTCGGCGAGGACTGTCGCCCGTCCGCGCGCGCACAACGCCACATTGCCGCCGCCGAGGATCAGCAACGCCACCTCCGGCCGCGCCCGCAACCGCGCCAGCGACCCACGATCGGACTTCAAGCTGAGGAGAATCCGCCGGTCGCCCGCGCGCACCGGCCAGGAGACCGGGATCGCGTGCGGCCCCGGATCGGTGGTCACCAGCACCGCGATGGTTTCCTGCGGCCATACCGGCAACACGTCCAGCTCAGGATGGTCGGACGCCACGTCCTGCCTTGCCGAATCTACCTCTGTACCCATCAGCCTCACCTCGACGATCGCCGGACCCCTGCCCCGCCGCGAACGACGAGCTGCCTCGATTCTAAAGCGGTGCGGCCCTTGCTCGCTGGCGCGCGCATGATCGGCCACAAGATCTCAGCAACGTCTCAGACGCTGATGCCGTTCCCCGAACCCACGATCGACCGGTAGCTGATCGGTAGCGGATGGTGCTCAGCGTGGCCAGAAGGTGTGCCAATCCTGGCTGGTGAGCGGCGACCGGGTGCCTCGTTCGGCTTCGGCGGCGTCCTCGGCGGACCGGATCGCGGTGGCGAAGTCGATGGACGCTGTGCGCAGGCGTTCCTCGGCCGAGCCGGGGCCGCCGAGCTCGACCACGCGCAGGGAGTCAGGGACGAGGTCGGCGGGCAGCCCCGCGGCGGCACTGCGGGTGCGGATCTTCTCGGCGAGGGCTAGGGCGGGTTGGGCCATGGCTATGCCGTCGAGGCAGGAGCGACGGGCCTTCTCCGCGGATTTGCGCTCCTCCCAAGCCTTTTCCTGCGCCGCGATCTTGTCGTCCACCGAGGCCCCCGAGGAGAAATCGGCGTCGGTGAGGTAGGGGCTGCGGTGGACGAGCTTGCCGACCAGGGTCGCCGCGACGTCGTCGACGGTGAATTCGCCCGCGTGTTCGGCGATTCGGGAGTGGAACAGCACCTGCAGCAGGAGGTCGCCGAGTTCCTCCTTGATGGTTTCGGCATCGCCCGCCTGGATGGCGTCGAGGAGTTCGTAGGTCTCCTCGAGGAGGTAGGGCCGCAGGGAATCGTGGGTCTGGGTGCGTTCCCAGCCGCCGAAGTGCCAGAGGCGGTCCATCACCTCGACGGCGTCGGACAGTCCCGCGGCAACCACCGCGGTATCGGCCTGCTCCTGGGAGATCTCGGGGCTCATCGGGCCGCTGCGGCTTCCGTCGGAACCGAGAGATCCACCATTCCCTGGGGTTTGCCGTCGAGGACCAGCAGTAGATCGGCGACGAACTGCAGCACTGCCACGTCACGCACCCGGTCGGCGCCGACGCTGTCGGTGATCCGCGGCAGCGGCAGGGTGATCAGACCGCTGGCCGGACGATAGTTGGCGGCGGGGTAGATCCGCTTGAGCCGAAGTTGTTTGGAGTCGGGCAGATTCAGCGGAGCGATCTTGAGCGAAGAACCGGTGACCACGATCTCGGACACGTCGTACTCGCGCGCGAGTAGGCGCAGTCTGGCCACCGCCACCAGTCGCCCGACCTCCACCGGCAGCGGGCCGTAGCGGTCGACGAGCTCTTCGATCACCGCCGCCAGGGCCGTATCGTCCTGGGCGGAGGCGAGTTTGCGGTAGCCCTCCAGCCGCAGGCGGTCGCTGGCGATGTAGTCGGGCGGGATGTGCGCGTCGACGGGCAGATCGATACGCACCTCCTTGTTCTCCTCGGTGACGATCGGCTTGCCGTCGGCGGCCGCGCGGTAGGCCTCCACCGCCTCACCGACCAGTCGCACATACAGATCGAAGCCCACGCCGGCGACGTGACCGGACTGTTCGGCGCCCAGCACATTGCCCGCGCCACGAATCTCGAGGTCCTTCATCGCCACGGCCATACCCGCACCGAGATCGGAGTTCTGCGCGATGGTGGCCAAGCGGTCGTAGGCGGTCTCGGTGAGCGGCTTCTCCGGCGGATACAGGAAGTACGCGTAGCCGCGCTCCCGGGAACGACCGACGCGACCACGCAACTGGTGCAGCTGCGAAAGCCCGAGGGAGTCGGCACGTTCCACGATCAAGGTGTTCGCGTTGGAGATGTCGAGGCCGGTCTCGATGATGGTGGTGCAGACCAGCACGTCGTACTCGCGCTCCCAGAATCCCTGCACGGTCTTCTCTAGCTGGTCCTCGTTCATCTGACCGTGCGCCACGACGACGCGCGCCTCCGGCACCAGATCACGAATCTTCTTGGCGGCCTTGTCGATCGAGGACACCCGGTTGTGCACGTAGAAGACCTGGCCGTCACGCATCAGCTCACGGCGGATGGCGGCGGTGACCTGCTTGTCGTTGTAGGCGCCCACATAGGTGAGCACCGGGTGCCGTTCCTCGGGCGGGGTGAGGATGGTCGACATCTCGCGGATGCCCGCCAGGCTCATCTCCAGGGTGCGCGGGATCGGGGTGGCCGACATGGTGAGCACGTCGACGTGGGTCCGCAGCGCCTTGATGTGTTCCTTGTGCTCCACACCGAAGCGCTGCTCCTCGTCGACCACCACCAGGCCGAGGTCCTTCCAGCGCACACCGGTCTGCAGCAACCGGTGCGTGCCGACCACGATGTCGACCGAGCCGTCGGCCATCCCGGCCAGGATCTCCTTGGAATCGGCGGCATCGGTGAACCGCGACAGACCACGCACCGTCACCGGGAAGCCCGCGACCCGTTCGGTGAAGGTCTGCAGATGCTGCTGAGCGAGCAGGGTGGTCGGCACGAGCACGGTGACCTGTTTGCCGTCCTGCACCGCCTTGAACGCGGCGCGCACGGCGATCTCGGTCTTGCCGTAGCCGACATCGCCGCAGACCACGCGGTCCATCGGCACCGCCTTCTCCATGTCCGACTTCACGTCGGTGATGGCGGTCATCTGGTCGACGGTCTCGGTGAACGCGAACGCGTCCTCCATCTCCTGCTGCCACGGCGTATCGGGGCCGAAGGCGTGACCGGGCGCGGCCTGGCGCGCGGCGTAGAGCTGCACCAGCTCGCCGGCGATCTCGCGAACAGCCTTGCGCGCCTTGCGTTTCGTGTTCGCCCAGTCGGAGCCGCCGAGCTTGGACAGGCTCGGCAGTTCGCCACCGACGTAGCGGGAGAGCTGGTCCAGCGATTCCATCGGCACGAACAACCGGTCGCCGGGCTGGCCGCGCTTGCTCGGCGCGTATTCGATGACCAGGTACTCGCGCCGCGCGCCGCCGATGGTGCGCTCGATCATCTCGACGAACCGGCCGATGCCGTGCTGGTCGTGCACCACCATGTCGCCCGAGGTGAGGGCGAGCGGGTCGACCTGGTTGCGGCGCTTGGCGGGCAATCGCTTGCCCTCGGTGGGCGCGGTGACCCGGTTGCCGGTGAGGTCGGACTCGGCGACGACCACCAGACCGGCGTCGTCGAAGATCAGGCCGTCGTGCAGCGAACCACACAGCACGCCGACCACGCCCGACTCCGGTGCCACACCAGCGGCCAGCAGGGCGGCGGGTACCTCGGCCTCGCCGAGCCGCTCCAGCACGCGTTGCGCGGTGCCGTGGCCGGTGACCACCACGACCGCGCGGCCGCCGGTGGCGACGTGCGCGCGCAGCGACGCGAAGATGGTGGCGACCAGTTCCTCGGAGCCGCGGGCGGTCGGCCCGGCGGATACCGGCAGGTTCACCTCGATCGGATCGCCGGAGCTGAGCGGACTCAGCGTCCACCAGGGCAGGCCGAGTTCGTCTGCGCTGGTGTGCAATTCGGGCAGGCTGCGGTAGCCGGAAGCGGCCAGGTCGAGGCCGTTGGCGCCCAGCGGCGCGTCGCTGCCGAACGAGGCAGCGGTCCACGATGCTTCGAGGAATTCCTCGCCGGTGCGCACGAGATCGGCTGCGCGGGTGCGGATCTTCTCCGGGTCGCACAGCAGCAACTGGGTGCCCGCGGGCAATGCCTCGGTGAGCAGGCTGAGCTTGCCCGGCGCCAGGACCGGCAGCAGAGCCTCCATGCCGTCGACGGGGATGCCGTCGGCGATCTTGTCCAGCATCTCGACCAGGGAGGCGTCGGCCTCGTTGTCGGCGGCGACCGCGGCGGCGCGTTCGCGCACCGGCGTGGTGAGCAGCAGCTCGCGACACGGCGACGCGACGACCAACTCGACCGTGTTCTCGGTGAGCGAGCGCTGATCGGCGACCGAGAACGGCCGGATCTCGCTGACCTCGTCGCCCCAGAACTCCACGCGCACCGGATGATCCGCGGTCGGCGCGAACAGATCGAGGATGCCGCCGCGTACCGCGAACTCACCGCGCTTGCCGACCATGTCGACGCGGGTGTACGCGAATTCGACCAGGCGAGCGAGCAATTCGTCGAAATCGTATTCGCCGCCGACGCGCAGTACGACCGGTTCGATATCGCCGAGCCCGGCGGTCATCGGCTGCATCAGCGAACGCACCGTGGTGACCACGACCCGGAGCGGATCGGGGTAGACGGGGTCTTCGGGATGGGCCAGCCTGCGCAGTACCTCCAGCCTGCGGCCCACCGTGTCGGGACCGGGCGAGAGACGTTCGTGCGGCAGGGTCTCCCAGGACGGGAACATGGCTACCGACGGGCCGATCATCTCGGTGAGTTCCACGGTCAGATCGTCGGCCTCACGACCGGTCGCGGTCACCACCACCAGCGGGCGCTGGTCGGCGATCGTCGCAGCGACGAACGGCCGTACGGCCGACGGTGCGACCAATTCCACCCCGGACTTGCCGACCAGGTCGGTGACCGTCCGCAGCGCGGCGTCACCCGCGACCACTTCGGCCAGACCGGCGAGCGGAGGACGAAGGGAGGACATTGTTCGCTCCTGAATGCGCAGACGGGATCGGCGAGGCAGCCGTCTCGAAGTCTAGATGAGTGATTCCAGGGGGTCGGCCTGCGGCTGACCCCGGAGTGCGCGCTGCCTCGGGGGTGGTAGGCGACCTGTGAGAGACATCACAGAAGGGATTTCGACCAGTCGCAGAACGCACTCGCCACGAACCTCCGAAAGCTATACGTCTATCGAGTAGGTGATTCATGACGACCACGGTCGGAATATCAGCGGAACGCACTGTCGTCCGGGGGGTGCTCCTGTCCAACGCACCGGGGAAACGGCCCGAGGTCCTGCAGGCAGTCGAGCAGTGGGTGGCAGACGGAGGCTCGATCGTCGGCGTGCTCGACGCGCTCACCGAGGCGTCGCCGGTCGTCGCCGACGTCGCCGTGGCCTATCACTCGGCGGAGGACCGGCACCGGATCGTGTCGCAGCTGGCAGACGGACAGTGGCGGGCATCGTCGCTGGTTTCGACCCGATCGGCACTGTTCGCGCTGGTCGGTGACATGCCCGAACTCGCCGAGTTCGAGACCGTGGTGCTGCTGAACCTCGCCGATCGCACCGCGACCGCCGTGGTGGTCGGGCCGGATCGTCGGCAGATCCTGGCGTCGGACACCTGGACCACCGGATTCGCCGACGGCACCTCGCTCGACGGTCCGGTGGACGCGTTCGATGCCGACGCGATGACCGAGGCGATCGCTCACGTGCGATCGATGCTGGAGTCGATTCCGACGCATCCCGGCGCGGTGGCCCTCTGTGGTTCATCGGCGGCCGATCCCGAGATCGCGGGCGCCTTGCGCTACGCACTCACCGCGCGCGTAGTCCTCGTGCCCGACTTCGCCGAGGCAACAGCGCGCGGAGCCGCGCTGATCGCCGCCGACCAGGTGCGACAGCAATCCGCCGAACCTCCGCGCGCGCCTCGGCGCCCCAAGCGGCTACTGCTGGCCGCGGCGGCGCTCGCGGCTTTCCTCGGCGTGTCCGGATTCGCGGTCGCACAGGTACTGGACGACAACACCCCGACCACGAACGCGGGTTCCCTGGACACGACCAGCCCTTCGCCATCCTCGACGCCGACAACCGTCGAGGCCCCGCTTCCGACCTCGTCACAACCACCGGCTCAGCCCGCTCCACCATTGGCGCCTGCGCCTGACCCCGGCGTACCCTCGGCCGCCGCGCCCGCGCCGCCGTCGGCTGCGACGGCCCCGACCGCGCCTCGTGGTCCGAAACCGCCCACTCGGGTTCCAGCACCCGAGGACGGCCCCACAGACTCCTCCGCGCCACCGAGCTCACCGGAAGCGGCCGCGCCGAGCGCCCCTCCGACACCGACAAAGGTCGGCCCTCCGGGTCCGCAGGGGCTGTTCCCGGGAGAATCGCCGCCCCCGGCGGCGGGCTCGGACCCCGCGGCGGAACAGGCGTGGTGGGCCAACCATTGGAACCTGAAGCGACAGTGGATGAACGGCGGCTGAAACACACCGCTGGGTGGGATCGCGCGGGGGTGAACGCCGCTACGCCGCTACGCGCGTATGGTCGAGGCGTGAGTCTGGCTCGACGTGAACGCCACGCCCTCGTGGAAACGATGACCGAGGCCGGCCCTGCCGCGCCGACCCTGTGCGGCACCTGGACGGTGCACGACCTCGCCGCCCACCTGGTGGTCCGGGAACGCAGGCCCGACGCTTCGATCGGCATCATGTTCCGGCCGATGGCCGGGTACCTGGCGGCGAAGCAGGCGCAGATCGCACAGCGCCCGTTCGCCGAACTGCTCGAGCTGGTCCGCACCGGCCCGCCGTGGTGGTCGCCGCTACGCCCGGTCGACGCGGTGGCCAACCTCAGCGAGATGTTCGTCCACCACGAAGACGTGCGCCGGTCCGAACCGGGCTGGGAGCCAAGGCAATTGGCGGAGAGCGACGAAGAGCGCCTCTGGAAGACCCTGCGCACCGTCGCCCGTGCGGCCTACCGCAAGTCGCCGGTCCCGGTCGTCCTCGCGACGCCGCAGGGTGCCAGGATCACGGCGCATCGTGGCGACGGCGCCGAAGTGGTGCTCACCGGCCCGCCGTCGGAGCTGCTCCTGCACGCGTTCGGCCGCGACGAAGTCCGGATCACGCCGACCGGGGCCGACGCCGATGTGCGGGCGGTGCTCGCCACCGACCGCAGCGTGTGAACTAGACGACGTAGCGACGGAGCCTGCGCGCGGCGAATTCCCGGAAGTACGACAGCTTCTCCGGCGGTACCAGCGAGGGCAGCAGGAAATACCAGGCCCGCTCCATCCGCGCCGCCATCTGATCCATCGTCTCGGTGCCGACCGCGACGATGTGCACGCCCGCGGTCAGTTCCTGCAGCAGCACGCCGACCACATCGGGATCGAGGTCGGCGATCAGATCGCCCTGGGCGATGGCCCGTTCCGACAGCAGCCGGTAGGTCTCACCCCAGGTCTTGGCGATGTTGTCGCCCTGCGCGCCGCGATAGTCACCGATCTGATGGGTGAGCTTGAGCATCGCCCCCACCATCGGATCGTTCATCGATAGATCGGCCACCACATAGGTGATCCCGATACCGGCTTCCAGCGCGGGCACCCGGGAATCGAAGAAGCCCTGACACGATCCGATCAGGCGTTCGTTGCCCTGATCGACCACCGCCCTGGCCAGCTCCTCCTTGGAGCCGAAGTGAAAGCACAAGGCGCCCTTGGTCACATTGGACTGCGCGATGATTTCGCTGAGGCTCGCGTTGGCGTAGCCCAAACGGAGAAAGACATCGGCAGCGCCAGCAAGGACGGAGTCGCGGGTGATCTCCGCGCGTGCTTGCCTAGCCATCAGATCCGCCTGTCATCCAATAATCCAGCCATCCTGAAGTAGACCGACATCCCGAAATTTGATCGACATACCGCCCGGCAGCACCCAAAAGGATGGGTGAACCGTACCACCAGGCGCCAAAGTGGCAGCCGAATCATGGATTCGGTCCACACAGCGTGCGCTAACGTCCGGTTACCCCACCGATGGTTGGTGTAGTCCCCGTATTCCATTCGGAGCTGAGCCCCGGTTCGGCTTCCAAATGACTCAAACCGTTCCAACACAGGTTCACCAGGTGCGCCGCGACCACCTCTTTGGGCGGGGTTCGCTCGTCGAGCCACCAGGTGGCGGTGGTCGACACCATGCCGACCAGGGCTTGGGCGTAGAGCGGGGCGAGGCTGGTATCGAGATCACGGCGGCCGAAATCGCTGGCGAGCAGATGCGCGACCTGGTTGACCGCCTCGTTGAGCAGGCTCGAGTAGCGACCGTCGGAGCTGGCCGCGGGCTGATCGCGGACCAGGATCCGAAACCCGTCGGTCCGTTCCTCGATGTAAGTGAGCAGAGCCAGCGCGACCTGCTCCAATCGCACCCGCGAGCGGTTCTGGGTGAGCGAGGAGGTGATCATCTCCAGCAGCATCGACATCTCGCGATCGACGACCACCGCGTAGAGACCTTCCTTGCCGCCGAAATGCTCGTAGACGACCGGCTTGGACACCTGCGCGCGCTGCGCGATCTCCTCGATCGATGTCGCGTCATACCCCCGCTCCGCGAACAACGCGCGACCGATCTCGATCAACTGCTGCCTGCGCTGTGTTCCGGTCATCCTCGGCCTGGTAGCGCGACCCGGCTCACTGGAAGACATACTCCCCCGCCTCTCCGTGCCTGTTGCCGGTCCTCACGTGCTCCTCCAGTACCGCACCGGACCGACGGACGTGCGCGGTCGAAGTTTTGGGCGCCCCCGAGGAGTAACCCATGTACTCGCGAAATCTGTACGAACGTTCCAGAAGGCTAACAACGCGCCGCGAGGCGGTGCGCGACAGGCGTACACAAGATTCGCCCGGGGGCGGGATCGTGTGCGAGGATCACTGGCGTGCCGTAGCACAGTGGTGGGCCTCGACGGCCCACTGGTGTGGCGATCCGCCGTAGTGTAATGGCAGCACCTCTGATTTTGGTTCAGATAGTTCAGGTTCGAGTCCTGGCGGCGGAGCACACACGGACACAGTGACGTATCGTCGGCCCGCACCATCTACCGACCGAACCCGCCACAGCACACTCGCTGACAGGCAGCCGAGGGAGATCCATGCCACCGCAGACCGCCGTCGTCGTTCTCGCAGCAGGTGCTGGGACGCGAATGCGGTCGAAGACTCCGAAAGTGCTGCACCCGTTAGCAGGCCGGTCGATGCTCTCGCACGCGCTGCACGCCGCCGCCGAGATCGATCCGACCCACCTGATCACCGTCGTCGGGCACGACCGTGAGAAGGTCGGAGCCGCCGTGGCGGACGTGGGTAAAGAACTCGGCCGCGAGATCGTGTGCGCGGTGCAGGAGCAGCAGCTCGGAACCGGCCACGCGGTGCAGTGCGCACTGGGTTCGATCCCGGCGGACTTCGACGGCGACCTTCTCGTCACTTCGGCCGATGTGCCACTGCTCGACGGACACACCCTCTCCGCGCTGCTCGACGAGCATCGCAGCTATGCCGAGCGGCCCGCCGTGACGGTCCTGACCTTCGTGCCCGAGGACGCCAACGGCTACGGCCGGATCGTGCGCGACGACGAAGGCCAGCTCGCCGAGATCGTCGAGCACGCCGACGCGACCCCCGAACAGGCCAAGATCAAAGAGGTCAACTCCGGCGTCTACGCGTTCGACGCGTCGGTGCTGCGCACCATGATCGGCCGGCTGTCGACCGCCAACGCCCAGCACGAGCTCTACCTCACCGACGTGCTTCGACTGGCCCGCGAGGCCGGTCGCCCGGTGCACGGCGCGCGGCTGGTCGACTCGAACAAGGTCACCGGCGTCAACGACCGGGTGCAACTGTCCCAGGCCGGCGCCACCCTCAATCGCTACATTCTCGAGCGCCACATGCGTGCGGGCGTCACCATCATCGACCCCGCGACGACCTGGGTCGACGCGAGCGTGCGGATCGGACGCGACGCCGTGCTGCGGCCGGGTACCCAGCTCTTCGGCGAGACCCAGATCGGCGAGGACGCCGAGATCGGGCCGGACACCACGCTCACCGATGTATCCGTCGGCGAGGGCGCGAGCGTGATCCGCACCCACGGTGAGCGCGCCGAGATCGGCGAGGGCGCCACCATCGGACCGTTCAGTTATCTGCGGCCGGGCACGGTCGTCGGCGAGGAAGGCAAGCTCGGCGCTTTCGTCGAGACCAAGAACGCCTCGATCGGCGCGCACTCGAAAGTGCCGCACCTGACCTACGTCGGCGACGCGACCATCGGCGAGCACAGCAACATCGGCGCTTCCAGCGTTTTTGTGAACTACGACGGGGTGAACAAGCACCACACTGTGGTCGGTTCCCATGTGCGGACCGGTAGCGACACCATGTTCATCGCGCCGGTCACCGTGGGTGACGGCGCCTATACGGGTGCGGGTACTGTACTGCGCAGAAGCGTTCCACCGGGTGCACTTGCTGTGTCGGGTGGGCCACAGCGCACTATCGACAACTGGGTGCAGCGCTACCGTCCAGGAACCGCTGCGGCGCGCGCGGCGGCGGAAGCCATCGCGGCAGACGAGACGTCTTCGAAGACAATCGAGCAAAAGGATGGCAACCAGCAGTGACCGCGTTCTCGATCGACAATCAGAAGAACTTGATGCTCTTCGCAGGCCGGTCACATCCTGAGCTTGCCGAACAGGTCGCCAAGGAACTCGACGTCGACATCACTCCGCAGACCGCGCGTGACTTCGCCAACGGTGAGATCTTCGTCCGGTTCGAGGAGTCGGTCCGCGGTTCCGACGCCTTCGTGCTGCAGAGCTTCCCCGCGCCACTCAACCAGTGGCTGATGGAACAGCTCATCATGATCGACGCGCTCAAGCGCGGTTCGGCCAAGCGGATCACCGCGGTGCTGCCGTTCTACCCGTACGCGCGCCAGGACAAGAAGCACCGCGGCCGCGAGCCGATCTCGGCCCGCCTGGTCGCCGACCTGCTCAAGACCGCGGGCGCCGATCGCATCATCAGCGTCGACCTACACACCGACCAGATCCAGGGCTTCTTCGACGGCCCCGTCGATCACATGCACGCGCTGGTGCAGCTGTCGGACTACATCCGCACCAACTACCCCTCGGACAATCTCGCGGTGGTCTCCCCCGACGCGGGCCGCGTGAAGGTCGCCGAGAAGTGGGCCGACGCGCTCGGCGGCACGCCGCTGGCGTTCATCCACAAGACCCGCGACCCGCTGGTGCCCAACCAGGTGAAGTCCAACCGCGTCGTCGGTGACGTCGAAGGCCGCACCTGCGTGCTGATCGACGACATGATCGACACCGGTGGCACCATCGCCGGTGCGGTGAAGGTGCTCAAGGAAGCGGGCGCGGGCGACGTGATCATCGCGGCCACCCACGGTGTGCTCAGCGATCCGGCCGCCGAGCGCCTCGCCAACTGTGGCGCCAGGGAAGTCGTCATCACCAACACGCTGCCGATCAGCGAGGACAAGAAGTTCCCGACGCTGACCGTGCTGTCGATCGCACCGCTGCTGGCCCGCACCATTCGCGAGGTCTTCGAGAACGGCTCGGTCACCGGCCTGTTCAACGGCAACGCTTGAGCTGTTCCGCCTCCCCGCGTCTTTTGGCCGGACTGAGGCGCGGGGTGAGTTAGGGACGCGGCAAGCTTTTTCGGGGTGGTGAGTTAGCTCGTGCCCGGTGAGTTACCCATGTTCTCTCGAGATCAGTCGGTGTGCTTGTCCTCGGACAATGGCGCACCGGCTGGTCTTTGGTGCATGGTGGTCCTGTAATTCGGGACGGGACGGGGGCGGCATGGGGACTGAGCCGGAGCGGCGGGTCGAGCTCGGTAAGGATCCGGGTGTGCCTCGGGTGCAGGACGCGCCGGAGGTGTCTGATTCGTCGGGCGGGGAGCCGTGGGGTGGGATCGCCGGTCCGGTGACCCCTCGCGATGCTGCGCCGTATCCACCGCCGCCCGCCGCACAGCCATGGGGTGGGATCGCGAATCCGGGTCCGGCTGTCGAGATGCCGCCGTATCCGCCGCCTCCGCCGGTTTTTCCCGCTCCTGGTTATCCCGCCGCTGGTTATCCCGTTTCCGGCAATCCGGCGCCGGGCTATCCCGCGCCGGTCCCGGGACCCTATGGCGTTGCGCCGTATCAGCCGTATCCGCCGCAGCCTGGGTACGGGTACAGGGACAACACGCCGCTGTGGTCGATCTTCAGTTTTTGCTGTGCCGCCGCGTCGGTGTTCGGCGGGTTGGCGTTGTGTGGGCTGCCGGTGCTGATCACCGCGCCGACGGGCATCGTGCTCGGGCTGGTCGGGCATGCCAAGGGCGAGGAAATGGGCAAGTGGGCCGCCATCGTCAACGGTGCGATCGCGGCGCTGGCCGCGCTGGCCGTCGTCGTGTTCGTGGCGATGATCGGCGGTATCTGAGCCGTGGCGCGCGATACTGGTAGCGGTAACCTGACCGATCAGGCCTGCTCCCCCGAACAGAACTGAGAAACGCCGCACCGATGGATGCTTTCACCGGATTCCCGCTCACCGGACTCGACTTCTACGAAGACCTCGAGGCCGACAATTCGAAGGCTTTCTGGAACGCGCACAAACACATCTACGACGACGCCGTGCGGGCCCCGATGACCGCGCTCGCCGCCGAACTGGCGGCGGAATTCGGACAGGCCAAGATCTTTCGGCCCTACCGTGATGTCCGGTTCTCGGCCGACAAGCTGCCCTACAAAACGCACCAGGGTGCGGTGGCGGCGATGTCGCCCGGCGTCGGTTGGTACGTGCAGATCGGGGCGGCGGGGTTGTTCGTCGCCGGCGGCTGCTTCCGGCCCTCGCCCACGGCCTTGGCGGTCTTGCGGGCCACGATCGACGACGAGGTGCGCGGCGCGGAACTCGAGAAGATCCTGGCCGCGACGACGGCAGCCGGTTTCACCGTCGGCGGCGACAAGCTCAAAACCAAGCCGAGAGGCTATGCCGTCGACCATCCACGCATCGACCTGCTACGCCACAAGTCGCTGACCCTGCACCGTGAGTTCGGCGCGCCGGACTGGCTCACCACTCCGGCCGCGGCCACCGAGATCCGCCGCGCGTGGAACGACCTCCGGCCGCTGGTCGAGTGGTTTGCCGCCGTCCTGGAGGGCGTCCCGGAGGACACGAGCGGCAGGCGCCCGAAGTAGCGGTGACCGACCGGCCCGAGCGTGCCTCGTGACGCCACGGCTCTCGGAGGCCGATACTGGAAACCATGAGCCGTGAACCGTTGGACGTGGACATGGGCGATGACGATCAAGCCGACGACATCGTTGAATACGAGCGCTATGTGGAGGACCCACCCGCGGACCACGTGATCCGCAACCACGAAGCCGAAGCCGACGGCTTCCTCGGCATCAACGAGGAAATGTCCGAGGAGTACACCGAGAGTGGGTCCCGCCGCGAGTCGTTGGCACAGGACGAACGACCCGCCGAGGAAGTCGCGATGGGAGTACGCGGCGACGACAAAGTCGACGGCGACCTCTTCGACGACGACGCCGTCAACGGCGAGGAAGGCACCGAAAAGGCCCTCGAGGGCGACGAGAACCTCACCAGCGGCGAATACCTCGCCGACGAACTCGACCTCTAACTCCCCGCGTCGCCGGTGCACGACACGCTGGCATACGGCCCGCTGGCCGTTTGCTCGGCGAGCACCTCGTCGCCGACGAGGATCCTGCAGGTGACATCGCCACCATCGGCGTCGGCCGAGGCGGTGAGGGTGACGGTTTTGAAGATCCCGTCGATGCTGACCTCTTTCGTCCAGGGCAGAGCGGCGTCGGTGTCCTGCGCGATGTCCATATTGCGACCGGAGTAGGTGATCGAACTGGCCTGGCCGGTTCCGTCGACCTGATAGGTCACGTTCACCGCGCGATTGATCTCATTGTCGACCTCGTTCACCGCAGTCCCGATGATGGCGATGCACGCGCCGAGTCCCACCAGGAACACCAGTAGGACGCCACCGAGAACCCATGGCCAGACCTTGCGCTTCTTGGGCGGCGGGTAGCCACCTTGCGGATAGCCGGCCTGCTGGTACGGCGGGCCACCCTGCTGCTGCCAACCTTGTGGCTGTCCGTAGGGCTGTTGTCCGTAGGGCTGTTGTCCGTACGGCTGCTGCCCGTACGGCTGCTGCCCGTACGGCTGCTGCCCATATGGCTGCTGCCCGTACGGCGGATAGCCGGGCGGCTGGTCGCCCGACGGCGGAGGGCCCGATGGCTGTTCACCGGAAGGCTGCTGATCGTGCGGGTCTGGCGACGATCCAGGAGGCTGCTGACCAGGTCGATCCGACATGTGAGCTCCTTTGCTCGGCGACGTGGCCCGCTACACGAGTGAGACCTGGGTCACATGTTGATCTTACTGTGCTGGTCCTTCCGGCCGGAAGAGCCGCCGACCCCCTGATCAGCGGCGTTCGGCCAGGGCCAGGATGAACCGATTGTCGGGGTCGGTCCAGGTGTGGGTGGGAGTGAAGCCCGCTTTGTCGAGTTCGGCGGCGAGGGATTCGGGGCGGAATTTGGCGGAGATCTCGGTCCGCATTTCCTCGCCTGCCGCGAAATCGACGGTCAGGTCGAGTCCGGCGACGTTGGCTTTCATCGCCTCGGTGGCGCGCAGGCGCATTTCGATCCATTCGTTCTCGGCGTCCCAGATGGCGACGTGTTCGAATTTCTCGGGGACGAAGTCGGCGTCGAGTCGGCTGTTGAGGACGTGCAGGACATTGCGATTGAATTCCGCGGTGACGCCCGCGGCGTCGTCATAAGCGGGGACCAGGATCGCGGGGTCGATGACCAACCCCGCGCCGAGCAGGAGCAGTTCGCCGGGTTCGAGGACCTCGTTGATGCCTGCCAGGAATTCGGCGCGCTCGGCGGGGACCAGGTTGCCGATGGTGCCGCCGAGGAAGGCGATCATGCGGCGACCGCCCCGGGGCAGGTTGTGCAGGGTGTCGGTGAAGTCGCTGACGACTCCGTGCACGGACAGGTTCGGGTACTCGGTCGCGATCTCGGCGGCCGCACCGCGCAGCGCCGAGGCCGAGACGTCCTGCGGAACATAGGTTTTCAGTGAGCCTTCAGCGGTGAGGGCGTCCAGCAACAGACGGGTCTTGGCGGCCGAGCCGGAGCCGAGCTCCACCAGCACCTCGGCGTTGGCCGCCGCGGCGATCTCGCCGACGACCCGCTCGAGGAGGGCTCGCTCGGTACGGGTCGGATAGTACTCGGGAAGTCCGGTGATCTGCTCGAAGAGTTCGCTGCCGCGTGCGTCGTAGAACCACTTGGGCGGCAGGGACTTCGGATCGGCGGTCAGACCGGTGCGGGCGTCGGTGCGCAAGGCCGCGGTGAGATCGTCGTCGGTGAGGTGGATGTCCAGCAGCGGCGCGGTCATGAACGGACCCTTTCGGTGGCGGGGAGTTCGAGAGCGGAGATGGTGCAGTGGCCGGGCGTGGCGACGACCAACTGGCGATCGGTGACGGATTGCCAGCGCGGGTCGGCGTCGTAGGGTTCGGAGGACACCACGGTGTGGTCGTCGGCAACGAGCACCGACAGCGAATGCCAGCAGGTGGTGGCCCACAGCGCAGCGCCGTTGCCGAGCAACAGGTTCAGCCGAGCTGTCGGCTGATGGCGCAGGATGAGCGCGACCAGCAGTTGCACGGCCTCAGCCGGAGAGGTGATCGGCCCCTCCGGGGCGATCGCCCGGAGCAGACCGCGCAGCAGCACCCATAGTGCGGCGGAGTCGGTGAACGCCTCAGCTTGGAGCAGCACTGCGGGCGAGCCGAATGGTGTTGCAGGGGACGCGGGTCGAGCTACAACGGCGGGCGTCGCGGTGGCGAATACTTCGTCGATGTCGGCGAGTACGGCCACGAGGGTTGTTCGCCAGTCGGGGATGACGCCGTTGTGACTGAAGGCCCAGTGTTCGTCGGTGAAGGGGGCGCAGGCCGAGCGCTCCACCGGCATCCCGACGGTGGCCGAGCGGACAGCGGCGATCACCGAGCGGGATTCGAGTTGGCCGAGGACCTCGGCGACAGCGGGATCGGTCCAGATCGGGGCCTGGTTGCGGTAGCGGGCAACGGCGTCACGGGCGGCTTCGACGCCGATATCGGCTCGGCGCCACCAGGCGACGCCGAACCCGTCGGCGTTGATGGTGCCGCCCGCACGCATGTCGGCAGGGGCCCAGGACTGGGCGAACAGTGAGTGCGGGCCGCGCATCACCAGCTCGCCAACGCCCACCGGCGGGCCGACGAAACCGAGGTGTCTACACATCAGCGTTCGTCCTCGCGCAGGTCTCTGGCGAGGCGGAAGCCGGCGAAGATCTGTCGGCGGATCGGGTGGTCCCAGTTGCGGAAGGTGGCGCGGCAGGCGACCTCGTCGGTACCGAAGGAGCCGCCGCGCAGGATGCGGTAGTCGCCGCCGAAGAAGACCTCGGAGTACTCGCGGTAGGGGAACGCGCGGAAGCCGGGGTAGGCCTCGAAACCCGAAGAGCACCATTCCCAGACATCGCCGATGAGCTGGTGCACGCCGGTGGCCGACGCGCCGGCCGGGTAGGCGCCGACCTCGGCGGGTTCGAGGTGTTGCTGACCGAGGTTGGCCAGGCCGGCATCCGGTTGCTCCTCGCCCCACGGGTAGCGCCGCGACGCTCCGGTTTCCGGATCGAAGCGCGCCGCCTTCTCCCACTCGGCCTCGGTGGGCAGTCGCTTTCCGGCCCAGCGAGCGAAGGCCTCGGCTTCGAACCAGCACACGTGCACGACCGGCTGATCGAGCCGCAGCGGGGTGCGGACGCCGAACGCTGTGCGCGTCCATCCGTCACCGTCGCGCTCCCAGAACTGCGGCGCGACCAAGCCCGCCTCTTGGCGGTGCGCCCAGCCGCGCTCCGACCACAGGTCGGCCCGGTCGTAGCCGCCGTCGTCGATGAAGGCGAGGAACTGCCCGTTGGTCACCGGTGCGACATCGATCGCGAACCCGTCGACCTGCACCGGATGGGCTGGGCGTTCGTTGTCCAGCGCCCACGGATCGGCCGACGTACCCATCAGGAATTCGCCTGCGGGAATGACGATCTCGCCGTCGACCCGAACCCGCCCGACCGGCGCGGGCGGGGCCGAGAGCACCGGCGCGCCGATCCGCAATTGGTGGGTGGCCAGCATGGTCTCGTCGTGCTGCTGTTCGTGCTGGGCGATCATGCCGAAGACGAAACCGTTGTCCACCAGCGCAGTACCGGCCAAATCACTGGAATCGAGGACATCGAGAACCTTTTCGCGCACCGAGCCGACGTAACCGCGCGCCTGCTCGGGATCCAACAGCGGCAGCGCCGGACGATTGACCCTGGCGTGCTTGAACGCGTCGTAGATCTCATCGATATCGGCGCGCACCGCCTCGCGCCCACCGACATCGCGCACCAGCCACAGCTCTTCCTGGTTCCCGATATGTGCCAGATCCCAGACCAGCGGTGACATCAGCGGCGAATGCTGCGCGACGAGATCGGCCTCGTCCACGCTGTCGGTGAGCGTGGCGGTGCGGCGGCGAGCACGCGAGAGGACCTCGGCGATCCGGGCGCGCGTACGGTCGCGGTCACTGTGGTCGGCGGGGACAGAAAGACTCACGAGAGCTCCGAAAAAGACTGGTCGACAACGACTTCGGACAGAAGGACAGCGGCTCGCCCGCGACGGACGATCAGCCGTGGGGTCATCGCGACGAGCCGTCGCGCGCGGAGTCGACCTCGGCGAGCGGACTGCGACCGGACCTACATCGGCGGGCCGAGGCTGCCAATTCCGCGGCGGCCTCGGGGGTTCGCGCATGAGCGGCGGCCAGGTCGAACACATCCACCGCCGCGCGGCGCAATTGCGGCTCGAGCAATCCGCAGCGGGCCGACGTCAACCACTCACCCGCGGTGGGCGCGGCGAGAGCGGTCGCCTCGGCGACGACGGCGGGGGTCGACAGCAGGGCATCGAACAGGTGGATCGGGGTGGTCCACGCTTCGCCGGGTTGGGTGTCGAGGTAGCGCACCTCGAGGTGACCGGACGGTCGGACCGGGGGAAACAGCGTGGTCAGGTGATAGTCCAGGTCGGCGCGGGTGGGGCGGCGGCCGACTTCGTCGTCGAGGGCGCCCGACAGCCAGTCGGCGAACGTTGCGCCGGGCGGCGGGAACCAGTCGGCGTCCTCATCGGCACAGCGCACGCACAGCAGTGGCACGTCGAGGGCCCAGTGGGCGTAGGCGGTGATCGGGTCGACCCAGTCGGCCACCGGGGGTCTGGCGCGGGACGGGTCGAGGCGCAACCAGGTACGCATGCGCTGGGAGGCCCAGTCGCCCGGCGGGACGCCGTGCAGGCGCGGTGAGCAGGCGAAGGCGGCGATCAGGGTGGGGCCGAGCGCGTAGAGGGCGGTCCAGCGGGCCCGTATCTCGGCGGTATCGGCGCCCGCGTCCACACTGACCTGGGTGGCGGCGGTATTGCACATCATCAGCGTGCCGAAGGGGCCGACGCCGTCGAAACGACGTTCCATCGCCGCGTAGCGGGGAAGTCGGAGCAGGCGCTCGGCGGGACGGCCCGCATCGGCGGCGGCGGCGAAGATGCTGATCTCCCGGGCGGCGAGCAGGTCCCGCAAACGGGCCGCGTCAGCGCGCAGATGCTGCGTCAGCGCTGCCGGATCGGCGAACGGTGCGCTGGAAAGTTCGATCTGACCACCGGGTTCGAGGGTGACCAGGCTCCCCCCCGGCAGGGGAACCGCGGCCGGGGCCGGGGCGATGGAGGTCGGTGCGTGCGGCCCGAGGGCCGCTGCCAGCTGGTCGAGCGTGGGGCGTGAACCGGTGGGCCCCGCGGTGAGCCACTCCAGTTCGGCGCCGATCAGCGCAGGTGGTCCGAGCTTGAAACACACGCCGCCGACATAGGCCTCCGCAGCCACCCTGGACGACATTTCGCCCTGGTCGGGGGCGTAATCGGGCCACGATGAGCGTTCCAGAGTGACCGCCATGCCAACCTCCACGTGCTGTGTGCTGCCGGGGAACCTGCGTTTCGCTCATTCCAGAGTAGCGAGCACCACCGACAGGGAAAGTGTCGAAAAGGCCAACGACTCGGGGCGCTATCGTCGTCACCATGCTTGACCTCGCCGCGATCAGAGCCGCCACCTCAGGACTTTCCACTGGTCAGGTCTTCCTCGACAGCGCCGGATCGTCTCTGCCGCCGAAGGTCGTCGTCGACACGATGATCGCCCATTTACACCGCGAAGCCGAGATCGGTGGCTACCGTGCGGCTAACGAACGCCTCGACGACCTCGCCAAGGTGAAGACCTCGATCGCCACCCTCATCGGCGCCACCCCCGACACCATCGCCCTCAGCGACAGCGCATCCCGGTCATGGGCCGATTTCGCCTACTCGGTGCCCCTGCGTCCCGGCGACCGCATCCTGATCTCCGGCACCGACTACGCCAGCAACGCGATCGCCGCCCTACAGCGCGCGAAGCGCACCGGGGCCGTGGTCGAGCGTATTCCCAGCGACGACACCGGACGCCTCGACACCGACGCACTCGCCGACATGCTCGACGAGCGCGTGCGACTGGTGTCGCTCCAGCACGCACCGACCAACGGCGGCCTCGTGAACCCGGTCGCCGAGGCCACCAGGATCGCCCACGAAGCCGGTGCGCTGGTACTGCTCGACGCCTGCCAGTCGACCGGCCAGCTGCCCATCGACGTCACCGAACTCGGAGTCGACGCCATGTCGAGCACCGGCCGCAAATGGTTGCGCGGCCCCCGCGGCACCGGATTCCTCTATGTCCGTGCCGAATTGGCGCGGACGATGGAACCGGCCCGCCTCGACCTGCACAGCGCCGAGTGGGTGAGCCCCGGCGAGTATCGCCTCGCCGACGACGCGTCCCGTTTCGAGTTCTGGGAATGCGGCGTAGCCGCCCGTCTCGGCCTAGGCGCGGCCGTCGACTACCTGCTCGAGCAAGGTCCCGACGAGGTCTACACGGCCGTCGCGAACCGCGCCGAGTACCTGCGCAAGACGCTGCCCGAGCTGCCCGGCGTGACCGTGCGGGACCTGGGTACCGAGCACAGCGGCATCGTGTCGTTCACCGTCGACGGCCACGACCCCGACCAGCTGCGCGACCACCTGGCAGAGCGCGCGATCACCGTTACCGTCAGCCGCGCGGGCTCCACCCTGCTCGACATGTCGGAGCGCACCCTGCCCGCCGTCCTGCGAGCCTCTCCGCACTGCTTCGTCAGCCCGGAGGATCTCGACCGCTTCGTCACGACACTGGCCGACCTCAGCCGCTGAGCCTCGCGAGGTGCTCGCGGACGATCCGGTCCACGAGCACCCGCGGGTCCTGATCGGGGGCAACGATTTCCAGCGTCCGGTTGACGGCGATCGTCGCCAGACCGTGCACATTGGTCCACAGGGCCAGCGCGCGCTGCGGCGCCGACTCCGGCGCCACCGCCGCGACCAGTTCGACCACCTGCCCGTACAGCGGCTGCGTCGTCGCCCGCAGGTTCTCGCCCGAACCCTCCAACAGATCGTGGCGAAACATCAGCGTGAACATCTCGGGCCGCGACACCGCGAAATCCACGTAGTCGACCGCCATCCGACGCAATCGTTCGCGCGGGTCATCGATCGTGGCGAGGACCGCGAACCGCTCGATCAGCTCCCCGAATCCGCGGGCCGCGATCGCCGCGAGCAGGGCCGCGTGGGTGGGAAACCACCGCCGCGGCGCGCCGTGCGAGACGCCGGCGGCCCGCGCGATCGCGCGCAGCCCGAGTGCGCCGACGCCGTCGGTTTCGAGCAGATCGACGCCGACGTCGATCAGGCGCTCGCGCAACGATTCAGGCATACCGGCAATTCTGCACACCAGCTCGGCGGCATTCGCCGTCGCATGCGTAGACAGTGTCTACTAGTCTTCGGTAGACACTGTCTACTGAAGGGCTGCCCATGTGGTACCTGTTGTGCAAATACGTCCTCATCGGCCCGGCGCTGCGCCTGCTCGGGCGCCCGCACGTCGAAGGGCTCGAACACATTCCCCGCACCGGCCCGGTGATCATCGCGGCCAACCACCTGGCCTTCATCGACTCGCTCTACCTGGCCCTGGTGATCCCCCGGCCACTCACCTTCCTCGCGAAGCAGGAGTACTTCACCGGCACGGGGCTGCGGGGGCGATGCAAGCGCTGGTTCTTCTCGGCCGCGGGCCAGGTGCCGGTGGACCGAGCCGGCGGCGACGCGGCCGCAGGCGCGCTCGCGGCGGCCACCGCGATCCTCGACGGCGGCGGCGCCTGGGCAATTCACCCGGAGGGCACACGGTCACGGGACGGCAGGGTCTATCGTGGTCGCACCGGGGCGCTGCGCGTTGCCATGGCCACCGGGGCGCCAGTGGTGCCCGTGGTCCTGGACGGTACCGATCGCATGAATCCTCGCAGTCGGAAACTGTTGCGTTTCACCAAGGTACGCATCACCGTCCACCCCGCGAGGCACTATCCCGCAGCAGTTCATCACGCCCAGGTCAGAGCGGCAACAGACCTGCTGATGCGGGAAATTGCCACGTTATCGGGTAGACCATATGTAAACCGCTACGCAGCCACCTTCACTGGCTAAGGCGCAACAGCAGGGGTGCTGGGTGTCAGCCCGGGTTAACACGCGCGGGGCGGGGCGGGATTTCTTGTTGGGAGTGCAAAGCACGGCCGTAACCGATCGTTGGCGTAAAGGGAGACCGACGTTGAGCAGGTTCACCGACGAAATGTTTGGCACAGCGCTGACCAGCCCGAAGGGACTGGTCACCGGAGAGCCGGAGGCACCACTGCGGCAGACCTGGGGGGAAATCCATAGGCAGGCACGGCGAATGGCGGGTGGTCTCGCGGCCGCCGGGATCGGGCACGGCGACGCTGTCGGCGTGCTGGCCGGTCTGCCCGTCGACATCGCGCCTGCCTGCCAGGCCATCTGGATGCGCGGCGCTTCGATCACGATGTTGCACCAGCCGACGCCGCGCACCGACCTGGAGGTCTGGGTGCGCGACACCGAAACGGTGCTGCGCATGATCGACGCGAAGGCCGTGGTTCTCGGCGCCCCGTTCGATGCCGCCGAACCGGTGTTGCGGGAACGCGGGATCGCTGTGGTGCGGATCGAAGACCTGCACGGTGGCCCGGATGCCGATCCGGTGCCCACCACGGAGAGCGATATCGCTCTGCAGCAGTTGACCTCTGGTTCGACCGGATCACCCAAAGCGGTGCGAATAACCCACGGCAACTTCTACGTCAACGCGTACGCGATGTTCAACCGGGTCAAGTTCCAGACCGACGACGACGTGATGATCAGCTGGCTGCCGCTGTTCCACGACATGGGCATGGTGGGCTTCCTCAGCGTGCCCATGCAATTCGGCGCCGAGGTGGTGTGCGTGACACCGCTGGACTTCCTGGCCAGGCCGCTGCTGTGGGCCGAGCTGATCGACAAGTATCGCGGCACCGTCACCGCCGCACCGAATTTCGCGTACTCCCTGCTGGCACGGCGACTGCGGCAGGCCGAGCCCGGCACGATGGATCTGTCGAGCGTGCGCTACATGTGGAACGGCGCCGAACCGGTCGACCCCGACACCATGACCGCCCTCGCGGCGGCGGGACAACAGTTCGGGCTCAACCCGATGGCGCTCACGCCGGTCTACGGCATGGCCGAGACCACCCTGGCCGTATCGATCCCCGACCCCGGCTACGGGCAGGTGCTCGACGTGATCGACGCCGACCTGCTCGAGGCCGTCGGCAAGGCGGTGCCGGTCGCCGAGGACGGCCACCACGGCACCCCGCGCAGGCTGCCGACGCTGGGGCACCTGGTCGACGACCTGGAGGGCCGCGTCGTCGACGCCGAACGGCAGCCGCTGCCGGTTCGCTCGGTCGGCGTCATCGAATTGCGCGGCCCCGCGGTCACTTCGGGCTATGTCACCGTCGACGGCTTCCGCCCCGCCCAGGACGCCGACGGCTGGCTCGACACCGGGGACATCGGCTACTTCACCGAAGACGGCCTGATGGTGGTGTGCGGACGCATGAAGGACGTCATCATCATGGGCGGCCGCAATATCTACCCCACCGACATCGAACGAGCCGCCCTGCGGGTATCGGGAGTCCGCCCCGGCAACGCGGTAGCGGTGCGTCTGGACGCCGGTGAGAAACGCGAAAGTTTCGCGGTGGTGGTCGAATCCAACGACTACCAGGACCCCGACGAGGTGAAACGCATCGAGCGCGAGATCGTCCACGAGGTCTTCGCCGAGGTGGGCGCGCGCCCACGCACGGTAGCCGTCCTCGGACCGGGAGCCCTCCCGAAGACCTCCTCGGGCAAACTCCGCCGCACCGCCACCGCGGTGCACCTGCGCTGAGAACGAACTCGGCGCGCCAAGAGTCGTTGGCGCGCCGAGTGTCTCAGTGCAGGTTGTTCTGGGCTGCTTCCAGCCCGACCTTCAACAACAGCTCCACCGCGTCGGCGGCCTGCTCCACGATCACCGGAACCTCTTTGCGCTCCGGCGCGGAGAAGGGCTTGAGCACGTAATCGGCCGGATCCTGCCGACCGGGCGGACGTCCGATCCCGATCCTGGTCCGCAGGTACTCCTTGGTGGTCAACGCCTGCGAGATCGACCGCAATCCGTTGTGCCCACCTTCGCCGCCGCCCTGCTTGAGCTTGAGCGTCCCGAACGGCAGATCCAGCTCGTCGTGGACCACGATCACCTGATCCACCGGCACCGAGAAGAACTTCGCCAGCGCGGCGACCGGCCGCCCGGACAGGTTCATGTAGGTGCGCGGCTTCGCGAGGAGGATCTGGCGTCCGTCCAGTCGCGCCTGGAGCAGGTCGGCACCGGACTTCTTGTGCACGGCAAAACGGCCGCCGATGCGCTCGGCGAGCACATCGGCGACCAGGAAGCCCACATTGTGGCGAGTGCGCTCGTATTCGGGGCCGGGGTTACCCAGTCCGACTACGAGCGCGGGCCCGGAAGATTCGGTCATTGCCCGAATCGTAGTGCGCGGTCTTACTCGGACTCGGGAGCGGTCTCCGCGGTCTCGGTCTCGGCGGCGGCTTCACCCTCGTCGTCCATCTGCGAGGCGGAAGGCGCCTCGATCACGTTGACGATCAGCGCTTCCGGGTCACCGGCCAGGGTGACGCCCTCGGGCAGCGCGATGGTGCCGGCCAGGATCTGGGTGCCGGGCGCGATGCCGTCGACCGAGACCTCGATGGTCTCGGGCAGGTTCATCGCGTCGGCCTCGATCGACAGGGTGTTGAGCTCCTGGGTGATCAGGGCACCGGAGACGGCATCGCCGACGACCACGACGTTGACGTCGGTGGTGACGCGCTCGCCACGCTTGACGATCAGCAGGTCAGCGTGCTCGATGTAGCGACGGATCGGGTGGACGACGACCGACTTGGTCATCGCCAGCTGCGGCTGGCCGTCGATCTGCAGGTTCAGGATGGCGTTGGTGCCGTGCAGACGCAGGATCGCGGCGAACGCCTTGGCGTTCAGCGACAGGTGCTGCGGCTCGGCGTGGTGGCCGTACAGCACGGCGGGCACGTTGCCGTCGCGACGGGTACGGCGAGCGGCGCCCTTACCGAATTCGGTGCGGACGGCGGCTTCGATCAGATTGGCGTCGGACATACTGAATGCGCTCCTACGGCTGGTCATGGGTGACCCAACTCCGGGGTCAAGGTCTACTCGTCGGACGAAAGAACGAACGAGGACGGCCCAAACAAACTCAGCCGAGCCGCGTCGATCACGGTGTGCGCACCAAACGGGCACTCACCCTCGCCGAGACAACCCGCCAACCATACCGCATAGCAATCCGCGATCTAAAACCGCCATGACCGCACTCCGAACCCCGCACCTGCGACCCATAGGGAGCAGCGGCCACAAAGTGGCCGGTCGCGGCCGGGTCGCCGGTTAGCCGCCGGGGCGTACGCGACGAAGGAGCAAGCCCCGGTGGCTAACCGGCGGCCCCCAGGGGCCGCGACTCGAGCGCGCCCGCGCTCCAAAAAACACAGCGTCAAACATCCTGGGACTACCGAACAATTGATCCCCCCTGTGACCACCCCTTCAGCCCCTCGTACCCTGGAAAGGCTGCCCCCACCGAAAGGCTCCCCTTTGTCCGAGTCCGGAGAGAACGTCGCCCCCACCCCACGCGGGTTGCCCGCCGAGGTGGCCCGTCGGCGTACGTTCGCCGTGATCTCGCACCCCGACGCGGGTAAGTCGACGCTCACCGAAGCACTGGCGCTGCACGCGCGGATGATTTCCGAGGCGGGCGCGATCCACGGTAAGGCCGGTCGCAAGTCGACGGTGTCGGACTGGATGGAGATGGAGAAGGCGCGCGGTATCTCCGTGAGTTCGACCGCGCTGCAGTTCAACTACCGGGCCGCCGGGTCCGATATCGACAATGTGATCAACCTGGTCGACACCCCCGGTCACTCCGATTTCTCCGAGGACACCTACCGGGTGCTCACGGCCGTCGACGCCGCGGTGATGCTGATCGACGCGGCCAAGGGCCTGGAACCGCAGACGCTCAAGCTGTTCCAGGTGTGTCGCCACCGCGGCATCCCGGTGATCACCGTCATCAACAAATGGGACCGGCCGGGTCAGGCCCCGCTGGAATTGCTCGACGAGATCAGCGAGCGGATCGGCCTCACGCCCACTCCTCTGTTCCTGCCGGTCGGCATCGCGGGCGATTTCCGTGGCCTGCTGCGCCGTGGGCCCGAGGGCGAGGCGAGCGAGTACATCCACTTCACCCGCACAGCCGGTGGCGCGACCATCGCGCCCGAGGAATACCTGAACGCCACCCAGGCCGAAGCGCGCGAGGGCGAGGCGTGGACGACCGCGGCCGAGGAGAGCGAACTGCTCTCGGCGACCGGACAGGACCACGATCAGGAGATGTTCCTGGCAGGCCAGACCTCGCCGGTGATCTACGCCTCGGCCATGCTGAATTTCGGTGTGCGCCAACTGCTGGAGACCCTGGTGGAACTGGCGCCCGCGCCCGGCTCGCGTGCCGATGTGACGGGCAAGGAACGCACGACCGGTGACCCGTTCAGCGCGGTGGTGTTCAAGGTGCAGGCGGGGATGGATACCGCCCACCGCGACCGGCTGGCGTTCATGCGGATCGTGTCCGGGGAGTTCGAACGCGGCATGGTGGTGACTCACGCGCAGACCGGTCGCCCGTTCGCCACCAAGTACGCGCTGACGGTCTTCGGCCGCGAGCGCACCACGGTCGACACCGCCTATCCCGGCGATGTGGTCGGCCTGGTCAACGCCACCGCGCTCGCACCGGGCCACACGCTGTTCGTCGAGAAGAAGGTGGAGTACCCGCCGATCCCGAGCTTCGCGCCCGAACATTTCGCGACGCTGCGCGCGCAGAGCGCGGGCAAGTACAAGCAGTTCCGCAAGGCCATCGACCAGCTCGATTCCGAGGGCGTGGTGCAGGTGCTGCGCAACGATGCCCGCGGTGACGCCACCCCGGTACTCGCCGCGGTCGGTCCGATGCAGTTCGAGGTCGTCACCGCCCGGATGCAGGGCGAGTTCAACGTCGAGACGCAGCTGGACTTCCTCCCCTTCACCCTGGCCCGGCGCACCGACGCGGAGTCGGCGCCCGAGCTGGATCGCCAGCGCGGCGTCGAGGTGTTCACCCGCACCGACGGCGTGATCCTGGCGCTGTTCAGCGACAAGTGGCGGCTGCAGTACATCGAGAAGGAACACCCGAAGCTCACGCTGGAACCGCTGGTCGCGACCGCGGACTAGGGCTGTCTGGGTCGGCCGCTACGCGGCCGGTCCCGGATTGCGTTCCACCGAGGAGATGTGGTTCTCCTGCGCGATCATTCCCCAGCGGCTCGCGGTGAGACGCAGGCTCGGCAGGTCGCTGAGCGAGAGCACCACCTCGTAGGTGCGCTCGTATCCGGTGTGCGAGATGCGCCAATGTCCGTCGTCGCAGCGCACATAGCTGTCGGTGTAGAACGCGGCGCCGCGCAGGCACATGTTGTGTTCGGGGATGATCACCGTGTCGGCCAGGTACCAGGTACCGCTGGCGGTGTCACCGTCGACATCGACCTCGGGGTGGTCGCAGCGGTGCTCGGTGATCACGTGCGGCCCCAGGGTGTTGCGCAGGAAGGCCAGGAAGGCCTCGCGTGACTCGAACTGGAGGTATTCGCTGTAGGTGGCGGTGGCCTCGGGGATCATCGTGTCGGCGAACTCGTCCCACGACTTGGTGTCGAGGCTGCGCAGGTAGCGGTACTTCAGCCTGCTGATCGCGATGAGGTCGTCGGGGTGATCCGGCGGGCGCTCGACCGGTACGGGCTGTTCGCCGTCGTCCAGCTGCTCTGACGCCATCCATGCCTCCCCCGAGTTCGACCCGGCGACCAACGGCGTGTCATCTCCGGGCAGTAACGGCGTAGGGCCTGTCCACGCGGCCGCGACAGGTTCGTCGACGTGCACGTTCGGAGATTCCGGACCCTGCTCCATCTCTCCACGATCCCACCGGAAACGGCTCGCCGCGCGTTCTGTATCAGATCGCTATCACTGCTGACACCGGAGTGTGACCTCCGGCGCCTGCCGTCCCGGCTGTCTGGGCTACCCGATGGTGAAGCAGGTGCGGCAGAAATCCTCACCGAATTCCGAGAGGCGAAGGCTCTTGCGCACGATCTTGGGCGCACGGCCCGCCTTCTTGAGCGCCTGCTCCACGACGGGCTGCACTTCCAGCACCATGTACCGGCTCAGCACGACCGGATCGTCGGAGGTGAGCGTGAGTCCGAGTCGGTTGAGGTTGATCAGGTAGGACCGTGAGCGGTCCGGGTAGCGCACGCCCGCCTGCTCGGGGACCGAGGTCAGATCGCCCTGCACCAGCTCCGAGCCGATGCCGAGCGGTCGGTTGGTACGCACGTCGACGGAAGGTTGCGGACCGTTGAGGGCCATGAACCGCAGGATGCGGGCCTCGTCGGGAGCGACCTCGTCGAGGATGCGGTCGTAGGCCGGGTGCACGTCCTCGGTGAAGTACACGTCGGCCGAGCGGGCCAGCAACGCGTCGCCGCGTCGCCGCAGGTCATCGGTGGTGGCCGACTGCAGGTACGGGCCGACCGTGATGGCCTGCTGCGATGCCCCGTTGGGCGTCGGCACATAGCTGACGATCTCGCGCACCGACCCCTCGGTGACGCCGAGTGCGCTGCGTGCGATGGAGCGCAGGGCATTGCCGGTGCGCTCGGCGATATCGGCGGAGGATTCGCCGTCCAGCGCCGCCTGCGCCAGTTCCTTGGTGACCTCGTAGGTGGTGCCCACAGCCCACTGGCTGCCGCGCACGGCGGTACCGGCGGCCAATCCGGCGGCGCGGAAAACGCCACGGATCAACCGTGCCTCATTACTGATCTGTCGCTGCTCGACATCCGAGCTGCGCTCGACGGCGCGGGTACCGGCACGGGCCAGGTCCTGTCCGGTCCTGTCGTCTGTCACGTCCTACTCCGAAGTCTCGCCATGTGAACAGTCCTGCCACCGCGCCCCCTGTGCGCAAGTTTGTGGGTTGTCACCAAATGTGGTGGTGGTCATTGTTCCGACTTGCAAGGGTGAGTACGGCATTCGGGACAGGTTCTGTGACTGATGTCTCAGACACTACCCTGTGGTCTGGCGCACGACGAATGGACCCAGTTCCTCAACTCACAGTAGGGTCACCTCGCCGCGGGGGTGATAAATTTTGGTTCTCGGTGAGGCGGTGGTCACCGGGTATCGGCAGGAGGGCGTGTCGTGTTGGAGAGTGTGTTCGGGTTACACCCGACACTCCTGCTAGAAATTGTGACCATTCCTCTTTTCACAGGAATTATCGGCTACATAACCAACTGGTCCGGCATTCTCATGCTGTTCCAGCCGATTCAATTCCATGGAGTCCGACTGCCCGGTTTGCGCGCGATCTTCCCTTTTCTGCCCAAGCGGATCCAGGTATTGCCGCTGCTCAGCTATGACGGCCGGATCGGCTGGCAGGGCATCGTGCCCTCGCGCGCCGACAAGATGGCCAGCATCGCGGTCGACAAGGGGCTGTCCAAACTGGGCAGCGTCGCCGACTTCTATCGCGAGCTCGACCCGGAGAAGCTGGCCGAACATCTGGCCGAGGTGGCCGACGCGCAGATCCGCGACATCGTCGAGGTGATCCTGCGCCGCGAACACCCACAGCTCTGGTACAACCTGCCCGTTCAGGTCAGGGAGATGATCCATCAGCGGGTGCGCTCGCAACTGCCCGAGATCCTGCGCGACCTCACCATGGAGCTCGGCGCCAATATCGACCAACTGCTCGACGTGAAGCAGATGGTGATCCGCTACTTCCAGGCCCGACCGCAATTGCTCAACCAGCTGTTCCAGGTGCTCGGCGCCAAGGAGCTGCGGTTCATGCAGAATTTCGGCTTCTATTTCGGCGCGCCCTGCGGGCTGCTACTGGTGCTGGTGCTGCACACCACCGGGCTCTCGGCACTGGTCGTGCTGCCGGTCGGCGGGATCATCATCGGCTGGGTGGTGAACTGGATCGGGATCAATATGATCTTCGCGCCCGCCACGCCGAAGTGGTGGTGCCCGTGGCGGCAGGGTCTGCTGATCAAGCGCCAGCCCGAAATCACCGCGGGGTACGCGGCATTGGTGTCCACCGAGGTCGTCACCGTGGCCAATATCGGCGACGAACTGCTCAACGGCCCGCGCTCGGACCGCACCCTGCAGATGCTGGAGGACACCCTGCGCCCGGCCGCCGACCGTGCGCTCGGGCCCGCGCGGCCCGCGGTGAAATTCATGCTCGGCAGCCGCGAGTACGACACGCTGCAAACAACTCTCACCACGCAGGCCATGACGATCGCGCCGATGGCGTTCGCCGACCCGGCGTTCAACGCTCAGCAGAGCAGGCAGGTCAACGATTACATCGCCCGGCAAATGTCCGCCCTTTCGCCCCATGACTTCGTGGACATGCTGCGCTCGGCGATCAAACAGGACGAATGGTTACTTTTCGTCCATGGCGGTGTGTTGGGACTGCTCGCCGGATACGCTCACATCCTGGTCTTCGGAACAGGAGTAGCGACGACATGGATGTAGACGACGGGACCCCGTCCACCGACATGGTGCGACGATCGGTACCGCCGCTAGAGGCATCAGGCGACAAGCGTGGCCTGCTGCCTGTCTCACCGGTGCGCACCGTGCGGGCGGCGACCGGCGTGGCACGGGTCGCGTTGACCGCTGCCTCGGGGATGACGCTGTGGACCCTGGACACCGCGCTCGGGGTGACCGTCACGGTGGTGCGCGGCAGCATGGCGGGCAACCCGCCCAACGAGGTGCTCGCCGAAGCGGAAACCGCAGTACGCGACCGGCTTCGGCACGCGCTCGGCCTGCCGACGGGCGCCGACCACCGCGGTGACGACGGCGCGCCGACCCTGCGCGAGCAGGGCGCCGAACTGCTTCGCCTGTCTGCCAGCACGCATGCCGCACAGCCCGACACCCATCCGGCCTATCCCGGCATCCTCGCCGAGATCACGCCGGACGAGGCACGGATTCTGCGATTCCTGCACGTCGACGGGCCGCAACCGGCCATCGATGTGCGCACCGGCCGTCAGCGGGCGTTCGGTGGCGAGCGGTTGATCAGCGGACTCACCATGCTGGGTGAGCATGCGGGCCTGCGGTTTCCGAACCGGGTGCCGCAATACCTACCCAACCTGCGCAGGCTCGGGCTCATCGAGTACACCCGCGACCCCGTCGGCAACCCGCACCGCTACCAGGTCATCGAGGCCCAGGAGCAGGTGCGGGAAGCGTTGCGGCGCCCCGGTTTCGGCACGAAGGTGACCTACCGCAGCATCCTGCTCACCGAATTCGGCGCCGACTTCGTCCAGACGTGTCTACCTGTCGTGATCAGCGACGGTCGCGAGACCGCGACCTAGCTCTCGCCGAGCTCCGCCAGTTCCATCCAGCGTTCTTCCGCTGCTTCCTTTTCGGCGACGACTTCCTTGAGTTCGGCTCCCAGCTTGATCAGCTTGTCGGGATCTGTCGCAGCGTCGGCCAGCGCCTTGTGGAGTTTCTGTTCGCGCTCGTCGAGCTTGGCGATGCTGCGTTCGACCTTCGACAGCTCCTTGCGGGCGGCCCGGCGGTCGGACGAATCCGTCGAGGTGCCACCGGTCTTCGCGGTGAGCGGCTTGGCGTTGCCCGCCATGGCGGCGCGCTTGGCGAGGTAGGAGTCGATGCCACCGGGCAGGTTGGTGAGTTTGCCGTCGCCGAACAGGGCCCAGGTGGAGTCGCAGATGCGCTCGACCAGGTAGCGATCGTGGCTGATGACCACCAGCGTGCCCGCCCAGTTGTCGAGCAGGTCTTCGAGCTGCTGCAGGGTGTCGATGTCGAGGTCGTTGGTCGGCTCGTCGAGCAGCAGGACGTTCGGTTCGGCCATCAGAATGCGGGTCAGTTGCAGGCGACGGCGTTCGCCACCGGAGAGGTCGCCGACCGGGGTGCGCTGGCGGGCCGGGGTGAACCCGAGCCGTTCGGCGAGCTGGCCGGCCGAGATCTCCTTGTCGCCGAGCATGATTCGCTGCGCGACCTGCTGCACGGCCTCGAGCACCCGCATATCGGTGGGCAGGTCGTCGAGTTCCTGACGCAACCAGCCGATCTGCACGGTCTGGCCCTGGATCCGCTTGCCCTTGGCGGGTTCGGTCTCCCCGGCCAGCGCGCGCAACAGCGTGGTCTTGCCCGACCCGTTGACGCCGACCAAACCGACCCGCTCGCCCGGCGCGAGTCGCCAGGTGAGGTCGTCGACCAGCACACGACCGTCGGGGGTGGCGAGCGCGACGTCTTCGAGTTCGATCACCACGCGGCCGAGGCGCTTGCGCGCGAACGCGGCCAGCGAGACCGAGTCGCGCGGCGCGGGCACATCGGCGATCAGCGCCTCGGCGGCCTCGACGCGGTAGCGCGGCTTGGAGGTGCGGGCCTTGGCGCCGCGGCGCAGCCAGGCCAGTTCCTTGCGGGCCAGGTTCTGCCGACGCGATTCCGAGGCGTCGGCCTGACGTGCGCGTTCGGCGCGGGCGAAGATCCAGTCGCCGTAGCCGCCCTCATAGACCTCCACCTTGCCGCCGACGACCTCCCAGGTGCGGTTGGCGACGGTGTCGAGGAACCAGCGATCGTGGGTGACGACGACGAGTGCGGTGCGACGGGCGACCAGGTGTTCAGCCAGCCACTGCACCCCCTCGATGTCGAGGTGGTTGGTCGGCTCGTCGAGGACCAGCAGGTCCAGGTCGCGCACCAGCGCCGCGGCCAGCGCGACGCGGCGGCGCTCGCCACCGGAGAGGTTGGTGACCAGAGTGTCGAGCCCGAGATCGGCGATGCCGATGCCCTCGAGGATCGAGCGCACGCGCGAATCGGCGGCCCATTGATGGTCGGCGATGTCGACGGTGGACAGATCATCGGAGAGCCCGGCGAACACGATCGAACCGATGCTCGCACCTTCCGGCAACACGCCACGCTGGGTGACCACGGCCATCCGCAGCCCACCCACCCGGCTCACCCGGCCCTTGTCGGGCGGTTCCAGTCCGGTCAGGACCTCGAGCAGCGTGGTCTTACCGCCACCGTTGAGGCCCACCACCCCGATCCGTTCCCCCGCGTGAATTCCGAGGGAGACGTCATCCAGCAGCGGCTTGACGCCGAAGCTCTTGGAGACCTGTTCCAGGTTGATCAGGTTGGACATAGATGTAGCCTGTTCCGCCTCCCCGCGACTTCTGGCCAGACTCAGGCGCGGGGAGGCGGTGCGTCGGCGGCCTACGTTGGATTGCTGGATCAGTGGGCCCGTCCCCGGCGAAGTTACCCATGTCCATACAAGATCTGTTGCCTGTGATCATAGAGGACCGGCCGTTGGCCGCTCTGGCCCCTGCCGCGGCGGCCGTGTCCATCAGCGATTGGGCTGCGTCTCACTGTCGAGCACACGCGCTCCCGAAACCGGTCCACTCGCGGTGCGCACGCTGCGGCACACGCCCGCGCCCGCCAGTTCGGCGGCGACACCGATCGCGACTTCCTCGGATTCGCAGAGGAAGGCGCAGGTGGGGCCCGAACCCGAGACCAGGCCGGCCAACGCGCCCGCGCCGACGCCCGCGCGCAGGGTGCGGCGCAGTTCCGGTTTCAGCGAGAGGGCCGCGGCCTGCAGGTCGTTGCCGAGCAGCGGCGCGAGGGTGTGCGGGTCGCCCGCGGCCAGTGCCTGCATGAGTTTCTGGGGGTCGCCGAGACGCGGCGGCTCACCTTCGGCGCGGAGGCGGTCGAGTTCACGGAAGACCGAAGGGGTGGACAGGCCCTCCTTGGCCAACGCGAGGACCCAGTGAAAGGTATTGCGCGACAGCACCGGAAGCAGGCGTTCGCCGCGACCGGTGCCCAGCGCGGTGCCGCCGTGCAGCGCGAACGGGACGTCGCTGCCGAGTTCGGCGGCGATCGTGGACAGTTCGTCGCGGGTCAGCCCGAGGTCCCACAGCTCGTTCAGCCCGACCAGGGTCGCGGCCGCGTCGGCACTACCGCCCGCCATGCCACCGGCCACCGGGATGCCCTTGGTGATGGCGATCTCGACCAGCGGGGCACGGCCTGCCAGGTGCGCCAGGCGGACCGCGGCCTTCCAGACCAGGTTGGTGCGGTCGGTGGGCACCTCGGCGGCGCCTTCGCCGGTGACCCGCACGGCGAGCGAGGCCGACGGGGCCAAGCGGAGGTCGTCGGCGAGGGACAATGCCTGGAAGACGGTGGTCAGGTCGTGGTATCCATCCGGACGCAGATCAGCGACTCCGAGATGCAGGTTCACCTTCGACGGAGCTCGCACGACGACCGGGCTGGGCACAACTGACAGCACGATCACCAAGCGTAATAGGTTCGGCCGACTAGTACGCACGTCGAACACCCGCCGTTCGAACAAGGCCTTGCGCTAGGTACCCACGGGGGGTATGTTCGTCCGTGTCGGGGACATACCCCTGGACCGTATGTTCGAAGCGAAGGAGTCGGCCATGGCCACCACCACTTACACCGTCACGGGGATGACCTGCGGGCATTGCGCGAGCTCGGTCAAGCAGGAGATCGGCAAGATCGACGGCGTCACCAGTGTGGATGTCGACCTCGCCAGCGGTCTCGTTCGCGTGGACAGCGCGGGCGAACTGGCCGATACCGAAGTGGCCGCCGCAGTCGACGAAGCGGGCTACGCGCTCAGCGCCTGATTTCCGCGCCGCCGGTGCACGGCTGACCAGCCGTTCACCGGCGGTTCACCCCCGTCGCACTGCCCGACGAACCATCCACAATGTCATCCACATCCATCCCCAGACGTGGTGAGAACCGAATTCCGGGGTGCGACCGGGAACGCCGCCCGCCGACCATGATCAACTCCGGACACGGCGAAAACCGGTTATCCACAAGTGCTTTCACAGGGACCGCCCGACCCGTGCCGATGAACGGCCGGTGTACTGCGGGTTCTCCTGCGAGAAACTACGATTCGCGGACCTAAGTCGTCGCCGCCAACCGGACGAACGCCGCGGTTTCGAGGGTCTCCCCCCGCGCCGTCGGATCGATGCCCGCGGCGACGAGCCTGCGCTCGGCCTCGACGGGCGAGCCCGCCCATCCGGACAGCGCTGCCCGCAAGGTCTTTCGCCGCTGCGCGAAAGCCGCGTCGATCACCTCGAACACCCGGCGGCGATGCGCCTCGTCCATCGGCCACGGTGGTTCGACATAGCGGTCGATGCGCACCAGCCCCGATTCGACCCGCGGCACCGGCCAGAAGACCTGCGTCCCCACATGACCCGCGCGACGAACCTTACCGAAGAAACCCGCCTTGACGCTCGGCACCCCGTACACCCGATTACCGGGCTCGGCGGCCAGCCGGTCGGCCACCTCGGCCTGGACCATCACCAGCGACACCATGATGCTCGGCAACGTCGCGAGCAGGTGCAACAGCACGGGCACGGCCACGTTGTACGGCAGGTTCGCCACCAGCGCGGTCGGCACGGCGGGCAACTGCTCCGGGCGCACCCGCAGCGCGTCGGCCTCGACCACCCGCAGCCGCTCGACCAGGCCGGGCGCGCGATCGGCGACGGTTTCGGGCAGGTAGTTGGCCAGCACGGGGTCGATTTCGACGGCGACCACCTGATCGACCACGTCGAGCAGCGCCAACGTCAGCGAGCCGAGACCGGGACCGACCTCGAGCACGGTGTCGCCCGCACCGACACCGGCCGCGGACACGATGCGACGCACGGTATTGCCGTCGTGCACGAAGTTCTGTCCGAGTTGCTTGGTGGGTCGGACGCCGAAACGTTCGGCCAGCGTCCGGACCTCGACGGGACCGAGCAATGCGGCACGGCTACCTCGAGCGGAATTCTCTGGTTCGGACACCGCTAGAACCTACCAACCTCGCCGATGAGGCAGCTCAGCGCTGTGTCGGGGCGGCGTTGACGCGCGCGAGGAAACCGTCGATGGCGGCGAGCTGCTCGGGCGAGACCGAGCCGTGCTGGCCGGTGCCGGTGACCACCTGCTGATCGACGCCGTTGGCCGCGAGCTGGGCGACCAGCGCCGCGTGCAGTGGGGACGGCACGACCGTGTCGGTGACGTTCATCGTCAGCAGGATCGGGGCGTCGTAGCCGCTGGTCGGCAGCATCATGTACGCCGCGAGCGGCTCACGCAGCGGGGCGAGCGGGCGCGCCAGGAAATCGGCCGAGGTCACGCCCTTGGTCGCGGCGAGGATCTCGTCGAGGCACTGGGTGCCCGCGTCGTCGACGAGCGCCTTGCCGCGCTCCGTCAGATAGGAGTCCACATCGAGTTCCGGGTGCGTGGCGCGCAGCCCGGCCAGGATGCTGACGACGAACGACGTGGTGCCCGAAAGTCCGGGCGCCGACGGGATGTCCGGCCCGAGCAACGGCAGGATCTTCTCCACATCGGAGGCGGCGTCGATGGCGGCGGTGCCGCGGAAGTCCAGCTCGGGAGCGTATTCGGCTTGGACATGCGCCGCGCTCAGCGCCGCGTGACCGCCCTGGGAGGTGCCCGCCGCGGTCCAGGTCCGCGACAGTTCAGGGCTGGCGGCACGGGCCGCGCGAACCAGGTCGATCGTCGCGGTCGCCTCGCTGCGCACTTCCAGATACGGGTGGGGGCCGGTGTCGAAGCGGCCGAGGCCGAGGTAGTCGGGGGTGACCACGGCGAAGCCCTGGTCGACGAACCGCTTGATCAGCCGGTCCTCGGACGCGCGATGCAGCGGCAGCGGCGCGAGCTCCGGATCGGCCTGACCGCCGCATCCCGGGCCGGAGCCCGAAGTGCCGTGGGCATAGGCCACGATCGGCCAACCACCGGCCGGGGCTTCGCCTTCGGGGAGGAACATCGCGCCGCTGGCCGGGCGCTGGACGCCCGCCGAGTCGGTCATCCAGTATTCGACCGAGGAGCCCCTGTCGAGCCCGTGCCAGCCTGCGGGCTCGGCCCGCACCGAGATGAGTGAACCGGGGGTCTCGGCCGTTGCCGGGGTGAAGCCGGCGGCCGTGACAGCGCTCGCGGCCAGCGCGGCGACAACGGTCGCCCGAATCGGGTTCTTCAGCACAGTTCGGTCTCTCTACCAGGCGATCAAGATTTTGGACGAGTGTACAGATCAACGATCGTCGGGACCCCGAATGACAGAGAACCCTTAACCCGCGACGACCCGACCCAAGAACTCGTCGATCGCGGCCCACATCGCCGGATTCAGCTCGCAGTGACTGCCTGTCCCGACCACCGGTGTGTAGTCCACGCCGCCCGCGGTGAACTGCGCGGCCAGCGCCGCGTGGAGCGGCGAGGGCACCGTGCGGTCGGTGGCGTTGACCAGCAGCACGATCGGCGCGTCGTACCCACTGGTCGGGACGGTCATGTAGTCGGCCATCACCGAGCGCATGGGCTCGTCTCCGAGCGAGCGGCTGAGCATCTCGCCCAGCGTGAGATCGGCGACCCGGTCGTCGATGGCGTCGGAGCACAGGGCACCGATCTCGTCGACGACCTGACGGCCGAGCGGGCTCAGGTAACTGTCGACCTGCGCGTCCGGGCGAGCGGCTCGCAGTCCGGCCAGGATGCTGGCCGAGAACCCCAGGATTCCGCCGCTGAGGCGATCGGGGTTGCCCGGCCCGAGCAGCGTCGCCACCTTCTCCACGTCCGACTCCGGGTCGATCGCGATGGTCCCGCGGAAGTCCAGCTCCGGCGCGTAGCTCACCTGCCGATGCGCGGTGCCGAGCGCGGCCTGCCCACCCTGCGACATTCCCGTCGCCACCCAGACCGGCGACAGATCATCACGCACGGAATGCGCGGCCCGGAGCATATCGATCGTGGCAGTGGCCTCGGTGTCGATCCCGAGGTACGGATGCGGACCGGTGTCGAACCTGCCGAGACCCAGATAATCCGGCGCGACGACAGCGAACCCCTTCGACACCAGATGCCGCAGGAAAACATCCTGGCCCGCTTGCGCTTGCGGCCACGGCGCACCCGCCGGATCCGACTGCCCGCCACAGCCCGCGCCGAGTCCCGTGGTCCCGTGGTCGTAGGTGGCGATCGGCCAACCACCCGCGGGCGCGACCCCGGTCGGCAGATACAGCGCGCCACTCGCGGGCTGCGGCACACCCCCCACACCCCGCGTCCAGTAGTCGATGACCTGAGCCCCCGACATCCCATGGAACCCGTCGCCCTGCGGAACAACCGCGATCACCGTTCCCGGCGCGTCCGCGTGCGCCACCGTCACCGGCGCGCACACCCCGACCCCCGCCGACAGCACCACCGTGGCAATCGCACGCCACCAGGCCGAAACCGTAGACATCCCAACCACCCGTCGACTCGTTCAACGACCCGACCCCACCGCACGAGCACAGCAGACCCGGCGAAACGAGAGCACTGTACCGGCGGTCCCGCCTCTCCGCGTATTCAGCGTGCCGTCCGGAAGTCCGATTGTTCAGTTCTCGGCCTTGCGTGATTCACGTATCAAGTGGGAGGTAGCCGGGGAGTTACCCATGTTCCTGCGTGATCAGCTCAACGGTCTTGCTGGATCAGCTGATTCCCAAGCGTCCGGTGCAAGCAGGCCACGCGCCCCAGCCCTGCCGCGCCCGCGTCACCTCGGCGATCGCGATCTGTTCTTCCCGACTCGCCAGATCGGCGCGCGGCGCGTACTTCAACCCGCCCTGTCGTTCCCACGTGCTCTGATCGAACTGAATGCCGCCGTAGTAACCGTTGCCGGTGTTGATCCCCCAGTTCCCCGTCGACTCGCACTTGGCCAGCGCGTCCCACACAGCGCCGTCGCGCACCGGCGGCACCTCGGTGCCCGGCTTGGCGCCCTTACGAATCGTCTTGGGCTGCGCGGGCGTGATCACATTCGAATTCACCTGCACGCGTGAGGCTTCGGCACCGTTGACCATCCGCACCGCGAACGTCGCCTCGTGCAGACCGGGCATGCCCGGGTTCTCGACCACGGTGCGGCTCATGTTCATGGTCACGTCCTCGATCACCGTTTCGACGGGATCCAGGGGCAGGGTTTCGGTGCGCTGTTCGGTGTGCTGGCGCGTGACGACGACCCGCATGCCCTCGGCGAGCGGCGTCGTCGCGGCGGGCTCGGTGAAGTCCTCGTCCTTCAACGGAACGCCTGCGGCAGTGAGGAATTCACCGATGGTCGCGGCGGCGAGGCGCAGATCGATCGGGGCGGCGCCGCCGTCGACCAGCGAGATATTGCGCGGGGTGTACACGCTCAGTGCCGCACCGGCGAGGGGCAGCTTCTCGGTGCGGGACGGCAACACGTGGGTGTCGGACGGGATCTGCATCGACGCGAGCGCGTCGCCAGCGGTGGTGCCGGTGGTCCACACCATGCGCTCGACACCGTCGACGGTGACTGTGATCTCGCGGCCACGATTGAAAGTGATCGTGGCGCCGTCGCCGACCTTGGCGCCCGCGGCGGGAATCACCTCGTCGTGTTCGCCGATCTCGTAGCCCGCGTCGGCCAGAATGGCGCGCACATCGCGCGACATCGTCGAGAGCTCGGTCCGTTCGCCGTCGATGACCAGTGCCACCGTCTTGTGGTTCACGATCGCCAGTGAGGCGCCGACGAGAAGAATCAGCAGCATGGCCGCCACCGCTGCGAACAGCAGCGGTGAACGTGACGAGTTGATCCGCGCAAAAGCTGACATGATTACAGGACGATAACGGCGAGGTGCGCGGTAGACAACACCAGGCCGCCCGAACAGCGGGATCGTAGATCACAATTCGATATAGACAGCGCTGGTAGATAACAACGTGAGCGCACGAATGTGAGCCGACTCACGTTTAATGTCCAGCCCCCTGCCGAACAGACGAAACGGACTACCGAATCCGATACAGCCTGCGTGCGTTGGCGGTGGTGATCTCGGCCAGCGCCTGCGGGTCCTGTTCGCGCACTTCGGCCAGCGCGCGGACGGTGTACGGCAGGCAGTACGACTCGTTCGGCGCACCGCGATACGGGTGCGGGGTCAGATACGGCGCGTCGGTCTCCACCAGGATCTGGTCGTCGGGCACCAGCTTGGCGGCCTCTCGAAGTTCGTGCGCGTTCTTGAAACTCACGGTGCCGGAGAAGCTCAGCACGCACCCCTCCGCCACACAGGCCTCGGCCATCGTGGCGTCGGAGGAGAAGCAGTGGAAGATCACCGTGTCCGGCGCGCCCTCGTCGAGCAGCACCGTGAGCAGGTCGTGATCGGCTTCGCGGTTGTGGATCATCAGCGGTTTGCGCACGCGTTTGGCCAGGTCGATGTGCCAGCGGAACCCCTCGATCTGGGTTTCGACATCGGCGCAGCCGTCGAGCTTGCCCGGCCAGTAGTAGTCGAGGCCGGTCTCACCGACCGCGACCACGCGCGGGTCGGTGGCGAGGTGCTCGAGCTCGGCCTTGGCCTTGTCGTCGAGGGCGTTGGCCCGGGTCGGATGCAACGCGACGGCGGCGTACACCCGCGGATCCCACTGCGCAGCCCGCACGGCCCACTGCGCGGCCGCGAGATCGTCGGCCACGGTCACCACGTGCCCGACACCGGCCGAGGCGGCGCGGTCCACGATGGCCGTGGTCGACGCGGCATCGGTTGCGCCACAGGCATCGAGGTGGGTGTGGGCATCGATCAGGGGCGCGAGCGGCGTCGGAACTGGCGGAGCCGGACGATTCGTATTTGCCACCCGGATTACAGTAATGGGCATCATGAGTGCAGCCGGAGGCGCCGAGGCGCCCGCCTTCTACGTCACGACGGCCATCGCGTACCCGAACGGTGTGCCGCATATGGGCCACGCGTACGAGTACATCTCCACCGACGCGATCGCCCGCTTCAAGCGACTCGACGGTTACGACGTGTTCTTCATGACCGGCACCGACGAGCACGGTCAGAAGATGCAGCAGACCGCCGTCACCGAAGGCATCCCGGTGCAGGAGCTCGCGGCCCGCAATTCCGACGTCTTCGAGTCGATGGACAAGGCGCTCGACATCTCGTTCGACCGCTTCATCCGCACCACCGATGACGACCACATGGCCGCGAGCGTCGCCATCTGGGAACGGATGCTCGCCAATGGCGACATCTACCTCGACAACTACTCGGGTTGGTACTCGGTGCGCGACGAGGCCTTCTACAACGAGGACGAGACCACCCTCCTCGCCGACGGCACCCGCGAGTCCACCGAGACCAAGACCCCGGTCACCTGGACCGAGGAGTCGAACTACTTCTTCAAGCTCTCGCAGTACCAGGACAAGCTGCTCGCCCTCTACGAGGAGCGCCCCGAGTTCATCGCGCCCTCGACCCGGCGCAACGAGATCGTCAGCTACGTCAAGGCCGGTCTGAAGGATCTGTCGATCTCGCGCACCACCTTCGACTGGGGCGTTCCGGTCCCCGGCGAGCCCGACCACGTGATGTACGTGTGGGTCGACGCGCTCACCAATTACCTGACGGGCGTCGGCTTTCCGAACACCGACTCCGCCGCGTTCGAGAAGTTCTGGCCGGCGAACCTGCACATCATCGGCAAGGACATCACCCGCTTCCACACGGTGTACTGGCCCGCGTTCCTGATGTCGGCCGGGATCGCGCTGCCGGACCGGGTGTTCGTGCACGGGTTCCTGTACAACAAGGGCGAGAAGATGTCGAAGTCGACGGGCAATGTCGTCGACCCGCTCTCACTGGTGTCCACCTACGGCCTCGACCAGGTGCGTTTCTTCCTGCTGCGCGAGATCTCCTACGGCCAGGACGGCAGCTACAGCAACGACGCCATCGCGGGCCGGATCAACAGCGACCTGGCCAACGAGTTCGGCAACCTGGTCCAGCGCAGCCTGACCATGGTCAACAAGAACTGCGACGCCAAGTCCCCCACGCCCGGCGAGTTCACCGACGAAGACCGTGCGCTGCTCGACCGCGCGAACGGGCTGCTCGACAAGTGCCGCGCCGAGTTCGACGTCCAGCAGATGCACCTCGCCCTGGAGGCCATCTGGCTCACCCTCGGCGAAACCAACCGCTACTTCTCCGCCAATGCCCCCTGGGCACTGCGCAAGTCGGGCACCGAAGAAGACCTGGCCCGCATGGCGACGGTCCTCTACGTCACCCTCGAGGTGGTCCGCATCGTCGCCATCCTGGTCCAGCCGGTGATGCCCGGCTCCGCGGCCAAGATCCTGGACCTGCTCGCCCAGGAAGGCCGCACCTTCACCGATATCGCCACTCCCCTGGCCCCCGGTCTCGACCTGCCCGCGCCGGAACCGATCTTCCCGCGCTACATCGAGCCCAAGGAATAGTCGAACGAGCTGTGGCGCACGGCCTTTCGCCGTGCGCCACCTAGAGCCCGGCCCTATTTCCAGGCGGCCAGCAGGTTGCTCGCTTCGGCGCCCAGCGCGGCCTGCAGGAATGGGCCGAAGCTGATACGGGCTACGCCGAGTTCGGCGAAGTAGTCCTTGGCCGGTGCGCCCGGCTGGCCGATCGCGTTGACCGGCAACGGCAGATCGGTGGTGAGCCTGCGCAGGTCGGCATCGGCGTGCTTGCCCACGGGATAGAGCACGTCGGCGCCCGCTTCGGCGGCCAGAGTCAGCCGGGCGATGGCGCGGTCGAGGCGGTCGGCCTCGTCGCCGTCTTGACGCAGGAACAGGTCGGTGCGGGCGTTGACCACGACATGCACGCCCGCCGCGTCGGCGGCTTCGCGCAGACCGCGGACCAGATCGGCGTGTTCGGCGGGCGATCGCAGGCGCTTGCCTTCGCTGTGGACCGTGTCCTCGATATTGAGGCCGACGGCGCCCGCGGCGAGCAGGCCGTCGATGAGCTGCAGCGGTTCGAGGCCGTAGCCGGATTCGATGTCGACCGAGACCGGGAGCTCGACGGATCCGGTGACCTGGGTGACGCGGGCGAGGAGCTCATCGAAGCTCATGCCCTCGCCGTCGGCGCGACCGATCGAGTCGGCGACCGGATGGCTGCCCATGGTCAATCCCGAAAAACCAGCGGCCACAGCGACATTCGCCGACCACGCGTCCCACACCGTCGGCAGCACCACCGGATTTCCCGGACGGTGCAGTTCGAGCAGAGTCTTCGCCTTGGCATCCAGAGAAGTCATACCCGCGATGATGCCCCAGGCATCCGACAAGAGCTAGACACAGCCGGATTTGGGCGGGCAGTTCAGCTGAACATCGAGCACGCGCGCGCCGGGGCCCTCCGCGCCGAGGCGGTCGTGCTCGTTGACGAGCTTGCACGAGCCGAGCGAGAGGCAGCCGCAGCCGATGCAGCCGGTCAGATTGTCGCGCAGGCGCACCAGCTGGGTGATGCGATCGTCGAGATCTTCGCGCCACGTGGTCGACAGGGTCTCCCAGTCGCGACGGGTGGGTGTGCGGCCCTCGGGGAGACGATCCAGTGCCGAACGGATCTCGCTGAGCGGGATCCCCACCCGCTGCGAGATGCGAATGAAGGCGACCCGACGCAATGTCTCGCGAGAATATCGACGTTGATTGCCACTGGTTCGACGGCTCGATATGAGACCTTCGCGTTCGTAGAAGTGCAACGCGGACACTGCAACTCCACTACGATCGGAAAGCTGCCCGGGGGTCAGCTCCTTCGTTTGCCAATCGGCCATCGTCATCTATAGCTCCTCCCACTACCACCTAAACAATACTTCAGGTATTCGTGTCGTGTACGAAAAATGGGCGGAACACGTGTCAGAGGCGAGCACGCCGTGGCCGAACCCAGCGCGTTGCGGCTCGCAGACACGCCGTCCTCGCATTACGGTTTGCCAATGGGAACCGCCCCCGACTCGCGCCTGACCGTCACCTCCGAGGTCGGCCAGCTACGGACGGTGCTGCTGCACCGCCCCGGCGCAGAACTACGCCGCCTCACCCCGAGCAACAACGACCAGCTGCTTTTCGACGGAATCCCCTGGGTCGAACGCGCACAAGCCGAACACGACGCCTTCGCCACCGTACTGCGCGACCGCGGCGTAGAAGTGCTGTTGTTGGCAGATCTGCTGACCGAAACCCTCAGCGCCAGTGGAGCAGCCAGGATCCAGGGCATCTCGGCGGCGGTCCACGCCCGCAGGCTCGGCCACGGCCTGGCCGACCAGCTCGCCGCCGAACTGCGCAAATTCGACGCCCGCGCGCTCGCCGACATCCTGATGGCCGGGATGACCTTCGACGAGCTGCCGTTCGGCCCCGACGCCACCTCACTGGTGCGGCGCATGCACCACGGCAGCGACTTCGTCATCGATCCGCTGCCGAATCTGCTGTTCACCCGCGATTCCTCGTTCTGGGTCGGCCCGAAGGTCGCGATCACCTCGCTGGCGCTGCCCGCCCGCAGCCGCGAGACCTCCATCACCGATCTCGTCTACGCGTTCCATCCGCGCTTCCTCGGCGTGCGCAGGGCCTACGAATCGCATACCGCGCCGATCGAGGGCGGCGATGTGCTGCTGCTCGCCAAAGGCGTTGTCGCCGTGGGCGTCGGCGAGCGGACCACGCCCGCGGGCGCGGAAGCGTTGGCGCGCAGCCTGTTCGACGACGATCTCGCGCACACCGTCCTGGTGGTGCCGATCGCGCAGAATCGGGCGACCATGCATCTGGACACCGTCTGCACCATGGTCGACACCGACGCGGTGGTGATGTACCCGGGCGTGCGGAAATCGCTGGAGGCGTTCACGATCCGCCGCGAGGACGGCTTCTCCGGACGCGGTGACCTCGAACGCATCAGCATCAGCGGACCCGAACCCTTCCTGCCCGCCGCCGCCAAGGCGATGGGCATCCCGAAGCTGCGGGTGATCGACACCGGCCGCGACGGACCCGACGCCGAACGCGAACAGTGGGACGACGGCAACAACACCCTCGCCCTCGAGCCAGGGGTGGTCGTGGCCTACGAACGCAACGAGATGACCAACTCGCGCCTGACCGAGGCGGGTATCGAGGTCGTCACCATCAGCGGCTCGGAGCTGGGCTCCGGCCGCGGCGGCCCCCGCTGCATGTCCTGCCCGCTGTCCCGAGACGAGGTGTGAGCACCGTGTTCCACGTCGAGCTGTCCACTGATTCCACCCAGCCGCCCTACGAGCAGTTGCGCACGGCCGTGATCGAACAGGTCCGCGCGGGCACGCTCACCGCGGGCACCAAGATTCCCACGGTCCGCGCACTGGCCGCCGACCTCGGCATCGCCCCCAACACCGTCGCCCGCGCCTACCGTGAGCTCGAAGCGGACGGCGTCCTCGAAACCCGTGGCCGCCAAGGTTCTTTCATCGCCTCCTCCGGCGACCCGACCCGCGACATAGCCAGCCGCGCCGCCGTCGACTACGTCACGACCACCCGACGACTCGGCCTCGACGACGCAGACGCCCTAGATCTCGTCCATCAAATACTGAACACCTGAACGACGCACGAATCTTGATCCGCCGGTCGCGTCCACACCGGACAACAACCTGAGTCCGGCCTGAATACCCGGAGAGGCGGAGGAGCCCTATCGCCAACTCGGCAGCCAGAGGTGGTCCTGCCAGTTCTGCGGCGTGATCGCCTGACCCGTGAGGATCGGCCACAGCCAGACGAAGTTGGCGATCACCAAGCCCAGATAGATGCTCACGATCAGCAGGCCGAGGGCGTAGCGCTCGTTCACCGGGGCGGGCAGATAGGTGCCCGTGGGACTGCGCGGTAGCCCCGCGGGTCGCGCCGATCCGAGGATGTCACCGAGCGCCAGCGCCATCCCCATCACCAGGAACGGTGCGAGCACCACCGCGTAGAAGAAGTACATCTGCCGGTCCAGCGTCAGGAACCACGGCAGCAGCCCGGCGCCGTAGCCCACCAGCACCGCCGCGTAGCGCCAGTCGCGGCGCACGATCGAACGCCACACCATCCAGCCGATCAGGGGCAGTGCCAGCCACCACAGCGCGGGCGTACCGACGGCCATCACGGCCTTCACACACTGCGCTTCGCCGCAACCGGTGACCGTGCCGTCGGCGTAGTAGTAGAGCATCGGGCGCAGGCCCATGGGCCAGGTCCACGGCTTGGATTCCCACGGATGGTGGTTGCCCGCCGAATTGGTGAGGCTGGAGTGGAAGTCGAGGGTCTCGCCCTGGTAGTACCAGAGCGAGCGCAGGGCGTCGGGCAGGAACGCGAACGTGCCGCCGCTGCCGACCTGATTGCCCACCGCGTACCGGAACACCCCGTTCTCGCTGGCGAACCACGCCCAATACGAGGACAGATAGACCACCAGCGGAATCACCACCAGCGCGTACAGCGCGGGCCCCACGTCGCGGATCATCGTGCCGAGCCACGGCCTGCGCACCCCGTACGCGCGGCGCGCGCTCACGTCGAAGGCCACGCTCAGCAGGCCGAAGAACATGATGTAGTAGATGCCCGACCATTTGGTGCCGCACGCCAGCCCGAGCAGCACTCCCGCGCCGAACCGCCACCAGCGCACGCCGAGTCGCGGGCCCCAGTCCGAGACGCCGACCCGGCCTGCCAGATCCGCGCGAGCCATACGTTCGCGGACTTCGTCGCGGTCGACTATCAGACAGCCGAAAGCGGCGGTGACCAGCAGCGACATGAAGATGTCGAGCATGCCGATACGGGAGGAGACGAAGGTCAGCCCCTCGGCGATGAGCAGCACTCCCGCGAACGCGCCGATCAGCGTGGACCGTGCCATCCGGCGCACGATCCGCACCACGAGCAGCACCAGGATCGTGCCCGCCAGCGCCGCGGTGCCGCGCCAGCCCCACGCGTTGTAGCCGAAGATCGCCTCGCTGATGGCGATGAACTGTTTGCCGACGGGTGGGTGTACCACCAGGCCGTAGGCGGGGTTGTCCTCCACACCGCCGCCGGTGACCATCTGCCAGGCCTGTGGGGCGTAGTGCTTCTCGTCGAAGACGGGAGTGCGCGCATCGGTCGGATAGTTCAGGTTGACGAACCTGGTCAGCGCCGCGATGAAGGTGAGCACCGCGGTGACCAGCCAACCACGCGCGGTGTCGAGCGGGCCGAAATCGGCGGCCGGGCGCAGCGGCGCGGGACTCACCAACGCCGACACCGGACGCGACGGGGGCATCGCGCGCTCATCGGTCACCGGGATCACGCCCCGATCGTAGGCGGTACGCCCACCGAAGTCCGACCCGACACTGCGCCCCCTCGTTTCCCCACCTACGCGCGCACAGGGCCCGCGCGCTCGCCTGACAGAATGGATCGGGCGCCATCTGCTCATCGCACGCACCGCTCGCCGTACTGATCGCCTGCGGCCCCAAAATACCGGAGAGGCGGGACAACACTGTGTTGGTCTTAGCGGCAACCCCCATGGGCGATATCGGCGACGCGTCGCAGCGACTGCGCGACGCGCTCGGTTCGGCCGACGTGGTCGCCGCCGAGGACACCCGCCGCACGAAATCACTCGCGAAGTCGCTCGGCGTCGAGATCACCGGCCGCGTCGTGAGCTTCTACGACCACGTGGAAACCGCCCGCATCCCCGCCCTGCTCGACGATCTCGCGAGCGGCCTGACAGTCCTGCTGGTGACCGACGCGGGCATGCCATCAGTGAGCGACCCCGGCTACCGCCTGGTCGCCGCCGCCGTCGAACGCGATCTCCCGGTTACCTGCCTGCCCGGCCCCTCCGCGGTCACCACCGCGTTGGCCCTGTCCGGCCTGCCGGTGGAACGCTTCTGCTTCGACGGCTTCGCTCCGCGTAAGGGCGGTCAGCGCCGAGAGTGGCTGCGCACCTTGGCCTCCGAACAACGGGCCATCGTCTTCTTCGAAGCCCCCCACCGCCTCGCCGAGTGCATGACCGACGCGGTCACCGTCCTCGGCCCCGACCGCCGTGCCGCCATCTGCCGCGAACTCACCAAGACCTATGAGGAAGTCGTGCGCGGCACCCTCGGTGAACTGGCCGCCTGGGCCGCCGACGGGGCCCGCGGTGAGATCACCGTGGTTCTCGAAGGCTCCCAACCGGTTTCGGCCGAGCCCGCCGAATTGGTCGACGAGGTCGAGACATTGGTGGCCGGTGGAATGCGGCTCAAGGACGCCTGCGCCGAAGTCTCGGCGGGCCGAGGCGCCTCCCGTCGCGAGCTCTACGACGCCGTCCTGGCCGCCCGGTCCGCCGAAGCCTGACCACGCCGCCGGGGCCTCAGCGCCCCAGCACCGCGAGCATCCCCGCGACCGCGCGCGGCCAGCCGAACTGTTCGGCGCGGGAGCGGGCGGCGAGGCGGCGGCCGGAGGTCGGCATGGCCAGGACGTCGGTGACGGCTCGGGCGAAGGCCCGGGGTCGGTCCGCGGCGATGGCTCCGCATTCGGCGGTGACGATGTCGGCGAGCGCGGAGGAACGGCTGGCCACTACCGGGGTGCCCGCGGCCAATGCTTCCAGGGCCGCGAGGCCGAAGGTTTCGTGCGGGCCGGGCGCCAAGGAAACATCCGCGGTGGCAAGGAGTTTCGCCACCATCGCGCGCTCGCTGATGAAGCCGGTGAAGTGGACCGCCGGTTCACCACCGGGGAGGGCAGGCAGGGTGCGGGCGCGGCGTTCGAGTGATTCGCGGCGAGGACCGTCACCCGCGACGACCAGCCGGGCGGGTACCCCGGCCCGGTGCAGGGCGCCGACCGCTTCGATGCTGCGGTCCACGCGCTTCTCCACCGACAGTCGTCCGCAGTGCACCAGCATCGGATGTCCGTCGACCCCGAGATCGGCACGCAGGCCGAGGTCACGGCGGCGTGGACTGAACAGGTCGAGGTCGACGCCGAGCGGCACCAGTTCCACGTTCGGCGCACCGATCCGCAGGAACTCCTCGCGCGCGAAATCGGTGGTGCACACGACCATGTCGAAGTCGGCGGCCGTGCGCCGATTGGCCACATCGGCGCAGCGGCGCGCGGCGGGCCCTGGCAGGAACTGGCCGAGCAGCCGGTCGAGGCGCTCGTGCGAGATCATCACGCTCGCCACCCCACGACGCCCCGCCCACCGACCGAAACCACGCAGCGTGAGCCGGTCCGACACCTCGAGTACATCCGGCGACAACCCGGACAGCGCATCGGCCACCCGCCGCGGATCAGCCGCCCGATAACCACCGGTCCACGGAATCCCCAATGCGGGCAAGGTAATTCGCAGCGCGCCCGTGGGCAGCACCTCTTCCGAACGACGCGACCCCGGCACGATCAGCACCACCTCGTGCCCCGCTGCCACATATCCCTCACCCAGGTGGTGCAGGGCAGTGCGCAACCCACCCGATCGCGGGCCATAGAAATTGGCTAGCTGCACGATGCGCACCCGCCGATCGTCGCGCCGCGCGGGTTACCTACGGCTCCCGCCCGAGGAACGGGAGGTGAACAGCGTCGAAAGATGCGGCTCAGTGGTCGTCGGGCGAACCGTCACCGGCTGACCACACCCGCAGCAGCCCGTGCCCCACACCCATGGCAACCAATTCGGCCCGCGCCGTGATCCACTCCCCGTTGACGAACCGCAGCCGCAGCGACAGCTGCCTGGCGGTGCCGGGGGCGCGGGCCAGGTCGTGGCAGGCGGTCCGCAGCACGGCGAGATCGTCGAGGTCGATGGTGGGGCGCTCTACCAGCCAGCGATCCAGCGGCGGCAGCGGTGGACCGGCCCATTCGTAGATCAGCGCGCTGGTCAACTCGATGATGCCGACGCCGACGCCGCTGCACTGCGAGACGGCGCGCAGCATGGCCGCGTCGGGATCGGCGGCGGGCCGTGCCGTGTCGAGTTCTGGAATCGCGTGCATCAGCGCGCTGATCCGGCGGTGTGCGGGCACCGCCCTGGTGATCATCTGGAAGTGGCGGACCTCGTCGTCGTCGCCGACCATGTCGACCTCGCCCTGCCACTGTCCACCGTCGTCGAGCTGCGCGACCATCGTGAAGTAATCGATGCGCCCGTCGAAGCGCGCCATCCGACCGAACGCTTCGGGCGGGGTGCGAATCACCCGTACCTGCTCGGGATCCCTGGCGAATACGAGTTCCTCCAAACCCGGGCCGTGATGGGCGAGTTCGGTGTCGGCGTCCCAATCCCACGCGGCGACCCGCCGCGGTGGCGGGATCGGGGCATCGGCGGCCCCGGCCCACAGTCGCACCCCGTGGACGCCGCCGAAAGCGCACTGAACCGGCTCGGTCACGACCACCGTGTCCGCCTCGACCACGTGTCGAGGTCCTGCGCCCGCCTGGCAATGCCGCACCGCCTCCTCCGCGATCCCTGCTCGGGACGGGCCGAGAACGCGACGCAGCGAGCCGAGCCCGGACCAATGCCTCGGGTGCACGCCCGCGGCAACCACCGTCGGTTCACCACCGGGAACGAGGGTCTCCACCAGAAGCCAATCGTCGGTCGGCATCGCCGCGATTCAGCTCGACGCCACGCCGCGGCCAGCCCGCGGCAGGTCGAGGTCGAGCGGGATACGGCCCTCACGCAGATGCGATTCCACTTCCTCGCTCGGCATCGGGCGGGCGATGAGGAACCCCTGCGCGCGGTAACAGCCGAGGCCGACCAGCGTTCTGGCCGCCATCGGCGTCTCCACACCCTCGCCGACCACGCCGAGGCCGAACGACCCGGCCAATCCGATGATCGACTTCACGATCGCTAAATCATCGTCGCTGTCACCGAGGCGCTGCACGAAACCGCGATCGATTTTCACGGCGTCGACGGGCAGCGCCTTGAGGTGCGAGAGCGAGCTGTAGCCGGTACCGAAATCGTCGATGGCGATCTGTACGCCCATTCGTTTGAGGCCGCGCAGGGTGAGCCTGGTTCGCACCAGATCCTGCACAACGACGTGCTCGGTGATTTCCAGGCAGACCGAGCTGCCATCGATGCCGTACAGGCGAAGAATGTCCTCGATGCGCTCGACGAAATCGGCGCTGACCAGCTGGACCGGCGACACATTGATCCGGATCACCACGTTGGCGGCAAGCCCACGGCGGCGCCAATCGGCAAATTGCGAACAGGCCGAACGGATCACCCACCGGCCGAGCTCGCCCGCCAGGTTGGTGGCCTCGGCCACGGCCACGAACGCACCCGGTGGCAACAGCCCTCGGGTCGGATGCTGCCAGCGCACCAGCGCTTCCAGTGCCACGATCCGTCCGGTGCGCAGGTCGACCTCGGGCTGATAGTGCAGCACCATCGATCCGTCGGACACCGCGCTGCGCAGGTTGACCTCGACGTCGTCCTGTAACTCGAACTGGACCCGCATGGCATCGGTGAACACCGCGATGCCGTTGCCACCGCCGGATTTCGCCGAGAGCAACGCGTGGTCGGCACGACGCAACACGTCCGACACCGTCGTCTCACCGGGCACACCGAGTGCGACGCCCACGCTGACCCCGCGGCTCACCGATTCCTGCCCGACCGAGACCCGGCGTCCGACCAGCTCCTGGATCCTGTTCGCTTCCAGTTCGGCGGCCACCGCGTCCATAGTCTTGGCAGGCACGATGACGAACTCGTCACCGCCGAGGCGCGCGATCATGTCCTCTGGCGCGAAGTTCTTGCGCAATCGGGCCGCGAGCGTGCGAATGAAATTGTCGCCGGCGTTGTGGCCGAGGAAGTCGTTGAGTGCTTTGAGTCGATCGAGATCGAGGAAGAAGGTCGCGACCGGACCTTGGTTGCCCGGCGCGAGCCGTTCCTCCATGTGCTCGAGCAACGCGCGCCGATTCGCCAGGCCGGTGAGATCGTCGTGTGAGGCGATGTAACGCAGCCGGTCCTCGGCTTCCACCCTGGCCTGTAACTGCGCGAACAAGGCGGCGATGGCCTTGAGCACATTGACCTCACGGGTGGTCCACGCACGGTCTCCGCGCCGGACGAAGCCGAGCGCGCCGGTGGACACCCCACGGGAGACCAGGGGAACGCACGCGGTCACCATCGAGGGCATACCGGTGCTCTGCCGGATCATTTCCTGGTAGTCGGGGTACTCGTCACCACGGCTGACGAGGATTGGTTCGACGGCGTTCTCACTGGCCAGAAACAGCGAATCGGCCTCGGCGAACTCGATGACGCGTAGCGGGTCAGGCTCGGGCACGTACGGTCGGCGCGGCCACTCGGCGATCAGCACCGTCTGGCGCAGCTCGCGAACGGTGTGGCGCAGGTAGGCGAACTCCACGTCGAAGTAGTCGACCAGGCTCGCGAGAACGCGTTCACTGGCTGCGACCATGGTCGTGGCGTCGACACCCATCAACTCCGAGGCGACCTGCGTCACCAACGAGTCGAGGTTTCGCCGAGGCACCGTTTCTCCGATCGTGCTATCTGTCAGTTCCCTGGACCGAGTACCGGGAGCCTGGCGCTCCGTACTGTCGGCGCGGGCGCATAGCTCAGTCGTAATACTGCCGTGACCGTCTCGTGCCCGGGAATTCCCATCAGTGCGGAGAACCGTTTGTTGATCGAGGCCAGTGTATCTGTGAATCCTGCCGATACGTTGCGCAAATCGTTGTCGTCACGGGCGTAGAGGAAAACCGGCGACATCGGCTGCACCGCGAGGCCCAGCTTCTGCGCGGCAATCCATACGCGCTCCACGGCAGAACCGCCGCGCACATAATCGGTCAGATCGGCGTCGATTCCGGCCGGGCAGGTGATCGCGATCAGCGCGGACCCGGACGAAATGCGCTGGTACGCGTAGTCACCCAGTGCCACACCACCGGACCAATCCCGCAGGTAGGCCATCACATCGGCGCGTGCGCCGATATCCAGCTTGGCCTGCTCGTCGGCAGCCAGCTCCATGGTTCGCAGATCGAGGCCCGTACGTAAATCGTCGGCGGGCCAGCGCAATTCACCGAACATCTCCGCGTGTAATCGGGGCGTCAGGTAGCGGACGCGGTCGGATTCGGCGAGCAGTTCCGCGACCTCGCCGAGCGCCGCGCGATCGACGAGCCCGTGCACGATCGAACCTTCGGCTGCAGCCGAAATAGACAGTGCGTCAAGCACTTCCGGATCCAAAGGGCGACCGTCGCCGAGGTGCCGATTGGTGGCGCGCGTGAGCATCCCCGGGTAATCGGCGGCCAATTCCGGGTCAGCGCGCGCACCGAGCCGCAGGAGAGCGGAGACCGGAGCCGTACCACCGAGCACGATCTCATGCGTTCCCAGCAAACCCTGAGCTGCGGCGGCTACGCGGGCGTTGTAGAGGGCGGCACCGAGCGCTACCGCACTGCCCCGGAATCCGATATCCATCCCGGAAGTGCGTGCCGGGTCGACAGCGAGGTGCACGACGGAGCCGTCGACATGCACCGCCCACGGTTGCGCATTCCCGCCCGACGGTGCGCGCTCGATGCTGTGCAGAATGCGCGCGATCGGCGTATGCGGCTCATCGGACTCGACGAGCGGTGCGTCGGCGGTGAATATCCGGTCACCGCGATCGGGTTCGCAGAGTCCGTCGAGCTCCCGCTCCAAGTCGATGCGAATTCGACCGGACGGCAGCGCCTGGTCGAGGCCGATCCGGCGCACCGCGGTGGCGATGATCGCCGCGCCGAGCCCGACATCGCTGCCGAGCTGGGGCCAGGTGGTCACCGTCTCGTCGATTTCGGTGAGGCTGGCGGCAAGTCGTGCCGAGAGCTGATTCGGATCGAGAATCCGCATCACATGCGGGGCCTTGTCCCTGTTCGATAATCCGCGCAGGTCGGACTCCATCGTCTCGCCGAGCAGACCGTGGAAGGGCGGCCGATCAGGTTCGAGATCGAATCGCTCGACATCGAACAGACCTCGGTCGTTGGTCTCCATCAGCACCGGAATGCGGTGGCGCCTCGCCGCCTCGCGCGCGGCGAGCTTCACGTCGAGGGAATCGCACACCTCGACCACCACCGACAGGCCGGTCAGGAATTCGTCTATCGAGGACTCGTCGACGCCCGCCGGAAAGATCTCGACAGGCAGGTATGGATCGAGTTCGGCGATCCTGCGCCCGGTGACCACGCACTTGTTGAGCCCGATGTCGAACAGACCACCGGGAATGCGATTCAGATTCGACAGTTCGACGGTGTCGAAGTCGGCGATCCGCAGCAGTCCACAGGTGCCCTCCAGCGCGATGACGTAGGCGATCTCGTGCCCCGCGCTCTGTCCGATGACGCCGACCGCCTGCCCGCGAAGCTCTCGCTGCTCGACGATCGTCACCTTGTTCCGGTTACGGTCCTGCCGAATCGCGCGAAACGCGGGAGCGCCGACGATGGCGACCAGCGAGGACCGCCACGGGTAGTACACCCAGCGATCATCTGCCGGATCCGCCTCGGGTGCGGCTTTGAGCCGGGCCAGCTCCGATCGCATCGCGGGACGCAGATCGATGACCGAGACTCCGGGGACTTCCCGTATGCGGGCCAACTCGGCCGCGTCGGCAGGGACAGCGTCATCGAGCACCAACGGTCGAAAGATGTCGGCGGGTACGAGATCTCGAATCATGAGCGTCGCGCTTCGAGTAGCTGCGCACGCTCGGCATCGATCAGCTCCAGCTGCGCCGGCGTCGCCGCCGAGAGATCGGACAGGTCCCACCACACCGGCACGGTGGTGTACCGCTCGTCCGGGTAGGACACCGCGGGGATGCCGGGATCGGGTCGCGCTCCACTCGATCGATAGGAATCGAGCTGGTGCAGGGGGCTCACACCGAAGCCGTACCGCACGTCGAGCAACCAGGTGACGTGCACGACGCCGCGGGCCACCAACGCGCCGAGTTCCGGCCTGCGCGGGACCGACCGCGTGGACCACCCACCCTTGGATTCCACGACCCCGCTCGGCACCTTGGCTTCGACAGACGCACGCAACGCGGCCTCGCCTGGAGTACCGAGCCACGGGCGGAATCCGGGGATGTCATCGGCGCTCGCGTGTGGCCCATGAGTGCGCAATCCGGCCACCACCGAGCCGTCGGGGTCGATCGCGGCAAGGAATACCGTCGTCGAACTGCCGTCGGCGAGCGATTCGACGTCGAGCGCGTCCTGAACTCCGTAGTGCCGGTAACCATTCAGCGCACCCTCGAGGTACTGATTCCACAGCGCTGGATCTTCCCGAGGGGAACAGATGCGGACATGACATCCAGAACTGCTGTCGAGGTACCGCAACCCGCCCGCATTCGCACCAACCACCCGGTCATCCGAGCCGGTGTGAGCCGACACCCTCATACAACTCCGTACCTACACCCACGTCGGCTTAGTCCGACCAGCCAAAGATTTCCTACGCAGTATCCGTCATTACGAAGGAATCCACCATACGAGTGGCTAATTTTCCGGAAACCTTCTGAGCCAGTTGAAATAATCCCAGGTCAGAACGGGTGAATGCGCGAAAGGCGAACGAGTCAAGACCGATCGGTTCGAATTCGGCTAACTTTCAGCTATCGACAGTGATCGACACGAACAGTTCCACCGTGTCGGGGCCGTGCCACACTTCGATCTCCTCGCGGTAGGCGCGGGAGATCTCGGCCGACGCCGTCGCGTCGTCGACCTGGGCCCACACGTCTTCCACCGGGTCGTGATAGTCACCGTTGGGCGCGAAACGGGCGTAGATGCCCTTGGGAACGCGCAGCATGAGATCGCCCACCGGCACGTCGGCCGGAGTCGCGTATTCGCGCGCGACCAGCGCGTTCCAATTTCCCGCCGGATCGGGGACGTAGACCGTGTGCAGCGGTTCGCCGGCGCCGGGCCGGTCGCGCAGTCGGTCCTTGAGGAACTCGATCAGATCGCTGTTGCTCACTTTGAAGCTCGGATGCACCCGGGGTACGGCCAGGCCGCCGTACAGCGCCGCGCCACGGACCACGATCGAATAGGTCATCGCGGGTCGACCGCCAGGTACAGGTCGATCTTGTAGGCGTGCGGGTAGCACTCGAAATCGCCGGTGAAGGTGCGCTTGATCTGGTTGTGCTCCTCGGCGTAGGCGATCTGGGTCCACAGATCCGTCATCACCTGCGGGAAATTGCCGACCGAGGAGAAGCGCGCGTACGCGCCGCGCGGCAGCCGAGCCGCCAGATGTCCACGAGTCACCTGGTCGAGTGATTCACACTGATAACCCACGATCTGGGTGTTGTACGTGCTCAACTCGCCGGTGTAGTCGGTGTAGGCGCTGGCCAGTGGCCCGCCGAGATCCTGATGCAAGACCGCCGACCATGCCGCTTCGAGGTCACGGTCGCGCAGCTCACCGAGTGCGCGTTTGGGACTGCGAACCGGAAGACCGGCCACCCAGGTCTCGTCCCGCTCGACGATTTCGAACTGCAATTGATGACTCTCTCGAAGGGTCCTGCTCGGGTTGCGCAATGCTATCAAACCCCACCCTAACCATATCTGAGCTGGACAAATGTCCACCACCGCCGAATGGACGTCTGGCGCTATTGTTCGATTCATCTCCATGCCCTATGCTCCCGCGCTCGTGTGGGTACGCGCGGTGCTGGAGCCGCGAAAACAAGTCGTGGGTTGGGCCGGTGTCGTCATCGCGGCCGTGCTGGTCGGATATCTCGCTGTACTGCTGGGGGATTCGCGGCACTTCTACACCGACGACACCGAGGCGCAATACGTGCCGATGTGGCAGTTGCTCGGTACCGAATTGCGGGCGGGCAGATTCCCGGCGATGGTGCCGTGGGAATGGATGGCGGGCAATTACAGCCTCGAAGAGGCCGGACTCTACAACCCCGCGCAGTTGCTGGTGTACCTGCTGGCGCCCTCCTTCGACAATCTCGCGCTGTACGCGACCGCCGTGAAATTCGTGTTCTCGGCGATCGCCGCGCTCGGCGTCTTTCGCATCTGCCTGGCCTACGGCGCCCGCGCGCCATGGGCCGCGGTCGCCGGCGTGGCGTTTCCGTTCAGCGGCTGGTTCCTGTTCTTCGACGAGGCCAGCTGGTTCACCTCGCAGACCGGCACCGCGTGGCTGGTGCACGCGTGGGCCTCCGCGGTGCTCTACGCCCGAGGGCGGACCGGACCGATTCCGCTGTTCGTGTTCCTGTACCTCGCGCTGACCATCCAATACGCCTTTCCCGCAGTCGAATCCGGGCTGATGATCGCGACGGTCGCCGCGGGCGAGTACCTGCACCAGCGTCGGTGGGCGCCGGTATTGCGCCTGCTCACCGCGTCCGGCCTCGCGGTGCTCGCGTCGATGATCGCGAATCTGCCGATCCTGCTGTCGTCGCAGGCCACCTGGCGCGGTGACGTCTCCACCATCCACAACGACCCGTTCCTGACCGTGCCGTGGTCGGAATCGCTCAATGCCAGCCTGCCCAGCACCGTGCCCGCGTTCACCGCGTGGTGGGGGCATGTGCAGCCGCTACCGATGGTCTACATCGCGTGGTTCGTGATTCCCGCGCTCGCGTTCATCGACTGGAAGGCCGCCGCGCGCGCTGCCGCGTCCTGGAGCGGGATCGCGCTGTTCGCGGTGGCGACCCTGATGTGGACGGCCGGGCCGGGCGCGATCGGTCCATTGCGGTGGCCGGCGCGGGTGTTGCCGATGCTCGCGATCGCGTTGCTGGTGCTGGTGTGTGTGCTGATCAGTCGCTACGGGGATTTCTCGTCGTCGCGGCGGCGTTACGCGGCGGCGGGCGCGCTGATCGCGTTGCTGTTCATCCGATCGTTCTCCGCCGCACCGAAACTCGTCGAACGGCATGCCCTCGCGGTGTTCGTGGTGCTCGGTCTCGGAGCCGGAGTGGTGTGGCTGGCCCGCACGCGCGGGATCGCCGCCGCGGCGGCGTTGACCATTGTCGCGACGTTCCCGATCGCCTTCGTCCAGGTGGCGTCGGCGCCGCGGACCCCGATGTCGTACGGATTCGCCGAGCAGCGCTCGGACATGACCGCCGCGTTCCCCGATTTCGGCGGGCGCACACTGCAATTGGCGGACCGGATCATGGTGCGCGACGAAGAGCGAACGCTCGCAGGCACTTACGGCTCCATCGCATTGGGCAGCTACGCCAAGAACCTGGGGCTGCAGTATGTGAACGGGTACACCCCCGTGGGGCACGCGGCCTTCGCCGGCTTGCTGTGCATGGCATGGGACGGCGGCACCTGCCCCGACGCGTACAAGAGGGTCTTCGCTGTCGAACCGTCGACCGACACACCGATCGTCGATTTGATGCGGCTGGATCGCATCGTCCTGCAGCGCAGTCAGTATCCGAACGCGGGAAACGACCCGGCCCCCGCGGGCTGGAAGTTCGTCCACTACCCCGGTCACGAACACCAGATCTGGGTACTGGAACGACTGAACCCACTACCCTCCCCCGGCGACCTGATCGCCCATGAATCCGGCGTCCACGCCAGCGTGATGCCGGAAGCCGGCCTCACCAACCGCGCCACCGTCTCGTCCGGGACCGGCGGCCGAATCGTGTTGTCCCGCCTGGCCTGGCCCGGCTACACAGCCACCCTCGGCAACAGCGAAATCCCCATCCGAGCCGTCGCGGGAACCTTCGTCGCGGTGGACATTCCCCCCGGTACCCGCAACGCGACCCTCACCGTCACCTGGCGCCCACCCGGCCTGTCCATCAGCCTCACCACCGCCCTGCTGGCCCTGATCGGCATCGCGACCCTGCAGTGGTTGTTCCGCCGCACCCGCCGGCACAACCCACCCGAAACCCCCGAACCCCACCCCTCGACCAATCCCCCGACCCCCCAACTGGTCACCGTGATACCCACCCCACCAACCCCATCTCCCACTCAGCCCACCCCAGCCGATCCCTGTCTTCAACAACCCACCCCCAGCACTCCTGCCCCCTAGGAACCCACCCCCAGCACTCCCGCCCCCTAGGAACCCACCCACCGCACTCCCGACCCCTAGGGAGGGACGGCCACGAAGTGGCCGGTCCGCGGCCGGGTCGCCGGTCAGGCGCCGTTGCGTAGGCGACGAAGGAGCAAGCAACGGTGCCTGACCGGCGGCCCCTCAGGGCCGCGGACGCGCGCGCGCCAGCGCGCCAAAAACACAGCGTCAAACCGTCCGGGACTACTTCTCACCCGATCTCTCACCCGATAGCGGCCGCCAAATGCGGCCAAGCCTCATGCAAGTCAGCCTGAAACTGCCCCCACGTATGCGACCCGCTCGGCCGATGCACATGCACAGCCGGAATCCCCAACTGCCCCAACCGCCCCGCGAAAGCAGCCGTGCACGCCCCCGCGAGAGCCTCGATCGGCGGCATCGGCAAACCCCGATCCTGCGCACCCGGAACCCCCGTCGCCGCGGACAGGAAAACAGCCTTCCCCGCGAGCCGCCCCGCGTTGGCGAAGACGTCGTGCTCCTGCCACCCCGGCCCACCGGGCAGCCCCCACATATTCCCCGGATTCCCACCGCCACGCACCGCCTGCGCGCTGGCCATCGCGATCCCCATCGGATCCGACGCCCACGGGCAACCACTCAGCGCCGCCACCGCGGAAAACCGCGAACCACTCCGAATCGCGAGATCCAGGGCCGAGGACGCGCTCATCGACACACCGGCGATGGCATTGCGCCCACTCGTCTCGAGCGCGCCGTCGATCACCCCGGGTAACTCCTGCGTCAGATAGGTCTCCCACCGCACCCGGCCCACCCCGGGGTCATCGGAGATCCAATCGGTGTACAGCGTGTACGCGCCGCCGACCGGCATCACCACATTCACGAACTTGTCGGCGAAGAAGGTGCGTACGTCGGTGTTGTCCCACCACGAGATCCCGTCCGCCCCACCACCGGCCCCGGTGAGCAGATACAACGTGGGCGCCCCGGCCCCCGCCGCCTTGATCACCTTGTTCTGGATGACCCGCCCCATCGCGGGCGAGTACACATCGATCTGCGCGGACCTGCCACCCAGCGGCGCCTCGCCCGCCACATAGGCCCCTGGATCGGCCGATGCCTTCGCGCCCCCGAGAGCGGCAACAATCGCGCACACCACAGCAAGCCACGTTCTCGATGCAGTCACCTCATCGGTATACCCCGCATTTCGGGCGCCACTCCGGGAACACACCGGCGCGCCGCATGTCGAGATCGGGCAGTGACCAGGCTCACCATCCCGCCCGAGATTAGCTTCGATATCCCCGGGACCTGCGACTTTCGATACGTTCGCGCTGACGCGAATCCGGAAAACCAGGTGATTTGTGTCGTACCCGCCCGGAATACTGACCGGCGCCCGATGAGTTGGACGGACGGAATCCGTCTTCTCTCTTGTGGTGCCGGGACGTCGTCTACTCGGCATCGGGCCACAGCTCACGCCCCGCCGTACCCATGTCCTCCGGAGGTTACCCCGATGCCAGCCGATCTATCCACGCCGACGACGAAGGGCAAGACACCGACCGTCATCCGCGTGCTGGTGCTCGCGACCTTCGTCGTCATCCTCAACGAAACCATCATGATCAACGCGATCCCGCGGTTGATGAGCGATCTCCACGTCACCGAGGTCGCCGCGCAGTGGGTCTCCACCGCGTTCATGCTCACGATGGCCGCGATCATTCCCACCACCGGCTGGTTCCTGCAGCGGGTCACGACCAGGCAGGCCTACGCGGCCGCGATGGGCGTGTTCATCGCGGGCACCGTGATCTCGGCGCTCGCGCCGACGTTCCCGGTGCTGCTGGTCGGCCGCGTCATCCAGGCGGGCGGCACCGCGGTGATGATGCCGCTGCTGATGACCACACTGATGACCGTTGTGGCGGAACAGGACCGTGGTCGCGTGATGGGCAACGTCACCCTGGCCATCTCGGTGGCGCCCGCGATGGGCCCGGTCATCTCCGGCCTGATCCTGCAGATCGACATCCCCGGCATCGACTCGTGGCGGCTGCTGTTCGTGGTGATGCTGCCGATCGCCGGTCTGGTCACCTGGCTGGGTCTGCGTCAGCTGGAGAACGTCGGCGAGCCGCAGCCCGGCACGCTCGACCTCCCCAGCGTGGCGCTGGCGGCTCTCGGCTTCGGCGGATTGGTGTTCGGGCTGAGCAAGTTCCACGGTGACAGCTACACCACCGCGGCACTGATCACCGCCGTCGGCGTCGCGCTGATCGCGGCGTTCGCGCTGCGTCAGATCAGCCTGCAGCGCAACGGAACCCCGCTGCTGGATCTGCGCGTCCTGCTGCAGGGCACCTACACCAAGGCACTGGTCCTGATGTCGATCGCGTTCCTGGCGATGATGGGCTCGATGATCCTGCTGCCGCTGTACCTGCAGAACCTGCGCGGTCTGAGCCCGCTGGAGACCGGCCTGCTGGTGATGCCGGGTGGTCTGGCGATGGGTCTGCTCGGCCCGACCGTCGGCAAGCTGTTCGACAAGTTCGGTGGACGCCTGCTGGTGATCCCCGGCTCGATCGGCATCGCGGCCTCGCTGGCCGGTTTCACCCAGATCTCGATGGACATGCCGTACTGGCAGCTGCTCGGCCTGCACATCCTGCTGATGGTGTCGCTGGCCGCGACGTTCACTCCGGTGTTCACCCTGGGCCTGGGCGCACTGCCGATGCACCTGTACTCGCACGGCAGCTCGATGCTGGGCACCATCCAGCAGGTGGCGGCGGCCTTCGGTACCGCACTGGTGGTCACCGTCATGTCGGGCCGCAGCACCTCGCTCATCGAAGAGGGCACCCCGGCGGCCGTCGCCACCCTCGACGGCATGCGCCTGGCCTTCCTGATCTCGGCCACCCTGGCCCTGGTCGTGATCGCCATGGCGGTCCTGCTGCCGAACCGCGCGGCGACCGACCCGCACGCCGCACCCGTGCAGGACGAGGCGGACGAGCCGGAGCTGGTCAAGAACTGACCTCCCGGATCCAACGACGAACCCCCGGCCACCTACGCGACCGGGGGTTCGTTTGTGTCGTCCTCGCTCAGTGCGTGGGTCGGGTGGTGGTCCGACCGTCTCGCCAGAGGCCGAGATCGAAATACAGCGTGGTCATGGAATCCCACATGGTCGACCACTGCTGCTTCGGACCCTTGCAGACCCAGACGGCGGTCATGCGGTCGATGCCGGGGATGCCCATGGGATCGTCGAGGTGGACTACGCGCTCCACCTCGGTGAATCGGGTGCGCAGTTCGTGTTCGGCGGTGTCGAGTCCGACGTAGACCACCGATGTCGCCGAGTCCGGTGGCGGGCCGAAGAACCCGAAGCCACGGCTCGGGCTATAGGTGGCGGGTAGCCCGTACTGCCTGCCGAACTGTTCGACGGCACCTGCTTGCGGATAGCCCTGCGCGACGATGACGGCGTCGGCCTTTTCCGCAGGCGTCAGCGTGCGGTAGCCGTCGTTGACCGCGGAAACCATCAATGACCAATTGGTGTTTCCGAAGAATGCAGTTCGGAGTCCGAGGTCGATCGCGTCCTCGGCCTGTGTGCGCCAACTGGGCGCGAGGGGTATCACCGTGAGTGTCACGATGGTCGTCAGCACCGAGATTCCGGCGATCGGAACCAGCGCCACATTCATCCACCGTTTCCGGTCGTACTGCCAGAGGCCGACGGCGCCGAAGGCGAACATCGCGGGAAAGAGACCGCCCGGATAATAAGGACGTCCATGCGTGATCATGACAAACGCGGTCATGATCACAAGTGCCACCGCGATAAATAGATACGGGCGCAGCGACTCCTGCGTGAAGGCCGCCCAGAGTCCGATAGCGAGCAACAATGTGCCCAGGATGCCGGCCAAGATGGGAAACTGCGGAAGAAATCCCACCGGACCGTAACCGGTGGCGTCCTGCTCGGCTCCGATGACCGCACCCATTGCCAGCTGTGGCCAATTGTGTTGTGACTGCCAGTAAAGAATCGGGATCAGGGACGAAGCGAGAATGCCGGTCGCCACCCACAGCGCGGGGCGGCGCAGGATGTCGCGGGGACCGCACAGGATGACCGCCGCGCCCAGGCACGCCCAGACGATGGGGATCATCCACTTCACCTGCATATCAAGGGCGGCGACCAGTCCGGCTACGACGATCAGCCGGTCCTGGCGCGTGCGAACCCAGCGAATGAACAGCCAGGTGATCACGGCCGTGAAGGTGGCATCGAAGGAGAACGTGCTCAGCACGACCTGATTGGCCGCCAGTCCCGACAACGCGTACGCGGCCGCGGCGAGCATCTGAACGCGGTGGCTGCCCCGGAGTTCGTAGGCGATCAGTGCCGCCACGACCACCGCACCCACGCACATCAGGACAGCCGGGAAGCGCAGGGCCGTCACCGATCCCGGTGCGAGCTGGTCGGCGATCCAGGCGAACATCGGCACCACCACGCCCTGATCGGCATAGGTGTAGTCGAGTCGCCGACCGGCGGAGAGGAAATAGAGTTCGTCACCGAAGTAGTCGTAACGGCCCGCCGTTGCCGTCAGTGCGATCGCGGCGATCGAAGCGATCAGCGCGACGCCACGATACGCGAACGACGGATGGGTATTCGGTATTTCTTCGGGCTCGGTACGAACCTCGATGACCGCTGTCATGAACTGCCTCTGATGCTTTCCAACAGACGCGTTCGACGCCCCTCCCGATGGTGACGTCACATCTGTTCGCTGGTGAAACGATTCCTCCCCGGCAGCGAACTTGGTGAGCGAGCGCTCGCGGTCCTGCGCGGATCATGTGATTTACCGGAACGTTACTGCCATTCAGCAGCGTCCGCAAATACATCGACCTGCACAGCAATAGCCATTTTTGGTCTATCGGCTACCACTTGGTCAGCGTTACCGATGTGACCGATATTACGGTTTATACAGTTTGCGAATAGGTTTAATCCGCCGCTGTACAGCAAAATGAAGCTTTCACAATGAAATTCGACAAATACCGGCACCGAAATGAAAAGGGCTATTACTCACCAGTAAATATTCATCAATGGATCGTGCCATAAAAATTGGGGGCATGCGATCTATCCGTGTCGCGCCTAGAGTGCGCGCCACGGCGAAGGGGCGGCCGATGTTCGCCAGGTACAGAGAAAGGGCCCGGTCGGTGACCGGGCCCTTCTGGGGGTGGAGCTAAGGGGAATCGAACCCCTGACCTTCTCGGAGCGCGCGGCATAGACAACCGTGGCCCACTCTGGGCAACCATCGTCTACCAAATCAGCATGCCTACCTGGGGAAATACGCTCCGATACGACAACTATCGACAACGCTGGACAACGCTCGACAACGGCGTGTCCAGCCAAATTAGTGGTGACATAGTGGGGTCCCCGCCCGCTGCCACCGCGTTGGAGAGCCACTCGCCCTGCGTCGAGATCGACGATCGCGCACCCCAGATCGAGGCCGCCTGAGAGTGTGCCAAGCCATACGAGCGATCGGCACGGCCCCGCCCGACCCGATCCACACGTGATGATCAACACACCACCTTCTGGCCGAGCCGTGTATCTCGCCGCAACGCCGCATCGCCGACAGCCACTAGCACCCAGCGATCGCGCGTCACACACCCGAGCATCGCACTCACGACCTTCTCGAAAGACGCCGTGCGGACAAGCAGAGAAGTCGAGCTGAGTTCCCGAATGGCTCACATGCAGGAGCCGTCTACACGGCATCAACGGCTCTCGACGATCGTCCTCTGTACGGGGAGCAGATCGAGGGACGAAAGCTCTTACTCCGGCGAGCGGGGCCAAGATCACGTGAGCCACGATCGCAGACCGATTGACGCTAATGCCGTGGCGCCGACCCCCACGATCCCCGCCAGGCCACGCCTGCGCGGCAGGCGCCTTCAGAGCACGCAACGTGAGGTGGCCGACGCCCGCCCGACGACATCGAGAGCTGGGACAACAGCCATTTCTCGCGCGATTGGATTCACCCGCCCCACCACAGCTGATCCTGTGCTCCCCCGATCAGGGTGCATACGCACGTTAACCCCCAAGATCGACACTGTGCGCACGCTCGTTCAGCCGTGCGCACAGTGCAACTGACCGTGTGCACCCGCACTCGACCGGTGCGCACGCCGAGAAGTCCGAGAAATTCTGCCGTGCGCACACCCTGCAACGCAATGTTCTCGGCGCTGCACCCAGCAGATACGTAATCTCGCACGACAGGGAGGCACGGGCGAAGCGATCCATCCGCGACCGTCCGGACCCGTTACCTTCGTGCTGGGTCGTCGTCAGTCCGAACAGGTACTCGGTCACCCCTTGGGGAGTGAGACCGAACTCCTTGGCAATGTCGCGCACCGTCATCCCTTGCCCATGCAGGCCGGCGAGCACTTTACCCAGCACCTGTGACGATTCGTGGACAAGCGCCGAGCCTGGGCGCGCGGAGCGGACTCCGCGCTTGCTCAATTCCACCAACGCTGCGCGATACGTCCAGTCAGCTATCAAACCCAGCGCATGCAGCCGGTTCGCCAGCGCTGTCGCGGACACGTTCCATCGAGCCTTGGCACGGATGACCTGCGCCACGCTAGGGTTTCGCAGTCCCACCGATAGAACATCATGGCGACTTGAGCAACGCGTTAGCGAACTGATCGCCGCAGCTTCTGCCTCGCACCCGTGCGGCACAGCATGAATGCCGTGAATACACAGGTGCCCGAGGTCGTGAGGTGCATCGAACCGTAGCCGCTCGGCGGTGGTGTCGAGGAAAACGAACGGAGTATTGCGGCGGTAGAAGCTGAAGGCATCGACGTCTCAGCGCCGCGGTCGGCCTCGCGGTGATCATGGCGCTGGCAATGGTGGCCCACGCGCGCTGGAAGGAGCCCGCCGCGATCGTGTTCAACCTTGCCCTGCTGGAAGCCGCGGTGTTCGTCGCTTGGGGACGTTTCGGCCCCTACGCCTCCTGACCACCCCGATTCCCGAAGGAGGACTCGTATGAATGTCACTGTTTTCGGGCCACCGGTTCGCTGATGGTGGAACGGCTGCTCGCGGCCGGGCAGACCGTGACCGCCTACGCCCACAACCCGCCAAGATCCCTTCTCGCTGGGGTGAGCAGGTGAAAGTCGTGGTCGGCGAGGTTTCCGATGCAGTGATCAGCGCGTTGGGCCCGAGCATGGACCGCAAAGCCAACCGGGACCCCGCTGATCGAGGGCACCAGCCACATCCTGGCGGCGATGAAGCGTCACGGTGTGGGCCGCTTCATCGGCCACGCCACTCCTGCGGTACTGGACCCGCGGGGGTCCCCGACCTTGATCACCGGGTTGATCGAGTTCATGCCGCGCACGTTCATGCCCCGCGCCTACGAGGAGATCACCGGCATGTCGAACAAGATCATGCCCTCGGGGCTGGATAGGACGATCGTGCGGTTCATCGCCCCCCAAGGACTGTGCACCGAAGGGCCATATCCGGTCAGGTTCTTCGGCACCGACAAGCTCGGCTTCGCGATCACCCGCGCCGGCATCGCCGCCTTCACCGCCGATCAGATCGGCGAGAGTCGCTACCTGCATCGCGCAGCCGCCATCAGCAACTGACCACCGTCGAAACCTGAACGGAGACCTGTGTCCATCGTCATCACCGTTACCTGCGGTCACCTCGGCCGAGCAGCCGTCGAAGCCGTCCTCGACCGCAGCACCGACCCCGCCGAGGTAATCGCCGGTGCCCGCGACCTGGCCAAGATCATTGACCACGCCGCCCGAGGGGTGCACACCGCGGTCATCGACTACGACGACCCCACCACCATTACGCCGGTGTATATGTTCGTGCTGATCTCGGGCACCGCCCTGGCCAACCGCGACCGCCAGCACACCGAGGAGATCGCTGCCGTCGCCAAAGCCGGTGCCGCGCGGATCATCTACACCAGCGGCCTCAAAGCCGACGACACCGCGCTGTCGACCGCGGCCATGCACCTGCCCACAGAAGACGCGTGCGTGCCAGCGGGGTGTCGTTCACGATCCTGCGCAGCGGCTGGTACAGCGAGAACTACGGCCGCGACATCATCCCCACCGTTCGCGAGACCGGTGCCGCTGTCGAGCACCGGCGACGGTGTGGTCGCTTCGGCGTCGCGCCGGAATCTGGCTGAAATCATCGCCGTTGTGGTCACCACCGAGGAGCATCAGGGCAAGACCTAAGAGCTGTCCGGCGACACCGGCTGGGCCTACGACGAACTCGAGCCTCCATGCCGCTATGCAACGTCGCTGTCCGAGTACGCCATTGGCATTGTCAATCCCAGTAGGTGGGCCGCAATCTCACCGCAACGTTCATAGGGTAGGAAGTGTCCGGAGTTCGGGAAGATGACCAGGCCGCTCCTTGGTACGCGACGGTGTATCGCACGAGCGTGATAAACGGGAGTCAACAGATCTCGCGAACCTGCGAATACGACGACACGGCAGTCGAATCGATCCAGTGCCGAGTACCGATCATGGGACAGGATCGAACGAGTCAGCTGTGCGACGCTGCGAGGATTGCTGCTCGCCAGCTGCCCTACCGCTCGGTTCAGGTCGTGGCGGAATGGTCGGTACCCGAACAAGACGGCGCGTGTCAGCTGTCGCACGATGAGCAGCGGCCGGGAAGGGATCACGAGAAGCGGTGCCACAGTCAACGCCAGCGATACCAACCATGACCAGAACCCGCGGCGCATCAGTCGTCCGAGGATATCTCCGGCTCCAGTCGCCACGAACGCGACGCCGACGACTCGCGCTTCGAGCACCATGCTGTCGCGTTCGGCCAACGCCATCAATGTCATTCCGCCCATGGAATGACCGCCGAGCACGATCGGGCCGACGGGTGCATATGCGGAGATGACTGCAGCGAGATCGTCGGCGAGAAGCTCCAGGCTCGCTGGAGCAGATTGCGACTGCCCGTGTCCTCGATGGTCGTAGGCGAGTACACGTACGGTGGGATCCGCCGTGACGACCAGTTGTGCGACGTCTTCCCAACTCCCATGAGAAAGAGCCAACCCGTGTGCCAGGATGATTGTCACTCTCGGGCTCGTCGATCCCCACTCGGCGATATGTAAAGCAGGCCCAGAGTCCCGCTCCAGCGTGTAGTTTCGGGGAGCAACAAAGATCGTAGATTTCGAGGTCATTATTTCAGTTCCCTGCTACTGACAGTGTCGCCGGCTACTTGATCGGAAGGGCCATGTCAACACCGCCGACATCCGTGATCTTCCAATCCGCGTTCTTGTCTAGCGTCACCGTGTAGGTGACGGTTGTTTGCGCACCCTCCGGGGTCTGCACACTGGTCGATGTCACACTCAAGAAGACGTTCACAACATAAACACCAGCGTCTTCCGATTTCACTTTCGCGGCGATGGGGGTCGCGTTCGAACTCCACTTAAGCGGAAGTACTATGTCTTTGAGTTGAGGGGCAGTGAGGTCGAACTTGTTCGTTAGGGCGGGGGAAGTATTCGATTTCAGATTACGTACCCATCCATCGAAGTTCTGATAATCAATATTGGACGCGCCAACAGCGTACTCGGAGGCTACTTCTTCAGCCCTTTCTTCCGCGGACGCAATGGAGTCAGTTTCTCGCAGCTCATTCCTCGTCGAGAGCCACAACAAAAAGCTAACAGACATCCCAACGACAAGTGTTACCACTATCACCCCGACAATGATCGAGCGCAAGTCCACCGACAGCGTTCTTCCCGGACCAAACCGGTTCCTGATCTCTACGACCGACTCTGGCGGCATATCCAACTTACTGGATACGCTCTCCGTTCGGCCGTCGATGTTGTCAGCGGTTTCTATGGGCATGAATATCTCCTCGGATAGCGTGTTTCAGTCCTATTTGATGCCGATACGCACATTTAATGCACTGTCTCCAGTCGCGCTGAGAGCACGTGATATCAAATCGCTTATGTCTATCTGTGGTATGGACATCGCCGCGCTGTCCGCCAGCGGCTGAACGGCTGGTGCCAATTCTTGCAAGTCGGGTCCAATGCGGCTGAGATATTCCGTGACCTCGCCGAGGAAAGGTACGACGCCGTTGCCTTGCAAGTAGTCGTCCGGCATGGTGCCGATACGGGCCAGCCGGGCGATGGAATCGGCGATGAGAGCACCCCACATTCCTGCCTCGTCCCACAAGGGACCAGCGGCTTCCATCCCGGGCCCGGCCCAAGCCATGTCCGCGCCCATCGTCTGTAGATCGACGAGGATGCTGCGGATGGCGGGCGACCTACTCAGAATCGTCTCCGACAACAGTGTCGTCGAGGCTGCCAGCCTCGGCATAACGGTGTCTGTTCCCGTCAGCGCTTGATCCAACGTCTTGACGATGTTGCTGATCGCCTGTGGATTCAGTTGTTCAAGCAGCCCCGTAACAGTCTGCGCCACGTCTGGAATCGAACGGGGCAGTACTACTTGTACCGCGTCGAGGCGCTGGCCATCGGTTAGGTAGGGACCGGCGCCGTTCTTGGGCACGAACTCGATATACGGCTCACCGAGACCTGATAGGTCTTCGACTGTCGCGGTCCCCGTTGCCGGAATTCGGTATCTCGACTCGAGGGCTAGTTGCATTTCGACACCACGTTCGACTTTCTCTATCGACGCGATCTCTCCCACCTTCACACCACGTAGAAGTATCGGTGAACCCACCAGCAGACTTCCCGCCTGGGGAACACGCAACGTCACGTTGATCGAGTCGCTGAAGACATCTATTCGCAATACACCGAATGCGAGATAACCGACGCCCAGAGTCAAAACCGACATGATCGCAACGAGGGATAGTGCCGAACTCAGTTTCATCGCACTGCTCCGATCATACGCAATGCCGATAAAATCCCAGCGATCCGGTCGGCTTCGGATCCGGGAGAGCCTTCGGCAGTCTCAAGGCCGATAACATTAACCTTCGGTCCGTGCTCCACGAATGGAATGACCTTTTCGCGCAACAACGCAATGATCTTGTTCAAGTTCGACGGGGCTGAGAGGTCCAACGGCCGGGACGTGAAAAGGAGTGGTATAAAGGCACGGGCAGCCGCGTCGCCTGACTGCGCCAGTGGACCGATCCATCGGAGGGAATCTGCCAGTAGCGTGAATCCATCGTACAGTGAGATCAAACCGATCATGGACGTCATCGACGCAGCCGCCTGATCCACTCCAGAATCTGTAAGCAGATACTCCAACTCGGGTGTTCGGCTCAGCACAGCATCGGTACTGGCCCGCAGTCCACCCAGCAAGGCGTCGACAGCATCCAGGTGCTGTGCCAAGTCTTCGATATCGGCACCCAGCACCTCCGAGATCGAGGCAGTCTCCCGTGTATCCGCCGGAAGCACCGAGTTCACGCGGTTGATGATCTCCTGAGCCTGCTGTATTCCACCCCCTTGGACAAAGGTCGCCAAGACGTTCATGGTGTCCTCAACCTGAAGCAACGGCTTAGTTTGTCCTCGATCGATTGTGGAGCCCGGCGCGATGAGGCCACCTCCGTCGGCCTCCGGCGTGATCAACGCTATGGAGACGTCACCCAATATGGTCGGCTGGCGGAGCTCAGCCGTAGTTCCAACAGGCAACCGCACCGATTCGATGATTTCCACGTCGACCACGACGTATCCGTCGTTATCTTTCCCGGCATCGATCACCGCAACATCGCGGACAATTCCGGCACGTAGACCGTCGACCGTCACTCGTGCTTGTGACGGCAGGTTTAGCGTATTGGCGAACTCGATTCGGATACCATAGCGGTCCCCCGATATCCCAGTCCCAGGGACAGGAATCGCAGCTGGATCGAATCCGCAGCCGGGGACAAGGCATACAAGTGCCACAGCGGCCGCGGTCACGAATTGCGTCAGGCAGGTCCGGGAAGGAATGGCCACCGCATGTACTCTCAGATTAATCATCGCGCACCTGCCACTCCGAGCACCAAGGGAATCAGAGACACATTCGTCAACCCGTCCTCGGCAGTATCGCAACGGCCCTGTGCGACAAGGCCGATCGCAGCACATATTCGGTCAGCATCAGCTTGGGGCATGGCCACCCTAGGTGCTGCATACGTCAGAACGGGTCGACCGCTGTGCGCGTCGGTTACGTCCACGAAGGCTTGCAGCAGCGGCGGCGCCATGTCGACAATGTCCCTCATTGTACCGATATTCGCGCTAGCGAGGCGAGCGAGGGGAACTGTCGCATCGAGACCTTGGAGGATTTGGTCACCGAACATGGTGGTGATTTCGTTCAGCCATGGCACGATAATTCGCAATGAGTCGATGATCGAGACTGTTCGCGCGAAGATTCCGTGGTCGATCACCGCCAGCCCCGGCGCCAAACGGGTGATCATGGATTCGATATCTCCCCATCCACGCGCGACACTATTCATCAAGATGTGCAGCGAATCTATGAGTGCCCCGAGGTGTCCGGCGGCAGCGCTGGAAGAGCCGAGCGCTCGATCGAGTGTGCGGATTATTTCGTTCATTCTCGGACCGGTGCCGGACAACGAGCTGTCGAGTGCGGCGATTTCCTCGGATAGCTGCCCTCGCTGTGCCGGATCACTCCCATTGTCGATTTCTGCTGCGAGGGCACCCAACGCATCGAGTGTCTGTGTCATGCTCTTCGGAGTCAATGTACGGGAAATGCACTTCCGGGGATCCCATTCAGCATCGGATTCGCTGTTGTCGAGAATAGCAAGGGAGCGATCAGCAACGATGGTGTCTGACAGGGTAGTGGCCGATACCTCACCACGCGGCGAATAGTTGGCGTCCACCTCGAAACCAACCTGCACCGCATCACCACGGGGTTCGATGTGCGTCACCGTGCCAACTCTGACGCCACGAATGGTGACGTGGTTTCCGGTGTACAGCCCAATTGCGTCCGGCATCGTTGCACAGTAGTGCCGCATCGTCTTGGGCGGATTGAGTACCGCGAAGTACCCAGCAACCAATATCGTGCACATAGCCCCGACGCCCAGGACGGATATGAGACCGCGGGAGGCCAGAATCCTATTCATCCTTAGCAGTCCTTTCCAGGGACGGGAATACAAACCGATTGCGCAACGACAACTGATGCAGACTGGTCAACAACGACGCCATCTTCTGAGGAAGCGATCGGCTGCAGTCTCGACATCAAGTCCCGAGTGCTTGTGATGATCTGCCCCATACCTTCGCCCAGACGGTTCAGTTCGGGTATGACCTCGGCCAGACTTCGGGCGATGGAATCCAGCCTTGACCGGTACACCGGCTCGAGTGCCGCGATCCGAGACAGAAGCTGTTCCATCAACCGGACTGCCTCGAAAATCTCAGCCCTTTTGCCGAGCCCCACCGTCTCCATAAGGTTGACACTTGCGATTAGTTCCCCGAGGATCGCCTTCGAGTTATTGATCGCACTGATGTACTCGTCGGCCATCGCAAGCGTTTCCGACACGTCCCGACTCTGACGGTCGAGAATTTCGACGAGCGATGTGAACGCATCGACTGCTCGCTGGATCCCTGCCGGCCCGGAGGCGATCGCGCGATTCATGTTAGTCAAGTTCTGCCGTAAGGTGTCGCCCTCGATATCCGCGATCGGCTGTGCTGCATCTTGAAAGGTCCGACCGAGGCTGTATGGGAGATGCACTCTGTCAGAAGGTATCGGGGCGCGAAGCGATGAAGTCCCTGCTGATGTCACGGCGAGATAGTGCCCACCGATCAGAGTCAACATTCGGACGTCGAGACTTGTCTGATCGCCTATGAAAATATCATCGTCAATCGTAAAGCTCACGCGGACGTCCTTCCGACGCAGCTCAATCGATTTCACGGCACCGACCGGAACACCGGCGATACGGACGTCATCGCCGACCTTTATGGACCCGAGTTCCGACATCTCGGCCCAGTACGTCGACTGGCCGAATGGCACCACGTACACCAAAACGCTCGCTAGCAACGCGACACCCATCAGGAACGCTCCGACGAAGCCCCATCGCAATTCCCGCAAATCACGTGATGAGGCGGCCGTTGGCGCCCAGCCAGCGAATCTCCCGGCTATCCTTACTAGTTTGGCTATCATCCTTTGCATATCGATATCCTTTGTCCCGTGATCATCACCTGGAAAGGATCCGGACTGTCTACGTTCCCGTTCGAACAGTTTCGGTTCACGACAGGACTATCGGACGGAATCCAACTATTCAGGGTCTGGAGCATCGCTGGCAGTTTTCGGAGTACTTCGACTGCCTGTTGAGGATCTGGAAATATCGCCCGCAGCAGCGTATCGGCGTCCGGATTGCTACCAGGAGTCAACCCAATCGCGTCGAGGAGGCTGTTCAGCGGCGCGATCACGTCTGGAGCCATAAGAGCGAATTCGACGATTCCATCCACCTTGCTACGTAGCGTTGAGACAACCACCGACAGCTCCGAAACAAGCTGCACCAGATGTGAGGATCGACCGCCGAGATGGTCAGATATCTTTTTCAGATTAGCCACCAATGCGGTAATCACTGCCTGTCGGTCCATCGTATAGCTGGACAACGTCTGGATAGAGTCGAGAACCGAACCGATACCCGAGCCGTCTCCTTCTATAGCGGCGATCATGTTAGTAGCGAACTTATTTACTGCTGCTGGCGACAACTCGCTCAGAACCGGTTTCAGCCCGTTGAATAGGGCTGTGATGTCGAATGACGGGATGGTTCTGGAAGCCCCGATCCTACTGCCTGCCGCCAACTCCGCCGTGACTGGCGATGATTGTTGAACATCGACGTAACGCTGGCCCACCAGACTCTGATATCGTATCGCCAGGACGGTGTTCTCGTATAAATTCCGATCGCGTTCGACCATGAACGTAACGATTGCGCGACCATCCTCAAGTGAGATCGAAAGCACTTTGCCTATGCGGACACCGTTCATCCGAACATCGTCTCCGGACTTGAGACCGTTCGCATCGACGAATTCCGATGAGAACTGCTTAGTCCCTCCTGAGACGGGGCGTTGCACAGTCTGCGCGATTGCTGCGAGCAGCACTGCGATCACGACTACAGAAACCGCGAGCTTCGCGACTACCACCAATAGGCTGCCATGCCTGTTCATCGACCACCTCCGGAATACGGTGACGGAACGAACGTTCCCGGCGAGGACGCCGCAATCGCGGGCACTAGATCGAGAATCAGTTTGATACTCAGTGCCGGGCCACTAGGTGTCGACGTGAACGACCGATCCAGACGCGACAGTATCTCGGAGAGTTGCATGCTCGAAACACCAGGCGTCGAAACCATTCGGCTGCCACTTGCAAGAACCGGCGTGAGCATTACCGCGTACTCTGACAGATGAGCCTGCGCCGTGAATAGCGTTCCTGCGAGGGCGGGGAAGAAGCGTTGGCCTACAACACTGACTGTGGCGTCGAATAGCTCGCGTTGGCTATTCAGAATCTCGATGGTGGTGAGCCGATATATCAGGCCTACCGTGCCGTCGATCATCGATGCGCTGCCGACAAGCATCGAGCCATACTGTTCCAGCAACTCCGATACCGGCACAGAGCGTGTCTCAGCAACGTTCCGGCCGGATACCACAATCGCCTCCATGAGTGGCGTGAATTGGCGGGCCGCTGTAGCAACCCGCACCAGCACGTCGGTGAGTTCCGGGGTAAGAAGGCTTCCCGTGGTCTCGGCGACTGTCCGAATCAGTACACCCATGGTCGCATCTCGCTGCCTGTCAGATCGAGGACCCGTCAGGTCGATAACAACGCCGTCTCGCAGGGGCGCGCCCCCAACGCCCGGTTTCAGCGCAACCTCGCTGATACCGAAAAGATTAGACGGCGAGTAGTCTACGAGAAGGCTGTCGGTGAGCCCGCTCGAGTTTGCTCGATCAAGCATCAAAGTCACCTGTTTCGCCCCATCACCTGAACCGATGGCAGTGACGGCACCGATGCCGACACCGTCGAACTGCACCGGCGTACCCACCCCGACGCCGTCTCCGATTTTCTCGGTGCGCAACACCACAAGCATTCGGTTGTCGCCGCGGGCCGCGTTGCCAACTGTCCAAGCGGCCGCTACTGACAGTGCCGTCAGCACGGCGACCATACCGACAATAATCGACGATCGCTTTGTTGCCGATACTCCCGGCATTTCATATCGAGACATCGGCGCTCACCCTGTGAATTCGATCGCGGAGTTGACACCCCACAAGAGCATGGTCAATACCATGTCCAGACTGATGATCGCCACAAAACTTGCCCGGACGGCGCGGCCGGACGCAATTCCGACGCCTTCCGGACCGCCTGTCGCGAAGAACCCTTGATAACTGTGAATCAAAATTACAGCCGTTCCGAATACAAGAACCTTGATCACCGCAGCAGTGATATCCCACCCGCTGATGAATTGATAGAAGTAGTGATCGTAGACACCTGCGGCCTGGCCGTGCAGCTGGACGATCACAGTCCGGCACGCCGCATAGCTGAGGATTAGAGCAATAAGAAAAGTCGGAACGATGGCGACCGCGCCGGCAATAATCCTGGTCGTTACCACGAAAGGTATCGATCGCAATCCAAGCGATTCGATGGCGTCGATCTCCTCTGAGATCCGCATCGATCCAATTTGCGCTGTTATACGACACCCAGCTTGTGCGGCGAATCCGACTCCTGCCGCGATCGGCGCCAGCTCTCGGGTGTTGGCGAAGGCTGAGACAATGCCTGACACTGGCCCCATACTGATGAGATCCAGAGTCGCGAATGACTCGACGCCGACCGAGCCGCCGATGACCAGTCCCAGCACCACCAGCATCGGGACCGTTCCACCGCCCACGATGATCGAGCCTTGCCCCCACGTCATATCCGTGATCGCGCGCATTGTCTCCGCTCGATATCGTTTGAGCGTGAACGGTATCGCCGACAATGCCTGCCAGATGAAATTGAGGACGAAACCTAGGAGCTCCACCGGAACGACACGGTGCCCGAGTGACGTCGCAGTTCGCCGGGCCTTCACTAGCCGCGGGGGGGTGTACTTCATCTCCGACATCTATGCCAGCCTTGTTGGAAGGAACATTGAGACCAACTGAGTGACCAATAGATTCACGACAGCGACAGAGACGACGGAGAGAACAACCGCCGCGTTCACGCCATCCGCTACTCCACGTGGACCACCTTTGGCCTCAAGACCCCGCTGGCACGCGATCATCACGACGATGAAGCCGAACAGGACAGACTTGACAATCGACACGCCGATATCCGCCATTACGGTGAAGGATCCGAAGGTTCCCCAATAGCTTCCGGGCGTCACCCCCTGAGGACCGACCGCGACTGCATATCCCGCCACGACCCCTACGAAGATGATCAAGACATTGAGCATCGGTGCAACGAGAATCATCGCCACCATCCGAGGAATTACGAGGCGATGCATAGGACTTATGCCCATTGTTCGCATGGCGTCGATCTCTTCACGGATGTTGCGGGCGCCCAAGTCGGCCGCGATCGCGGCCGCGCCAGCCGCGCCCAGCAACAATCCTGTCGCCATGGGGGCACCCTGTTTAATTACCCCCAAACCGCCAGCTGCACCGAGCAGTGAATCTGCGCCGATTTGATGGATCAGATTCCCGACCTGAACCGAGACGATAACCCCGAATGGCACGGCCATTAGGATTGCCGGAATTGCGGTAACAGTAATCAAGTACCAGGATTGATACAGCGCCTCACGCCATTGAAACTTAGATCCGGCAATGTCACTCGCGGCACCCAGCACGGCTGAATACGCCATCCGCGTAGTCCGACCAAACGTTCGGAGGCCAGAGACCACTGTTCCGGATAAATTCTCGCGAATTACTCGGGCCGACGCCGACAACTCACTACGCGCAGGCACCACGGCAGATTCCCATCTCGTCTCTCGCATCGTTGCCCGACGTCGCGGCGGGCGCAAAGAACGCATCGGTTCGGCTGATCTTGCACTCGACGTGCTCGGCTGGTGCTGGCCGGAAAGCTGTGCCTTGCTGAGTTGTGACCAAGTGCGCCATCACGACCACGACACCTCCATGTGTGCTACGGCAAGTACTAGATACTTGAGGTACGAGTATGCGTCCTGGGTCACACCCTGTCAATAGACCATCAGACTCCAACGGATGCGTGACAGCAATTGATCCGCAAACTCGCGATTCGATCCGACGATCGCCGCTTGGCGATGGATTTCGAGTCGCTCGCGACCTCCACCGGATGCAAGCTCGCCGACACGCCAGACCCATCAGCGCGGTCTGACCGACCGCGATATGCCCCTTCGTCGCCGCCCGACCGTCTCGAAGCCTTCCCGTAACTCCATTTTCGGGCCGTCTCCATGCATACACAACAGAATCTGCCGGGAGAGCGGTCCGGGGAAGACCTGGCCCATCACCACTCGCACAAGGTGACCGAGATAGTGGCAGCAACACCACAGTTAACTGCATGGCTGACGCGAGTGCTTCCGCCAGCCATGTTGGAATCTGGCTCGGCCGGTCTTCTAGGTCTGGTCTTACCCTGGTTTCACGGAGTCGTGGACCTCACGCCACGATGGTTGCGTTCTCGTACTCCATCGAGGTCAGCATTCCGATGCCGCTGTGACGCCGCTGACAGGGTTGCGGAAGAGCTCGAGGTATCGAACATCGCGTCTTGCTCCGCATACACACCCGTGGCGTCGGGCGCGGCGTCGAGCCTCCAGCCCGGTGAACCCACCGATAGCCGACATCAGGCGAAACTCCCGCGGCCGCGGCAGGGCCCGGTTCGTGGCTCCTCGATCCAGAAACTTTGAAGCGCTATCTCGTCCTCGGACACCTCGGCGCCGAACGGACCGCCGAAGTCGTCCGCGACAGCCTCATCGCCGCCGGCACCGAACTACCCGCGACCCTCCACCGCACCGCGACTCGGGACCAGGATGCCGAGATAGCCGAGCACCGATCCTTTCCCATGGCCACCGACATTCGCGTCTACTTCGCCGATCCCGGCGCAGCACGGCAGCGCGACAGCGCGACAGCGCGACAGCGCGACAGCGCGACAGCAACGAAGACACTAATGGTACTCTGCGGCAGAACCTGCCGCGACGAATAGACTTACGCATCTACAATCCAAATGCGCACTGCGAGGTCGCTGAGGAGCTCACCGGCCGTCCACAAAAATTCTCGACTGCGACACACCAGCCCAACGTTTGGCTGCTTTGATCGAGCGCACCCGTCCAGAGCCAACCTCGATACCCATGCCGATGGTGAGCTCGGGGTGCATGCGGCGCACGCCGTAGCAGCCGCGCGAGGCCGCATGGATAGACCGGATCGTTTCGGCGAGCATCTCGTGGCGCAGTCGGCGTTGGCTGGGTAATCGGTTGCCGTGATGGCGGTAGCCGCGCTCGGACACGCCGAGCACACGGCAGGCGGTGCGGATGCTGATTCCTTGCCCGGTCAAGGTCGTGACAGCCGGGAACCGCCTTTTGAGCCGAGCGTGGTGTCGTCGAAAACCTTCGCGGCCAGCCGAGTCGCTCGCAGCTCCTCCTCGAGTTGCTTGATCCTGTTCAGCGCATCCCTCAGTTGCGCCGATTCGACCGTGGACGTCCCGTGGGCCTCACCGCGGGCCTGATGTTTCCACCGCTACAGCGTGGCCTCGGTGACTCCCAGATCATGGGCGACGTCGGCGACCCTGCTTCCTTCATCGACGACCAGAGCGACAGCGCTTTCACGGAACTGCGGTGAGTACATCATCGGCACGAGCGGAGATCCTTCCATCGAACGGTTGGAATCTCACAACTCAGCGGACAGAATTCCGAGACAGCCCAAAGCGGTACTCAACCCGGGGCGGTTCGCCGCCGGCCCTGCATCATTCTGTGACACAGTTGAGATTGGTCTATAAACTGTCCGAACTGGGCTTAAACGGGCAAGGCTAGTGCCAGCACAAGTAGCACGAACGGAGAGCACATTCAATGCTGCCCAGGCCGCGCGGTATCGCCAGTTGGCCATCGCTAGCGACCTGGAGTCCGCGCCTCTCCCGTTATCTCTGGCCGGTGTCATATGCGGCCGATGGGCCTCTCACCCTTCAGCCGCCTGGCCTTGCAAGTCGCGGTGTGCCTTCTTGCAATCAGAGAACAGCCCGTCAGCAGTCGATCCCTTGGCAATGGTGTCGCGCAAAGACGCCATGACCAGCACCCAACTCCCGGAGGCGATCGGGCCTATAGGGTGCGTCCGAGGAAGTCGGTGACAACCTGCGTGAATGCGTCATTGTCATCTCCTGCCACCATGTGGCCAGTTCCGGAGACATCGGTCGTCTCCGCGTGCGGCACAATTTCCAGGAATTCTGCAACGGTCTCATGCGATACCAGATCGGACAGGGCACCGCGCACGAGCAGAGTCGGCGCGACGACTCGACCCGCACCCGCGACGAGCAATTCTACAAGCGTCTCGAATTGCTCGGCACCGGCGGACGCGTCCTGTTGCAACGCCTGGAAACGACTGGTGATGAAGGCGGGATCCCATCGCCACACCCATCGACCGTCGGCTCGTTGCCGCAGTACCTTGTGAAGGCCTTCAAGCCGCACCGGTCGTTCGCGGTGCGGGTTGTATGCCGCGATGACGTCGGCAGCGTTTTCGAGGTTCGCGAATCCGTCAGGATGCGCAGACATAAACGAGACGATGCGTCGAGCGCCATCGAATTCCATCCGTGGGGTCACGTCGACCAGCACCACCGCTCCCCACAACTCGGGTGGCGCAAGCAGGTGCGCGGCAAGAACGGTCATCCCGCCCAACGATGCTCCGACGACCGCGGGCGCGTCCTCGGTGCAGAATCGTTCTCGCACCATGAGCAGGTCATCGACAAGGTGCTCGACGTCGTATCGTCCGTCGGGGGCCCAGTCACTGTCGCCGTGCCCACGTGCATCGTATGCAACTACTGTGTAGCCGCGATCGCGCAGGCGGAGCGCTGAGGTGGTCCAGGCGTGACGACTCTGCCCACCTCCATGCAACAGGATCACAACCTGATGGTTGGAACCATGGGGATAGTAGTCGGCTGCCAGCGTGATTCCGTCACGAGCCAGCACCTGCATCTCGATCATGCCCTCCGTCACGAGCTGCCGCCCCCGTCGCTGACGATCGTAACGGTCCCCTGAGCGGCACACACTGGCCTGCCGTCGTTGGTGATGTCGATGCGTGCGACGCCCGATCGCCTGGTCAGGGCAATGATATCTGCCGTGGCGATGCATACCCCAGCCGTGACCGGCCGCAGAAGATTGATCTTGAACTCGGTTGTCGCGACCCAGCAGCCGGTCGGGATCACCGGATAAAAGACAACACCCAGGCAATGGTCGACCATGGCTGACAGGCAGCCACCGTGCAATGTACGGAAGGGGGTAAGGAGCTCGTCTCGCACCTCCATCTCGGCGATCAACCGACCGGCGCTCAGTTCAGCATGACGAAATCCGAGATATGCCGAGATGCCGCCCACATCCGTTGCCGCGCCGAGCACCTGCCCAGCAACTTGGGGGTCGAACTGCGGGAATTCCATCGGAGCCTCCTCCGTCTCTGCGTTGACCTGCCCCAAGGTGACACTACTGCAGATTTGTGTCACCTGGATTGCGATCTGCACGCTCGTCATGACCGCGGTGCCGATCCAATTCGGTAGACCCTGGTACGACGATGGCAGGAAGGAGGCAGCGGCAAAGGTACGCGCGTAGGCCCTCAGGGCTGCGCCGTCTCGGGCCGCGCACGGTGAGCAGGCTGAGGATCGTCCGCAGGATCCACTCCGCGGCGTCGTCCACTGAGATCCCCGGCTGCAGGTCATCGCGGTGACGGGTGAATACCGGTCGCAGGAACTCGGTGACGAGTTCGAAGAGGGCGACCGATGTGGACTCTGTCAGACCGATTCCAGCGAGGCGATCATCGCTGACGAACAGAGCGGAAATCGACTTCTCTCGGCTGGCGGCGTGAACAGTGGTCTCTACGAAGACCAGCACGGCAGATGCGAGATCAGGCTGTCCGGCGAGTGGCCCGCCAATCCCGTCGAGGTAGCGGCCGGCCGTCCGCAGGACGACGCCCGAGACCACCGATTCACGGTTCGCGAAGTGCCGGTACACGGTGGCCCGAGAGACGCCGGCCTGCCGAGCGATGTCCTCCATCGTCGTCGCCGAGAATCCGACCTCTTCGAAGCAGAACTCTGCGGCATCAAGTAGGGCATCCCGGGTGCTACCCAGGGCCGAGAATCGCGCGCCGCGACGTGCAGATTTCGTCGTCACCACAACGAGTATGCCGCTACTTCGTCGAGGAGCGCATCCCCCTCTGTCCTCTACCGGTGCGCATCTCTGCGGCCGGGCAGCGATACAGATCTGACATTATGTCGCGCTACCGCCAACTGAGTCGTCACGCAGCTGAGGCAGGAGGTGGCGGCGCGCGAATCGGCGCGCACCCTCAGGGGTATCGAGGGATATGCGGGTCGATGGGGTCAGCACGAACGACAGGATCACGCGGACAGTCAGCTCGGAAACCACGTGAAGTTCGACATCCGTGCGGGCAGCATCAACTTCTTGCGCGAGTTGGTCGGCCAGAAAGTTCGACGCGGTCGCGACAAGACCCCCTGCCTCGATCGTGAGAAACGGCAGTAGTGACTCCGGCTCGGTCTCCAACAGCCTGTTGAGCAGGGCGTGCCCCCGTACTGCCTTCAGCGTGAAAACGAATCCTTCGACGATCTTCTCCTCGAGATCCTGATGATTTGACACCTCTGCTTCCAACTCAACGAGGAACCTGGCGAGTTCTCGCAGAATCACCGCCTCGACAATGCGCCCCTTGCTCGGGAAGTGTCGGTACAGCGTCACACGTGCCAGCCGTGCGCGACGAGCGATGTCTTCGATACGTGTGCGGCTGATCCCGACAACCTCGAATTGCCTTAGCCCGGCGTCGAGGATACGTTCCGAGGTCCCAGACGGCGACGGCGTCCGGATCACCGCGATGGCCTTCAGAAGCAACCTGGTGTAGTTCATCGTCGTGATCGGATCCTTCGAGCCGGGCAACGTCGCCGGGTGTCATGTGGGCAGGGGTCGTTGGTCGACCGTTGAGTATGCACCCAATGAACCTCCGTACGCCATACTTTCAAACCCCTGACGTGGGCATTGAAACGATCATACTAGGTGAGTACCATCGTTCCTGTGGTACGCAACGGGGCGCCCCGGTGCAAGTCCGGGCTGACGACGAACGAATGGATGAGGACCAACACGCGCGGGTCCTCATCGTCGGATGTCGTCGCCTCGGGACTGGCCCTATCGGAGAGGGAGTGCTCTGGCCTTGCAACAGTCATCATTGGAAGCGGTGTCCGAAGTGCGGTGTGGGCGTCGGCGGTCTCGCTTGTGCGCACGTGTTTCGGGGCTGCTTGCTCACTTGGTGGCGCAGTTCACGCTCCCGGTGTCAAGCATTGCGGACCTACACTCCCCTGCGTTCACGCCGCTACGCTCGCGGCTTGTTCACTGCCCGCCCACAGCAGACTGACGTCTGAGCTCTCCGCACGATCTGCGTTTCCCGGTGCCCTCGGTCGTGCGCCGAACGCCCCGACGGTGTCGCTCTCCTGGTGCGCACGACCATGGATGGCGTGCCTGTCGGTGGTCGGCCACGCGATTAGACGGCTTTCAAATCGCCATCGCGGAGTACCCGAGGCGGGGCCTCTGCCCGTCGATTCATGGCCAGGACGTACGCCTAATCGCAGCTGCGATCGCCTGACACCTCCCCCCTCGCCGGCCTCGACCTCGCTAACGGACGCAAATGGCGCGCACGGGCCCGCGATTTCAGGAGACCCCGCTGCGCCGCGGCCTTCGCCCGGCGCCGGATTACTCACGGCCAGCATGCGCCAGCGACGAGCGTTTTCGTCTACTGGAACGAGTTCCAAGAGTTTTGTCCGACAATGCCACACGTGAGCGGCTACCGCTGCGAAATGCACGGCCTCCGGACACCAGGCCAAGATTTTGTGTCCATATTCGCGAAGGAGTAGAGCGATGTCAATCGATTTGCCGCACACCTTGGAAATCATAAAACAACGCCAATGGGCACTCGGCGACTTCGACTGGGCGGAGCCCGGCGCGGACACGATAACGGCCGAGCAGCTCCCGCAGGTCAAGCAATTCATGTCCGATCTGGTCTGGATCGAGCAGGTCGGCTCGCGCGCCTTCGTCGCGCTCGGCCGTCAAACCAAGGACAGTACGCTAGCTGAGATCTACCGCTACTTCCAGGCCGAGGAACAAAAGCACGCAAACGCCGAGCTGGCCCTCATGCGCCGTTGGGGAATGCTCGATGACGACGAGATCCCAGAACCGAATATCAATATCCGACTAGCCATAGAATGGCTGGACAGCTACGCAGATGATCTGCCGCTGTCCGTACTAGGCTCAGCGATTCCGATGCTCGAGGTGGCACTCGACGGAGCACTGTTGAAGTTCCTACTTGAGGAGATCCAGGATCCCCTGTGCCACAAGGTCTTTCAGCGGATCAATGCCGATGAGTCCCGTCACCTAGCTGTGGATTTCCATGTGCTGGACATGATTGGAGCGGGGCCGATACACCGACTGCTGATCGAAGCCGCCGGCGCCGCGCTGCGCCCATCCCTACTCATCGGCATCCTCACCGGGTTGCCCCTGCTGACCCGTATGCACGACAGCATCATCGCGATGGGACTCGACGAACAGAAGCTCTTCGACGCGATTCGGAAGTTCGGCATTATCGGTGACCGGAGCGTCGCCACCCGCCGCAATCCGATCTACCAACTCGTCAAGTACTACGGTGAAATGGTCATGGACCAGTCGCACCCTTATCATCGACTACTCGGCAATGCCCTGTTGACGATCACTGAGCACTACCCTAAACAATGGCTCGGTTCGACTCCTTCCTGGATCAACGAGCTCACTTACCAACCGGTGGCCGCAGCATGATCGACGAGGGGCGGCCGACAGACGATGACCCCGGGCAAACAATTCCCGGTCCCACACGAGTCGTGATCATAGGTGCCGGGTTCTCGGGAATCGGCACCGCGATCCGATTACGGTGCGCGGGGATCGAGGACGTCGTGGTTCTCGAGCGCGCACCTGAGCCCGGCGGTGAGTGGCGCGACAGCGTTCATCCGGACGCATCCTGCGGTCGTCCGTCAGTACTGCGGTCGTTCTGGTTCACGCGGGATCCCGCCTGGAGCCATAGGTATACGCCGGGCGTAGACGTCCGCGCCTACATGCGCGGCGTGATCACCCGGCATGGTCTCGATGGACGGATTCGCTACGGGTACAACGTAAACGGACTCGACTTCGACGAGGCTCGAGGGACCTGGCATGTGCGTGTCTCGACCAGCAGTGGCGAGGAGGAGAGCATCACTGCCCGCTCGGTCGTGGTGGCGACTGTGCCGTTCTCGAACGCAAGCAGGCGCGAGATCGTGGGCGCCGACGACTTTCGTGGCCACAAGATAGACGGTACCCGATGGGACGCCGGTATCGATGTCACCGGACTGACGGTGGCAGTCGTCGGTACCGGCACCAATGCAGTCCAGATGATCCCGGAGTTGGTGGACCGAGCCCGCCACGTCACCGTATTTCAGAGTGCACCGCGATGGGTTCTTCCCCACCCGCAGTACGGGACGGCAGGGTGGAGACGTTCGCTATTCGAGAAACTACCGCTGGCCGAGGATCTAGCCCGGAGTGCCCACTTCTGGGCGTACGAGTCTATCGGATACGGTTTGGTTCGAACAACAGGTCTCACCACCGCGCTGGAACAGGTATCTAAAATCCAGTTGAGGCTTCAGGTCAAAGATAGATGGGCGCGACGGCAGCTCGCACCGGACAACCGGGCGTGCCGTCCGCGATTGCTCATCTCAAATGATTTCTTACCGGCTCTAGATCGGGACAACTGCAGACTCCTCACCTTCCCGATCATTCGGCTTACGGAGCACGGAATCCTCACGGTTGATGGCGTCGAGCGCCGCTTCGATACGATCGTTTTCGATGCACCCGGCGAGGCTGGAGTACCATTCCCGGTTCGTGGTTGTGGCGCACGACTCCTCCAGGAAGAATGGGTCGAAGGAGTTTACGCGTACAAGAGCATACATGTTTCTGGGTATCCCAACCTACATTTCACTTTCGGACCGAACTCCGGTCCGTATTTCTACACAGCCCTAGCCTATCTGGAGGCGCAGATAGATTACATCGTAGAGTCGGTGCGGACGCTGGAGCGATGGGGGCTCCGATATATTGATGTACGAAAGTCAGCGCAGGACCGATTCAACGCGGTTGTTCAACGGCACTTGGCTCGCACGACTTGGAACTCTGGATGCGTTACTTGGCCTGTCGGGGAAGATGGTTTTAATCCCGCGGCTTTCCCGGGCTTGGCTCGACAATTCCGTAGCCAAATGACTCAGTTCGCCCTATCCGACTACCACGCTGTGCCCTAGGAGCTCCTGTCAGGTTCAGTTGCTGAGTCGTCGCGGTCTGATACTGCGGCACCGACATTCAGGAATCGATAGTGGATGTCGATGCGGCGTTCCATCGATCACCGTTCGCCGATATTGGTGGGGTCGGGCCATGGTTTGTTCCACGACTAGCCGACTGGCGGTGACCTTTGTCTCGGGTTCCGCGATGGGAATGGGCCGTCGATCCCGGCGCTGTCGCAGGTCGGCGTACAGACTACATGCTCGCAACCCGTGTCGGTGATAGTTTTATCGATCCGCCGTCCCAGTGGCCTCGGCCGTCCAGGCAAGGGGATTTACTGCGTCGAATTACATCCCGCCGCGGAACCCGGGACAAAGTCACTGCGGCCGGTGGATCGTGGAGCAGACTTGCGCCCGCTCCCCCGGTACCGGCGCCTGGCCATCCGGTGGGCACGCCGCATCGACATCCATTACGGATTCCTGAATCTCGATGCCGCACTGATCTGATGGCGACGGCACAGCAACCGCACCGACAGAAGCTATTAGCCTGCGCCAGAAGGTCATCCGGACACGAACCCGAGAATGAGCGGCCCCCGACAGCACGTACAGCCCTCCCCCACTCCCCCTTGAACACCAACCTCGGGCTGTGTGGTGAGGGCTGGCTATTCCCGGCGGCTTCACTGGGAGTTGCGGTTCGCTAACCACCACAATCATCCGTCACATAGGTCCGCTGCGAAACTTCCTGCATCGCAACGTGTCTCGGTGACACATGCAGATTCACGCTAGGAGCTATGAGGACCGGTACCCGAACTCGAATGCCGCCGAAGCTCCGTACGATACCAGCGGTGGCCCACCGCAGATACTGCGCGCGGCATGTTTGGCGGTGCGCGCGAACGTTGCTGTTGAGCATCTTCACCGACGGCGGACTTACTTCGCAATCAGCACCGCGTCGGCACGTACACAGGCTGGTGAGCCGGATCGCCCACCGCAGCCGGGACTGCGCAACTGGCCAAGCACTTCGCCAAATCAGGTATTGCGTAATGGCCACGTCATCACCATCTCGTACCCAAGTGTCTGTGTGGCATGCTCGACCCCACTCTGCAAGTCGACAAATGTAATGAGCGTAGTTTTCTGTGGACTGATGTCGACAAGCGTCCGGGCGACTTCGGCGGAAAGCCCAGTGAAAATAACCTCCGCACCCAAAAGCGCACATGCTTTTACTGCTGTGATCAGATGGGCAGCAACGTCGAGATCGATCGACGGCAGTCCGGTGATATCGACGACGGCGGCCTGCGCCCTCGAATTGCGGATATGCGCCATCAGCTGATTGGTCAAATTGAGAGCCCGGCGATCGTCCAATTCTCCTACGATCGGGACCACCAGAAGCCCTGGGATCAACTGCAGTACCGGAGTCGGGAGTTCGCTCACCGCCCTCTGCTGCTCGCGATTCGAGTGCTCGCGTTTGGCGAGGTAGATGTCGGCGGCGAGGCCGATATCGAGGAACACCAGCCTTTGTAGCGCCAGCAGCGTCGCCAACGCACGCTCGGGATCGGAAGATGAGCTGGATTCACAGATCCGGCTCGCAGCAGAGCAAAGAAACCGATTGTACGCGCCGAGAAGCCATGTCGGCTTCACGCCGAGTCGCTCGTGACGCGCGGCCATACGCATACGCTCGATGAGATAGTCAGCATCGACGGTTCCCGCCGTCAAACCGGAAAGGTGATCGCTTCGAAGATGTTCGACCTGTTCCTCAGTGTCGCGCCCAGAAAGAAGTGCGGCAGTGTCCCGGTGTTCGTTTAGGTAGGCGCGGAGTTCGTCGACGATCTCAGCCATACCGGGTGTCGCGACTCCGCTAAACTGCCGCAGCAATGCCTCGTCTTCATCGGTGAATTCCATTAATCGTTTCCGAGCAGCGACCATGTCATCGGTGGTCACGAGGCCACCGAAGCTTGGCGTTTCCGGGATTTCCGGACCGTGCGTGCCCATTAGAGTCATAACAGCCGCATCCTGTGCGTAGTGTTTTGGCGGATCGTGTCAGACAGCGCATACTCGTGAGCGAAGCCCGTAGGTCACCGTCCCACAGCAGCCTGCACCCCAGAGTGCGCTGGCGGCATAGCGGTCCCGACCCAAGTCGTCCTCATCGCCTGATCGCGCCGGCCACAGTACGTGATCGCCGCTTAGGCCGTTGGTGGCACGTCTGAAGAGGTGGCACGCTGTGAGGCCAGGAAGAAGTGGTCGATGTTGACGACGAGAAAGAGGGCAGTAGCGGTTGTAACCATGTGGCCATGGTCGTCTTCGATGGTGGCCCGAAGGTTCAGTTTGCGACCCTGGCGGGAATGAAGATGGGCGCGGGCGATATACGGGGTGTCGAGTAGAACCGGGGAGAGGTAGTCGATGGAGAGGTGGCGGGTGACGGCGGGTTCTCCCACGGTGTAGAGGAGGAACCCGAACAGGTCGTCGAGGACGGTGGCGACTGCGCCGCCATGGGCGATCGCTGGGGCGCCAACGTGGCGGGAGTCAAACGTGTGACGGGCGTAGACACCTTCCGCGTCACGTCGGACGCTCAACTGGTGGCCGTGCGGATTGGCTGGCCCACAACCGAGGCAATGATCATGATGGGGCGGCAAGTCTTGGCATTCCGGCGGAACCACAGGGAAGAGGGGCGTACTCTCCTCGGCCTCGGACGATACGGATCTTATGGTATCGGATGTGCGGCTCATGGGTGCTTTCTGCATATGTGTGTCATTGGGTGGTGGCGATAAGGATGTCGCAGTGAGCTCTGCGTGCGAGCTCGGTCGGTGTATTGGACAGCAGCCGGGCCAGCGGACTCGACCGGCACAAGTCGGCGGTGATGATGAGGTCCGGCGCCGCAGTGGCGGCAAGGCGCAATAGGGCACGCAAAGTGGGTTCGGACAAGATGCGGGTGTCGATGTCGATGGCGCCGTGCGCTAGGGCGTGCTGGCAGGCCGTGCGCAATATCGCTTCGACCGGGTTGGTGCCGCGCAGCCGGTAGGCCTCGGGTCCCAGCCGGTCGAGGTCAACTCCGAGTGTGCGTTCGTCGATGTGGTGGCGGACGCCGACGATAACCAGTCGGGCGTGGGTGGCGTGGGCCAATTCGGCGGCGCGGTCGACCACGCGGTAGGAGCGATCGGATCCATCGGTATCCACAAGGATCGTGCGATAGGCCGTCATGCCGGGCGTCCTTCGCGGGTAGGGGACGTGCGAGAGGCAGGAGCCATCGTGCACGAGGGTTGTGCGCGGCATCGGCGAGTGGTGGGCCCGGGTGCAAGCACAGCCAGCACGATCGCGCCTGCGGCGGTAATAGCAGCCAACACCAGCGCGGCCTCGCCGCTGCCGTGCACGAACGCGGCCTTGGCGTACTCGGCTAGCGGCTGGGCCGCTGGTCCGCCCTTCTCGGCGACCTGCAGGGCGGCGGCCAGGGAATCGGCAACGGGTTCGCGAGCGGACTCGGGCAGGCGGGGTAGGGCGGGCTGGATACGCTGAGTATAGCCGGCGGCCAGCACGCTGCCGGCCACGGCGATCCCGATCGCGGCGCCGATCTCGCGGGCGGCATCATTCACCGCCGCGGCGACCCCGTGTTTGGCCTCGGGGGTGTCGGCGACGATGGCGTAAGTCGCCGGGGCGGTACACAATCCCAGGCCCGCGCTCATGATCAGCAGCGGCCACAGTAGGTCGAGGTAGTTCGCGGCGAGGTCCAACCGGCTCACCAGCACCAGCCCGGCAGCGATGGTGAGAAGGCCAGTCACGGTCATCACCCGCAATCCCACCATGCTCGAGAGCCAAGGCGCGATCACGGAAATCATGGCCAGCGGCGCCACCATCGGCGCCAGCGCCAGGGCCGACGCCAGCGGCCCGTATCCGAGAATCAGCTGTAGGTACTGGACCAGCAGTAGGAACACCCCAAAGGTGACCAGGAACTGAATGGTCACGGACAGGGAGCCAGCACCGAAGCCTCGGCGTCCGAACAACCGCACGTCTAACAGTGGTGCCGAGATCCGTAGCTCCACGGCCACGAACGCCACCGCCGCCACGACTCCGACACCGGCGGTGACAGCGACGAGCGGGTCGGCCCAGCCGCGTGCGGGAACCTCGACCGCGGCGAACACGATCGCCGCGATCGCGACAGCCACCGTCGCCGCGCCAATTCCGTCCACCGGCGGATGCTCGGGTTGGCGAGACTCCGCGATCGTGCAAGCCAACCCGGCCAGCACAATCCCCGCCACGGTCAGCCCGACAAATACCGATTGCCACGACCACCGCTCAAGCAGCATCCCGGCACCGAGAATCCCCAGAACAGCTCCGGATCCGGCGACGCCCGCCCATACCCCCACCGCTCGGCCGCGATGAGCTAGTGCGAAGCCTGCGGTCAGAATCGACAGGGTCGATGGCATCACTAACGCTGCGCCAGCACCGGCGAGTGCGCGTGCCGCGATGAGCCACACCGGGTCGGTCAGCACCAGCGGCAACGCCGAGGCGGCCGCGAACACCGCCAGTCCCGCCACCAGCACCGCGCGGCGCCCATAGCGGTCACCGATGGCTCCGGCGGGCAACACCAGACACGCCAGCACCAGTGTGTAGCCGTCAACGATCCAGGTGAGCTGGGCTTGGGTCGCCCCGGTCGCGACTGCAATCTGAGGCAACGCCGAGTACAACGCCGCCATGGCCGCGACGACCAGCGCCACCCCCAGGCACGATACTGCCAGCACCCAGTATTGGGCCCTGGTCCACCGGGCGATCTCGACAGCGCCCGTCCGGGAAGTGTTCACCGGTGCACCTCCCGCCGTTGTAGATCGATAGTCTCTGTGTGAGACTATTAGTATCATAGTGGGTCGGCGAGCGAGATGACGTCCACGCACGATCAAATTGAGCGATACGAATCGAGGAAGGGGCGGCCATGACAGAGCCGGACTCTGCCGCGGCCGATCCGCGCACCGTAGCCGACGAGCAGGCCGATCCTCGGCTGGCGCGGTCCCGCAACCGGTTGCTCGACGCGGCCAGTCATCTGCTGTCCACCGGCGGGGTCGAAGCGGTCACAGTCGATGCCGTCACCCGCGTGTCGAAGGTCGCGCGCGCCACTCTCTATCGACACTTCGGCAGCACCACCCAACTGCTCGCGGCAACTTTCGAACGGTTGCTTCCCCATGTCGACACACCGACCGGCGACGGGCCCGTGCGCGATCAACTCATCGCGCTACTCACTACTCAGGCGGACCTCGTAGAACAAGCCCCAGTGCAGATGACCACGCTGGCCTGGCTGGCGATGGGATCGATCGGCGACGACCACACCGACCCGGCAGCGGTAACCTCGCTGCGTGCCCGCGTCATCGAGCAATATCGCCAGCCGTTCGACCGGATCCTCACCGGCCCCGACGCGCGGGCGATGCTCGGCGAGTTCGACACCACGTTCGCCATCATCGAACTCCTCGGCCCGATCGTGTTCGCGCGCCTCACCGGACTACGCACCATCGATCATGACGACTGCACCCAACTGGTCGACAACTTTCTCGCTACCCACCCAAGGGTCGCGGTCGGAAACGGACCGACCGCCGATCAGTGCCAGTGACCGAATACCCGCCCGTGGATAACGGGTGAGCCGCTTCGAAGCAGGCCGACAAGATCAAGTACCCAGCTCACCGGCGATCCCCTCCACCTAGCGGGTAAGACTGTCGGTTCGGCACCGATCGTCGCCTTCTCGTCAACACCGGCCCTGGATGCGGGGCACGATCGATTCGTGCTGCAGTCCTGCATCGCATCGCAACTGGACCAGTTAGGGCTGGCTAACCGAGTCGATGTGCTTCACGATTGAGAGACTCGACTCCGTCCATCTCATGCGCAGCCGTCACCGACAGGATCCTGGTGGCAACGCGCTGAGATCATTCAGACCGGTGCCGACTCACTACTCGCCGTGTTAGGTGTTGGCTACGCCGCTGATAGCCGTTGGCTGCAGCAACGAGTTCGGCAAAGTTCTGCACGGTTTCGGCAAAGTCGCGAGTTTTTGTCGTATGCCGCAGCGGGTTCCTGCCTGGGGCCAGCCCCAACCGATCTGCACCAGTTCGCGCAGACTCCATCCACCAACGACGGGACGGGTGGTCCTATTCGTGTCGAAATTCGCTGGGAGAGCGACCGGTCCATCGCTTGAAGGCGTGCGAGAAGTTCGCGAGGTCGCTATATCCGAGATCGGCAGCTATCTCACTCACCGACATCGATCGGTCGAGTAGCCGCAGCATCGCACGGTCACGCAGAAATGATTCGCGCAACTCGCGAAAGGTGGTCCCCTCCCCGGATAGACGCCGCTTGAGTGTGCTCGTCGATATCGACAGCTCGTGCGCGACCCAGTCTTTACTCCGCTTTCCAGGATCTTCCTCCAGCAGCCGTCGTACCTTCTCCGAGAAAGACATGGTTTTACTTCGCTGGTCGAGGGTTCGTTGCAGATCCACGATGGCAAGTCGATAGGCGACCGGATCGGAGAACCTGCATACCTCGTTGAGAGTGTCCGCCGGGACACTAAGGAATGACGTCGGAGCGTCGAAGAACAACCGCCCAGCTAGGGCGTCCTCATTATCGGCTAGAAAGTTCGGCGCTGACCAGCTCAGATGGAGTGTCACGGTCGGCATATCGCCGGCCAGCATGTCGAGCAGGCGCAGGAGTGCCGACCCGCCATACGCGACGACCAGGCAGTTCAGCGCCGAATCGCCTGTGTGCGCGGCGAGCCCGACGGTGAGTCCCTCGTCACTTGGGTGGAACTGCGGACTGAGAGCCGTCGAGATCAAAGGCAGATAGGTGAGCAGCTCCACGATCTCAGCTACCGAGCCTGCGCTGACCAGCGGAAAACTCAATGGGCCGAAGGATGTCAACTGAGCTTGTTCGGCGAACGCGAAGCCGAGCGAAGTTGCCTGGTCGACATCGAGTGCAGGGTAGACCTCGCGAAACCACCGTATCGGGGCCTGGATATTGCGTTGGATCAACGTCGTCTCGTCAATTCCTTCGCGAGCCATGATGTCGCGAAGCCGAGCGGCGGCGTCCGGGTCGAGCGCTTGGCTCTCGAGCAGTTGCACGAACATGAGCGGAGGCACGCCCTCGTCGTTGAGGTTCACCATGGTCTCTCTGAGCCGAATTCACAAATTTCTGACTCTGCCGAACATAGCCTCCGAACCCGTGTTCGACAACACTTGGACCAAGTCACATTGAGGACAACGCATCGAGGAGTTGGCTATGGCAGTTGTCACTTTTGTCTCCCACGACGGCGAGAAGCACGAGGCGCCGATCGAGGAAGACCAGTCGCTGATGCAGGTCGCGACCAACAACGCTGTGCCCGGCGTCGACGGGGACTGCGGAGGCGAAGCTGCCTGCGGCACCTGCCATGTGGTTGTCGATCCGCAGTGGATCGAGCAGGTCGGACGTTCCGGCGCCGATGAGGAGGAGATGCTCGCGATGAACCCCGAGCGCCAGCCGACCTCCCGGCTGTCGTGCCAGATGATGGCATCGACGGCCTGGGACGGCTTGATCGTCCACCTACCCGAGTTCCAGATGTAACGGCGAGAAACGGATACGACGCGATGAAGATTCCCGGAGCAATCACCGCCAAGGTTCAGTCGACCATCCCGATGGATCTACAGATCCAGGGTGCACACCTATATGACAAGACTCGCCGATGGATGACCGGAACGAACGGGGAGAAGCTCTTCGTCGAGAGGCCCATCCCGCCAGTCGAAGAAGTCGCGCTCGCTGACATCGACCTCAGCAACCCTTTCCTGTACCGCCAGGGACGCTGGCAGTCCTACTTCGCGCGCCTGCGAAACGAGGCCCCGGTCCACTATCAGCCAGACAGTCCGTTCGGTCCGTTCTGGTCCGTGACGCGGCATGCTGACATCGTGGCCGTCGACAAGAACCACGAACTCTTCTCCGCTGAGCCGTTCATCGTTATCGGGGCTCCGCCCCGTTTCCTCGATATCGAGATGTTCATCGCGATGGACCCGCCACGACACGACGCACAGCGGGCCGCTGTTCAAGGCGTGGTCGCGCCGAAGAACCTGCGCGAGATGGAGGGCCTGATTCGATCGCGCGTCCAAGAGGTGCTCGACGATCTACCCGTAGATAAGCCGTTCGACTGGGTGCAGAACGTCTCGATCGAACTGACCGCGCGGATGCTTGCGACCCTGCTGGATTTCCCGTACGAGCAACGTCACAAGCTCGTCTACTGGTCGGATCTCGCAACCTCGCTGGAGCAGGCCAACGGTGGGCCATCGGACAACGACGAGGTGTTCCCCGGCATGCGCGACATGGCGAGAGGTCTCAGCGCTCTCTGGCACGACAAAGCGGCCCGGACAGCCGCTGGGGAGCAGCCCGGATTCGATCTGATCACGATGTTGCAAAGCAATGAAAATACCAAGGACCTGATCGACCGCCCGATGGAGTTCTTGGGCAACCTCGTATTGCTGATCGTCGGAGGGAACGACACGACCCGGAACTCGATGAGCGGCGGCGTTCTTGCGCTCAACCGCTTCCCTGAACAGTTCGCGAAGCTGAAAGCGAACCCCGACCTGATCCCCAACATGTGCTCGGAGATCATCCGATGGCAAACTCCGCTTGCCTACATGCGCCGTGTCGCCAGAGCTGACACCGTTCTTAACGGGCAGTTCATCCGCAAGGGCGACAAGGTAGTGATGTGGTACGCCTCGGGAAACCGCGACGAGCGAGTATTCGAACGCCCCGACGATTTCATCATCGACCGGTCAAACGCCCGCAACCACATAGCCTTCGGCTTCGGTGTTCACCGCTGTATGGGCAACCGGCTCGCCGAGCTGCAGCTGCGGATCCTCTGGGAGGAGCTACTTCCTCGCTTCGAAAGTATCGAGGTTGTCGAGGAGCCCGAGTACGTGCAGTCCAACTTTGTGCGGGGCATCAGCAAGATGATGGTCCGTCTCACCCCGAAAACTAGCATATGACCACGCGGCGGGCCGTCATCGTCGGGGGCAGCCACGCCGGGGTCCAACTCGCCGGCAGTCTGCGCCAAGAAGGATGGACCGACGAGATCACCATCATTGGAGAAGAGGCGGTATTACCATACCACCGCCCTCCGCTGTCGAAGGCATACCTGGCAGGGAAGCAAACCCTCGACGAGCTCGCGATTCGCAGCGCCGAGTTCTATAACAAGCAGGAAATCCAACTCGTGGATGCAACGGTGGAGGCGATCGACCGTTCGGCTGGCCTGCTCTCACTGAGCACCGGCGACGAAGTGCCCTACGACAAGCTCGCACTGTGCACGGGCGCTCGCCCCCGTCGACTCCCCGTGCCCGGTGTCGACCTGGCCGGGGTCTATTACCTACGCTCCGCGGCGGACGTCGAGATGATCCGAGAGGAAAGCAGCCCGGGGCGCCGGGTCGTGATCATCGGCGGCGGATATATCGGACTGGAGACGGCCGCCTCGTTGCGTGCGCTGGGTCTGCAGGTCACTGTGCTCGAGGCTACCGAACGCGTCCTCGAACGGGTCACAGCCCCCGAGGTATCCGCGTTCTTCGACCGAATTCACCGACAGGAGGGCGTGAACATCCGAACAGGCGCGCTAGTCGAGGCCCTATCCGGAGACGTCAGGATCCGAGAGGTATTCCTGTCCAGCGGCGAATCAATTCCTGCCGACCTCGTCATTGTCGGCATCGGCGTGGAGCCGAATACCGAACTCGCCGCCGACGCGGGTCTGCTGGTCGACAACGGGGTCGTGATCGACGGCCAGAGTCGGACCAGCGACCGCAACATCATGGCCGCTGGGGACTGCGCCAGTCACGACATGGCCCGTTACGGCCGTCGCATACGCCTGGAATCTGTACCCAGCGCGGGCGAGCAGGCCAAGGTCGCTGCCGCGACCATCTGCGGGAAGTCAAAGAACATAGCTGCGCTTCCATGGTTCTGGTCGGATCAATACGATCTCAAGCTCCAGATCGCCGGTCTAAACACCGGCTACGACGAAGTCGTACTCAGCGGGGATCCTACCCGGGGCCGCGAATTCACATGCTTCTACCTCCGTGCTGGCGAGCTGATTGCCGCCGACTGCATCAATCGCCCCCGTGACTTCATCTTCAGCAAGCGGGCCATCACCCAGCAGCTTCGCATAAGCCGGGCAGAACTGGTGCTCGCTGGCTCGCCCTGAGTGACCGACTCTCAGGCGACTCGCACGACGACTGCGTGCGAACAGCATTCAGAAAGGAATGTCAGTGACGTACGCCATCCATCTGCCGCTGGCGAAGAGTCGGGAGCGACTCTCGTCAGTCCTCCTGGCGCCACTGCCGAGCCGGGTCGATGTGGCCCTCCTGCGGGCCAGTGATCAGTGGCCTGTCCGTGAGCTGGCAATGCCCCCCGCAGGGTCGGGCCTCAAGCCGATCCGAGGGACCGCTGGTCTGCCTGTGCTCGGTCACACCCTGGACTACATCCGTTTCGGATCCAGCTTCACCCGGGCCAGGTACCAGCGATTCGGGCCCGTCTCATGGATGGGCGCCTTCGGCACGAAGATTGTGATGGTGGCCGGTCCAGATGCCATGCAGGAGGCGCTGACCGTCAAGGCGAAATCGTTCTCACAGGACGGGTGGGCGTATCTCATCGACGCCTTTTTTCACCGGGGTCTGATGCTGATGAGCTTCGACGAGCACAGGATGCATCGACGAATCATGCAGGAGGCGTTCACCCGCGACCGCCTGACCGCCTATGTGGACCAGCTCGGGCCGCCGCTCGAGACCGGTATTCCCGCGTGGCCAGCGGGCCAGTCCACACGCATCTATCCACTGCTGAAGGGCCTGACCCTTGACGTAGCAACGAAGGTCTTCATGGCGGATCGGGGTGGCAGTGAGGACACTGACGCCATCAACGATGCCTTCGTGGCGGCCGTGCGTGCGGCCAGCTCGATCATCCGTTTCCCGCTGCCGGGGACTCGGTGGCGGGCCGGAGTCCGTGGGCGTGCGCTCCTGGAGGACTACTTCACCTTCCACCTGCCGGCGGCGCGGAGCGCCCAGGGAGAGGACCTTTTTGCGGCGCTGTGCCATGCCCGCACGGCCGACGGTCAAGCTTTCACCGATGAGGACGTCGTCAACCACATGATCTTCTTGATGATGGCGGCACACGACACCTCGACCATCACCAGCACCGCTGCCGTCTACTTCCTCGCCAAGCATCCAGCTTGGCAGGAACGGGCTCGGGCCGAGTCCGACCAACTGGGCGGACGTCGCCCAACTATCGACGACCTGGACGCGCTGAAGACTCTCGACCTGGTGATCAAGGAGACGCTGCGGCTGGTGGCGCCCGTGCCGATCATGATGCGTAAGACCATCGAGGATGTCGAAATCGCCGGACACCAAATCCCCGAAAACACACTGGTAGCCGTGGCTCCGGCGGTGAACCACTTCGATGAGTCGTACTGGACCGATCCCGACACTTTTGACCCTGACCGCTTCACCGAGCCGCGGCATGAGGACCGGAATCATCGCCTCGGTTGGATCCCCTTCGGAGGAGGCGTGCACAAGTGCATCGGCCTGCATTTCGGCACTCTCGAGGTGAAGGCGATCCTGCATCACATGCTGCGAACCTACACTTGGACGGTCCCTGACCAGTATGAAGCCAGGTGGGACAACACCTCGCTCCCAATTCCCGTCGACGGATTGCCGATAGACCTGGAGCACAGATGAAAACGGACCGGATGACATTCTTGGCAGCGACCGACTTCCTCGACATCGAGCACGAGTTAGTCCGGGAGTTCACCGCCACTGTGATCGGCGACGCGAGCACCGGCCGAGAGAAGGCGAAGCGTCTCTTCGCCGCCGTTCGCGACCGGGTCTGGTATGACCCCTACACGGTGTCTGACGACCCTGCCCACTATCGCGCGAGCTTCGTCCTCGAGTCCGGGCGCGCCTATTGCGTCCCGAAGGCGGTGCTCTTGACCGCGGTGTGCCGTGCGGCGGGGATCCCTGCGGTGCTTGGCTTCGCTGACGTCCGCAATCACTTGCAGACAGACGCGTTGCGAGCGCTCATGGGTGGCACAGACCTGTTCGTCTATCACGGTTACAGCCTCCTCAATATCGACGGCCGGTGGTTGAAGGCGACGCCCGCGTTCAACACCGAGTTGTGTGCGCGTTTCGGTGTGCCGCCGGTGGATTTCGACGGCGATCGCGATGCACTACTGCACGCCTTTTCTGCCGACGGAGCCGAGCATATGGAGTACGTCCGCGAGCGGGGCGTCTACGACGACTTGCCGTTGAACGCGATCCTGGCCGAACTTCGCCGCACCTATGGGCCTCTTATCTTCAAGCGGCCCCAGGTGATCGCTGACGCTTTCACCGATACACCCGCCCACCGCACCCATCCCGACGGGATCGCCCGCGATCCCCATTCACCTACGGAGGTCCGATGAGCGCGACGATCCCAGCGGGCGTCTTGGACGTGCGCAACCCCGCCGACGGTCGGCTCATCGCAACCGTCGCTGTCGACGACCGCGAGACAGTAAGTCTCGTCGCTGCTGATCTTCGAGACGCTCAGGTCGGGTGGGCCGAAGCCGGCCCACGCCAACGCGCCAAATGGCTGCATCGCTGGCGGGACTGGATCCTTGATCACACCGACGAGCTCACCAACTTGTTGCAAGCCGAGACAGGCAAGGTGCGTCCCGACGCCCTGGTGGAGACGACAGCATCGTGCGAGTTCATCAGCTACTACGCCGACCATGCCGCGAAGTTTCTCGCCGGCGAGCAGGTCAGGTCCTCGAGCCTGCTGACCTTGTCGAAACGACTCACTACGACCTATCACCCCTTCCCGGTCGTCGGCATGATCATGCCGTGGAACTTCCCGATCACCCTCTTCCTCATGGACGCAGCGCCCGCGCTGGCAGCAGGCTGCGCGGTCCTGGCGAAGTCCTCGGAGGAGACGCCGCTGACGTGCGCGCGGATCATCGAGGGCTGGCACGAGATCGGCGCCCCCGCGGTTCTGGCGCACGTTGTAGGTGATGGCGATTCGGGCGCAGCCGTGGTCGATGCCGCTGACTTTGTACAGTTCACCGGCTCGACCGCCACCGGGCGTGCGGTCGCGATCCGCTGTGCCGAGCATTTGAAGCCGATGAGTCTGGAGCTTGGCGGCAAAGATCCGGCGATCGTGCTGGAGGACGCCGACCTTGCTCGTGCGGTGGAGGGAATCGCGTGGGGCGCTCTGTTCAACGCGGGACAGGTATGCATCTCTGTCGAGCGGGTGTATGTGGTATCTGAGGTTTACGACGAGTTCGTGGCGCGGCTGACCCAACGTGTGCGGTCCCTCGCCCATGGTGCGGCCGGTCGCGACGTGGGCGCAATGGTCACCGCGAGGCAGGTCGACATTGCCGATCGCCACGTCAGCGAGGCAGTGGTGGCAGGTGCGCGGGTTCTGGCTGGCGGAACTCGGAGTGCGGTCGGAAACTACTACGCTCCGACGGTCCTGGTCGGTGTCGACCACACGATGGCCTGCATGACCGAGGAGACCTTCGGTCCCACGATTCCGGTGATGCAGGTCGCGGATGAGAACGAGGCCATCCGCCTGGCCAACGACTCGGCGTACGGCTTGTCTGCGACGGTGTGGACCCGAGACCATGCTCGTGCTCAGCGCATCGCATTACAGCTAAACGCGGGAGCTGTCAACATAAATGATGTCTTCAGCAACCTGTTCGCCACCACACTGCCGCACAGTGGATGGAAGGCCTCGGGCATCGGTGCTCGGCTCGGCGGAGCTCACGGGCTACGCAAGTACTGCCGGGTACAGGCAGTGACAGAGCCACGGATCCCTGTCCTGTCGCGAGAACTCACCTGGTACCCGTACACCCCGCGGCGCGCGGCCATGGCCGGAAGAGTGTTGCGCGCGGCGGCCGGTCGCGGCCTATGGCAGCGCCTCGGCCTCAACAAGGAGAACAGCAAGTGACGACACACCGTGCCCGCACCGCCGCAAAGACCGTAGCTATCACCGGCGGGGCCCGCGGCATCGGCTACCAGACCGCGAAGGAGCTGATTCGACGAGGCCACCGCGTCGCCATCGGCGATGTCGATGAGAAGCGCGCTCAGGAGGCCGCCACCGAACTCGGCGTGAAGATCGTTACCCACCTCGACGTAACCGACCCCACTTCGTTTCGGCAATTTCTCGAGCTGGTCGAGGAAGAGCTCGGCCCCCTCGACGTGCTGATCAACAATGCGGGCATCATGCCCACTGGTCACGTACACGAGGAAGACGACACGGTGACCCGGAGGCAGGTCGAGATCAACGTCCTGGGAGTCGTCTTTGGGACCAAACTAGCCCTTCAGCGAATGCTGCCGCGGCGCGCTGGGCACATCATCAACACCGCGTCGCTGGCCGGCGAGCTCGCTGTGCCTGGACTGGCGACGTATTGCGGTACCAAATTCGCGGTCATCGGATTCACCGAGGCGGCACGGCACGAGTACCGCACGTCAGGCGTCGAGCTGTCCACCGTTAGGCCCACATTCACCAACACCGAGCTCGTCGCGGGAACCGCTGGTGCCAAGGGACTGCGCAATGCCGAGCCCGAGGAGATCGCGCGTGCGACAGCCGATCTTATCGAGCGCCCGCGTCCATTCGTACGCGTCACTCGCCTGGCCGGCGTATTGGTCGCGGCGATGAAGTTCGTCCCTGGCTGGCTGACCGCCAGGCTCGGATCCGCGCTGGGCACGGACTCGGTATTTCTCGACGGCGTCGACACAGCGGCCCGCCAGGCCTACCTGGACAGAATCCGGACCCACTGACCCGGTCTTCGATCCCCGTTGGCCCCCTCATTCACCCGGAAGGATTCACATGCCCCGCAGGACCCTGGTCGATGACTACCCGCACAAGATGGGGGGACACTGCGGTTCTGGCGCTATGCGGGATCTTCTGCATTGGCATGGACTGGGGTGGGATGGGCCGCCCGACGAAGGTCTGGTGTTCGCTCTCGGCGGCGCACTGGGGTTATCGTACCTCCGGTCAAGCGACCTCGTTCCACCGCTGTACCTGGTAGGACGAGGCGCCGACTTCGAAATTGATCTGCCCCGCCGACTCGGCGCGCAAGTCCAGGTTCTCACGACCGATGATCCCCGAGAGGGGTGGTCATGGGTTCTCGACGAGCTCGAAGCAGGCAGACCCAGCCTGGTATGGGGAGATATCGGTGAGTTGCCGTACCTCCGCGTCCAGTTCCAGATGAGTCGCCACGACATCGTCGTGATCGGTCACGACGAGGCCGAGGGGATCGCCTTTGTCGTAGACAATGACCGCGCCGAGGTGCAGAAAGTCCCGCTCGATGCACTGGCTCGGGCGCGGTCCTCGAAGTCTTTCCCGCAACCGACGCGCCACTGTACATACCGCATCAGCTGGCCGAGTGCGCTGCCGGACGTGGCGGAAGTAGCGGCGGAGGCATTTCGACAGTCCGCAGCCGGAATGCGCCGCCCATCGCAACCCGGGATCGTCGATCTCAGGACAGCGGCATCCGGTGCGGAGGGCTTGGCCGCGGCGGTGCAGCTGGCGGCCGACATTCAGACCTGGGCCGATCTTCCGGTGGACGACCTCGAGACTCTCCTGTTCAGCCTGAGCGCTTTCATTGAGAAGGCAGGTACTGGCGGCGGGCTGTTCCGCCGATTGCTAGCCGATGGCTGCGCAGATGTCGCTCGTCTGACCGGGGACTCCGCCACCGCTCAACTCGCCGTAGCGGCCAGCCGTTGTGCGCAGGCGTGGACCGCCACTGCGCGTGCCGGTATCCGCCGCGACGTTGATATACGAGTTCGCCTGGCCGGGGTGGCCTCGGCCGCTAGCCAACTGCCAGAGCTGGAGTTGGACCTGGTCGCGTCCCTGGAGGCTGCTTCCAGTTCGCTGACGGCTGTGGATCGCTGACAGCAGCCCCATGTCGCCGGCCAGCGGCGAATCAACCCCCAGATCGCCTACGTTCGAAGACACTCTTGAATGAGGAAATGCTATGCAGAGCACGATGATGAACGTCCCGTTGACGACCGCGGCGATTCTGCGCCACGGCTCGAGTGTGCACGGCTCGGCGACCGTGCGGACTTTGCAACTTGACGGAAGCGTGAAGGTTGCTACGTTCTCCGAAATCGGACGGAGGTCCGCTCAGTTGGCCAACGCATTGCGGGCTTGCGGGATCACAGGCGATGAGCGCGTCGCGACCCTCATGTGGAACAACCAGGAGCACGTGGAGGCCTACTGCGCAGTGCCCTCGATGGGAGCGGTGCTGCATACCCTGAATCTACGGCTCGCCTCCGATCAGCTTGTTTACATCGGTAACCACGCTCAGGACCAAGTCGTGATTGTCGATGGAAGCCTAGTACCCATGATGGCCTCAGTGTTGCTGCAGCTCACTAGCGTGCATACCATCGTTGTCACCGGAGAGGTGGACCTTACCCCGCTGCACCGTGAGGGACTGACAGTCGTTGATTACGAGGAGTTCATCTCCGCCCAGCCCGAGACGTTCGACTGGCCAGACCTCGACGAGCAGTCTGCGGCCGCGGCCTGTTACACCTCTGGCACCACCGGCGACCCCAAAGGTGTCGCCTATAGCCACCGGTCGACTTACCTCCACTCGATGGCGGCCTGCGCCGCCGACGGACTGAGCGTGAGCAGCGATGACCGAATCCTCCCCATCGTCCCGATGTTCCACGCGAACGCCTGGGGGCTGGTCTACGCCGCACTCATGGCGGGTGCCGGCTTGCTCATGCCTGACCGGTTCCTACAGGCCGAGCCGCTCGTGCGGCTGATCGACGTCCACAAGGCAACCATCGCCGGGGCAGTCCCGACCATCTGGAACGACGTCTTGGACTTCCTGGATTCCAACCCCAGCTACGACATCTCGTCTCTAGGCCTGGTCGCTTGCGGTGGCTCAGCTGTACCCGTTCATCTGATGAAGGCCTTCGAAGAGAGGTACAACGTACAGGTTGTACAGGCGTGGGGAATGACCGAGACCTCGCCACTAGCGGCTGTCGCGCGTCCACCGGCGTCGCTCGACGCCCAGGAGCGGTGGCGTCTGCGAGCGACCCAAGGTCGTCCGGTTGCAGGAGTCGAGCTTAGGATCGTCGACGACGGAGGCAATGAGCTCCCGCACGACGGCGAAGCCGTCGGTGAGTTGCAAGTGCGCGGACCTTGGATTACCGGCTCGTACATCGGCGAAGAGGATGGCGGGGATAAGTTCCAGGACGGCTGGTTGCGCACCGGCGATGTCGGCCGGATCGACGAACGCAGCTTTGTCACGCTGACCGACCGCACCAAGGACGTGATCAAGTCCGGCGGGGAGTGGATCTCCTCGGTCGAGCTCGAACTTCTGCTCGCCGGTCACCCCGACGTGCTCGAGGCATCAGTAATCGGGGTCCCGGATGAGAAGTGGCAGGAACGCCCCCTCGCTGTGATCGTCGTACGCGACGGGCGGCAAGTAACACCTGCCCAACTGCGTGACTTCCTCGACGGCAAGGTCGCCACGTGGTGGCTGCCTGAGCGCTGGAGCTTCACCGCAGAGGTGCCCAAGACCTCGGTCGGCAAGTTCGATAAGAAGCGGTTGCGCACCCTGCATGCGAACGGCGAGCTGACCGTCGTCGAGATTTAGGAATTGTCTCCATGCCTGGTCCTGAGTAGGACGGAACAGGACATTGATACCCATAATGCGAAGCTTTCGCGACACCGGCGACATTACCGTGCACGTCGACATCGGCGAAAGGCTGCAAACGAAGATGGGAGTCACCTCCCAGTGCACGGCACGTTTCGCGCCGGTGGTGGTGGAATGGGGCCACCGGCTGCGCACCACCTCTGGCGTGCGCGATATGTATTTGCATAGTGGTCACGCTCGAGATCGATGTTGGGTGCGGCTTCATCGACAGGAAGGCTGACCATGAGCAATCTATCGGACACGGGCGGCAGGTCGTCCGATCCCGACTTGGAGGAATGGGTGCGTTCGTTCCGACTTTTGGAACCTCGATCGACTGAGTTGCCTCCCCACCATCCCAACTGTCTCGGTTGTGGACCGGCCAACCCGCATGGGCATTTTCTGACGGCCCAGCGCTGCGCAGGCGGCGTGGTCGCTCACCACCGATTCGATCGACGTCATGTAGGAGCGCCCGGAATAGTGCACGGGGGCGCTGTGGCGACAGTAGTCGACGACCTATTCGGTTTCCTGCTATACACCGTCGGCGAACTCGCCGTGACGCGCCATCTCGACCTCGACTATCTTGCTCCGGTTCAGCTCGACACTCCCTACGCCCTGCACGCCGAACTACGGTCTCGAGATGGCCGGAAATTACATCTCGGGGCCAGAATCGAGGATGCAGGGGGACATTTGGTTGTCACGGCCACAGCACTGTTCATTGTGGTCGATGTCAAACATTTCTTGCAGTCGCCGGTGAGTGCAAGGAGACAGGCATGACTGTACCGAGCGAGCGAGCACTGCTCCTGGACGCCTTGCTAACCGATCACGGCTCGGCCGGACCTTATGAGGCGTTCCGGCGGCTGCGCCAGACGCAACCAGTGTTGGTTACACGATCGGGGGTGCTGGTATTGAGCCGCTACGACGATTGCGCGGCGGCGCTCCGCGACCGCAGCCTCGGCAAGGCCGACGAGTCGCTGGGCTTCGGCTTGTCCGACATTCCTGAAGAGCTGCAACATCAGGCCATGCACCGGTTCCGACGCACCATGCTGTTCCGCAACCCTCCTGACCACCACCGGCTGCGTCGGTTGGTCGCCGACGTGTTCACCCCGAGGCACATCGACGCGTTGCGCGGCCGTATCGTCACACAGGTCAACCACTTGCTCAATGTCATGGAAGCACGGGTCTCCGTCGACATCATCAACGATCTGGCGCTCCCGCTGCCCGTGAATGTGATTGGAGATCTACTCGGGGTGCCCTTTACTGATAGAGCAGTAGCAGCCCCACTGGTGCGGGCCCTGCTGGCCTCGCTCGAACCCGGTGCCGATATCGCGGCCTTGACAGCAGCCTGCGACGCCGAAGACCAACTTGCCGCATATTTCGCTGACCTGTTGGCGGTCAAACGCGCCCGCCCTACCGATGACCTACTGAGCCGGCTCGCCGTCGCGAATGGCGACGACATCCTAGACGACGACGAATGCGTCGGTACCGCGATTCTTTTGTTTGCGGCAGGGTTCGAGACCACCACGAACCTGATCGGCAACGGCGTCGCCGCGCTGCTCGCCCACCCTGACCAAATGCGCGAACTTCGTGCCAGGCCAGAGTTGGCGAGCAACGCAGTCGAAGAATTATTGCGCTATGAGTCCCCCGTCCAGACCAACGGGCGTACGGTGCTCCAGCCGACGCGACTGGCGGGAGTTGATTTACATCCCGGTCAGGTCGTACTGATCCTGCTTGGGGCAGCCAACAGAGACCCGGATCGGTTCGACGACCCCGACAGTCTCGACATCACCCGAACCGGGGTCCCGCCGTTGTCGTTCGGGGCCGGCATCCATTTCTGCCTCGGCGCACCGCTTGCACGGCTCGAAGGGGCAATATTGTTCCCGCTCCTGGCGTCCCGATTTCCCGATCTTCGGCTGGTCGAGCAGCCCCGCTGGCGCACCGGGCTGTCTTTTCGCGGACTTTCGACCTTGAAGGTGGTCACCGCATAAGCCGTTGGACTTCTGATAGTTCATCGGACAGAGTTGATCCGGCAAACAACAAGCCCCTGGCGGCTTTGCCGATGAGCTCCTCCTGACGGCTGTCCATAATTCGTTCGACTAGCAGTGAGTATTGTTCTGGGGGTAGCCACTCGGCGGCTTATTCGATGATGGAGTTGATCTCCGGGCTGTGGCCACGCATGTTCGCTCGCCCGACCACACGGCTTCCGCACGAGGGCACCGACCGGTCGTTGCGGGGCCGACATCGAGAGTTGTGTTTCGAGGGCCAGGTGTTACTGGTGGCCAGGTACCGCGGACGAATCTGACGATGCGTCAACCCGCGGCGGTACTCGGAATGGAAGCCGGCCAACCCCGGTGATCGACGACCTGGTACTACGTTGGCGCTGCGACCCCGGTCCGATCCCGCACGGTGTGGTGCTTACGGTGGTCAGCACCTGGTCCGACCTGCGACCGTACATTGCCGCACCGAGTAGGAACCACTGGTACTCGACCCACCATCTGGTCGTCATCGACGCCCGATAACGAAGTCGTCGTCGTGATCGGACGTCCGTTGCACCGCAGGCCTGGACGGAATCCGGCGCCGACGCCTGCCGCACCGCTATGGTCATCGCCGACGGCGGCTACCAGGGAACGGCCTCTTCATCCCGCACCGCCAGGCGCCCGGTGTCGGACTGCCGAAATGGAACAGGCCCACAACAAGTTCCACCGCAAGGTTTACGAGAAATCGCTGAGTAAACCACTCTTTGCCGCGTACCGCAAACTGGCGATCGCGTGGGCAGTCGCGGACTACTTCCGCGGGCCGCTCACTTCCATCGGTGCCAGGTTCAATTCCGGCCGAATCAGGGATCTGGCACTATTTCGCAATTCGACTGTGTGAATTGCTCAGCCGCTCAGGAGGATTCGCCGAAGGTGGCGTCGCCTCTCACACGGCTCTTGATGATCGCGGCGAACGAACGTGACCAGCGGGTGCGTCGAATCCGGGCTGGCGGTAGAGTCATGTCGAAGCGCCACTGGTCATTTGGGTCTGTGCGAGCAGGTTCGGTCATAATTGGGGCCCGGTGATGTGAGCGGCATCGAGGAAGGCCTGATGGGCGCGGACGAGGTTCGGCTGACTTCGATAGCCGCAGGCGGTGATCGCGTCAAACAGCAGGGCGGCGTCGGGTGCATCCCTTATTCCACCGCTGAGGAGATAGGGCTTGAACTCGTAGATGATTCCTGGACCTCGGCGAAACGCTGCTGGCATCGGATCGCGACCCTGTCTTGGCGCAGACCTGGCTCGACCGGACCACGATGCAAGCCTGCGGAGACCTCGGCGATATCGGGTAGTTGCGGGGGCGTCATCGAGGCAGCCCGCCGCGGCGGTCAGGCAGTGTCGGCGCGGTGCGATAGCGTGTTCGAGGGCGTCACCGAGGTTCTCCCAGATGTGCCACCGATCAGCGACCTGGAATCCTACTGGCTCCCCGCTGGCCACACCTCCGGAGTAGGGGTCGGCCCGGTCGCGGCACATGATCTCGATGTCAAGAAGGGTCTGTAACCATATTCTCAGAGTCTTGGCGCTGCAATCTGTGAGCACGTCGATCGGGCGGCGAGATTCCATGCGATCAGGATCGTGGCGTAGCGGTGTCCATGGCATAGCGCGGAGCCGTCCGCGCATAGTTGGGCTGCGGCAGGTCAGGGATCGCACGAACATGGCGGAGCAGGGTTATCCGGTCCGCGCCGCGAGATGTCCAGTCCAACGGCGCTCCCGGGCGGCCACCCAGGACTAACGCCACCGCTCCCAACACCCGCTGCAGAACAACGTCCATCGCCCGCGGCGTGCGGCGAGCCAAGGTACTTGCTCGGCGAAAGTCTTTCCGAAGTCGATGTTGTCGCAGAACAATCTGCTGACGAGCAACACGATCGCCGCTTCGCTGGCAGTGACCGAGATATCGGCCAGTTGCCGCCGATACGGCCGTGAATCCACCGGGACGGCGCTGAGCCACTCGGGCAGAGCGCCACCGCATCGCAAAGTTGCGGCGTCGATTCGCACGGACCCGACCCCACGAACCGCATCGACCAACAGTCCGTCCATGTGCGGGAACGGGACCCCGTCATTCCAAGATCAGAGACACTGGCCACATAATCAACTATCGACCAGGAACGGGGCCCACTCTCGGGCCGGACACCACGACAACCGGGCAGTCACTCAGATCGGGCATGTGCCATTAGCCGACCACCCGAGAGCACGTCGGCGACGAGAGTTCATCACCGGAGTTCGCTCCCGACTGGCTGTTCTGCTGACGCCCTGAAGCGGTCCGCAAGTGTGAACGGATCCGGAAAGTGCGTTCGGCTTACCGTTGCGCCGGTTCAATGGTAGGCATTGACTCCAACCGCTTCCTCCGCGCACCACGCGTAAGCCGGAGGCGTCGCAGACGATTTCGACGGCCCCGGCGAACGCAACTGACTTTGTGGCCTTCGTCGACTGTGCGTCCAGGAGAGAGCGGGATGAGTATCAGCGCGCCTGCGAGGCTGATCACGGCCAGCGCGAACGCGGAGTGTTCCACTCCATCCCAGAAGGCGGCTTTCGCATACTCGGCGAGGGGCTCTCCCGCAGCCCCCGCGCGCTCAGCGACTTCGAGTGCACCAGCCAGCGAACTCCGCACCGGGTCGCGAGCAGGCTCAGGAAGGCGGGGTAACACCTCCGCGATCTTCGACGTGTAGTTCGCCGACAGGATGCTGCCGGCGACGGCGACACCGACTGCGGCGCCGATCTCTCGAGTTGCGTCGTTGACCGCAGCTGATACCCCATGTTTCTCCAAGGGCGTGTCGAGCATGATCGCGTTGGTGGCGGGAGCGGCCGACATGCCCAGGCCAGCGCTCATGATCAGCAGCGGCCAGAGCACATCGAGGTAAGACGAACCGGTGTCGAGGCGCTGGAGGGCCAACAAGCCGACTGCGATGGTAAGTAGCCCGGTCGTGGTCGTCACCCGGAGCCCCAGCCACGCGGCGATCATCGGTGAGACGAGAGACATCACGATGAGGGGAGCAACCATCGGGGCAAGCGCCAAGGCCGAGTGCAGGGGCGTGAACCCCAAGATGAGCTGGAAATGCTGCACCAGCAGGAACATCACACCGAAAGTCACGAGGAATTGAATGGTTATCGACAACGCACCGCTCGAGAAACCTCGGCGGCGGAACAGCCGTACATCAAGCAAGGGGTGCTCGACACGGAGTTCAGTGACGATGAAGGCCACGACACTCATTGCGCCGGTCGCTCCCATGGCGAAGACCCAGCCATCGGTCCAACCACGCGTCGGAGCCTCCATGACCGCGAATACCGTCGTCCCGATCGCCAGTACCACCAAGAACATGCCGCGAACCTCCAGCCGCGGGCATTCGGTGTCTTGTGAATCAGGGACGGTGAGACCAAGCACCAACAGCAGCAGTGCGACGACGGTCAGGCCGACGAAAATCGAGTGCCATGACCAACGTGTGAGGAGCAGACCGGATCCGACCATACCGATTACTCCGCCGGAACCGGCGACACCTGCCCACACCCCGACCGCGTACTCCCGTTTGTCCACCGGTAAGTTTGCGGTCAGAAGCGAGAGAGTCGCAGGCATGACAAAGGCGGCTCCGGCTCCCGCCACAGCCCTGGAGAGCATGAGCCATATCGGGGCATCGACCAGCACGGGCACCACAGAAGCGACCGCGAATACGGCCAAGCCTGCCGTCAGAACACGTCGACGTCCATATCTATCGCCGATCGCGCCCCCTGGCAACACGAGGCAAGCAAGCACCAGCGTATAGCCGTCGACTATCCAGGTAAGCGCGTTTTGATCCGCGCCCGTGTCCAAGGCTATAGCGGGGAGCGCGGTATAGAGCGCTGCCATAGCCGCGACAACGAGAGCCACTGCGCCGCAGGTGACAATCATGGTCCAGGCTGCGGATCTTCGGGCGTCGAGCAGGTGTCCAAAGCGGATCATGTCGGTTCCGGTTCCATTCGCAAGCGGCTGGTTGTCGCCGTCCGTCTTCGCGGTCTGTAGTTCAACTCGGCGTCGCCTCGACTTCGTCTAGTGATGACGGCGTGGGGTATGGCGGGCGACCGCGGCCTTGAATCCGATAGCGACCCCAGAAGTCTCGATCACCGATGGTTCCGGCAGCTTCGCCGGCAGAAGTCCGGACCACTACCGAACGTCGACGACCCTGCAGAAACTCGTCGAGAATGTCACTCTGTCCAACCCGCCCGTACCAGCAGAAGCGGCCATCGATGGGTTGGAAGAAGCCACGCAGCTCGACCTGCACCTCAACTTCCGTGCTTGCCATGATCACTGTCGCGGACCCGATGTAGTCGGAGTCATCGTGCGGACTATGAGAATTCACTGTGGCTTCCTTCGCGTGATCGCCAGCCGACGCCTGCAACGGGATCCACCACACCAGCACTGCCGGTGTGGTGGGCCGACGTCGGAATCCGAGGGCGTTGACCGCTTGACAATCCGGTCTGCCGCAGTCAAAGTTACCCCATACCCCGAGTATCCGCTACCCATCGTTCGGGTAACTTTGGGCGGGAGTCCAAGCATTCCGACGGGGTGGCACACCGTGCCAGATACGCCGATGCTGTGCCATCGGCCGAGTCGAAAGATGGACCAATGACATCAAGCGAAGTTCGAAGCCGCAGCGCCGGGCCGATAGCCGTTACCACTGACGGCATGGCCCGCGTGAGCGGACGCCGACGCACCGATCTTCAACGATCGGCCGGGCGACTGCTCAAGACCTCTGCCGAGAAGTCCTATGACGCCGAGGTTGACATCGACTGGGATAGTCCATGGTGGCCGGATAAGGCATGGCTGCCCGAACACCGGGTGTCGCTCTTCGGCACCGAGATCTGGGACCGGCTCTCGGACGCACAGAAAGTTGAGCTGGGCAAGCATGAACTCGTGAGCATTCTCAGCTTCGGCATCTACGCTGAGAATTTGCTGAGCATGGCATTGCTACGGCAGAACACCACAGGGGACCTCGTCGACAACAAGTCGCTGTACGCACTCGCCGAAGTTGGCGACGAGAGCCGCCACTCCATGATGTTCGCGCGCTTGATTGCCAAAACGGGCATCCCGCCCTACAAGCTCCCGCGCGGGTTCCTTTCGATGGCGAAGATCCTGCACTTCATCCCGCTGGGGCCGTCCATTCAGGGTGCGACGCTGTTGATCGAAGAGATCCTCGATAGGGCCCAGCGCGAGGCGATGAATGACGAGCGTCTACAGCCACAGGTCCGGCAGTTGATGAAGATCCATGTACTCGAAGAGGCACGCCACATCACGTTCGCGCGAACCGAACTTGTCGATGGTATGCGCGTACGGGGACGAGCCTCGAGAGCATGGCACCGCGGCGTGCTCGCGGTCGTCGCGAACTTGGCTTATCCCATCTTGATCAACCCGAAGCTGTACCGTGTCGTCGGCGTGCATCCACTACGTGGGTTCTTGGCGTGCCAGTCCGGTCCACACTACCGGGAGAATTTGCAGTTCATGTCCGAGCCGATGATCCGGTTCTTTGACGAGGCCGGCATGATCGAAGGCCGCATCACAATGTTCCTGTGGCGTCTGTCCAGGAGCCTCCCCGAGGATATCGCCCAGCGGTGAGCAGCCCAGTCCGGCGAAAACACAAGCGCACGGACGTGGCCAGGAATTTCGCACGACACATGAATTTGCGGCTAGCACTGGGCGAGCCGCACCGGCCAGAGGAAACCGATGAGCAAAAGTCGATCTGCCAAGTATGCACAAAAGGCCAATGGCTCGGGAGGTGACGGAGCGCGAGCCACAGTCCACCGGGCGCAAGTCCTCATCGTCGGAAGCGGATTTTCGGGAATGGGGATGGCAATACAGTTGCTGAGAGCGGGAATAGATGACTTCCTAATTATCGAGAAAGAGACCGAGATCGGCGGAACGTGGCGCGACAACACGTATCCGGGCTGCGCATGTGACGTTCCTTCGCATATGTACTCGTACTCCTTCGAACCCAAACCGGACTGGAGTCGGCTCTGGGCAGGGCAGGACGAGATCCAGAACTATCTCACCGGGCTAGCACGCAAGTACGATCTGTATCGGTTCACTCATTTTGGTCGGACACTGCAATCCGGACATTGGGATCCCGATGATTCCGCCTGGCATCTGGTCACATCCGACGGCCACGAGTACATCGCCCAGTTCCTAGTCTCAGGAGTCGGAGCGCTACACATACCGAGCATCCCTACAATTGACGGGCAGAAGAACTTCAACGGCACAGTCTTTCATTCGGCGCAGTGGGATCATGATTGCTCATTGGCGGGCAAGAAGGTCGCCGTGATCGGCACCGGAGCCAGTGCGATTCAGTTCATTCCCGAGATTGCCAAGGAAGCCGCTGAACTGCACGTATACCAGCGGACGCCAGCATGGGTACTGCCAAGGAAGAATGTCAAGATCCCGGAATCTATCCGTGCGGCATTCACCAGGATGCCGATCCTTGCGAAGGCAGTCCGGGCCGCTATCTACTGGTCAGCAGAATCGTTGTCAATGGGCCTCAATGGTCACCTCAACCTCATGCGCCCACTTGAGAGCATTGCCAAGTGGAACATCGCACAGGGAATCGATGATCCCGTATTGCGCGGTAAACTCACGCCTAGCTATCGCATCGGATGTAAGCGGATTCTCGGCTCGAGTGACTACTATCCAGCACTGAATCGACCAACCACAACCGTCATCACCGAAGGTATCTCTGAGATAACCGAGGATGCGATCGTGTCACGGAACGGTGAGAAGCGTCCAGCGGATGTGATCATCTACGCGACCGGATTCCATGTGACCGACGGGTTTGAAAGTCTTCGCCTCAAGGGCTTGTCCGGCAGGGAACTCGCAACGGTTTGGTCGGACGAAGGGATCCAGACGCACCTCGGCATCACCACCGCCGGGTTCCCCAATCTTTTCTTCCTACTCGGCCCCAACACAGGGCTAGGCCATAACTCCGTAGTCTTTATGATTGAATGCCAGATCAGTTACATCATCTCGGCGATCGATCTTGTCAACAAACGTGGCGCAGCTGCGCTAGAAGTACGCGAGCCGGTCCAGCGGAAATTCAACTCCGAAATTCAGGCCAAGCTGGTCAAGGGAGTCTGGAGTAGCGGCGGGTGTACAAGTTGGTACCTCGACGCACAGGGCGTCAACCGAACTGTTTGGCCGGGCTTCACATGGCAATACTGGCGGCGCACTCGCAAACTGGCGCCGGCGGATTTCGGATTTGTCGGCGAGTTGGCCGGTGCACAATACACCGCCGACCTCCCGAATGCGCTCGAAAAGGGGAACCTTCCGAAATGAAAGATTTCAGAGACCGGGTGGTCTCGGTAACGGGTGGCGGTTCGGGCATCGGCCGCGCCGTCGCAATTCGGCTGGCTGGCGACGGCGCACGGCTCGCGATCGCTGATATCGACGCGGAACGCGCACAGGAGACCGCCACTGTTTGCAATTCGCTTGGTGCAGAATGCCGACCCTATGAGCTCGATGTAGCCAATCGTCACGCATTCCAGGATTACCGGAACCGCGTCCTGGCGGACTTCGGATCAATCAGCATGGTCGTCAACAACGCAGGCGTTGCGCTAGGCGCCGATGTAGTGGACATGGAATGGATCGACTTCGAATGGTTGATGGGCATCAATTTCTGGGGGGTGGTTAACGGAACAAAACTATTTCTTCCGGATCTGATTGATTCAGGTGACGGCCACGTTGTCAATGTTTCGAGCGTTTTCGGGCTGATGGCCATACCCAGCCAGAGCGCGTACAACGCGTCCAAATTCGCTGTCCGAGGTTTCACCGAAGCGTTGCGTCAAGAGATGCGAATTAACCGCTTGCCCGTAGGTGTAACCTGCGTTCATCCCGGTGGTGTCCGGACCAATATCGTACGGGATGCTCGGGGCGTCGGCACAATGGGCGATCAAAAGAAGATTGTTGCCGGATTCGATCGGATTGCTCTCACGACACCCGATGGCGCTGCGGATTCAATCATTAAAGGCGTGCGTCGCAATAAGCCACGCGTTCTCATCGGGCCTGACGCCCTCGGCTTCGATGTTATTACGCGGGCGGTAGGGCCTAGGTACCAGGACCTCAACGCGCCTCTGGCCCGCCTCGGATTCGCGATAGGTCGCCGATACGGTCTGGTGAATTACAATATTTGATGCCGGTCCGCCGGGCTAGACGGGACTTCCGACAGTGGCTGTCCAGCATCGAGGGAGATGGAATGTTCTCGAAGAAAAATATGCCATGTGAGCTCACTGTGTCACGCGTGGTGCAGGAGACGCAGGATGCGGTCTCGATATGGTTTGAAGTCCCGGAGCATCAATGGGCAACATTCTCGTACACTCCGGGACAGTTCCTGACGTTGCGCATTCCTGGGAGTGGCGAGAGGGAACCTGTAGCCCGTTGCTACTCGCTGTCGAGTTCTCCGCACACCGAGGACGAGCTGGCTGTCACAGTAAAACGCACAGCGGGTGGGTATGGATCCAACTGGCTGTGCGACAATATCGCCACTGGCACTATCGTGTCCGTGCTACCGCCTAGCGGACATTTCACGCCGCAGGATTTGAATTCGGATATGGTACTGCTAGCAGCTGGCAGTGGCATCACGCCGATCATCTCAATTATCAAGTCAGCCCTGCTCGAGGGTGATGGCCATCTTGTGCTTTTCTACGCGAACCAGGACGCAGAGAGCGTAATTTTTGGCGAAGACCTTCGCTATATGGCGAAACAGTTTCCGGAACGGCTCATTCTCATAGAATGGCTGGAGAGCGAGCGAGGACTCCCGGACCGAGAAACTCTCTCAGAACTCTGCAGCGCATATAAGAATCGAATGTACTTCGTGTGCGGTCCAGCAGCTTTCATGGACCTAGTGGGCGACGTAGCGCATCATGTCGGCATCCCGCATGGCAATCTCCATCGAGAAATTTTCCAATCTCTTCGTTCCGATCCATTCGACACCGAAATTGGCGTCAAGCAGTCGATGACCACGGAGCAGGCACGTCTCGTGGTCTACCTCGATGGTGACCGTGCCGAGCTTCAATGGCCCAAGGATCTTACGCTCGTCGAAGTCCTGCTGAACGAGGGCTTTTCGCCGCCGTACTCGTGCCGCGAAGGCGGATGCGGCGCGTGCGTATGCAAGGTCATAGATGGTGACATACAGATGAGAGTGAACGACGTACTCGACGAGGACGACATCGAGGAGGGCGACCGCCTGGCTTGCCAGTCTCTACCGATCACCGATACTGTCATTGTGACATTCGGCTAACCGTCCACAACCGGCAGTGGCCGTCCGGCGGTGACATCGCCAGAATCCAGGCGTTAACGGGCTGCCGACCTCGTGTACTTGTCCATCCGTGTAGCCCGTAGCGTAAGATCGGCATCGTGGCAGGCGCGCGACGGAAAATGTTGGAGGTCGGTAGCTCGGTGGTTCGGCGAGTTGACGCACGATCAAGCCGTTGGGAAGAGCATCGGGCCGTAGTGCGCGCGGAGCTGGTCGATGCCGCGTACCAAGCCTTCGCTAAATATGGCCCCGAGGCCAGCATGGACGATATCGCCCGGGAAGCAGGCGCAACAAAACCTAAGCTGTATCGCCACTTCAACGACAAACAGGGCCTCCGTGCCGCTGTGGTGGAGCGGGCGAAGGACCTCATGTGGACCAACATTCTCGATGCGGTCGACTTCGGATCCGAGCCGATCGGTAAAGTGATGAATCAGCTCGTCGAGCAATATACGCAATTGGTCGACGAGCACCGCAACGTTTTCAAATATCTCGTGCGGAGTCATTTTAGCGAGAGCTCATCAGAATCCGATCAGGCCCTGGAGGATGCACGCGAGCTCGCCGGTTTCATTGCTGGCCATTTCGCCGCCGTGTTGGAGAACGTTGGCGCGGACAGCACCGGCATAGATTTGGTCGTGCAGTCAATCATAGGGGCCAGCCTCTCCGCAACCGATTGGTGGATTAACTCGCAAGCCGACCCATCCGCGATGTCCCGCTCGGCCTTCCGGGATCATCTCAGCGCTATCATTTGGGGAATTATCGATGCGTCGTCGCGAGCCCGGGGGATCCGAATCGATCCGACTGCGACGCTGCACACCGAGAATATTGGACTGCTCTAGGCGGATTTCGCATGACAACGAAGTCCGATCAAAGGCCTACATTCCAGGCGTACCATCTCGGTCGCTTTGCTGTGGCTTGCCAGGCCCAGCACGGCCGACGAGCAGGTTCAGGACCGCGCTGGGGTGCGGGGTCTGCTGCAGATTAGAAAGGATTTCGGGCTATAGCTACTGTAATTGCTGATGAGGGTTCTGGAAGGAAGCTGCGCTGCAATGTATCCAGCCCCATTGCTCACGTCATACCACCTCGCGTTGGCAATCATTCTATCATTTCCTTGATATTCAATTGCTTCAGTGCCAGTGGCTGATGCACCGGTGCTACATGTGAGTGCGATACGCATCCCCCCGGCCGGGCACCGGCAAGGACGCCATCGGTCCCGCTCTGCAACCAGTCACCACCGGTGCACTCGGAGTCCGAGGTCTCGAACCGGCGCGCTTGCTCGGCGGGTCGGTCGGAAAGCCTAGGCTTGGCGAAGGCCGGAGTGAGATGTGGTGGGTGGTCTCACCGAGCGGCGTGCCAAGGTTATTCGGGTCGTCGATAATCGGCTCAGGGCCGTAGGGACGATCGGCTCGTTGGGAAGGCGCGGCAGTCTGGCGCAGTGACCGGGATAGACCGGGACGGTGGGCGTCATGTCAAATCCCCGTGGCCCCCAGCGCAGCCAGGGCTGCGCGCAGGCGGGTGGTGGCATCCTCGGCGACCGGATCGAGTGCGGGCTGACCGGTGACTGCGACCATGAGCTGGGGGTTCATCGCTTCGACGATGATGGTGTCGGTGTCGGTCCGGTCGCGACGGACCACGACATTGCAGGGCAACAGGAGCCCGATCTGGCGGTTGATCTCGACCGCTTGGTGGGCCAGGGGTGGGTTGCAGGCGCCGAGGATGCGGTAGTCCTCCATGTCGTGGCCGAGTTTGGCTTTGAGGGTGGCTTGCATGTCGATCTCGGTGAGGATGCCGAATCCTTGCTCGGCCAACGCGTCTCGGGTGCGTTCGAGCGCGTCGTCGAAGGTGGTGTGCAGCGTGGTCGACAGGGCCAGGTCCATTCGTGTGCTCCGATCCGAGGAGAGTGGTCAGGCGGTGGGGGTTGGGCAGGTCGTGTCGGTCAGACCGAGTCGGCGCATCACCAGGGTGGCCGGGCACCAGCCCGCCGCGCTGTAGAGCAGCAGGTTCGCCCCGACCAGGGCGGCCAGAATCAGCCACCACGGGGACAGGGTCACACTCAGCAATACGCTGAGCAGGACCAGGGTCCCGGCCAGGGCCGGGACGAGGCGGGTGATGGTCCATCCGTGCGGTCGCGGTGGCAATGCCATCGGCGGGAGTCCTTCCAGTGTGCGTACCCGACCCCGCGCTGTGCGGGGTCAGGCCAGGGCGAGAAAGAGCTTTTCCAGTTCGTCGATGCTCATGGGCGCGGCCTCACCCTCGGGGGTCTCGGTGAGGCATTCGCGCAGGCCGGTGGCGACGATCTTGAATCCGGCGCGGTCGAGCGCTTTGGAGACCGCGGCGAGTTGGGTGACCACGTCCTTGCAGTCGCGCCCGTCCTCGATCATGGCGATCACCCCGGTGAGTTGGCCCTGGGCGCGGCGCAGCCTGTTGAGTACCTGCGCGATAGCGTCGTCGTTGCCGATCATCGATGTTTCCCTTCTCGGATCCTCCCCCCTATACCCCATGGGGTATAGGGGGTTCCGAGGAAGTGGGTTGGCCGGTGGGTCAGTGGTGAGCGAAGCTGATGGTGGGCAGCACCCGGGTCAGCCACGCCGGGCTCCACCAGGCAGCGTGCCCGGTCAGGCGCAGAATCACCGGCAACAGCACCAACCGCACCAGCAGTGCGTCGAGCAGGACCGCGACACCCAGGATGATGCCCATCTCCTTCGGGGGCAGCGGGTCGGCCAGGGCGAAGGTGAAGAACACCGCCACCATCACCGCCGCGGCGGCGAAGATGACCCGCCCCGAATGCGCGAGCCCGTCCAGGAGCGCGGCGTGGGGGTCGCCGGTGCGCTCGTAGTGTTCCTTGGCGGTGGCCAGCAAGAACACCGTGTAGTCCATGGCGATGGCGAAGATCATCGCGAAGAAGAACACCGGCCCCCACCCGTCGAGGAACCCTTGCGGGGTGAAGCCGAGCAGCTCGGCGCCGTGCCCGTCCTGGAAGATCAGCTTGGCCACCCCGAACGCGGCCGCGGTCGAGAGCAGGCTGACCAGGGTTCCCAGGGCAGCGATGAGCGGGGCCTGCAACGCGATCAGCAACAACACGAACCCGAGCACCAAGATGATGACCACCACGATCGGCAGATAGTCGTCGAGGGCTTGTTGCAGGTCGAGGTTTTCCGCCGCCGCGCCACCGACCACCGCGTCGGCGGGCAGGTCGGCACGCAACCGGTCCAGGATTTCGGCCATCCGCGGTGCGGAGGGATCGACTGCGGGCATGGCCTGCATCATCACCAGATCGGCACCGTCGACGGCGAGCTGGGGCGGGGTGAGCATGACGATGCCGTCGCCGGCGCGCGCGATGGTCTCGGTGGCCGCCGCGTCGGCGGTCGAGGTGATGATCGACAGCATGCCCGGGGCGCCGGGGCCCATCTGCTCGGCGATCAGTTCATAGCCCTGGCGCACCGGCGCGTCGGTGGGCACGACCGCGATCGAGGGCATCGCGGTCTTGAGCCCGAACACCGGTGCGGCCAGCCCGATCAGGATGGCCAGTGCCACCGCGGCGAACGGCCACGGATGCTTGTGCAGGATCTGGGCCCAGCGCGCGAACACCGGCGAGCGGTGCTGCTGGCGGCGCGCGTACGGCAGCGCGGCGGCGTTGATCTTGGTGCCGAGCGCGCCGAGGACGGCGGGCAGCAGGGTCAGGGTCGCGGCGAGGACGAACACCACCGCGAGCATGATCCCGACCGCCATGGTCCGCACGGCGGGAGCGGGCACGATCAGCACCGCCGACAAGCTCACCAGCACCGTCAGCCCTGAGAGCAGGACGGCTTTGCCGGCAGTGTCCATGGTTTCGGTGACCGCGGCGCGGGGATCGCCGGTGCGGGCCAGCGCGTCGCGGAAGCGCGCGACCAGGAACAGCGCGTAGTCGATCCCCAGGGCCAGGGCGAACATCATGGCGAAGTTCATCGCCCACACCGAGATCGGAGTGATCTGATTCAGCAGCACCAACCCACCCGCGGAGGCCACCAAGCCCGCGAGGGTCAGCAGCAGCGGCAGCCCGGCCGCGACCAGCGAACCGAACGCCAGCACCATGATCGCCAACGTGACCGGCCACGACAACATCTCGGCCTGGATCATCGCGTCGTGGTTGGCGACATTGAAATCGCTCCACAACGCCGACGCCCCGGTCGGATACACCTCGATCCCGTCTTTCGACAGCGCGGTCAACGCGGCTTTGTGCTCGTCGACGGCTTTGACCATGTCATCGGTGGAGGCATTGGCGCCCGCGATCACGATGCCGGTGTGTCCGTCAGGGCTGATCGTGAACCCCGGCTGCGGGGCGATCACCTGCCCGATCCGCTCGTCCCCGGCGAAGACCGCCGTGGCCTGCTCGACCACCCGTGCCATCGCCGGGCCACCGATCGTGGCGGTGTCGGAATGGATCACCACCTGCACCGCGGCCGAGGAATTACCGCCGAAATGCTGCTGAGCCAGCTCGCGGGCACGGACCGATTCCGAGCCGTTGGCTTGCCACCCTGCCCCGGCCAGGGAGGTGAACACACTCGGCGCGGCCGCGCCCAGTGCGATCAGCACCAGCAGCCATATCCCGATCACTGCCCGGGTGCGCCCGGCCATGAACGCGCCCCACCGGCCCAGCATTCCTGGCCCGGAGGTCGTGCGGGGTGGTTTCGCCGAGGCGGTATCGAGCTTCGTTTCGGTCATCCGACCCTCCTTTAATACCCCCTGGGGTATATTGATATCGAGTTCGACAATACCCCAGGGGGTATAGTCGAGCGCAACCCCTGTTCCTGTGTCGAAGGAGTGCAGCGTTATGGGCATCGTCGAATTCATGCGAAGTACCGCCGGGCGCCTGGCCCGTATCGCCGCCGGAATCGTGGTGATCGCCGCGGGTTTGCTCCTGGTCGGCGGGACCGCCGGGATCGTGGTGGCGATCATCGGGCTGGTCCCCATCGCGGCGGGAGTGTTCAACTTCTGCTTGCTCGGTCCGGTGTTGGGAGTCGACCTGCAGGGTCGACCCCGCGGCAGCCACTGATCGGCCCAACTTTCGCACCGCATCGAAACCCTGCGCGGCGGCCCACGGCTCATGCCAAGGCGCCAGCCGCCGTTCCTACCATTTCCCTCAGGAGGCCGTCGATGGCCGAAATCGACCTGTATCTCGATCCCGTCTGCCCGTTCGCATGGGTGACCTCGCGGTGGCTGCTCGCCGCCACCGAATCCGGTCCGCACACTGTGCGGCTACAACAGATGAGCTTGGCGGTGCTCAATGAAGGCAGCGACGTCGACGCCGATCACAAGCCGATGATCCAGCGATCACGCCGCCTCGGCCGGGTCTTCGCCGCGGCGACCGACACCGCCGGAAGCGAGGCCTTCGCGCGACTGTATGAGACGCTGGGGACACGACTGCACGTTCGCGGCGACGAGATCGATCACGACGCGCTCACCGACGCACTCACCGAGGCCGGCCTGGATCCGGCATTGGCCCAGCGTACCGAGGACACCGCCCTCGACGCCGAACTCGCGAACACCCACCGAGCCAGTCAGGACGCGCTCGGCAGCGCCGGTGGCAGTCCGATCATCGTCATCGACGGACACGGCTTCCACGGCCCCGTCCTGACCGAATCCCCGACCGCGCAGCGCGGCCCGGGCCTGCTCGCCGCCTTGGTCACCGCCGCGACCACCCCGGGATTCGCTGCCCTGCATCGCCCCTATCAAGGCCCGCCCACAATTGATGCCACCACCGAGGAGGCCCGCTGATGTGCTCACCGGTGCGATGCCGCACCTGCGGTAAAACCACCTGGTCGGGCTGCGGCGCCCACATCGAGGCTGTCCGCGCCCGGGTGGGCCCCGATAACTGGTGTCCAGGCCCTCCAAGGCGAACGGCAGACCGAGCACATCGCCGTAGCGGCCCATGAGCCCCGGCCACAACAGCCCCATTTCGAAACTGAGCACCGTCCCGGAAACAGCACCGATCGCGAACAGGATCGCCGAGACCGTCGCCCACCTTTTGGCCAGCCCCAGCGCGACGGAATCCTCCCGGACCAGGCCACGCCGGTGCACGACATAGATCATGGCGGGAAAGGCGACACCGAAACAGGCCAGCACGATATGCCAGCCCAACGAGAACGCCATCTGCTGGCGAGCGGGCAACAAGCCCGGCGGTCCTTCCCCACTCGCCACCAGGAGCGAGACCACTGTGTTCGACACCATCACAGCCCCTTTCCGCCCCCTGTGACAAGTCAGTTCGCCACTCGGGACTGCACGATCCGATCGCCCCAACACGACCTGTTGCGAAATGCCCGCGCCTGCTCGCCTAAAACAGTTCCCGGGCCCCACCCGTCGACATCGGTGGCAATGCGTACCGGCATCTGCTTCGCCCGCCGTGATCGCGCAGGAGCAGCTCGGCCAGGCGCCGGTCACCGACATCGCATCCGGGCCGACGATACAGTCAGCAATGCGCTCACTGCGGATCCGACATTCGCGCGGTGATTCGGTCCGGCACAGGCGGGTAAGGCCTGCGCATGAAACGGTCTGCGCCGGGCTCTGCCGCCGACGGGGACGAGCGGCAGGCGGCGTTGATCACCGCCGTGGGCTTGTCCTACCCCGAACAGCATCGCCGTCGGGTCCGCAAGTACGTGGTCCTGATGGCGTGTCGGGTGCCGTCGTTGCTGTTGGCCACCGCCGTGTACGCCGCTGGTGGTCCCGGCTGGGTGGCCGCGGCGATCATGGGGGTGACACTGCCGTTGTCGTGGATGGCGGTGTTGATCGCCAACGACCGCCCACCCCGCGAGAAACGCCTTCCCTCGCTGCACCGGTTAACGCCAGTGACCTCATCGCCTTCGACGAACACATGGGAGATCTGGAGGTCGCCGTGGGTGAATGCCGGCGTTCACGGCCGAAGCGCGATCTCGGCTATCCGGCGGTTGTGTGCGACTACGTTGGTGGGGCCACCCCGCTCCTGGTAAGCGCTGCACATTTGCGGTTGAGCTCCGATGCGTGCGCGTCGAGGCTGCGGCCGGGCCATGGCGGTAGCGGCGCGTCGTGCAGCTTCCGTATGGTGGCGCCCGCTGCGGCCCACGCCGCTGGCGATGCGGTCGACGGCTCACCGAGGCGCCGAGTGCCAATCCTGGCAGAGCGGCGAGCGCGAGCACTGGTGGCTTACGCCACAGAACATCCGGAGTCGGGAACGGTGCCGGCCATCGCCTCGACCTTGGTGTCGGTGTTCGACTGTTCAGCGTCGATCTTCAGGAACACCCCGCCGACGTGCAGAGTCGCGCGCTCGTACTGGACGACGACCTCGACTTCTTTCACGTCGGAGATTATGGCTGGGGTGACCATCGACGTCGCCGGGATTATCGCTGGCCAGTGGCCCGTCGCTGGCTTAGCTGAGCGTTGTCTCAACGGATCTTCGCCCGGAACTCTGCTGGTCGCCGCTGTCACTGTTGCGTGCTGCCAACTGGTCGACAATCCCGCCCTGCCACACCCGGCGACGTCAGAATTCACCAATCGGATCGGTGAGATCCGACACTGAGCAACGCTTCAGCCGATGTCCGTTGCCAGTGAAAATAGGCTATTGCCAACCCACCTGAGCCATCGACGCAGCCTTGCCACTGAACCTGGACCATCGAGAGCCCGACCAGCCAGTTCGCCGTGGCCGATGGAGAGAGTTGGCTCACTTTGAATGGCAAATCGGGTCGGGGAGTCTGCCACTCAAAATGGGCCACCGCAGGTCAGCGAGGTTGGCGTGGCTCATCTTCACTGTCACCGGACAGTCGATGCGATCCCTCAGCACAGATGCTGGCTGAACTCGCCGATACCCACGACACGGAGATGATCCATCATCGGCATCTCCCGCAGCGGCATGCAGTTGGCTAAGAGCGCGAAAACTGACACCACCCGAGCGCGAACTCGAACACCACTTCGCGATCTTGGTCTGCCGATCGTCAGCGCGAATTTCGACACCACCCGAGCCAGAGGAAGGGCCGTTGCGTTGCGGGTCGTCGTGCCGCCGAATCGCCCTCGGCACGCGGAGGTCGCCCAGATCAGCAGCGATCGGCGGCTTGGCGCCGCCGGACGGCGAGCGCGCCGGACGAGCCGAGCTCGGGCGGCGGTGTTGAAATTCGCGCTGACGGACATCGAGCCGTCGGCAGGTGGTGTCGGGATTCGCGCTCGCGTGGTGTTCACTTTGGCGCTCAGAACCATGCAGTCTCATGACTTGCCTGTAATGGGGCCGGCGGTGGCTTCATCCCCGCTCGGGCGGGGAGCACTGTAGGCCGGACAGCTGCACCTCCCCCACCCTGGCTTCATTCCGCGCGCCCGGGGAGCACGCATACGCAAAGGTGCCGCAGCTCGATCGGGAGGCTTCATCCTCGCTCGCGAGGGGTGGCCGTCGACGCGCACACCGAACAGTTCGTAGGCGGGGTGACAAGTCTGGCAGTCGCCGTCGCCGAGATGGACTTACTCGACGACGCCGAATCAGGGCCCGGTGCGCTAGTTCAGGGCCAGGTAGACGGTCATGGCGCCTCTCGCGCGACATAGCAATCCTCCACACGGTCGACCGCCGCCGCCACCGTAATGGTCGCAGCAGCCGCTAGAGCTGCGCATTCAGAAAAGTCGCCTCCCCAGACACAGGTCACGTGGACCGACGCCGCGTGCTCGACGCGCACTGCGCGAGGTCGAACCCCGAACTCCACCCGCAGACGACGCCGACTCCCCAACTCACCGAACGGAAAGGGATTTCGTTGCCACACCACACCAAGACAGCCGCCACCCACAACAACCGACTCAATCGGTGTACCCATGACCCGCGGTAGACCACCCCGGCCCCTCGGGGTCCCCGGCAAACCGATGCTCACCGAACTCGCTCCCGGGCACTGGAAAGCCCGCGTCCGGGTCCGCGACTCCTCCGGAAAACGCCGAGAGCTCATGCGTGTCTCCCCGACCAAACTCGACTCCCGCCACCGCCCGATCCCCGACCGCACCGGCCAACGAGCCCTCGACGCCGTCATGGCAGCCGCAGCCGTCATCACCGTCGGCCTCGGCGGGGAACTGTCCACATCCATGACCGTGCGCGACCTCTGGGTCCGCTACCGCGCGAGCCTCATCGCACAAGACCGCACCACAAACACCATCGCCCGCTACGACGAAGTCGCCAAAATGTTCAACACCGCCTTCGGTGACCGGCGCCTGTTCGAAGTCACCACCTCAGCCATCGAAACCTTCCTCACCGAAGTCGGAAAGGCCAGGGGCCCTTCGAACATGCGCACCGGGCGCATCGTGCTCTCCGGGATGTTCCGCTACGCCGTCCGCACCAGCCCCCTCGAAGTCAACCCGGTCCGCGAGGTCCAGATGCCGAAAAATATCGAAGCCAAAGGCCGCACCGGCGGGGCCGGCGACCTCACCACCGACGAACTGCGGTTCATCCTCTCCGCCGTCCGGACCTCCCAGATCCCGTGCCCGCGACAGCTCGCCAAAGCCGAACGAGAACGCGGCACACCCGTCAAGGCCTACACCCCACCGACCGTCGCTGCGTACTGCGAGAGCGCCGACCTCGCCGACGTCATCACCCTCTACGCCGCCACCGGCCTGCGCCGCTCCCAGATGCTCGCCTTGCTGTGGACCGACATCGACCTCGACGCCGCGACCCTGCGCCCCACCGGAAAACTCGTCCGCGTCGCAGGCAAAGGACTGGTCCGGGTCACCAGGAAAGACGACCCGAAGAACCGGACCGGCACCATCGCAGTACCCGAGTTCGCGGTGGAAATGCTCAAACGCCGCAAAGCCGCGGTGGCGAACCGCCGACCGGCTTCTCCGCCGGACCCCGGAATCGAAGTGCTGGACCTGGTATTCCCCTCAGCCGTGGGGACATTGCGTGACCCGCAAAACGTCGGACACGGCTGGCAGCGAGTCCGTGAAGCCCTCGGATTCGCCGAGGACATCACCCCACACAGTTTCCGCCACGCCGTGGCCACCATCCTCGACGACGCCGGCCTGTCGGCCCGTGTCACTGCCGATGTCCTCGGCCACGTCGACCCTGCCATGACCCAACGCCACTACATGGCACGTGGACGCCCACACAAGGCCGCCGCCGATGTCCTCAACCGAGCGGTGACCGGATAACGGATTCAGACCGCTCGCGAATCCGTTCGAAATACGCTGCCCAACTCGAACCCCGCCGGACACTCGCCACTTGAATTAGTGGGGACTTACTGGTGACCACATAGCCCGCAAATCAGACCAAAAACATGGCCTGAACTGCGCATATGTGGAGCTAAGGGGAATCGAACCCCTGACCTTCTCGATACAGGCGAGACGGGCTACCATAGACAACTCCAAACAACAAATCGGACAACTGATTTGCGCTCCTACCTGGTGAAACGCACTGGCTACGACAACTTTCGACAACGATGGACAACGGTCAGCAACGGGCCGCCCAGCTGAATTAGTGGTGACATAGTGGGGAGCGCCTTGCGGTCCCACTCCCGACGCCGAGCATCACGTGACGCATTGGGATGCCCGATTCCGCCGAGCTCAGCAAGCCTCGCCCGCACCAAGTTTCGGGAAACCCCGAGCGCCCGCGCGGCCTGAATCGGAAGCTGGTCACGGCCGGTCGAGGCGGGCGATACGCGCCAGCACCGACGCTCGGGTCAAGCCGCCGTCGGGGTGGCGATCCAGGTCGGTGCGCTCACGCGCCATCATCGATTTCACTGTGCCGGTGGCGACTCCCAGCATCGCCGCGGCCACCGAGTACGACACCGACTCGGTGTCGTCCCTGCCGACCGAGCGGCCCACCATGCGCCCGACCGGTGTTCGCCACCACACCGGCTCAGGCTCTTCAGGCCAGGCGACGCCAGCGAGGTCGATCACGGTCTGCGCGGCGACCTCATCATCGTCGCTACACAGCGACGCCGCCAGGGTGGGGGCGGTCTCGGCGATGCGTTCTCGCGTCATATCGGCGAGGTCGAGAGCTCCGATCGCTTCGAGCGCTCCGACGATGTAGTTGTCCAGGGCACCTGCCAGCTGGTCGGCGTCGGCGGCGGTATTGCTATCGGTCATCGAGAACACTCCTTGACGGTAGAGGCAGAACCGACCCAGTGATCACGGGCAACCGGTGCGACCCACACAACGGTATGCAACCGCAAATCGGTTGGCAACCATTTAGCGGTTGCATTGTGGCTGGATGCCGCGCGCCGTGTTGACCCGTCCCGTCAGCCACCGCGTGGCACATCCGATCGCCGCAATGTCCTGACCATCAACACCCCGAACGATGGGACCAGCCATGCAGCCTGCATCACCACGATCTACCCGAACTCAGCCGACTACGAGCGAAGACGTGCGCATGGACCGTGCGCACGTCTTCTTCTGGACCGAGCTCTGCATCGCCGCCGGAGTCAGCGTGGTCGGCAACGCAACCCAAGCCGTCCTCCATACGACCGTCTTGCCAGCAGTCGCGGCCACCGTCGCTGTCATCCCGCCCCTGGCCTTGCTGGCCGCGGTGCACGGCGTCGCCCTGCTCACCCGTGCGCACACCGCCTCCCCTACTGCGCGACGCGCTGCGACCGCGCTGACCGTGGTCATCGCCGGTGGCGCGTTCTGGCTGTCGTTCACCGCGCTGCGCGCTTTGGCGATCACCGCAGGTGTGCCCGCCGCCGAAGCATGGCTTTGGCCGCTCATAGTGGAGGGGAGCATGACGCAAAGTTCTCTGGCCCTGTTGACGTTGGCTCACACTCAGCAGCCTGACACCGACACCGAGTCGGTAACTCCAGCCCCAGCACCACAGCCCACACCCGAACTACCCGAATCTCGCAGCGCGCCCGTCACACTACCGGCTCCACAGCCAGCCGCCACCGAGCCCATCGAGGACGCCGCCGCCGAACAACCTGCGGACAAACGCCCCGACCTCGACGTGTTGGCAGCATTGATCTGCGAACAAGATCCCGGCGGGCGGCGCGATCGCGGCACTGTCACCACAGTTCTCACACACCGCTATGTCGACGAGTGGAATGCCAGTCGTATCTCTCGCGAGCTCGAATGTAGCCGCTCGGCGGTCAGCCGTATCCTGCGCGACGCCGAGCGGTTGCGTGCGCACGCAGCCACCGACCGTGCACACGCCGAGGTTGGGCCGCCGACTGTGCGTGCGCACCCTGACAGCGATCGTGCGCACGGAGAACACCTATGACGGGTTGGGCCAGACAATGTTTCAACATGCGCACACCCCGCCCGAAACTATGCCGATGTGGGCCAGGACACATCGACAGTTTGAGGCCATCCGGTGTTGGATCGATGCACGGTTCGTTGCCAGGCACCACCTCTCGTGTACTAACTCCAGCGAAACCCACGTCCTTGGGGGACCAGTGAACTTCGATATCAGCTGCCCGCAATGCCAAAGTATCGACTTGGTCCAGAGCGTGCCCGCCGCCATGTCGGAGGGAACGCACAGCGGCTACAGCACCGGCATGCATGCCGGGTTCGGCGTCGCCCTGGGAGGAACTGTCCCCATCATCGGTACCTCTACCCACGAGTTCAGCCACAGCTCCGCCCTAGCCAGAAGCTTGGCGTGGCGACCAGTTCTGCCATCGGCGGGCCCGCTGTCCGCCCTAGGCACGGTCCTGATGTTCTTCGTCCTGATCATGTTCGGCTTCTGCAGTATCGGGTTGACCATGGATCCGTTGCCATCCAATCCGATCCGGATGATGGCCTCGCTGCTGGGCCTCTATCTGTTTCCAATCGTGCTGTCTATCCCGGTTGTAGCGATCTTGACCGTCGCGTTCAAGCGTGCCCGCCGCAACGGCAAGGTCGATGCCGGGCACAACCGCGCGCGCGGTGTCTGGAGCCACGCCTACTACTGCCACCGATGCGGTGTCGCCTACTGGCCATACCCAACAGAACCCGGCATCCCCTACCGGGTCGCCCTCGCACCAAGCCAATTCCGTTGGCATGTCTGGAACACCGGCGGCTACGCCAAACTCTGACCGTCCGATTCATCAGCGTTTGGCATGACCTGCGGTTCCCTCTGAGCCTCTGGCCGTCCAGGTTCCTGGGCCAATCCGGGGAGTCGACCGCGATCACGCAGCTTAGGATTGTTCGCTGCCCTGTCGGAGGCTCGGGCCGAGGCCATCAGTTGTCGCACTTGTTTGTTGGTCAATTCGAGCAGTTCACCGATGCTGTCATCGGACTCCCCCAAGTCGCGTATCTCCGCCACAGCGCCCGCTTGCTGACCGAGCCATCGAGCAACTTCTGCCTCGTGCTCGCTTTCCAGCTGTTCGATCCGTTTGCGTAGCTCACTAACGCGCTGATCATGTACCCCGGTGCACCGGCGGATCGATCCGGCAGCGCGCAGGTAGACCTGGACCGCGTCCATCATGGCGGCCTCGCGACGTTCGGCTTCGTCACGCCGAACCTTCATCACGTTATGGACCTCGTCCAAACGCCGACTCAATTCGGGATCGCGCTTGGACCGTCGTTGTTTGCCAGTAGGCATCTCAATCTCCTGAGAATGGCCCGACCAGCGGCTCTTCCACTTTCAGACTACGCCTCCGCCAGCGGGGCTTGCCAGTGCTGTGAAGGGAACCACATCTGCCACAACATCTCTCAGTCGAAACGGTGATCCGCTGAATGTCGCACGTTGCGGCGGGTCGGACCCAGCGGTCTTCGCGCCGCACCCCCACATGAGCGTTCACCCGTGGCACCGATTGCACAGAACGGACACCAATGACCGATGCACTCAACAGGATCGAGCTGGCACTCCGCGAGATTGCCGGACCAGAGTTCATCAGGACCCTCACAACGACTCTCACGCAGCAAGACTGGGCCGAAGACGAGATCAGTCGAGCACAACAGCGACATCCCGACGTGGCTGACGTGATGCACCACAGCTTTTCGTTGTTGACCGCGACTCACGAACGAATGGCCACCGAGTTCGTCTACCGAGCCCATGCCCGGGAGCTCATCGAGCGGGTCGCGACCGGAGTCTCGACCAAGCCCGGGACCTCGGTCGAGGTCGTGCTGTTGCTGATGCGTGCCAGCCTCGTAACGCCGTTGAACACCACCGCGTTCGGCCTGTACTTACGAATGTGGCGCCAAGCAGGACTGCCCGACCTAGGCGGGCCGATCGAGGACCTTGACGGGCACTACGAAGCCATCAATACCAGCGGGATCGATGACTTCGAAGCCATCGCCCGTCGCAAGCTCGCGAAGCCCTCACGGGTGCTGACGCTCGTCGCCTGCGAGGGCCGCCACCTCGGCGAACCGGCCGACTGCCGCTTTACGTCCGCGCGAGCCGCCTGACCTGCGCCTCCGCCTTTTCGTCCTGAATTTTCGCGCCGCATCCCGGGTTTCGGGTGCGGCGTTCGTCGTTTTCCGGAAGGGGTTATTTGCTGTGCCCGAACTTGGTTTGCTCGACCCGTGTGGGATCTGTCGATCCCGTGAGCCCGACATCCACGTCGACATCGACGGCGGACGCGTCTGCCAACGCTGCGTGCTGACCTGCGGACAGTGCTACCGCTGCGGTGCCCGCTCGATCGCCCTGACCGAGACCGCCGAAGCAGGACAGCTGTGTTCGATCTGCGTGTCCAGGTTGCACCCGTGCGGGTCGTGTTCGGCGGTCACGTTCACCCGGTTGCCGGTCGATACCGGTGGGTTCGTGTGCGGGATCTGCGCACACCAGCTCTATGACCAGTGCTTCCAATGCGAGCGCTACACCCTGCACAGCCGCTACGTCGTCGGCAACCAACGCGCCTGCCCAGCGTGCGCACAGTTGCAGCGCTCGTGCCGGGACTGCGGCACGCTGATCGCCGGGCGCCGCGGCTGCGATCGTTGCGCTGATCCGCACGCGTTGTGGAACTACTCCTACCGGCCCGATCCGATCTTCCACGGCACCGGGCCGCTGTTCCTCGGGCTGGAACTGGAAGTCATCGTGCCCGAGGATCGCTTCGACGACGCGATCGCTACCGCGACCGATGCGCTCGGTTCGCTCGGGTATTTGAAGCGTGATTCCTCGATCCGGCCATCGGGTTTCGAGATCGTGTGCCACCCGATGACCTACCAATACGCCCTGACCGAGTTCCCCTGGCAGCTCCTCGACAAGCTCGCCCGGATGGGGTGCGAAACCGACGACAGTGTCGGTCTCCATGTCCACGCTTCCCGGACCGGGTTCACCGGGCCCGCCCACATCTACCGGTGGATGAAATTGGTCTATCGCAACCAGGACCAGGTCTCGATGTTGGCCCGACGCGTCAGCCGCTACGCCCCCTTTGAACCCAACACCCGCGCTCGGGCGAAATACCTCGCGAAAGGCTGCCGCAACGCGGTCGGGTTGCCGCGGTATCAGGCGATCAACCCCCACCCCCGCGACACCCTCGAACTGCGGGTTTTCGCCAGCTCTCTCGAAACCCGCGCGGTGCAGGCGGCATTGGCGTTCACCGAGGCCTCGATCCGCTACACCGCCGACCTCACCATCCCCCAGATCCACGCCGGCGGGTGGGACTGGGAGCGGTTCACCGACTGGCTGACCCGCCGGCTCGAATACGCGCCCTTGGTCGCCGAACTCGCCGACTTGACCAACCTTGCTGACGAACAGGAGGTCGTGCTGTGTGCCTCTTAACTTTCATCCCGGCCTCCGTGGCCCCCGACCCGACCGCGTTGCGCCATGGTGCCGAGTCGAACCCGCACGGGCACGGGTTCGCGGTCATCGCCGGGCCGACGATCGTGACCGGCCACGGCATGAACGCCGATGAGGTGATCGACTTGTTCGCCCGTGTCCGAGCCCAGCACCCGAGAGGTCCGGCGCTGTTTCATTCCCGCTATGCCACCCATGGCATCCGGACCGTAGACAACTGCCACCCTTTCCGCCTCGCTGGAGACAAGCGAACGGTTCTCGCGCACAACGGAGTCCTGCCCAAACGCGTCCACCCCGGCCCGTATGACTGGCGATCGGATACGCGCATCGCGGCCGAGGACTACCTGCCGTCTGAGCCGTTCGGGTCGATCGATACCTACCGCGGGTTTCGTGGGCTGGAGTCGTGGTTGGGGTCGTCGAAGCTGCTGATCTTCACGGTCGACCTGGCCTTCGATCAGCAGGTGTATCTGTTCGGGGAGTCGAAAGGCCAGTGGGACAACGGAATCTGGTACTCGAACACCAGCTATCTGCCGTTGAGCCAGCGCTACCCGAAGCGGTATGTCTGCGAGAACTGTGACGACATCGACCTGTACCGGGTGAGTCGCTACTGCGTCAAGTGCGGGTGGTGCTTCGCCTGCGAGAACCGGTTCCCGCACTGCGAATGCCGCCAACCCCGCGCCCGCAGCACCCGCCATCGCGCCCTCAGCCGCCCGATCGCCCTGCCCGCGGCGCGCCCGCCGACTACACCGAGCACCTAGCAGACCTGACCTGCCCACCACCACTTTTCACCTCAGCCTGCACCCGTCGGTGCGGGCTTTCGTCGTTTTCAGGGAAGGAATTCGATGCCCACCGCTGTCATGGTCGACCTCGCCGAATGCGAGGCCTGTTCCACCCCACACCCGCTCACGGAGTTGGTCGAGACCGCTGAGGACGACCGGCTCTGCTCTGGTTGCGTCGCCGATCTGCAGCTGTGCGCGGGCTGTGATCTTCCCGCCCGTGAGACCGCGCTGACCACTGATGACGACTACCGGTGTGCCAGTTGCCGATCGGCGTTCAGTGTTTGCGATGACTGCGTGCGCTACGCCCGCTACGTCGTCGCGGTTATCTCCGGTGGTGATGTGTGTGAGTCCTGCGCGCTGGAGTACTCCACCTGCGAGGACTGCAACTTCGCTGTCGCCGAGCCGATCTCGATCAACGGTGATTGGTCGGTGTGTGATGACTGCCGCCAGGACTATCGCGAGTGCGACCGGTGCGAGACCCTCATCCGCGGCCGCGAGGACTATTGCGAGGACTGCTACCGACCCGACCATGCAATGGTCCACGACTCCGAGTACACCCCGCGCCCGATCTTCCACGGCAGCGGCCCGCTGTTCCTGGGCCTCGAGCTCGAACTGCGCACCACACCAGTCGGTTTCGACGACTCGGTCGAGACCGCGAACGACCAGCTCGGGCGTTTGGCCTACCTCAAGCACGACGGCTCGATCAGCTGCGGATTCGAGCTCGTCACCCATCCAATGAGTTTCGACTACGCGATCGCGGAGTTTCCGTGGTCGGTGCTGTCGCGGTTGCGGTTGCTGGGCTGCTACACCGACGACGAGGTCGGCATCCACGTCCATCTGTCCCGGGCCGGGTTCGACTCCCCTGCCCACATCTACCGCTGGCTCAAACTCGTTTACCGGAACGAGGACGAGGTCACCACGCTCGCGCGCCGACACGATTCGCAATGGGCGGGCTTTCATCCCGACATCCGCGCCAAAGCCAAGGAACTCGCGCACGGCGGCCGTGGATGGGGCCGCTATCACGCCATCAACACCCGCCCTCCGCACACCTTCGAGCTGCGGATCTTCGCCAGCTCACTGCAGCGCCAGCAGGTCCAGGCGGCCCTCGGTTTCGCCCACGCCTCCGTGGAGTACACGCGCACCCTGCGCTCCTACGACGTCGCCCGAAACCAGGGCTGGGACTGGGCCACGTTCACCGCGTGGGTCGCCACACGACCGGAGTACGCCGCGCTCACCGCGGAGCTGACCGCCACCGGATCGAGTGTGTCCACCGAACACCAGGAGGACCTCGCATGTGCATCCTGACCTTCATCAAGCCCGGCATCGTCGCTGACTACGACGCCCTCGCCGCCGGCGCCGCCGCCAACCCGCACGGGCATGGTTGGGCCGTCCATGCCGGAGACCGGCTCATTGTCGGGCACGGCCTGGATCCGAAGACCACGATCACCGAATTCGCCCAAGCCCGCTCGCTGTTCCCGGACGGGCCGGCGTTGTTCCACTCCCGCTTCGCCACCCACGGCAAACACACCACCGCGAACTGTCACCCCTTCGCTATCGGTGGTGACAAACGCAGCGTGCTGGCCCACAACGGGATCCTGCCCGAGCATGTCCACCCGCTCCCGGGTGACGATCGCTCCGATACCCGGATCGCGGCCGAGGACTTCCTGCCCCGGTTGCCGTTCGGGTCGCTGGATTCCTGGACCGGACGCACACGGTTCGAACGCTGGCTCGGGACCGACAAGGCCGTGATCCTCACTGTCGATCCCGCCTACAAACACCCCGCCTACATCTTCAACGAACAGGCCGGGCACTGGCGGGACGGGTCCTGGTATTCCAACCACTCCTACGACCTGGGCCGCTTCCCCCAGGGCGTGGTCTTTGACTACGGGTTCGACGACGGCTTCTGCGACAACTGCGGCGCCGAGATCGACGACCCGGACGGCCCGCACTGCCTCTATTGCGGTTACTGCGTGCAGTGCCAGCGGACCTACCCGCGCTGCACGTGCGCCTGCCCCGACGAGTCCGAGCGCTACGCCGACTTCATCGACATCGAACTCGAAACCGCCTGACCCCCAACATCTATCGCTCCGTGTGGAGCTCTGCGGGAAGGAAACCCTCGATGACACATCCCCTGACCACTCCTCCCCTGCGGTATCGGCTGCGCGCCGCCCTCACCCAATTGCGCGGAGCAGGGTCGGCCGCCGATCCCGCCACCGGTTCGCGCGAGTCGACGCTGGTGGTAGCCGCACTGCACGAGGCACGCCACCACAACCGCCCGGTCACGCTCCGCACCCGCGGTGGACACCTGATGCCGCGGCTGAGCGTGGACAACGTCCACAACCGCCACGCCAGCCTGAGTACCGACTCCCGCGAAGCAGTGATCGTGCCGTTGCGGTTCATCGAATCCGTGCAGCAACTACGCCCCACCACCGACGGCGAGCGGGGGCTGTTGTGAGCACCACTGCCCTCGGCGCGGCCGACCCCTCCCGCTGGACCGCACGCCTGCACCCCATCCCCCAGCTCGCACGGGAAGTGTTGGTCATCGGCTGGCACGCAGCATTCGCCACCACGCCCGCCGCAGGTACACGGGTTGCGGTGTTTCCCGACGTCGAACCCGGCCCCGATCATCTGACGGTGATGGCGTTGGTGCGCATCGAACACGCCACCGCGCTCGACACCATCACCGACGACGGCACCCACGAAACCCAATGGGGTCCAGACCCGTTCGGGATCGCCAAGACCGGCATCAGCTGGCGGCTGGTCCCCGCCCACCGTGACGGGGATGGCCGGTGGGTGATCGCACCAGGGTGGTGGGCCGCCAACGGCGAGGAAGCAGTTCTGTCGAACTCGGTCACCGAACGCGCGCTCGGCGCACCCACTGTCGTGCCGGTCTATGACCACGACCCCCACACCGGCAAACGCTGGACATCGTGATTACCCACATCGGTGAACTCACCGCGTGGATGCGCGCCCAGATGCCCGCCCTCGACGAAGACCGGCACCTGCCCTGGAACAGCGGCACACCAACCGCCGCGTCGCTGGTCACGCTGATCCACGTCCGCGTCGAAGCCCCGTTCACCCCCGATCGGGCCACCACGGTGGTCCTGGTCGCCCACCCCGCTCCCGCCGACGACACCGAACCGCATGCCGGATCGACAGATTCGAGGACCACTTGCCCAACAATCCCCGCTGCCCCGCCTCACGCTCGGCTGCGGCCGAGCGTGTTCCGATCCCCGCGCGCTTGGCGCATTCTCCGGTCTCGGCGGGACTGGTAGTCCCGTATATCACTCTGGCGCACCGGGATCGGACCCGTCCGATATGGGGTCGGATCGACGCGCAGCGCCTCGGTGAGGTGCTGGACAACAAGCGGTGCCAGGTCTGCGGCGAACCGCTCGACGCGACCCTGGTGCTGATGATCCGCCCTTCGGACTACGTGCGCGGCGTGGCCGTAGAGCCCGGCTTGCATCCTGAATGTGCTCTATACAGTCGGCGTGCGTGCGTGATGCTGGCCGGGCACGTCGACCGCTACAACCCCTCCGGCGGCAGCCCGCTCAACCGGTGCGGTGACCCGCTGTGTCGCTGCCGATTCTGGGCCTCTGTCGAAGACAACGATGCCACGCCGAGCCGCGAGGGCAAACCCGCCGAAGCCTGGTACGAGGCCTGGATCAAGCTCGAGGACTACCGCATCTTCACCGTGCCCGCCGACGAATCCGGTCCCGCCGCCACCGGAATCGCGCTTCGCCGGGTGCCGTTGCTGCGGCTGCGTAAGGTCCGCGATCCCGCACCCGACGGCGCCAACACCGAGTGGATGGACATGCTCGCCAAGATCGTCGCGGCTCGAAGGCTGTGGAACACCCTGGTCGTCGACGAACACCCTGACATCAATTCCTGATTCCCGCCCGTTCCGGCGTTGCGCCCGTCACCGTCCGGCTTGGCCGTGACCGGTGCGGTCGCGACTTCGGGCACCAATGGATGGAGAACCTGTGACAGAAGAGGGTGCACTAGTGACCGACGAACACTGCGCTCAGGACCAGCGTGCCTCGCCAGCACAACGTTCCTACTATCAACGGTGCGCAACATGCCAGGCACCGATCGCGCCATTGCAAGCCGACAAAGCAGTCGGGGTTACGCCGCCCCGACAGTGGGTCGACAAGACCAACAACGTCCACCAGTTCGACCCGGTCGACCACGAACACTCCCCCTCGCCCCTGTGCTCGTGCGGTCACACCGCCGAGCAATCCACCGGGCGACCCGGCCGGTGTGGCGTCTTCAAGTGCACCTGCACAGACCACCCCGCCCCGGACCTGATTCCGCGGGCCGCGCCGATCGACTGGGCCCAGGTCGGTCAGGACGCCCACGCCCGCGGTGAGCCAGCAGCCCCCGCACTGAACTCCTCTGTGCGCGAGGCGATCGCGGGGATGGCGGTCGGTGGCGGCGCTGCCGAAATCATGCGAACCTTCCTCGACGGATGGAACCAGGCCCAAGCCCTGGCCGACATCGCCACCGCGATGGCGGACAACGCAGAGGTCGCGGCCGCGATCGGCCCGGTCACCACAGCACGATTGATCTCGATCGCTACCGACCTCTACGACACCTACGGCGACCCCGACGACATCCTGAGCACCGGACAACTCGACACCCTCGAACGGTTGCGCCTGCACCCAGACCCATCAGACGGGCGATCACCGGCGATACGGCCCTGGGATGTCATCGCGATCGCCGTCACAGCGATGGAGCTCGCCGACCAGCACGGACTTCGCGACGCGTCGCTGTGGGAGGTGATCGACTGCGCATACCTCCACATCCACACCGGCCCACGCCACTGACCCGATCACCAACTGGATCCGTCGGCGATCCGACCGACAGATGGTGAGCCACTCTCACCTGCATCCACATGTTGTGGATAACTCTGTGGACAACCACAACACCTTCGACCCTGAACCTCATTATCGAAAGTTTGTTCGAATACGAGTAACGTGCCGAACATGACCCCGCCGCCGACACCGGAATCAACCGCAGCCACCCTGGCCCCGGTCGGTCGGCAACTCCGTGACGCGACAGCCTTCGGTGCGGTCGCGTCCGCCGACCAGATCAATGACGTCCTCGCCCGCATCGACGCGCACAAGCAACGACAGTTCCGCGTCGACGGGCTCAATGCGGCGAACCGGCCCTTGAAACCGCCATCGCCGATGGGTTGCCAGAGCTACCGACAGACCCCACGGTGAACAGTTCGTCGTCGTTGTTCGAGACCTGGCCGCACGACCCGACAGCGCCGATGTGGCGGATCGTCGAGCCCCCGCTGCCGGTCACCGTCGAACTCGGGACCGCGATCGTGACCCGACCGGCGCACTTCGGTGTCAACAAGGTCCGCCTCGGCATCCGCAAAGGCGGCCTACGCCTGACAGATACCACACCTGGCCTCCTCCGAGCTTGGGCCAGGGTCGCTTCTCTGCACTTGTCAATGCAGTGTCGGGGTTGAGTGTTCTATCAGCGGCAGCTCGTCCGCTACCTGGTGCTGCGCGTACCTGCCAGAGGGGACGCGCGCCCTCAGTTACCGGATTCCGAAGTTGAGTGGACCGGGAGTCCAGCGAGCCGAGCGATCGACGGTGACTGTATCGAGTTCTGCCGGACTTGCAGTTGCGTCGAAGGGCACAAGGCGGTGGATCTCGCCCCAGTTGCGTTTCCAGTCATCCTTCAAATAGGAGGGCAGAACTTCGGTGCGGGTCACGAGGTCGGTATAGCCAAGGGGGCCACCCGAGGCGTGGCTCTGCCAGTTGCTGGTCATGATCGCCGCGGAAAACTCGGGAAGTATGCGGTATTCGGGAATCTCGGCAACGCCGTAGCGGTGCCGCATCGGCTGCTGGCAGGGAAACTGCAGACCGACAAGCCAATCCAGGAGCACCGGCCGGGTGTGACCGACCAGTTCGTCGAGGGTGCGCAACTCAGGCACCCGTGGTGGGGTCACCGCCACCCATTGCTCCGCATCGGAGCTGTCGACGGTGGCAACGATACGTACCGTATCGGCTTGGGATGGCAACTGCTGCAGCGGAACCCGAAGATTGCGCCAAGAAGGTTGGAGCACGCTGACGTCATCAGGAATGATCCGCCCGAGCGACTGCACCTCGGTCACGCTCGTGCTGCCGTATTCGATCTGAACGCTCTGACCGATTACTGGGAGGCCGTCGAGATCGGTGGTGGCGACGCGCCCCGCGGCCGCGATCGCGAGGATCTGACCGCGGCTTCCGCTGGCGTCGGGCATCGGGAGTCGATACCAGCCGGAGACGAGCGTTTTCGTGACACCCGGGCTGCCATAGCTACCGAGGACTGGTGTAGCGGCCGGATTCAGTCCGAACGGGAGTGCGATCGTGCTGCCGTTGATGCCGTGCGGGCTGGACCCGCCGGGCCCACTGCCCTCGATTGAGCCGGATTCGGTTGTAGTTCCCGCGCTGCCGAGGGACTGGCCGACCGATGCTGCGGCGGCGTCAGAAGCATCGGGGACCAGGTCGTTGGTGTTGACGCCGTTGGGTGTGAAGCCGTCGACCTCGACCCCCAAGGCAGTGGCTCGGTCGCCCGACAGCGGTTGCAGCATCCCCGCGTTCGGGTCAGGCTCGACCAAGACCTCGTTGGCCAGCCCACACGGTTCACCAGCGAGCGCGGAGAAGTTCGACTTCGCCAGCGAATACGCCGGGTACTGATCGATTCCGGCCTTGATGAATGATGCGACCTCGAAAGCCACGACCAGCCCAACCGCGATAGTCAGGACCGGAATCCGGCGGTGTGTTCGATGTTCTGCGCTGCGGAACGGTTCGCGGATATGCAGCCAACCCGCGAACGCGAGCAACCCGATCGCGACCACGAGCAAGGCGGTGCCCGCACTGATGCCCTTGACCGAGATCGGCTTGTCCCACCACGGAATTCCGTACGCAGCGACATACCACCAGCTGTTCGAACTGGTGAACGCCAGCGCCAACACAGCAGTGACTACTGCTGCGAACAACGCGCGGTTACGTGGTGATCGCACGACACGGGGGCCCGCGGCGACCGCCGCCACTACGGCGACCGCACCCGCGAGCCCGGCGAAGACGCCAAAGTGGTGGGTGAACTTGGTCGGCGACAGAGCCATCAGCGGAATAGTGGCGATGGTCGTGCCCAGGATCCGGCGCGTCGGCCCGGCCGCCAGGCCGGGAATCCTGCCGCCGTGGCGCAACAGAGCCAATACCGAGACTGCCAAAGTCAGGAATAGCAACAGCATCGCGAATCGGCGCGCCATCGAACCATCAGGACCAGCTTGGAACAAGGATTGATAGACGAAAGTTTCGTCGTACCACGGCATGTTCGGGCCGACCACGGCGTGCGCGTCGCTCATCGCCGAGACCTCGGAGAACGGCTGACCGATGAAGACGATCGCAAGAATCGATACACCGAGCGCCCCAGCCGGTGCCAGCAGCGCCAGGTATCCAACGCTACGAGCCCGTTCAACGATGATCTGCACCAGCGGCCGAGCGCCGGCCAGCAGCGCGGCGAAACAGATCACTCCGGCGGGATTGGTGACTACTGCCAGCGCCGCCGGTATCAAGGCAATCGCGGCGGGAGCAAGGCGCCGTGTCGCCAGGGTTCGCTCCATCGACACCCAGACCAGCAGAACCCCAAGCGCAACCGCCGGTTCGGGCCGAAGTCCGTTGTTGTACGGAAGCCAGAACGCAAGCAACGCCAAGCCACCGGCCCAGATCGCTGCCTTCTCTCGACGTGCGGCAATACCGAGACGCGGCACGACCTCGCGGCTGATCAGGAACCAGCACACGATGGCGAAGATCAACTCCGGTAGTCGCACCACAATGCTCGCCGTCGATATCTGCGCCAACCAGCCCACAACGAGGTCGTAGGGAATCCCGATCGGCGTTTCCGGCACCCCGAAGTAGGCGAAATAATTCGCCAGATACCCCGCGTGCCCAGCCGTTCGCGCCATGCCGAGGATGTAGCCGTCGTCGGCGGTTCCGGCGCCGATGAAGTACCACAGGATCAGGGTGCCGATGACGACGCCGTCGACCCACCGAGGCCGCCACCAACGTTGCGGCAGGACTCGGCGATTGCGGCGCCCGTCAAGGCAATCGAGGCGATGCAATGCCAATAGCGCCAGCACCGCTGCGATGAAGACGCCGATGATCGCGATCAGTTTGAGCACCGACGGTGAGGTCGTGAACCGAGAATCGATCTCCACGTCGACCCGCATTCCCGCAGGAACGTCACCGGCCAGATCGGTGAAAACCCCCACCAGTTGCGGCCGGAAGTCACCTTCGACGATCACGGGATCGGAACCACTGACCTCGATAGTGGTTCGGGCGCTGGTGGATACGATCGCAACATGACAGTCCTGAGCCAGGTCCGCCACCTCGGTATCGACCAGCGTCTTGTCGCGCAGGACGACCTGCAGCCGACTACCACTGTCAGCCGACGCGACGAGCACGTTCAGGCCGTAGTGCCAAGCCTGCCCGGATGCGGGCGGCACCGTCGCCAGCAGGTACCCGCCGCGGGAGCTCAATCCCGCAGGTGCAGCGCACGGGACCGTCGCATCAACACCAACCGGTGAATAGGACACCAAAGGCGACGTCACACTGGCCGCGCGACCGCCCTGCGGCCACGTGAACGACGCCTGTTGCTGTTGCACGGGAAGGAACGGCACCGCTACTGCAAGTAGCACGCCGACGATTCCCGCGACAATCGCGACAATTCGCCACAGCCGAACAGAATCTTGCTGCTGGTCCTGGGGATCGAATGGTTGATCGTCGGACGGCCGCCGTCGGCTGAGCAACAAGGTCACGATTTCCGATCCTAGCCAACCGCCCGAAGCACGTTGGCGCGCCCCGAATACCCTCCGCGACAGCACGCTTCGATCTAGATGAGACACCCGAAATGTGTGCATCAATATGCGTGACCCGTCTACTCCTACGGACTGGGCCAGTTTCGCCGACGATCACTTCGCCCGCTTCCGTGGGGCGCGGCGCAAGGTCTGCCTCAAGGTTCGCCGATCCTCCTGGGTAGATGAGGCGTGCCGAGGGAGATGGTCCGGGACGACAATCGGCTGACTGCATCACGTTTGTCGCGCAGGAAGGTCAGCGTGAGGTCGATGCCTTCGATCTCACCCAACCAGCCTTCAACATGCGCGCGTTCGCGTCGCTCGACCAAGTCGGCTTCGATATCCGTGAGCCGCATGATCATTTTCGGGTCGACGCGGAGCATCGAGCACCGAATGCAAGCATGCTCATGGCTGCAGGGCGTGGCGTAGGGGCGCCCGCACGATCCCAGTTCGACTTTGCGTTTGTCGAAGTGCTCTTCGAACTCGGCCCATTCCTGATCGGTGACCGGCCGGTATTCCTCGGCGGGGCGTAATGCTCGTCGGCGTTGCAAGTGCGCCTGATAATGGCGAGTGACATCCTCTTCGAA
>NZ_BDBR01000012.1 GCF_001613085.1 Nocardia salmonicida NBRC 13393
CCAGTATGATCCCTGCACCGAGGCACGCAATCCGAATCATCAACATTTCAGAAAACCTCCATGCCTGAAGTCCCGGTGAGCGACGATGATGCGACGTCGCTTCGGGAGGTCACCATGGACTGGTTCTGCACTCATCGGACTCTGTGTCGTGGCGTGGCCGCGCTCGTGCTGCCCGCCGCGCTGATCGCGACGATCGTCGTTACCGCACCCTCCGGCACCGCCGCGCCTGATCCGCTGACCGGTGTGGTCGATTCGATCGCCGGCATAGCGGGCATCGAGCTGCCTGCCACCTACGGGCCCGAGACGGCGATCGTGGTGCTCGGATACGGGCTGCTGCCCGACGGCACGATGCGGGCCGAATTGGGTAATCGCTTGCATGCGGCCCTGATTCAGGCCTACATGTCACCCGAGTCCCCGGTGATCGTCACCGGTGGTAACCCGCGCAACGGTGTCACCGAGGCTCAGGTGATGGCGGACTGGCTCAATGTTCGCGGCATCGCCGGGCACCGGCTGCACGCCGAGACCGAGGCCGGATCCACGGTGCAGAACGCGGAGTTCTCGGCGCGCATGATGGAAGCCCTCGGCGTGCACAAAGCCGTCCTCATAACCTCCGCCGACCACATGCGCCGAGCTCTGGACAATTTCCTGGCCGCCGGCATCCCGGTAGTCGCCACGATGACACCGGACGTAGCCCCCCTGTGGGCCCAGCCGTACGGCACGGAGAAGTAACGCATAGGGCACAGAGAGGTAGTAAGTGACCCCCGCTAACCGATAGCCGCGCCGATGTCGGTGACGCCGTTTACTATGCGACTGGCGTCATCGCGGGTTGCGATGACGCTGTCGATGTATGGCAGATAGGGGATTTCGATGGACAGGCCACTGTGGGCGCCGGAGGGTGTCGACATGCGGCATCCGAGCCCGGCTCGGATGTACGACGCCTTGCTCGGTGGTTCGCACAATTTCGCCGTCGACCGGGATGCCGCGGAGACAGCGATCAGGCTCGTACCCGACCTGCCTCGGTTGGCGCTGAGCAATCGCGCGTTCCTGCGCCGTGCTGTCCGTTTCATGCTCGATTCGGGGATCCGGCAGTTCCTCGACATCGGGTCGGGCATCCCCACCGCGGGCAATGTGCACGAGATCGTGCACGAGCTCGACCCGGAGGCGCGGGTGCTCTACGTCGATATCGACCCCGTGGCGGTCGCCCATTCGCGAACCATCCTGCAGGGCAACGAACGTGCGGGCGCGATCGAAGCCGACTTGCGCAAGTCCGCCGACCTGGTCGACGCCGTGCGCGGGACCGGGCTCATCGACTTCGACGAGCCGGTGGGATTGCTGCTGATCGCGGTGTTGCATCTGGTACCCGATGTCGACGATCCGGTCGGTAAGGTGGCCGCGCTGCGGGAAGCTGTGGTACCGGGTAGTTTCATAGCCATTTCACATCTCACGTCCGAGCTTCGCCCTGATGACGCCGGTAAACTGGGTACGCACTCGGTGAACCAGTCCAAGGTCGGAATTCATTTCCGGTCCAAGGATCAGATCGTCGCACTGTTCGAGGGATGGGATTCGGTCGAGCCCGGCGTTGTCGAGCTGCCGCTGTGGCGGCCCGAGTCCGAGCGTGATCAGCACGAAAAGCCCGGCCGTTCACTAGGCCTGGGTGGAGTCGCGATCAAGAAGTAGACCGCCTGACATGGCGGTGCGATAGACGATGACAGGTGGATGAAGCAGTGGGGTCGTGGGAGCTGGCGCAGCGGTGGGCGGATGCCCTCGACGGCGTTGTAGCTCCTACTCTCAACCGCTCGCAGATCGAAGACATGCTGGCCGCCCTCTGTACCGGTCTGATCGACGCGGCGCGCGGCGGGGACGATCCGGATATCGCGCGCCGGGCCGCTCGGATGCTGGTCGCCGCCAACTACCGTGATCCGGCGGCGGTCAGCCGTTCGGTACCGGTGATGTGCGCCGATCTGGTCGAGATCGCCTCGGAGGGCCCCAGCGACCCCGCGCTGCCGCGGATTCGCGACCGGGCGATCCGGCTGGCCGCCGACTTCGCGGCAGGCTTCACCGCGGCGCTGCGGGCCGCCGCGCTGGCCGAGCAGGAGGCAACGCTGGCCGCCGTGCTCGCCGCGGCGCAGGAAGCCGAGAACCGCCGAGCGCTGTCGGAAGCCCGTTTCGAGGCGGTTTTCGACGGCGCTCTCGTCGGTATCGGCACCGTCGACATGTCCGGTCAGGTGGTGAACTGCAATGCCACCATGGCCCAGATGCTCGGCCGGACCCCGGAGACGATGCCGGGCCGGACCGTGGCCGATATCCTCGGCCCCCACAACCTGAACTTCGCGTTCGAACAACTCCAGCACATGGTCGCGGGCGAATCCGAGAGCTTCCGCACCGAGACCGAGCACCTGCACACCGACGGCCGGGTCACCGCGATCGACCTGTCGATGTCGGCGGTGCGCGGAACCGACGGCAGTATCGAGTTCCTGATCGGCGTCGCGGTCGATGTCACCGAGCGCAAGCAGCTCGCCGACCGCCTGTGGCACGATGCCAATCACGACGCGCTCACCGGTCTGCCGAACCGCCCGCACCTGTTCAACAGACTCGCCGACGCGACATCCCCGATCGGGGTCTGCTACCTCGATCTGGACGGCTTCAAGGAGATCAACGACCTGTGGGGTCACACGATCGGGGACCGTGTGCTGCAGGTCGTGGCCGACCGGATGCGCGACGCGGTGCGCCCGGCCGCCGCGTTCGCCGCCCGCATCGGCGGTGACGAGTTCCTCGTGCTGGTCGAAAACTGCTCCGGTGAAGCGCAATTGGCGAAGCTGGCCGACGAGCTGCTGACAGCGCTGACCGAGCCGCTGGCGATGGACGGACACACGCTCGCCGTCGGCGCCAGTATCGGGGTCGCCTTCTTCGAGCAATTGCCCGGCGCCGTAGACGAATTGGTGCACGCGGCCGACGCGGCGATGTATCGCAACAAGAACGACGCGCGCCGCGATCCGGCCCGGTAGCGGCCGGGCCGGAATCGATCAGACCGTTTCGCGCCGGCGCTCCGCCGCCCGTGCGAGTGAGCGATCCCGCTGTTCCTCGAAGCGCGACACGTCCCCGCGCAGTCGCTCGAGGAATGCCGCCAGATCCTCGCGAGCCCGCTCGCCGCGCGCGCCGAAGTCGTTGCGCTCGAAGATTTCCCACTTACGCAACACCGGCATCAGGACTTCTTCCAGATGCTGGCGCAGGTCGTAGATGCCGTGCTTGGCCATCAGCACGCCGTTGCGCCGCCAGCCCGGCATGCCCGCGCCGGGCATCTGGAAGTTCTGCACGATGGTGTTGATCGCCTCGATGGTCTGGTCGGGAGCCAGGTCGAGCGAGGCGGCGCACAGGTTGCGGTAGAAGATCATGTGCAGGTTCTCGTCGGCGGCGATGCGGGCGAGCATGCGGTCGGCGATCGGATCGTCGCAGACTCGACCGGTATTGCGGTGGCTGACCCTGGTGGCCAGTTCCTGGAAGGTCACATACGCGACGGAGAACAAGAATCCGGCACCGGTCGAGGTGTGGATGTCGAAGCCCGGCGCCTTGTCGTCCACGACGGCCATCGCCGAATATCCGTTGGTCATGTGGATCATTCGTGCCTGCTCGAGCGCGACCGGGTCGACCCCACGGGTCACCACGAGGTAGTCGCGCAGGACGATCCCGTGGCGGTTCTCCTCGGCGGTCCAGCGGCCTACCCAGGTGCCCCAGGCACCGTCCTTGGAGAAGTTCTCGGCGATCTCACGGTGGTAGGAGGGCAGGTTGTCCTCGGTGAGCAGGTTGGTGACCATCGCCGCCTTGGCGAGTTCGCTGAGGGCGGATTGTTCTGGGTCCCAATCGATTCCGCCCATGGCCGCGAAGTTGCGGCCGCGGTCCCACGGCACATAATCGTGCGGGTGCCAGTCCTTGGCCATCGAAAGATGGCGGTTTACATTGCTCGCGGCGATGGGTTCCAGCTCGATCAGTAGTTCCAGTTGGGTCAGGTTCCTGGCCACGCTCGTTAGCCCTTTCCGGTTAGTGAAAAGCGAGAGTTGCGTCGGTCCGGTAGTGTTGCCCGTCGTCACAATAGACCCGGCGCATCGCGCCTGGAAACGACACGGTGCTCCTCGGCACTGTTCGGAATTTGGGCGCGTCGCGTCGTGTGCATATACGCTCCACCAGTTCAGCTCCATCAGCGGTTCCCGTTCAGTCGTGGCATAGCTAGAGAGAGTGAGCGAAAAATTATGACGGACATCGTGGTCACGAGCCTGGCGGCGACCACGTCGATCGCGGGCGACGTCGACTCGACCTGGAAAGGTCTGCTCAACGGCGAGAGCGGAATCGACGTCTTGGAAGACTCCTTCATCGACGACTTCGAACTTCCGGTGCGGATCGGCGGCCACCTGAAAGTGTCGCCCACCCTCTCGCTCACCCGCGAAGAGGCGCGCAAACTGTCCTACGTCGAACAGATGGCGGTGGTCCTCGGCCGCGAGGTGTGGCGCAACGCGGGTAGTCCCGAAGTGGACCGCGACCGGCTCGGCGTCTCGATCGGCACCGGCCTCGGCGGCGCGGAATCGCTGATCTACGCCCGCGACCGGCTCCGCAACGGCGGCTACCGCAAGGTCTCCCCGCTTACCGTGCAGGCCATCATGCCCAACGGCCCCGCGGCCTGCGTCGGCATCGAATTGGGTGCGCGCGCAGGGGTTTCCACGCCCGTTTCGGCCTGCTCGTCGGGCTCGGAGGCCATCGCCAACGCGTGGCGGATGATCGTGATGGGCGATGCCGACATCGTGGTCACCGGTGGCGTCGAGGGTTCCATCCAGGCGGTGCCGATCGCGGCGTTCACGCAGATGCGGGCCATGAGCACCCGCAACGACGATCCCAAGGCGGCCTCGCGCCCCTTCGACGCGGACCGCGACGGGTTCGTCTTCGGCGAGGCCGGCGCGATGATGGTGATCGAGACCGAGGAACACGCCAAGGCGCGTGGCGCGACGATCCACGCGCGCCTGCTCGGCGCGGGCGTCACCTCCGACGGATTCCACCTCGTGGCACCGGATCCCGAGGGCACCGGCGCCGCGCGGGCGATGACGCGGGCGATGCAGACCGGCGGGATCAGCCGCACCGACGTCACTCACATCAATGCCCACGCCACCGCGACCCCGATCGGCGATACCGCCGAGGCCAATGCGATCGCCAAGGCCATCGGCTCGCACGCCTCGGTGTACGCGCCGAAATCGGCACTCGGGCATTCGATCGGCGCGGTCGGTGCGCTCGAATCGGTCCTGACCGTGCTCAGTGTGCGCGACAGTATCGTTCCGCCGACCCTGAATCTGGACAATCAGGACCCCGCTATCGATTTGGACGTCGTATCGGGTCAGGCGCGGCGCGGTCGCATCGATTACGCGGTGAACAACTCCTTCGGTTTCGGCGGTCACAACGTGGCGATCTCGTTCGGGCGGTATTGACGATTCGCCTATCCGTGGCGGGTTCGGAGTCAATGTGCGTTGAAAAGGATTGGGAATGATCGGCGAGACTTTCGACGACTATGTAGACGAACTGGGGACTATCCGGATTCCCGGCGATCAGACCTTGATCGACTTCGTCGACAAACACAGCGAGGCCAACGGGGACGACCTGGCCTACCGCTTCATCGACTACTCAACCGAACGTGAGGGGAAATACCAGGAACTGACCTGGCGCGAATTCGGCGTGCGGCTGCGCGCGGTGGCCGCGCGATTGCAACAGGTGACAAAGCCGGGTGACCGGGTGGCGGTGCTGGCGCCGCAGGGGCTGGACTACGTCGTCGCGCTGTTCGCGGCGGTGTACGCGGGGAATGTGGCTGTGCCACTGTTCGATCCGGAGGAGCAGGGGCACAGCGACCGGCTGCACGCCGTCCTCGGCGACTGCGAACCCGCCGCAGTGCTCACCGTCGGCAGCGCGGCCGCGGGGGTGCGCAACTTCTTCCGCGAACAGCCCGCCGCGCAACGGCCGAGAATCATCGCGGTCGAGGCGATTCCCGACACCGTCGGCACGCGGTGGCGCAGGCCCGACATCAATATCGACAGCGTGGCCTACCTGCAGTACACCTCGGGATCCACTCGGGTGCCCGCCGGTGTCGAGATCACCCACCGCTCGGTGGGGACCAACCTGCTGCAGATGATCGATGCCATCGGGATCACCGAGAACGCGCGCGGGGTCACCTGGCTGCCGCTGTTCCACGACATGGGACTGCTCACGGTGATCCTGCCGACCATCGGCGGCAAGTTCATCACCATCATGTCGCCGAGCGCGTTCGTGCGCAGGCCCGCGCGCTGGATCAAGGAACTGGCCGCACAGGCCGACGGTGCCGAAATCTATTCGGCGGCACCGAACTTCGCCTTCGAACACGCCGCGATGCGCGGGTTGCCCAAGGGTGACGAAAGCCTCGACCTGTCGAATGTGATCGGCCTGATCAACGGCAGCGAGCCGGTGTCGGTGGCCTCGATGCGCAAGTTCAACGAGGCTTTCGCGCCGTACGGGCTGTCCAAGACCGCGATCAAGCCGTGCTACGGGATGGCCGAGGCAACGCTGTTCGTCTCGGCGACCAAGCGCGATGACGAGGCGCGCGTGGTCTACGTCGATCGTGGCCAGCTGAACGACGGCCGGATGGTGGAGTGCGACGAGCATGCCGCGAACGCGGTGGCGCAGGTGTCGTGCGGACACGTCGCGCGGTCGCAGTGGGCGGTGATCGTCGATCCTGGCACCGGGGCCGAGCGCCGCGACGGCGAGGTCGGCGAGATCTGGTTGCACGGTGACAATATGGGCATCGGGTACTGGGGGCGGCCGGCGGAGACCGAGGAAACCTTCCACAACCGGGTGAGCGCGCGCCTGCCGGTCGGTAGTCGCGCCGAGGGTGCGCCCGATGACGCGAAGTGGATGCGGACCGGCGATTACGGCGCCTATCACGGCGGCGAGCTGTTCATCACCGGGCGCGTGAAGGATTTGGTGATCGTCGACGGGCGTAACCACTATCCGCAGGATCTCGAGTACTCGGCGCAGGAAGCCAGTACCGCCCTGCGGCCCGGTTTCATCGCGGCCTTCTCGGTGCAGGCGGGCCAACTGCCCGCGCCGGTGCTCGAGGCCGGGCCCGTGTCCGATCCGGCGGCGGAGCAATTGGTGATCGTCGCCGAAAGAGGTACGGGTGCGGCGAAACTCGAGCCGGGGCCGATCACGGACACGGTGCGTGCGGCCATCGCGCGCAGGCACGGGGTGATGGTGCGGGATCTGCTGCTGGTGCCCGCGGGGTCGATTCCGCGGACGTCGAGCGGCAAGATCGCCCGACGAGCCTGCAAGGCCGCGTATCTGGACGGCACGCTGCGCGGCGGATACCGGCAGCAGGCATATCCGGACGCTCCGGAGGAGTGAGGACCGTTCGGCCACTGGATATTCCCGGTGGCCGAACGTGTCACCGGGCAGCTCAGTTGACGCAGGGGATGGTGCTGTCGATAGTGGTGGACAGCGGTTTCCCCGCGTCGGGCAGTGGCGTCGATCCGGATGTCGTGGTGGTCGGGGGCGTGGTCGTCGATGTGGTCGGGCTCAGCTCGGTGGGCAGGGTGAAGTCGGAGCCGAGGGCGATCCGGACCCGTCCGTCCTCCACCGATGGCGACGCGGACACCGGTAGTCCACCGAGGAGTTCCGCCAGTGCGCGCGCGTCGTCTTCGGCGCCGAGGCCGTAGGTGACGGTCGAATACTGACCGTCGCTCGAGTCACCGTTGCCGATCACGCCCGCACCGTAGCCGCGGGTTGTCAGCGCGGCCGAGAGCGCCGCGGCCTGACCGCTCGCCGAGCCCACATTGTGCACATCCACCACGCTTGCCGGAATCGGGGCCGTGGTAGAGGTTTTCGGTACTTCCTGGCCGAACGCCGCCCGGACCTCCCGTTTGATCGCGGCCGGGTCGACGATGTTCACGTCCTGACCGTCGATCACGTCGTAGCGCAGCACCGGCAGCGTGTGGAACTCCACCGGCACCGACCCGGCGGCGCCGAGGTCGCGGGCGAAGTCGAACAGATTCCAGCCGTCGGAGAGCACCACATCGCGGTGCGCCACATCCATCAGCGCCGACAGCTTGCTCAGGTTGGTGAGCGTCCCGGAGTCTTTGAGCGACTTGGCGACCGAGGTGAGAAACGCCTGCTGGCGGTGGGTGCGATCGAGGTCGCCGTTGAGCAGGCCGTGGCGTTGGCGAACGAACGCGAGGGCCTGCGAACCGTTGAGATGCTGCCTGCCCGCGGGGAAGACCGCACCGGAGAACTCGCTGTCGTCGACGGCGTGGTTGAGGCAGACGTCGACGCCGTTCAGCGCGGTGGCCAGGTCGTAGAAGCCCGCCAGGGAGATCTCGGCGAAGCGGTCGATCGGCACGCCGACGAGATTGCGGACAGTGGTGACGATGGACGCGCGTCCGGCCTCACGGCCGCGGCGCTCCAGCACCACCGGATCCTTCTCGCCCTGCTCGATCAACTTCGCTTGCACCGCGGCCTTCTTCAGGCCGTACGCCTCTTTGATCTTGATCTGCTGGTACCCGGGAATGCCGGTCACCGGAACGTAGTCGTCACGCGGGATGGAGAAGGCAACGACCTTGCTCACGTCGGCCGGAATGTGGAGCAGGATCAGCGAATTCGCGTTGTAGCCGCCCTCGGTGCCGTCACCGGCGTGCAACTGGTCGAGAATCTCCTTCGGCAGGTCGTTGCCGTTGAGGTCTTTGCGGGTGTCCAAGCCGATCAGCAGGATGTTGACGGCGCCGCCGCCCGAACGCGGCGCGTCCTCACCGATCGCGGTGGAATGGGTGAAGCCGGAATCGAAGTCCTGCTTGGCCGACCAGGCGAGGCCGGTGCCCGCGAGTACCGCCAGCGCCGTCGTCGCCACGAGCATCCTGGCCATGATCAATCCGGCGCGGCGGGCGCTTCCACGCCGGGGCGCGCGGTGGTCGACGATGTGACTGCCGACGCGCTGTGGCCCCCGCCTTGTCGTCTCCCGGGGCGCCCCCACCGGAAATTCGTTGTCCCCGTTCACCGCAGTGCGCTACCTGCCTGCCACTGTTCCCACGGCACACTCCAGTCGCCGTTCTGCCACACCTCGAGCGGGGCGCCGCCGGTATTCCTGATGTCGACCACGTCGCCGGGTTGGGAGAAATCGTAGAACCAGCGCGCGTTCTCGCCGCTGAGATTGAGACAGCCATGTGAGACGTTGGTGTTGCCCTGCGCCCAGATTGTGTCGTCGAGTTGGTGCAGATAGATGCCGTCGGTGCTGATCCTGGTCGCCCAGCCGATGGATTCCTTGTAGCCGAGCCGCGAGTTCACCGGCAGGCCGTAGGTGGAGGAATCCATGATCACCGGGTTCGCCTTGTCCATCACGGTGTAGACCCCCGGCTGGGTCCAGAAGGTGATGGTCTTGCCCGCGACGGTCTGGCTGCCGCCCATACCCAGTGAGGTCGGCATCGTCTTGATCAGTGTGCCGTTCTCGTACACCTGCACCTGCTTGTCGTTGTCGTCGACGATCGAGACGTGCGAGGGGCCGATGGTGAAGCTGGTCCTGGTGTCTTCCTGGCCGTAGAGGCCGCCGCCGAGGTCTTTGCCGTAGATGTCGGCGGCGAGCGTGACTTTCGTCCCCGGCGCGTAGTAGTTCGCGGGGCGCCAATGGGCGTTGCGATTGTCGAGCCAGTACCAGGAGCCGGCGACGGGCGGGTCGGTGGTGACCGACAGGTGTTTCTCGGCCGTCGCTCGATCCGGCATGTCTTCGTCGAAGTGCGCGACGACGACGGTGCCGACGCCGAAGGTGCTCGACGGGGAGAGTTCGGTACCGCCGGTGGTTCGGAAATAGACCTTGGTCTGGTTGTTGGGTGCCAGGGTGGTGAACGACGAGGTGATCGGCCCGACCCGGCCGGTGACGGTGACCGCCTCGGCCGTGACCGTGTAGGTGTGGCCGTAGCCGAGCGGTTCCGACGGCTTCCATGCCGACTGGTCGGGGGTGAGGATGCCCTCGACCGTGCCGCCCTGCTCGTTGGTCATCGTGACCGCGGTGAGTTGCCCGTCGCTGGTGCTGACCCGGACCGGGGCGAGCGGATCGAACTCGGTCGCGCCGTCGACCGGTGCGACCGAGATCGCCGGTGCCGGTGGGGCGGCGGATTCGGGCTCGGAGTCGGTGGGCGAGCTACCGCAGGCCGCGACCAGCACCATGAGCGCGGCGGCGAGGCCTGCGCGAAAACGTCGTCCTGACATGCGCTCTCCTGTGCTCGGCGCCGCTCAGCTCCGCAGCTGACCTCGACCCCGGTCTCTCCTCACTGGGCGACCCGGCCGTGTACGGCCGGCGGGCGTGAAGCGATAGCGCCAACCAGCGTAGCTCCGTTCACCGCGGGCGGGTCAGTCCTCGCTGGTGGCGCGTTCGCCGAGAAACCGGAGCAGGGCCGGATCGGCGGAGGTGAAGCGGTCTACTTCCTGTCCGCCGGTGCATTCGTAGAGGGCGATGGTCACCGCGTCCGGTCGGCGCCCGACGACCCGCCAGATCGCGCCGGAATCCTGCCAGCGGACGAGGGTTTCGACAGGGTCGGCGCTCACCCGATCCACCGTAGTGCGCCGCGAAGGCGGAAGGGTTGTCGCTCAGCTTCGTTCGCGGTAATTCGCGGCCACGAGCGCGAGACAACACGCGGCGGTCGCGGCGGTGACCAGGTACATGGCCGGGTAGCCGAAACCGAGGCTGCTGTGCAGGGCCGACAGGACCGCGGGCACGCCGAAGCCGAGGTAGCTCACCGAGTAGAAGACGGCGTTCAGGCCGGCCAGATCGCCGGGGCCCGCGATGCGTTCGATCTGTTGGAGGCCGGCGACGAGGCCGATGCCGTAGCCGCTGCCGAGCACGACGGCGGTCAGTAGGGTCACCCAGATGCTCAGGGTGGCCGCTGTCCACGCGGCCAGGACCATGCCCGTGGTGAGCAGCACCAGCGCGATCACCCCGGCGCGTGCGGTGCCGGGGCGGTCGATGCGTCGCGCCGCCGATTGGATGGTGAATCCGCAGCCGAGCGTCACCATGGTGACCAGGGCGGAGAAGGCGATCGGGGCCTGCTGCACGCGTGGCGACATCAGGGTCGGCAGGACGGCGTAGGCCGTGGCGTTCGCGGTGAACAACCACAGCGCGATCGGCACCGCCACGCGCAGGAATCGTCGGTGCCCGGCGGCGGGGATCTTCAGGTCGTCGCGCAGTCTGCCCGGACTCGCTCGGCGGGTCACGGTTTCCGGTGTTCGAGCCACCCAGAACGCGGTCGCGACGCAGAGCGCCGCGTTGACGAGATAGGCGGTCGAATCCGGCAGTGGACCCCACTGCGCGAGGGTTCCCGCCACGCCCGCGCCGAGGGCGAAGCCCGCGGTGAGGCTCATCGCGGATCGGCGGGCCCCTTTGCCCGTGGCGGCCGCGGCGAACGGCGGTTGCGACAGTTCCTTGAGCCAGCTGCCACCGACCGCCATCGCCAGTCCGAGCGCGACGCCGCACAGCATCCGCCCGGCAGCCAGCATCGGCACCGAGGCCGCGCCCGCCGCGAGCAGCAGCGAACCGGCCGCGGCGATCAGCGGTGCGGGCAGCATCAGCGGGCGGCGGCCGAACCTGTCCGAGAGCGGGCCGCCGATGAGCAGGGCGGGCACGATGCCCAGGACGTAGTAGAACAGCAGCAGGTCGACAGCGGTCAGCGCGAGACCGTGGGCCTTGTACATCACCAGCAGCGGCGTGAACTCGTTGCCGCCCCACGCGATCGCCACCATGGCGGCGGACACGCCGAGCCAGGCGCGGCTGACGGAGACAGCGCTGGGCCGCTCGGTGGTGAGGATCGCCATCACAGGCCCTTTCCGTACTCCCGCCACCCGCGAATGGGCGAAATGGTGGCAACCGGTCTCATTTTAAGGGCGGCCGGTCGCTGTACTACCGTCGGCCTGTGCGTGAGCTGCGGATGGGGTGTGCGATGTGGACCCACCCCCAGTGGCAGCAGCGGATGCCCGCGTCGGGGGAGCGGCTGCGCGCATACGCCGGGCATTGCGGTGCGGTCGAGGGCAACACCACGTTCTACGCGACGCCGTCCGCGTCCACCGTCGAGTCGTGGGTCAGGCAGACCGCACCCGATTTCCGGTTCGTGCTCAAACCGCCGAGGGCGGTGACGCACGAGCGCAGGCTCGTCGACGCGGGTGCCGAACTCGGCGCGTTTCTCGACGTGATGGCGCCGCTCGGGCCGCGGGTACACGCGCTGTGGATCCAATTGCCCGCGTCGTTCGGGCCGACCGATCTGGGCGCGCTCGCCCGCTTCCAGCGGGAGCTGCCCGGTGGGCTGCGGTGCGCTGTGGAGGTGCGTCATCCGGCGTTCTTCGACGACGAACGGGCCGCGGTGCAGCTGGAACGGGTGCTCGGGCGGATCGGGGCCGAATGGGTGCCGTTCGATACGACGGTCCTGTTCGACGGTCCACCCGGCGACCCGTCGGAATACGAGGCGAGGGCGAAGAAGCCGCGGGTGCCGCGCCGGATGCGGGCGCTGACCGAGTTCCCGATCGTGCGATATCACGGCCGCGCCGACGCCGAACGCACCGTAGCGGGCTGGCAGCCGTGGATCGAGACCGTCGCCGGATGGCTGCGCGAAGGTCGCTCGCCCACGGTCTTCGTGCACACCCCCGACAACGCCGCCGCCCGTGGATTGGCCCGCCGCTTCCACGACGAGGTCCGCGCGATCGTCCCCGAGTTGCCCGCACAACCCGTCCCCGAGCCCGATGAACCGATGACCCTCTTCTGAGGACGGGCCGGACAACGTGAGGTGACCTGCACCGATTTCGCGAACACTTGTCGTACCCCCGTGTAATGCTGTGCGCCACCGCTGGGGAGTGGGTGGGCGAACTCGAAGGGGACGAGTATGTCGACGGATGGAGTGTTGTTGTCGCCCGCGCCGCACTGCGAGCCGCAGCTGGAGGGCGGGGCCGTGGTACATCGGTCAGCGGCTGTGCATGTTGTCGGGTCCCAACCAGTCAGGGGATCGATTCGGCGCAGGGCGACCGGTGGCACACCGGCCGGTATCCGCAGGGCAGTGCGGGCGTCGTGCCCGCAGGGCGCGCCGCCCGCCGCCGGACCGTCCACGAGTGCGAAGCGATTCACCGAGCAGGTCTTGCGGCTCCTGCTCGAGGTCGTCGATCGGCGCAGATCGTCCACGCATCTGCGCGCGTTCACCGACGCGAAGGCGCTGGCGGCCATCAACACGATGCTCGCGCAGGATTCGGCTCCCGACCGAAATCTCGGGACCGCCACCTTGACTCGCTTCCACCTGACCTCGGTGGAGGGCGATGCCGCCGAAGTCTTCGCCACGTACCAACGCGGCCCTCGGACATTGGCCATCGCGGGTCGCATCGAATCTTCCAAGGACAGTTGGCGATTGGTCGCAGTACGAATGTTCTGACGGGCACCTCAGCGCAGGGCGGTGACCCCGGAGAAGTCGTGAGGTGCGCGGTGATTGCGGTCGGGGAGGCTGCCGAGGGCATGGTCGGGGTGCAGTCCGAAGTACTGCTTGCGGGTTTTGCTGGTCCAGGCCAGTGCGGCCGCGGCGGCGATGCGGTGGAAGTGGACGGTGTAGCCGCGTTCGTAGATGCGCAGGAGGGCGTAGCCACCCGGGTATTCCTTCACGGCCGCTACCTCGAGGTACTCGACACGGCCGGAATCGGGGCGACTGCGGCGATTCCGGTGGGTGTGGCCGCTGTGGTGCAGAAAGACGCCGGGGCTGGTTCCGTAGCACGCTTGGAGTGCGGCCGCGCTCGCGCGATCGAGAACGAAACCGGGGCCGCCGGGATTGCTCAGCGCCGCATAGCGCGTTGCGGGGTGGTGTCCGAAGATCAGCGTGGGTCGATCGGGGTCGGTGGCGAGTGTCGTGCGGAGCTGGGCGAGTTGATCGGTGTCGATCGTCCCGCCGGAACCCCGTTTGCGCGTGGTGTCGAGGGCGATCACGCGCAGGCCGTCGAGTTCATGACAGGCGAGCTGCCCGAAAGGCTGAAAGACGCTGCCCCAGTGATCATCGGCCCCGTGTGGAACGTCGTGATTGCCGCGGCAGACGAAGTGATCGCGGCCCGCCGAGCCCCAACTATCCAGGCGCGCAGCGATGCCCGCGGATTGTTCGGCGGTGCCGCGATCGGTGAGATCGCCCGCGACGACGAGGTGGTCGACAGCGCGCTCGGGTCGGCGGATGTCGTGCAGCAGCGCTTCGGTCATCACCTGGGGGTAGTGGCCGTCGTCGTGTCGCAGCCCCGGCGGCAGCCCCGCGACGATCAAGCCGCTGCGATCCTCGCCCCAGTGCAGGTCGTTGGCGAGCGCGATCGTGCGCAGCAGTCGCCCCTGCGGCGGCGGTGCTGTCAGGAAAACGCCCGTGACCTCGGGAGTTCCGGGTCGTCGGGTCACCCAGGTGCGGCCGGGTACCGCGGGTTCGCCGTCCGAGCAGGCAACGAAGCGATAGCGGCGGCCGGGCTCCAGCCCGCGCACCTCGGCATAGTGGTGTGCGGTACGACGGCTGTCGAGGTATCGGGTGACAGCGGTGGCCGAGCTGTCGGCGGGGGCGAGTCGCACCTCGGTGTCGGCCGCTGCCGGACGCAGCTGTCCCGCACGGTCGCGTCGATGCGTGGACCAGGTGAGGATCGCCGTGTCGTGGGTAACCGTCACGACCTCGAGATCGGTGACCACGAGCCGATCACGCACGCCGGTCAGCGAATACGGCCGAGCCATCGGCGCCCGAACCGTCGCCGCCGCGGCGCCCGAGGCCGCGTTGACCAACCATGCCGTGTGTAGTCGCGGATCGAGCATGTCGGGCTCCGTTCGCCGTCTGATGCTGACGCTACGGTGCCCGACTGAACACGCGTGGACGGCGATGTGGCCGTTGATCGCCCAGGTAGCGACAGTGAAGTGCCTGTTACTCGGATCGTGGGTTGTTCCGGCTCGGTTGTGCCCCACCGCTTTCCGGGGTGTCGCCGTCGAGTCCGTCTGGCAGCCGCCGAGCGCCGCTGGCCACCTCGGCGATGAGATCGTCGTAGCCGCGGGACAATTCGTGCAGGCGTAGCTGCGCGGCGTGGAGTTCGGCTTCGGCGCCGTAGGCCAGCGCGCGGTAGGTGAGCGCGGCGAAATGGGCCATGCGGTCGACGACGGCGCCGATGCTCTCGGTGTGCATCGGCGCCGACGTCGCCGGAGTGGGGGAGCGCAGGACGACCCAGCGGTCGATCTCGCAGACCAGACGCGCACGCGCCCAATCGATGTCGCTGGTATCACCGGGTATCTGCTGTTCGCGGCGTTCGTGCAAGGTGGCGAGTTCGTGTGCGGCGGCCAGGACTGGATCACCGATACCGGTGACTCCGCAGACCGCCTGCATCATCTGTGTTCGGTCCGGCAGTACCGGTTCCGGTCCGGGTCGTCCCGTCGAACCGCTGCCGTCCGTGTCCACTGCTGCCGCACCGTCCTCACCGTCGGATCTGTACCGCTTGTCGAAGGACATTCGTCTCGGCGGGGACGACGGATAGGTCACGAAATGACCCCTCAACAGCGAAAACCGGCCGCGAACAGGTGTTCGCGGCCGGTCGGGATCAGCTACCGAGCTGGCGTATCACAGGCTCCGGGCGATGATTTCCTTCATGATCTCGTTGGTGCCCGCGTAGATGAGCTGGACGCGGTTGTCGACCCACATGCGTGCGATCGGGTACTCGTTCATGTAGCCGTAGCCACCGAACAGCTGCAGACAGGTGTCGGCGATCTGCATCGCCTTGTCGGTGGTCCACCACTTCGCCATGGCGACGGTCGGGATGTCGAGCTCGCCGCGCAGGTGCTTCTCGACGCAGTCGTCGATGAACACGCGCGCGATCCGCGCCTCGGTGGCGACCTCGGCCAGCTTGAACTTGGTGTTCTGGAATCCGAACACCGCACGGCCGAACGCCTCGCGCTCCTTGGTGTAGCGCAGCGTGTGATCGAGGGCCACCTCCATGCCCGCGACCGCGCCCATCGACACGATCAGGCGCTCCTGGGGCAGCTGCTGCATCAGCTGGATGAAGCCCTGACCCTCCTGGGTGCCGAGCAGGTTGGTGACCGGGACGCGCACGTCCTCGAAGAACAGCTCGGAGGTGTCCTGGCCCTTCTGGCCGATCTTGTCGAGCACGCGACCGCGACGGAAACCCTCGCGGTCGGCCTCGACCAGCACCAGCGAGACGCCGGCCGCGCCCTGGGTGGGGTCGGTCTTGGCGACCAGGATGATCAGGTCGGCCTGCGCGCCGTTGGTGATGAAGGTCTTGGAGCCGTTGATGACGTACTCGTCGCCGTCGCGGATCGCCTTGGCCTTGACCGCCTGCAGGTCGGATCCGGTGCCGGGTTCGGTCATCGCGATGGCGCCGACGACCTCGCCGCTGGCCATCTTGGGCAGCCAGTGCTTCTTCTGCTCCTCGGTGCCGTAGGCGAGGACGTAGTGGGCCACGATGCCGTTGTGCAGGCTGATGCCCCAGGAGGTGTCCACCGCGCGGGCCTGCTCCTCCATGAGCACGGCCTCGTGCGCGAAGGTGCCGCCACCGCCGCCGTACTCCTCGGGGATCGAGATGCACAGCAGGCCCACTTCGCCTGCCTTGTTCCACAGGTCGCGGTCGACGTGGTGCTGCTCGCGGTACTTGTCGATATTGGGGACCAGTTCCTTGGCCATGAACGCACGGGTCATGTCACGCAGGGCGTCCAGGTCCTCGTTCATCCAGCTGGACCGATTGGCGGCCATCGAGTCTCCTTGTTCGGCTCGGTACAGCACCGGTCCAGGCGTGACCGGTGGTTACGGACACCAGTGTGCCGCAGTATTGGCGTAGTGACAATAGTACCGACGAAATGGCCTCTCACCAGCGGATCATGGGCAGCGGTGAGAGGGGATGGATGAGCGCGCGCCGTACCGTGAGCTCCACCAGCTTGAAGTGGAACCCGCTGTCGGGGTAGCGCCGCATCAGCGCGGAGTAGGCCGCGTACGGCAGGCCGTAGCGGCGCGCGCCGAACGTCACGTCGATCAGATCGGCCCGCCGGAACAGCTCGACCGGGTCGGTGGCGTTGCCCGCCGAGCGCACGCGATGGTGGTCGCGGATCATCGCGGCGACCAGCTCGGCGATGTCCTCGCGGTTGTGCGCGATCAGCCAGTCGCCCGCCAGCGCGCACGACGGTTCGAGATAGTCGAACGTGGCGGCTGCCCAGATGCCGAGATCGTGGAAGGTCGCCGCCGTGCGGAACTCCTCGCGCGCGCTCGGTGGCGGCCCCGATTCGCCGCTGCGGGCGAACAACAGGTCGGCCGAGCGGAGTACCCGAAGCACGTGATGGAAGTAGGCCTTGCGGTCGGCGCCGAGCCGTGCGGTCCACGGTTCGAGCCGTTCGGCGATCGCTTGGTCGAGTTCGCTTGTGTGCTGGGTCAATTCGCTTCTCCGGAGTCGATCTCACGGGCGTGCACGAACCCCCCGGCACCCCCACCCAACCCTAGGTGGCCGTGGTTCGGGACGTCCGAGGAAACAAAGTTTCACCCGGGCGGTCGATGATCCGAGCGCGCGTGGCCGCGACGGCACCGGGGCGCTGATCCGGTCGGGTCGGGTTGTCGGCGCGCGGTGTTCGGCCACGGTCAGGCACCGAACCGCTGGAAACTCCGGCTCCGGCGGCGGCGGGGGATTATCTTCGCAGATCCGGTCGCCGCCCGAAATTGTTGGGCGTGTCGCGCGCGGCGCGCCGTGTACGGGCAGCCGTGTGGGAGCATCGGTTTCGCGCTCGAGGGTATATCGACTAAGAATGGCCTGTGCCGTTCACACCTGTGGTCACCTGCCTGCCTTCGCGCGCCCGGGGCGGTGGTCTGGCATGACGATCGAGTCCGGTCTCGAGGACGACGTCAGCCAGCTCGCCCAGCGAGTCGAACGTGCCCGGGGTCGCCTCGCCTACCAATTCGATCCAGCCCTCACCGACGCGCTCTCCGAAGACGAGCTGCGCGCCGAACGTGAACTCGCCGAACGCATCCGTGAACAGGATCGCGAGCAGCGCTGGAAGCACACCCAGGCGATGGCGTCCGCATCGGACCGCAGCCGACAGACCACCGAAGCGATCGAGAAGGCCGACATGCGAGATCTGCTGCTCGCCAGGAAGGCGATGGCGTCCCAGCGTCGCGAATCGAGCCCACACGCGAAGCTCGCCTCGCTGTATCGGCACCGGTCGTGGTCGCTGAAGGCATTGGCCGGCGTGGTGGGCGCCGGCATGCTGTGGTCGGCGGTGAACGTGCAGCAGAACATCGCGCCCGGTGGGCCGAGTGATCCGCTGTTCTGGTTCAGCTATCTGCTCGAGGCGATGATCAGCGTGTGTCTGATCATCATCATGGTCGGCACGAACAAGGTCGCCGAGTGGGGCGTGATCGACAACCGGCGCCAGGTCGCCCTCGCCGAGCTTTCGCTGCTCGGCCTCACCGTCACCCTCAACACCTATCCCTACGTGCGTGACGGGCGGTGGTACGACGTCGCCGTGCACGCGGTCGCGCCGGTGATGATCGGTGTCGCGCTCCTGATCCACGACGCGGTCAGCGCCCGCTACGGCTTGGCCATCACTCGGGCGACCAGCCAGGTCAGGGACCTGCCCGACCCGGCCGACAACCTCCTCGGCCGTCAGGCCACCGAGGGCGTCCGCCTCACCTACACCCCGCCGATGACGGGCATGGCTCGGGCGGAAACGGCCGCCGTCGCGGAAACGGCCGCCACCACCCCCGTCACCCGCGAACCCGCGTGGACGCCCACCGAGCCGATCACCAACGGCAACGGCCGCCCGCCGGAGAAGCGCAAGCGCTTCGGCATCGGCAAACCGTCCTCCGCCGACAAGGCCACCGCCAAGAAATCCGCCCCCGCGCCCGTCGTGGCACCGGAGCCCCCCAAGGAACCGGTCAAGCCGGAGCCGGCCACCGACTCGGTCCCCGCCGCCCGCAAGAGCGCGATCTCCGATATCGAGGCCCGCGTCGAAAAGGCTTTCGCCGAAGCCAATTTCGGCTACGAGGCGATCGAGCCGACCAGCATCTACGACACCGGCCAGTTCCGGATCGCGGAGAGCCTGGAACAGGAACTCAACGACATGCGTGAAGCCCGTCGCCAAGCCCGCAAGGAGCGCGCGAACTAGCAGACGAGACAAAGGCCGATACCCGCGAGTGAGCGGGTATCGGCCTTTGCTGTGTTCGGGGTCAGCCGAAGATGCTGCCGCCGGTGCCTGCCTGCTGGCCGCCGCCGGTGCCGCCGATGAGACCGCCCGGAGGCAGTTCGGACGGTTGGACGATGACGAAGCCGCGGCCGGAGAAGGCCAGGGTGCTCGCCTCGCCGGTGCTGCGGCCCATCAGACGGCCGAGGCCGAAGGAGTCGTTGCGCTTGATGCCGGTTTGCAGGCTGGACGACCACGCCACGGCGGCGTTGGGGTCGGCGTAGGTGGCCTGGTCGACGGTGAGGACGACGGGGCTGCCGTGGGTGGTGATGGCGATGCGGCCGCGCCCGGTGAAGACGCAGTTGAACAGGCCCGCGTTGGAGGCGTAGCCCGCCGCGCCCTGGACCCGGCCGATGTCGTAGCGCAGCGTGGAGTCGAAGGCGAGCACGTTGGCGCCGTTGATGGTGAGGCCGTCGGTGCCGTCGAGGTCGATGATGTGCACGTCGGCGGCGCTGTTGGCCAGGAACAGATCGCCTCGGCCGCTCACCTTCATCAGCGGCACGCCTTCGCCGGTGAGGTGCTGACGGATGGCGCGGCCGATGCCGCCGGAGCCGAGCGCTTCGAATTTCAGGTCACCCTGGTAGGCCACCATCGAGCCGGAACGCGCCATCACCTCCCCGTTCATGCCGACCTTCACCATCTTGCCGCCCTGCTTCTGGATACCGAGGCCGTTGACCTCGGCATGCGAGGGGTCGAACAGATCGCTGTGCACGGGCTGGGCTCCTTGCTGAGAAGAGAACGAGGGTTGCGGCTGGTGCGCGGGCGGCGGGGCGAACTGGCCCGGAGCGCCGTGACCGGGGTAGGCAGGTGGGGGAGTGGCCGGCTGCGCGAACTGTCCCTGCTGAACGGGGTTGCCCTGGGTGTAGGTCGGCGGAGGCGCGGAGGGGTAGCCAGGTGGCTGACTCGGCGGTACCGGCGCACTCTGCGCGGCGGGAACTTCGGGCTCGTCGTCGAGATTCACGCCGAAAGCCGAAGCGATACCGGCCAATCCGTCGTCATAGCCCTGCCCGATCGCCCGAACCTTCCACGCCCCGTTGCGCCGGTAGATCTCCACGCACACCACACCGCTCTCGGTGGTGAGCCCCGAAATCGGGAAAGTCAGTGCGGTGGAGCCGGATTCGATGGTGGCGGTCAGGGCGCCGACCGAGGCGAAGGTCGTGGGCCCACGACCGTCCAGACTCGCGGTGACCACCACCTTGTCCACATCGGCGGGCAATGCCGAGGTCTGCACGCCCACCACGTCGGGCCCACCATTGCCGTGCCGGTACACCACGCCCGGTCCGGTGGGCTGATTGAAGAAGACGAAGTCGGCGTCGGAACGAACTCTGCCCGCGCTGTTCACCAGCAGCGCCGACACATCGACCGACGCCGAACTCGCCACGGTGATGGTCAATTGATCACCGGGCGCGGGCCGGTTCTCGCCGGGAGCGAGTGCGGTCACGACACGATGCCCGAAGATCGGGTGATTTGTCCGATTCCCATGAGATCCACGATCTCGATAGTGCCGTGTATGTCGCCGCTTCGCCAGCGTCGACGCGCAAGGGGCCGATGCGTAGTGGATTGCCGGGTCGATCGTTACTGCTGCGAATGGCCGTCGGCGGCGATACGCTGCGGCCATGAGCTCCGCGGTCCATGGATTCACCGATGACGCACTCGGCACACACGACGCGGTCGGTGTCGCCGCGGCGTTGCGGGAGGGGGAGGTGAGTCGGGCGGAGGTGATCGACGCCGCGATCGCCAGGACCCGGCGGGTCGATCCGAGTTTGGACGCCGTGCAGATGACCTGTTTCGAGCGTGCGGCGTCGACCCCGGAAACCGCCGGCGTGTTCGCGGGCGTGCCCGCGTTCGTCAAGGACAACACCGATATCGCGGGCCTGCCGAGTTGCCACGGCTCGGCCGCGTTCACCCCGCACCCGGCCACGGTGACCAGCGGTCCCGGAGCGCAGTTCCTGCATTCGGGCGTGATCGTGCTCGGTAAGTCGACGCTGCCGGAGTTCGGCCTCACCGCGAGTACCGAGTTCACCCATCGCGCGCCGACCCGCAATCCGTGGAATCCGGAGTACTCGGCGGGTGCGTCCTCTGGCGGATCGGCGGCGCTCGTCGCGGCGGGGGTGGTGCCGATCGCGCATGCCAACGACGGTGGCGGCTCTATCCGCATCCCCGCCGCGGCCAACGGTCTCGTCGGCCTGAAGACCACCCGCAATCGCCTGCTCGACCAGCCGGGCGCCCGCAAACTGCCGGTGCACCTGGTTGCCGAGGGCGTGCTCACCCGCTCGGTCCGCGACACCGCGCACTACCTGGCCGCCGTCGAACGATTCGACCCGACGTCGAACCTGACGCCGGTCGGGCTGGTCGAGGGGCCGAGTACGCGACGGTTGCGGATCGGTCTGATCACCGCCGATATCCTCGGCCGCCCGGTGCACGCCGACAACGGCGTCATCCTGGCATCCGCGGCGAAGGTGCTCGAAGGTCTCGGCCACGAGATCGTCGAGATGCGCCTCGACGTGGATCCGCGCTTCGTCGAGGACTTCAAGCAGTACTGGGCGGTGATGGCCGCGGCGATGGCGCTGTCGTTCCGGCTCGGGCATCGCGGGCACTTCGATCCGCGCAAGCTCGACCCGTTCACCACCGGTCTGATCGGGCTGGCCAAGCGCAATCCGCTCGGTGTGGTCGCGTCGACGTGGCGGTTGCGCGGGGGTGTCGCGGCCTACGACAAGCATTTCGCCGACATCGACGTAATGCTCACCCCGGTGCTGTCCCATCCCGCGCCGCGCATCGGCGAACTCGCACCCGGCCAGCCGTTCGACGCGCTGTTCACCAAACTCGCCGACTACGTTGGCTTCACTCCGCTCAACAATGTCGGTGGGGGACCTGGCATTTCGCTGCCGCACGGGCTACTGCCGAGCGGTCTGCCCGGCTCGATCCAGTTCGCCGCTCGTCGTGGTGACGAGCGGACCCTGCTGGACCTGGCTTACCAACTGGAGGCGGCGAGCCCGTTCCCACGGATCGTCGATCGGGCCGCCGCCGCAGGTGCCGCCTGATCAGTTGTTGCGTACCGCGACATTGATCGGGCGCAGCCGTCCCGGGCTGTCGGTGCCCGCGTCGAATGCCCAGTGCTCGCCGTCCCAGCCGGGGTAATCGGCACGCCAGCGATCGACGAGACGCGCGTCCTCCAGCGAGGCGACGACGCCGGCCGAGCCGGTGTACTGCAGCCGCTCGTATTTGTGCCGGGTGACAGTGTCGACGGTGGATGAAGCGGTGGCTAGGACTGACATTGACCCTCCGGGATCGGGGCGAACGATGACGTGACGAGTGCGCTACCCGAGCCGTCGGCCCGGGTGCTGCGGTGGCGCGTCACCGCTCGATCCGAGAGTATGCCGCTCGCCGTGACATCGCGCAGGTTTTGAAAATCCAGTTCTTCGGATTAATTGAGTACCCGATATGAAATCGTCGGGACGCGTCGATTGGTTACGGGGGTGGCGACTGTTCACCAGCTCGGGCGGACCCGTCCTGGGACGACGACACGGCGCAGTGCGGCGCCGACCTGGGTGAGAGTCGCGGCGCCGAGGGCGTCCGACCAGGTCTGGGTGAATTCGGCCAGCGCGGCGTCGGCGGCCCGGGTGCACGCCCAGCCGCGGTCGGTGAGGGTGATCAGGCGGGCGCGCGCGTCGCGTGGGTGTGGGTTGCGGTCGGCGTAGCCCTTGCTGACCAATTCGTCGACCAGCTGGCTGGCCGCCTGTTTGGTGACGCCGAGGTGCTCGGCGATCTCGCCGACCGTCGCGCCGTCGGGCGCCATGCGCACGAAGGCGAAGCCGTGCGTCGGCCGGATATCGGTGAACCCCGCGGCGGTGACCCCGGCGTGCACCGCCTGGGTCACCTCGGCCGCTGCCGCGAGCAGCAGGAGGGGGAGGTCTGCGTTCGCGGGCACGACAGTCATTCTGGCACTTGACACAATGGTCAATCTACTTGACTATATAGACAAGTTGCTTGACCTTATGGAGGTTCGAATGCCGGTAATCCGTTCCGCCGACGCGCAGGTGCACGAGGTGCACAACGCTCGGTTCACGTCTTTGGTCCGTCCCGGCACCGGCAGTGCCGAACTGTGCGTCTGGCAGACGGAGGTCGCCGCCGATTCGGTCGGCGTGCCGCACCGCATCCTGGGGGAGGAGGCCTTCGTTCTGCTGTCGGGCGAGGTGACCATGACCATCGACGGTGAATCCGCGCCGATGAAACCGGGTGACGCGGCGGTCGCGCCCGCGGGCTCGGTGATCGCCCTCGCGAACTCGGCCGACGAGCCGGCCACGCTGGTGGTGTCCGTGCGCGTCGGCTTCGCGGCGGAACTCCCCGATGGCTCGACCTTCACCCCGCCCTGGGCATCCTGAGCCGTCTTCGCGACTGTTTCAAGACCAGAACTTGAAAGTTCGGTGACCCGAACAATATAATTCTGGAATGAGGGTTGGGTTCTACCGTTCGCCGGTGCGACGCCGGGTGCTCGCGGCATGTGTTCTGAGTGTCATGGCGTTCGCGCTCACCGCCTGCGGTGGGATCACCTCCTCCGACGACGACCGGAAGGTGGTCCTCACCACGTTCACGGTGCTCGCCGATATGGCTCGGAATGTGGCGGGCGAGCACCTGCGGGTGGAGTCCATAACCAAGGTCGGGGCCGAGATCCACGGTTACGAGCCGACCCCCGGCGATATCAAGAAGGCGGCCAAGGCCGACCTGATCCTGGACAACGGGCTCAACCTCGAGGCCTGGTTCAACCAGTTCGTCGCTGATCTCGATGTGCCGCACGCGGTGGTCAGCGAGGGGGTGGCGCCGATGGACATCAGCGAGGACGCCTACCGGGGCAAGCCCAATCCGCACGCCTGGATGTCGCCGGTGAACGCGCAGATCTACGTGGACAACATGGTTCGCGCGTTCACCGATCTCGACCCCGAACACGCCGACGCCTACCGTGCCAACGGTGATGCCTACAAAACCCAGCTCGGCGCGGTACGCGACGAGCTCGTCGCGGCGGTGAACACCCTGCCCGCCGACCAGCGCGCCCTGGTCACCTGCGAGGGCGCGTTCTCCTACCTCGCTCGTGACGCGGGGCTGACCGAGAAGTACATCTGGCCGGTCAACGCCGAACAGCAGGCCACCCCGCAGCAGATCGGCTCGACCATCGACTTCGTCCGCCAGCGCCGTGTGCCCGCCGTGTTCTGTGAATCGACCGTGTCCGACGCGCCGATGCAACGCGTGGTCGAAGCCTCCGGCTCGCGGTTCGGCGGCGTCCTCTACGTCGACTCGCTCTCCGAAGCCGACGGCCCGGTGCCGACCTATCTGCAGCTGATCCGCCACGACGCCGACACCATCGCGGCCGCACTCGCCGGAGCGTCCAAATGACCGCACCGGTTGTCGAAATCCAGGACGTGACAGTCCATTACGGTGATGTGCTCGCGCTCGACAATGTCGAACTCACCTTGAAATCGGGCCGGGTCTGCGGGCTGATCGGCATGAACGGCTCGGGTAAATCGACGCTGTTCAAGACCGTGATGGGTCTGGTGATGCCCGACCGAGGCCGGGTGCTGATCAACGGTCGCGCCCCGGCGGCCGCGCGCAAGGCGGGCAGTCTCGGATACGTGCCGCAGTCCGAGGACGTGGACTGGAGTTTTCCGCTGTCGGTGCGCGATGTGGTGATGACCGGGCGCTACGGGAAAATGGGGTTCACCCGCCGGGCGAGCAAGGCCGACCGCGCCGCCGTCGACGCGGCGCTGGCCCGCGTCGAGCTCACCGACCTGGCCGACCGGCAGATCGGTCAGCTCTCCGGTGGTCAGAAGAAGCGCACGTTCGTCGCCCGCGGCATCGCCCAGGAGGCGACGATCCTGCTGCTCGACGAGCCGTTCGCCGGTGTCGACAAGCGTTCCGAGGCGACCATCACCGCGCTGTTGCGTGAGCTGGCCGCGGACGGGGCCACGATTCTGGTCTCCACCCACGATCTGCACGCGTTGCCCCAATTAGCCGACGAGGCAGTGCTTTTGAACCGCCGGGTGCTCGAACACGGCGACCCCGATGTGGTGTTGCGTCCGGAGAACCTGGCCAAGGCCTTCGGCCTGGATGTGGACGGAGACCGATGAGCCTCGAGGAATTCTTCATCGACCCGCTGCGCTACGAATTCATGGTGCGCGCACTGGCCACCACCGTCACGGCGGCGGTGGTGTGCGCGGTGCTGTCGTGCTGGTTGGTGCTGATCGGCTGGTCGCTGATGGGTGACGCGGTGTCGCACGCGGTGCTGCCCGGGGTGGTGCTGGCCTATATCGTCGGCTGGCCGTTCGCCGTCGGCGCGGTGATCTTCGGGTTCCTCGCTGTCGCGTTGATCGGGGTCGTCCGCGATACCAGTCGCGTGAAAGAAGACGCCGCGATCGGCATCGTGTTCACCACCTTGTTCGCGTTCGGCTTGGTGCTGGTGTCGGTGACGCCGAGCCAAACCGACTTGAACCACATCGTTTTCGGCAACCTGCTCGGCGTGAGCCGCGGTGAGATGGTCCAGATCATGATTCTGGCCGCCATCGTCCTAGTCGCCCTTGTCCTCAAACGGCGCGACTTCACCCTCTACGCCTTCGACGCCACCCACGCCCACGCCATCGGCCTCAACCCCCGCGTCCTCGGTACCGCTCTACTCGCCCTGTTGGCGCTGACCTCGGTGGTCGCGCTGCAGGCTGTCGGCGTGGTCCTGGTGGTGGCCATGCTGATCATCCCCGGCGCCACCGCCTACCTGCTCACCGACCGTTTCTCCCGCATGCTCGTGATCGCCCCCACCGTGTCGGTGCTGTGCGCGGTGACCGGCCTCTACATCAGCTACCACCTCGATACCGCCGCGGGCGGCATGGTCGTGGTGACCCAGGGCGTCGCCTTCACCTTCGTCTACCTCTTCGCACCCCGCCACGGCGTGATCGGCCGCCGGATCACCGCCTCGCGCGCCCGCAAGTCGGTGACCACCATCGGGGTGGTCGACTAGGGTCCCGACGGCATCCGACCGGGGTGTCGGTGTGTGCTGTCAGGATGTAGATCATGAAGGTCACCGGGGACGACGTCCGCGCCTACGTCCTGTCGCTACCGCAGACGACGGAGCAATTCGCCTGGGGCATGCCGATTTTCAAGGTCGCGGGCAAGCTGTTCCTCACCCTTCCCGAGGACGAGACCTCGATGGCGGTCCGCTGCCCGATCCTCGACCGCGACGAACTGGTCCTCGCCGAACCCGACAAATTCTGGATCGCCTCGCACGAGTCCGGTAACCCCTGGGTCCGCGTCCGCCTGGCGTCGCTCGACGATCGCGAGGAACTGGAAGCCATAGTCACCGACTCCTGGCGCCAAGCCGCCCCGCGGGCCTTGCTGGAGGCAGACCAGTGAGCGCGTGACAGTCCACCGGTCCGCGAGATCGACTACAGCACCGGCGTGATCGTGGCCTCGATCGTCTGGATGGAGTCCACCGGGATGACGAAGGTCTCGGTGATCTCCACGGTGGTCAGGCGGATGTCGCCCACTCCGGTGTCGAGGAGGTAGTGGGTGGTGACCGTGTCGCCGGATTCGGACATGGTGAGGTCGCGAATGCCTCGGATCACGCGGTACTGGAGGCCGTTCTCCAAGTCGGCGCTCAGCTGCGGGCCCGAGTAGCCGGTTTGGAAGCCGACCTCGACGCGGGTGGCGTCGGGGGCGAAGGGGACCGCGCTCGCGTCGTGGGAAACCAGGGCGTCGAGGTAGGCGCGGGCAATGGCCTGACGGGGTGAGTCGGCCGCATTCGGTTCTGCCGCAGCGGTTGCCGTGCCGAGTGCGAGGAAAACGGCGGCCAGAGCCGAAACGTGAGTGATTCTCATGTACAGATGCTGGCGGTCCGGACCGGTAAGTGCAACCGGGAGTGCGCGAGTAGTCGACGTGGCGGCCCGGTAGGGTCGGAGCTCCTATGGCACTCAGCGCAACACTGCACAATTTCGCCGTTCAGCTCGCCGATGTGGACCGGGGGGTGTACGAGGATCTCGAATTGCGGGTGGCTCGGCATCCGTCGGAGACGCTGGAATACATGATCACGCGGATCCTCGCGTACTGCCTGCAGTACGAGGAGGGGATCGTCTTCAGCGACGGCGGGATTTCGGCGACCGATGAGCCCGCGGTGCAGGTTCGGGATATGACCGGGCAGACCACCGCGTGGATCGAAGTGGGTGCGCCTGACGCCGACCGTATTCATCGTGGGAGCAAACTCGCAGGTCGTGCGGTGGTTTATACCCATCGCGACCCGGCGAAGGTACTCGCGCAATACGCGGGCAAGAAGATCCACAACGCCGCGCGGATTCCGCTTGTCAGTTTCGATCGCGCGTTCATCGACGAGGCGGCGGCGCTGGTCGATCGTCGTAATACCGCCACCCTCTCGGTCACCGAGGGTGTGCTCTATCTGGACCTCAACGGCACCAGCTTGCGTACCGATGTCACCGAGCAACCCCTCGGCTGACGCCGGTACGGGGTAGCTTGGCGTGCACCGGCGACGCTCGGCCCGAGCGCTTCGACTGTGCCGGTCTCGTCGTCGAGTGGAGGTCGCGGTGCCCGGTGTGATGAGTCGGTTCGTGATTCCGGGATTCCTGCGGGTCACCCGGCGCAACCGGAACTACATCGATGCCGAGATGGCCACGGCACACGTGCGTGAGCGCGGGCTGCGGCCCGTCGCCTACGGTCCGCCGCGCAAACTCCGCGGTGTGGAGATCTCGGTGGCGCACGAGGGCGGCTGGCCGATCTACACCTTGACCCCGTCGGACGGCATCTCGCGCGGCGGCCTCGTGTACGCGCACGGCGGCGGCTGGGTGGGCGAAATCGCTACGCAACATTGGCAACTCGCGGCCCGCATCGCCGCGCAGACGCACCTCGTCGTGACGGTCCCGATCTATCCGCTGATCCCCTTCGGCACCGCGGCGCAGGTGATTCCCCGCTTCGCCGAACTGGTCACGGCCGCCGACAAGCGCTACGGCCCGACTTTCCTCGCCGGCGACTCCGCGGGCGGTCAGATCGCGCTGTCCACCGCGCTGCATCTGCGCGACGCGGGCCATACCGTTCCCCGCACGATTCTGATCTCGCCCGCCCTCGACCTCACCCTCGAAAATCCCGAGATCGACGAGGTGCTCCGACGTGATCCGTGGCTCGGTCGCGACGGCGGGCTGGTGTTCGGCAGGATGTGGAGTGGCGAACTATCGATGAAAGATCCCCTGGTCAGCCCGCTGTTCGGCGACCTCGTCGGGCTGGGTCCGCTCACTCTGTTCACCGGAACCGACGACATCCTGAACCCCGATGCCCGCCTGCTGGAGGCGAAGGCGCGTTCGGCGGGCGTCGACCTCGACTACCACGAAGAACCCGGACTCGTGCACGTCTACCCGCTCACGCCCAGCGCCGAAGGCGCGACGGCCCGCCGCCGGATCATCACCATCCTGCGTGCCGAACTGGATGCGGCGCACAGCATCTCGTGAGATCTCAACGCTCGGACAGGTGCACCTTGAACAGGATCGTCAGCTGAGTGACCGCCTGGTCGAACGGGTGTGACGACTTGAGCGCGCGGCTGTGCACGATCGTGCCCTCGATGGTGGTGAGCAGGAAACCGGCCAGCGACACCGCGGTGGAGCGTTCGATCCCGGTGGCCACGATCCCGTCGGCCAACCGGGCGGTCCATTCGGCGAAGGCCTGGCCCGCGATGGACTGGACGGCGGGGTCGAGCTCGTCGAGAGCGGCCGCCATCATGAACGAGCCCGCGGCGTAATCGGATTTTTCCAGCGGAATTCGCCAGAAGGCGAGTAGGTCGGTGAGCCACTGCTGGGCCGAGGGCGCGGTCTGGAGGGCGTCGGCCATCGAGCTCACGTGCGAGTACACCAGACGGGCCACGATTCGTGCCGCTGTCTGCACCAATTCGCCCTTGCCGGAAGGGAAGTGCTGGTACAGCGAGTTACGCGAGGTCCTACTGCGCTTAAGTAGTTCACTCAGCGCGGCCGCGTGCACACCGTGTTCCTGGACGGTGCTGATCGTGTGCTCGATCAGTCGGGCGCGTGGTCCGGCAGCCATCCGATCTTCTCCTACCCCTTGATTGAACCGATCGGTTCATGTTAGACCTATTTATACGTGAACCGATCGGTTCATATGGAGAGGATGCCATGCCCACCCCCATTGCCACCGCGGTTCCGGTCACCCACGCGGGAATTCTCGGCCTCGGCGTGTACCGCCCGCGCCGTGTCGTGCCCAATGCCGAGATCGTCGACGCGATCGAGTCGTCGGACGAATGGATCAAGACCCGTTCCGGGATCGCCGCCCGGCACTGGGCCGAGCCCGACGAGACGATCGTCTCGATGAGCGTCGCGGCCGCGCGTGACGCGCTCGCGGCGGCGGGGGTGAGCGCCGAGCAGGTCGATGCGGTGGTGCTCGCGACGTCGTCGCAGATGGTGCTCGGCCCATCGGCGGGCGCGGTGGTGGCGACCGAACTCGGCATGCACGACACCGCCGCCTTCGACATTTCCGCCGGCTGCGCCGGCTTCTGTTACGCGTTGGCCGATGCGGCGAATCTGGTGCGCTCGGGTCAGGCGCGGCAGGTGCTGGTGATCGGGGTGGAGCGGCTGTCGGATCTGCTCGACACCACCGATCGCGGGTGCGCGTTCATCTTCGCCGACGGCGCCGGTGCGGTCGTCGTCGGCGCGGCCGAACAGGAGGGGATCGGCCCGGTCGCGTGGGGTTCGGATGGCTCGCGGACCTCGGCGATCAAGCAGGACAAGGACTTTCTCGAGTATTTCGCCGAAGTCGCCGCGGCCGAGGCCAGTGGTGGTACTTCGCAACGTCCCTATATTCGGATGAACGGCACCGAGGTATTCCGGTGGGCTGTCACGTTCTTGGAGAAAGCCTGTCGTGACGCGCTCGATCACGCGGGGCTCACGGCCGCCGACCTCGACGCTTTCGTCCCGCATCAGGCCAATATCCGCATCACCGACGCGCTGGTCCGCACCCTCGGCCTGCCCGAGAAAGTCGCCGTCGCTCGCGACATCATCGAAACCGGTAATACGAGCGCCGCCTCCATTCCGATGGCCATGGAACAACTCGTGCGCTCCGGCGCCGCCAACCCTGGCGACACGGCGCTACTGCTCGGCTTCGGCGCCGGTCTGGCGTACGCGGGCCAGGTCGTTCATCTGCCCCCGATCGCCTAGTTCACCAGCGCGCGCAGATATCGGCGACGGTAGAAGCGTTGCGCGACAAGAAGTATCGGAAAAGCGAAGCGCCATGGTCCGGTCGGTGCCGGTCTCGTCAGCGAGCGAAGGGTGAGCGAGACGGTGCCGACCGAATCTCGATGCACGACAAAGGCTTCCTCGCCGCTGACCGGATGGCCGGGCAGGGTGCCGTAGGCGAAGCCGCACCGGTTCTCGGTCTCGACCACCGCGACTACGCGAACCGGCTCGTGGACGGAGGCAGGCCCCCATCCCGCGCTGATCCGGTACTTCGCGTCCGTCGACACCGCGACATCGGGAGCGATGCGAAAGCCACTGCGGCGCTTGATGCCCCACGTCATGACGGCCTCGGACGCGGCGGCCCACGTCGGCTCGCCGTAGCCGATCACCACCGTGGCGTCGAACCGGCGGAATCCGGGGAATTCGCCGGTCCAGATTTCGTCGGCCGGGCTGGTCGCGCCGGCCGGGGCGTAGGTGAGTTCCTCGTGCATGAGGTGACGATAGGTGCCGTCAGGTGGTCATGCGTTCGCCTTCTCGCGCAGCGACCGCTGGGTCACCGGGACCGCGTAGGCCGCGCCGTCGCGGATGCCGAATTCGAAGCGGCAGGGGAACAGTGAGGGTAGGCCGGTCGCGCGTAGGTCGAAGTTCGCGGCGAGGGTTTGCATGGCCCAGTTCTGTAGCGAATCCGGGAGCTGCAGGGTGGTGCCGTCGACGCAGCACACGTAGGCGTGGGTCTGCTCTCCGTCGACAGGCAAGGGGTTGCGCAGACCGACCGCGCCGATTTCCAGAATTCGTCCGGCGTTGCGGGAAGTAGCGACGCTCGGCAAATCCAACTCGATGTCGTCCATGCGGAAAACCGTATCGCAGCAACTATTCAGGGAACACCGAAATCGCGTGGTCTTGACGAACTTCGCTGATGTCGCAAATACGGGAAAGGGCGAGGTCGTCGCCGCACCGCGGCGGAGCTCGGCGCGGTGCGCGCCGGGCCCTGCCGCCTCGGTGTCAGCCGATGGCGAAGCGCAGCAACGCCTGGCGATCGCCCTGCTTGATCTTGCCCTTGCGGTCGAGGACCTCCAGCTGCCACACCGGACCGTTGCGGAAGGTGCGCGCGATCGCGTTGGCGTTTTCCGCGCCGAGCAGTGACGGCCAGATGTCGGCGACGGGCTGGGAATCGCCGCCGGTGGCGTCGTAGATCTTGAACGAGACGTTGTTGGCCTTCTCGAAGGAGCTGCCCTTCTTGAACGCGACGGCGACGAAAACGATGGAGTCGATGGCGGGGGGAACATTGCTGAACGTGACGTGCACGGTCTCGTCGTCGCCCGCGGCCGCACCGGTCTGCTCGTCGCCGGTGTGCAGCACCGATCCGTTGGCGAGCGGGTCGAGCGAATCCAGACCGGCGAACCGCACCGGTTCACCACCTTGGAACAGCACGGCGATCAGATCCAGGTCGACACCGCGCTTGCGCCGGGCCATTCCGAGAATTCCACCGCTGGAACCTGCCGACGGATCCCAGCTCACCCCCACACTCATCTTGGTGATACCGGCGAGATCGGCTGCGCCGTCTTCTTTCTTGAGAGTAATCACGATTTTCAGGCTACGGACTTCGCTCGTCGCGTGCAGGGCCGCGGAATCGGTCAGCCGGAATGGGTCGCGAGGTAGACGAGGGCGGTCACCGCCAGGGCTATCGCGCCGAGGATCCCGCCCGCGATCGTGTCGGCGCGGTTGGTGGCCACCCCGCTCTCGATCCGGTCCCAGCCGACGAACGCGGCGGCCACGGCCCCGATTCCGGCGGGGGCGGCGACGAACTCGCTGACCACGGGAATGAACGAGACCGCGCAGGCGATGATGCCGAGCACCAACGCCGCGAGGCCGACGCCGTTGCGTGGCGGCGGCAGGGGCTCGGGACCGGGCATGGGATGAGGGTAGCCCTCGGTCACAGCTTCGTCATGGTTGGTCGCGCGGGGGTCGGGTACTCCATGGAAATGGCAGCCCTGCGGGGATTCACTCAGAGTCCCGGGTTTCCGGGCTGTGTAGTTCGAAAGGGGATAAGGTTTGTCGATTTCAGGTGACGAATCGAAAAGTCGAAACCCGGACAAAGGTTATGTAGCCCTATTGGGTTGGAGTTTGAACGCGGTCGAGGCGATCGACCGGTTCGACCGACGCTATATCGTAGTCGCGCCCGAATGGGCGGAAAGTTATTGTACCGAGCACGACATTCCATATATCCCCTGGGATTTCGAGCGGCTCAACGACCGTTCGATGGAGATCGCGGAGACCCTGAAGAAAAAGGGGGTCGACGTCGCCATTCCGATCTTCGAGGAGACGGTGGAGTGGGCGGGTGCGATCAATTCCGTACTGCTCGATAATCCTCGGCTGCTCGGGCAGTCCATGCTCCTGCGTGACAAGTCGTTGATGAAACGGCGCGCGCAGCTCGGTGGTATCCGGGTCGGCATCTTCGAAGAGGCGCACGAGCGCGACGATGTGATCCGCTTCCTGAAACGGGTCAATCAGACCCTGCTGAAGCTCGACGGTGATCCCAACGATCCGATTCACCTCAAGGCCTTCGACAAGGCGGGCTGCCTCGGCCATCGGATCATCCGGACCCCCGACGAGGTCGACACCATCCCCGACGACGAGTTCCCGATGCTGATGGAATCCCATTTGGACGGCTGGGAGTTCGCGGTCGAGGCCTGGGTCCACAACGGCCGTATCTGCTTCCTGAACATCTCGGAGTACGTGACGCTCGGATACTCGGTGTTCGTGCCCGCGACGCCGGAGCTGGAGAAATACCGGCCCGAGATCACTCGGCAGGTCGAAAAGCTGATCAAGACCTTCGACATCGAGTTCGGCTTCATCCATCCGGAGTACTTCGTCACCAGCGACGGGGAGATGTATTTCGGCGAAGTCGCCTACCGGCCGCCGGGTTTCAAGGTGTTCGAGCTGCTGGAACGGACATACGGTTTCAACGCCTATCATGCGCTGGTGCTGGCTTTCGACCCGAAATCCACCGACGAGGAGATCGAAGCGTTCTTCCCGAAGGAAGTGGTCGATGCCACCGGCCACGCGGGATGTTTCGGCGTGTATCCACGTCGGCGTGTGGTCAGCCGACTGTCGGTGCCGCCCGAGACCGAAGATCACGATTACTTCGAGACGCACGAGCTCACGGCGCCACAGGCCGAAAAGGTCACCAAACGTACCGCATTCGGTAATCACTGGGGTCTGCTCTATTTCTTCGGCGAGGACCCGTACACTCTGCGGGATCTGTTGAAGCGACAAGAAGAGCTCGACTTCTACATTTGATCCGTTGCCAGGGGCAACGGTGTGCGAAGGGATCGGCGATTGAGTCCGGATGGCCACGACGGGACGAGCCTGGACCGGCGCCTCGCCACGATGGACCACGCCACACAGTCCCTCGCGGACGCAGGCGATTTCGGTAAGCAGGTCAAACTGCCCAGGGTGATGGACTCCCTGCGGCGGGTGTTGCTGCTGCCCGGCGGTTGCGCCGCGGTGCGCGAACGTGCCGAGAAATTGGAGTCCGCGGGCCTGTTCCTCGGTACGGATTGGGCACAGCCGCAGATCCTCATCCCGGCGCTGAGCACCGGCTCGTTGCGCAGCGCCAACACCGACACCATGGTGTTGGAGGCGGTGAGTGATCTGCGGCTGCTCGCGGTCGCCAAGGGTGACTACCAGCATGCGCTGGTTTCGGCCGAACAGGCCAATGATCATCTGTCGCAGGTGCTCGCGGTGAATCTGTCGCTGCTGTTCTCCCCGCCCAGCGAGGCCGAGCGGGAACAGCAGGGGCGGATGGCGCAGGTCTCGCGCGAGCTGCTGCACTACCTCGTCGCCGAGGTCGGGTACGAGAAGGTGCTCGAGAATCTGGTCGACGAGATCTGGCGCATCCTGCGGCAGCGGCCCATCCAGGTCGACGGGGTGAAGCGGATGATCACCCAGATCGCCGTCGCCCGTGCGAATCCCGATGTCGACCTCGGCGCCAGTGGTCTCGGCGCCGACCGGCTGATCAGCAGCCTCTACGGAACCACCGAGGGGTGCAGGGAAGACCCGGGCGTCGAGATCTACCGCACGCGCCTGGAATCGATGGACGACAGCGCGTTGCAGTACGAGGCAACGGGATTCGCGCGTTCCATGCACGATACGGGGCTGGTCTCGCCGTATCACGCTGTGCTGCTGCGCTTTCTGCTCACCAAAGGTGCGTACCTGCTCGGTGAGGCGATGGGCTTGTCCAGCACCGGCCGTGACAGCCTGCTCTGCTATCACGAACTGGTGCACAGCCTCATCGAGCAGGCTGTGCACGCCGAAACCGCGCAGTGCATCTACGGACTCACCTTGATGCTCGAACGCGGCATCCTCTATCAGCCGCCGGTCGCGCCCGCGCTGTGGCGCCAACTGGCGCTACGGCTTTCACCGCACTCGTGCGCACGGCTGACCGCGGTGTTCGGGCCGACACCTGATCCGCGGGCGTGGTTGTTGTCGGGGATGCTGTCGGTGCTGGGTCTGCCGCTGGGGATCGGGCAGGGCGACAACCCGACCTGTCAATCGGCGCGGGCGCTGTCGATGTGGGCCTACAACGATCCGGACTATCTGTTGCAGACGCTGGTGTGGGCCGCGCGCGACGACGAGATCGTCATGCACTTCGAGGGCCAGCCGATTTCCTCGCGCCCGGCCGTCGATGCGGAATCGAGTGCGCTGCAACTGGATCTGGACCCGGTATCGCTGCTGGTGGTTCCGCACCTGGACCGGATCTACGCGGAGATGGGACAGCGCTGTATCGGTCGCGAAGGCGATCCGCATCGCTGGATCAATCCGGAATTCCACGGCTGGTGGTCCGGGCGCGGCTTCCGGATCAATGTCGACGTGGCCACCGGCCACCTGACCGACCTCGACGAATTCCTACGCCACTTCTACGCCGGCTACCACCCCTTCTACAACGGCAACCAGCCGGTGATCCATCCGCAGCCCGCCGGGATCGCCGTGACCGACAGCGCGGCCCGCTTCGTGGGGTGGCACGCGATCACCGTGCTCCGGGTCAGTCTCGATCCGCAGGACACGATGCGGGTGTATTTCTACAACCCGAACAACGACAGCGGCCAGGACTGGGGCGACGGGGTGGTCGTCGGAACAGCCGGGCACGGTGAGCGTTTCGGCGAAGCGTCGCTGCCCTTCGAGCAATTCGCCTCGCGCCTCTACATCTTCCATTTCGATCCGCTCGAGCCGGGTGAACTGGCCGCCGTCGAGCGGGCGGAACTGGACCGGGTGATCGGCTACATCCACCGCAGTTGGGGCGCCGACCGCATGCCCGTGGAATCGGGTGCGGCCGAAGAGGATTGATCACAGCCAACGTTCAGAGTCGAACGCTAGGGTGTGGGCGTCGGCGCGCTTCGTGCCGCGATGATCAAGGGGAGATTTCGATATGGGTGTCAGCTTGTCCAAGGGCGGCAATGTCTCACTGACCAAGGCGGCGCCGAATCTCACCGCCGTCGCGGTCGGCCTGGGCTGGGATCTGCGGACCACCACCGGCACGGACTTCGACCTCGATGCCAGCGCCATCGGCCTCGGCGCCGACAAGAAGGTGGTGTCGAGCGGGCACTTCGTCTTCTTCAACAACCTGAAGTCGCCCGAGGGCGCGATCGAGCACGCGGGCGACAACACCACCGGTGCCGGCGACGGTGACGACGAGACGATCAACGTCGACCTGGCCAACACGCCGGCCACGATCGACTCCATCGTGTTCCCGGTCTCGATCTACGACGCGGCCGCCCGCAGCCAGTCCTTCGGCCAGGTGCGCAACGCCTACATCCGCGTCCTCGACCGCAGCAACGGCGAGGAACTGGCGCGCTACGACCTCTCCGAGGACGCGTCCACCGAAACCGCCATGGTCTTCGGCGAGCTGTACCGCAACGGCGCCGAGTGGAAGTTCCGCGCCACCGGCCAGGGCTACGCCTCCGGTCTGGAAGGCATCGCCCGCGATTTCGGCGTCAACCTCTGACGCGTCAGCACTGCCGGTCGGCTGCGTGAACCCCGGATGGCCGGGGCGATCACGCAGCTGACCAGCATGTCGGTCGACGTCTGGCTGCGATGCCCTCCTCAGCGGGCATCCTCCATCGGTCGACCTCACCGGCGCCGAGTTCACCCGTGCGGGGTGATGCGGAGGGCGCCGTGAGTGCCGAGCATCGGGTGGACGCGTCGACCGAGCTGAGGAGCGGATGCACGATGGCATTGGACTATGACGATCGCACCGATTTCGAGAATGCCGATCGCGGGTTCATCAAGACCCTGACGCCCATGCGGATCAGCAAGGCCGACGGCACGGTCGTCTTCGATACCAGTGGGTACGGCTTTCTCGACGGGCCGTGTCCGGAGACGGTCGACCCGAGTTTGTTCCGGCAGGCCCAGCTCTGCGTGAAGAACGGGCTGTTCGAGGTCGTGGAGGGCATCTACCAGATCCGCGGCTTCGACATCTCCAACATGACCCTCGTCGAGGGCGATACCGGCGTGATCGTGATCGATCCGCTCATCTCGGCCGAGTGCGCGGCGGCCGGGCTGGCGTTGTATCGCCAGGAGCGCGGTGACCGGCCGGTGACCGGCGTCATCTACACCCACTCCCACGCCGACCACTTCGGTGGCGTCGACGGCGTGCTGCCCGACGGTCGTGGCGAGGTCCCGGTTCTCGCTCCCGCCGGTTTCATGGCGGAGGCCGTCTCGGAGAACGTCTACGCGGGCGTCGCGATGACACGGCGCGGCACCTACATGTACGGCCTCGGGATGACGTCCGGACCCGAGGGCCAGTGCGGCACCGGGCTGGGTATCCAAACCTCCCACGGCACCGTCGGTCTGATCCCGCCCACCGTCGACATCACCCATACCGGACAGCAGGAGACCGTCGACGGCGTCCCGATCGTCTTCCAGATGACGCCGGGCACCGAGGCACCCGCGGAGATGAACTTCTATTTCCCCCGCCACCGCGCCCTCTGCCTCGCCGAGAACGCGACCCACAACCTGCACAACCTGCTGACCCTGCGCGGCGCCCAGGTGCGTGATCCGCGGATCTGGTCGCGCTACATCGACGAGGCGATGGAGATGTTCGCCGTCGACGCCGATGTCGCGTTCGCCTCGCACCACTGGCCTACCTGGGGCGCCGACAACATCATGGGATTCCTGTCGCTGCAGCGCGATCTGTACATGTACCTGCACGACCAGACCTTGCGGATGATGAACGTGGGACTCAACGGCCCGGAGATCGCCGAAGAGTTCGAATTGTCGCCAGCCCTGGCCGACGCGTGGAGCGCCCGTGGTTATTACGGGTCGGTGAGCCACAACGTCAAGGCGGTCTACCAGCGCTATCTCGGCTGGTTCGACGGGAACCCGACCTCGCTCTGGGAGCACCCGCGCACGGCGAAGGCGGTCCGCTATGTCGAGACCATCGGCGGCATCGATGCGGTGATCGAGAAGGGCAGGGCCTACGCCGACGCCGGCGACCTGCGCTTCGCCGCCGAATTGCTCACCCACGCCGTTTTCGCCGAACCGAACAACAAGGCCGCGAAAGACGCACTCGCCCAGACCTATCAACAGCTCGGATTCGGTGCGGAGAATGCCACCTGGCGCTGCTTCTACCTCACCGGCCACAACGAATTGCGCCACGGAGTCCAGCGGACCGAGCTCGACCTCGGCGGCGGCATGGCGGCGGCACTGTCGGTCGAGCAGCTGTTCGACTCGATCGCCATCCGGGTGAACGGTCCGCGCGCGGCGAAGGATTCGTTCCGGATCGAATGGCACTTCACCGACCAGGACTCCGTCGTGCGTCTCACCCTGTCCAATGGCGTCCTGATCCAGACTCCCGATCCGCGGTCGAAGGCCGACATCGATCTCACGCTGACGCTCACCAAGGCGCAACTGCTCGGGATCCTCGCGGGCAAGGGCCTGGACGGGATCGACCACAGCGGCGACCCCGGCGTCCTGCAGCGACTGTTCGGCCTGCTCGACACCCCCCGACCCGAACTTCGCGGTCGTCACACCGTGACCTGCGGCGATGCGGCCGCGTCGAAACTGGACGCTGCCGCATCGCCCGGGCCGGTAGTTCGTTCCATTCGTCCAAGACCGACGACGGCACTCGGTCATAGCGTTGCCATATGACAACTTCTCCTGGGTACGCGGTAGACGACGAACTCCTGGCCGTGCTCGACGAGTGGCAGGTGGCGATCGTCGCCAACGACGCGGACCGGATCGGTTCGTATATGGCCGACGAGTGGATCATGGTCTCCGAGAACGGCATCACCACCGCCGAACAGTTCCTGGCGTTCGTCCGATCGGGCGATCTCACCCATTCGGCGATGCAGCGCGTCGGCGAGCCGAGGATCCGCTATCACGGCGAACTCGTCCTGCTGACGACCCGAATCACCAATACCGCTCACTACCAAGGCATTCGATTCGACGCCGACGAATGGACCACCGATGCCTTCCTGTACACCGATGGCCGATGGCGCTGCCTGCTGACCCAGATCACCGCCACGAAGAAGTAGCGAGGTCGGCTGCCGGCGTCGACTCGACACTCAGACTTCGGTCGGGGTTCCAGGTTGCGACGGCCCAGATGACGGTGAGGTCGATGGCGATGATGATCACCGACCACCACGGGTAGTACGGCAGGGACAAGAAATTGGCGATGATCGAGAGGGCGGCCAGGCTGTAGGCGAAGATTCGGGCCCAGGTCGCGGTCAGCATCATCCCGATGGCGACGGCCACGAGGAGTATGCCGAGCGACAGGTGGATCCAGCCCCAGTTGCTGACGTCGAGTTGGTAGCTGTACTCGCTCGGTATCAGGAATATTTCGTCCTTGGTGACGCCGGCGATGCCGCGCACGATGCTCAGAATGCCCGCCACCAGGAGCAAGATCACCGCGAGCATGGTGATGCCGGCCGCGAGAACTTGGCGGACGGGATACGAGGTGATGGTCATGGTGTCGACGTTAGGGGCCGTCGACGGCGATCCGAATCCCCCGTTCCGGGTGAACCCGCGCGGCGGCCAGGACGGATTCACCCGAATCGGATGATGTGTGCGACCGGGGTTCTTCGCGACGATGGCGGCATGGATGGAACCGTGACCACCGGCCGGTGGTCACGCTCACAGAAGTGAGGGTCGAATATGTCGTCGGTGTGGGACGTTATCTGGGTCATCATTGTCAGCTTCTGCTTTGTCGCCTACCTGATGTTGTTCTTTTACATCCTCACCGATCTTTTCCGTGATCGGTCGACCTCGGGCTGGCTGAAGGCGGTGTGGGTGGTGTGTTTGATCCTGCTCCCGCTGATCACCGGACTGCTGTATCTGATCTTCCGTGGCGGCGGCATGGCGGAACGGACCGCCGAAGCGCACAAGCAGGCCCGCACGGAGGCCGACGAATACATCAGGCAGACCGCGGGCACCAATTCCGCCGCTCAGATCGCCGACGGGAAGAAGTTGCTCGACGCCGGCGCCATCACCGAGGCGGAATTCCAGCAACTCAAGGCCAAGGCCCTCGGCTGAAATCCGCAGCGCCGCAGCTGATGACCAGCCAGCGGGATGGCTCGACCAGCATCGCGGCCGACGATCCCGAACCCACTTGCTCACGACGGAGCACATGACGAAAGCCGATGTGGTCGCCGGGATTCCGGGCGCGATCGGCGGCCTTCACATCGAATTCTTCCCGGCGACAAGCGTTCTCGGTGAATCGGTACTGGCCGCCTAGCCGGAAAGGACCGCCATGCTGAGTTTTCTGGTCCCCCAGGAGCAACGCCGATCGTTGGCGGAGCTGACCGACAAGCTGGATCTGTCGGTGGGCCAGGTCGACTCGAAGCGGTCGGCGTTCTGGATCATGCTGGTGATGTCGGCGGTGATCGCGATCTCGGGCGTGATCGGCAATTCCACCGCGACGGTGATCGGCGCGATGATCGTCGCGCCGCTGTCGATACCGATCCTCGGTGTCGCGCTGGGGGTGGTGACCGGTCGTGCGCCATTGCTCGGCCGGAGCCTGCTGCTGGTCCTGTCGGGGATCGTCGTTGTGGTCGCGCTCGGTTTCCTCTTCGCGCAGTTTCTGCCCAATCCCGTCAATGTTCTGTCCAACCCGCAGGTGGTCGGCCGGACCTCGCCGGCGCTGATGGATCTGACCGCCGCGATAGCGACCGGCCTCGTCGCGGCTATCGCGATCGCTCGTCGTGACGTGGGCGACGTGCTGCCCGGCGTGGCGATCGCGATTTCGCTGGTCCCGCCCCTCGGGGTGGTCGGCGTATGTCTGGGTTCGCACGCGCCCGCACTCGCCGGTGGTGCGTTCGTGCTGTTCGCGTCCAACGTGGTCGCGATGATCATCACCTCGACGATCGTGCTTCTCATCGCCGGGTACGCCGATGACGCGGATCCGACGACTGTGCGCCGCGGCAAGGCGTATCTGGCGCTCGGCGTGGCCCTTGTGCTGGTGGCGATTCCGATGGTGCTCAATTCGCTGTCCTCGTTGTGGGCCGGTCAGATCGCCGACGCGGCCGTGCTCTGGCTGGGCGACGCACCGGATGCGCAGGTCACCGACGTCACCCTGCAGGGTGGCACCGCGACGGTCTCGGTCCTCGGACCTCAGCAGTTGCCGCCGCGCGCGGAGTTGCAGCAGGCGGTGAACAACCTCGTTCCGTGGGATCCGAGGGTTGTCATCATCCACACGGTCGGTGGTCGGGTGCAGTAACCGAGTGCACACAACGAATGCCCCCACCGGTCGGTGGGGGCATCGTCAGTTGGGCGCTCAGCTGAGCAGTTTGGCCTTCGCGGCGGCGAATTCGGCGTCCGACAGGGCCCCGGAGGAGTGCAGTTCGGCCAATTGTCCGAGCTGGGCTACGGTGTCCTGGCCCGCGCTCGCGGCAGCGGGCGGTGGGGGAGCCTGTTGTGGTGGTGGCGGCGGTGCCTGTTGTTCGGAATAGCCCTGCTGTTCGGCGGCGCGGCGCGCGCCCCGGCGGTTCACCGCGTTCGAGGTCGCGGTGGCGGTACCCGCGACAACGGCCGTCCTCGCGACGGTGCCGAGTAGTCCTGGTCGCCCGACGCGACCCCTCCGAAGTGGCATAGCGGTTCCTTCCTAGGTGAGGGCGAGCACGGCATCGACGGCATCGCGCGGTACCTGTACATGCAGCGCGACCTCGCCGTCGGCCGCGCGTACCGCACCGGCCAGGCGCCGCGCCCACGTTTCCTCGAAAACCACGACGACAGCGGTCGTTTCCGGCTCCATCGACGCGCGGACGACGTCGAGGTCGTCGTCGCTGACGAGGTCTATGTCGGCCGCGGTCAGACCCGTCAGGCCCACCTCGGAGATGTCGTCGTCGATCTCGCGTTCGGTGACGGTGCCCGCGGCGTCCATGGACAGCACGACCAGGTCGAGCAGGGTGACCGTGCCCTTCGTGACGACCTCGGCCAGTGCCGCCGAGACGGATTCGTCGATCGCGGTGCCGGGAAAGGTGAGCACAAGGAATTCGACCGGTCCGAGCGTTGCTGGTGATCCCATGGGCCGAATCATGCCGTCGGTGGGTCCCTGGATGCTTCACCCGATTCGGATGAAAACAGGGGTGCGCAGTTCACCCGGAAGGTGTGAGGCGTGCCGGGAACGGCAGGCTTAGCGTCGTGGCATGGGCTCAGTAATCGGCGGTCTGTTGCCACTGGCGGTGGGTGTCGCGGTCTCGCCGATCCCGATCATCGCGGCCATCCTGATGATCCTGTCGAAGAACGCGGGCGGTGCCGCGAAGGGCTTCGCCGTGGGGTGGGTGGCCGGAATCCTCGTTGTGACCGGCGTGATGACCTTGCTCGCCGGGACGTTGGGCGGCTCGGACAGCGAACCGTCGACCGGGGCCTCGATCGTGAAGATCATTCTCGGCGTCGCGCTGGTGGTCCTGGCGGTGATCCAGTGGCAGGAACGGTCGCAGACCGAGGTGCCCGGCTGGATGAAGGCGATCGACACGCTCACGCCGGTGAAGGCGCTGGGGCTGGGAGCGCTGCTGTCGGGCGTCAATCCGAAGAATCTGCTGCTGTGTGTGTCGGCGGGTGTCGCGATCGGGGCAGGCGGTCTGAGCGCGGGGGGCGACCTGGTCGCGATCGTGGTGTTCACCCTGCTCGCCTCGGTCACCGTCTTGGCGGTGGTCCTCGGGTACATGCTCGCGGCCGACAGACTCGGTCCGATGCTCGACAGTCTGCGGGAATGGTTGCAGCTCAACAACCATGCGGTGATGGCGATCGTGCTGCTGATCATGGGCGCGGTGGTCCTCGGTAAGGGCATCGGCGGGCTGTAGCGAGGAGGAACCGTGGCGCTGTCGATACCGGCGTTCGAGTCACTGCACGGCTACCGGCGGGCTTGGCTGCGTCCCGATGTGATCGCCGGTCTCACCGTGTGGGCGGTTCTTGTTCCCGAGGCCTTGGCCTACGCCTCGATCGCCGGGGTGCCGCCCGTGGTCGGCTTGTACGCGGCGGTGCCGTCGCTGGTGCTCTACGCGCTGGCAGGCAGTTCGCGGCACCTGGTCGTCGGCCCGATGTCGGCGACCGCGGCACTGTCGGCCGCCGTCATCACGCCGCTCGCGGGCGCCGACAGCGGCCGCTACATCGCGCTGACGGCGGCGCTGGCCATCGCGACCGGCATCGTCGGTCTGCTCGCCGGTCTCGTCCGGCTCGGCTTCATTGCCGCGTTCATCTCCGAACCGGTGCTCAAGGGCTTCATCGTCGGGCTCGCCCTTGTCATCATCATCGGGCAGGTGCCGAAGTTGCTCGGCGTCCCCAAACATGACGGCAACTTCTTCACGCAGGCGTGGGGCGTCGTCACCGAGCTGGGTCATCTCCAGTGGCGCACCGTGACGGTCGGCCTGATCAGCCTCGCGCTGGTTTTCGCGCTGCGCCGGTGGCTGCCGTTCGTCCCCGGTGCGCTGGTGGCGGTGCTGGTCGGCATCGTCGCGGTGGCGGTGTTCGGACTCGAAGACGAGGGTGTCGCGATCGTCGGCCATATCGATGCGGGACTGCCCACGCTCGGCATGCCGTCCGGGGTGTCCTTCGGCGACTGCCTCGACCTGCTCGGACCAGCCATCGGGGTGTTGTTGATCGGCTTCGCCGAGGGCCTCGGCGCCGCGAAAACCTATGCGGCCAAAGCCGGTTACCCCATCGACGCGAATCGGGAGCTGCTCGGGCTGGGTCTCGCCAATCTCGGTTCGGGGCTCAGTTCCGGGATGGTCGTCAACGGCAGCTTGTCCAAGACGGCGGTCAACGGTGGCGCCGGGGCGAAGACTCAGCTCAGCGGGCTCGTCGTGGCCGGGCTCACCGTTGTGACCCTGCTGTTTCTGACCGGGCTTTTCGAGAACCTGCCGGAGGCCACGTTGGCGGCGGTCGTGATCGCGGCCGTCATCGAGCTGGTCGACATCGCCGCCCTGCGCCGCCTCTATCGGGTCTGGACCCACATGCTCGCCAGCATCTACGGCAAAGCGGCGCGCGCCGACTTCCTCGCCGCGATGGCCGCGATGCTGGGTGTGCTGGTCTTCGATACGCTGCCGGGCCTCCTCATCGGCATCGGCGCGGCGATCGTGCTGCTGGTGTATCGGGCCTCGCAACCGCATGTGGTCGAACTCGGCAAGGAAGGGTCATTGTGGGTCGCCGCCGACCGGCACCCGGACGCGGCGACGCGGCCCGATGTGCTGGTCGTTCGGGTCGAGTCCGGCTTGTTCTTCGCCAACTCCGACTATGTGAAGGACCGGATCGAAGGGCTGTGCACCGACCGTACGCGCATGGTCGTCCTCGATGCCGAGACCTCGCCGTCGGTCGACGTGACCGCCGCGACGATGCTGCTCGCCTTGCGGGACACGCTGGCCTCCCGGCGCATCAGGTTCGCCATCGCGCGACCGATCGCCCAATTCGGTGACGCACTCGGCTCGGCCGAGCACGGTGACGTCCCGGTCCCGATCTATCCCACTGTCGCCGCCGCGACCGCCGCACTGGCCGGGTCGTGATCGTGCTCGCCCGTCGAAAGGAACACAGATGAACGGCATTCTGGTCGCCCTCGTCGGAGCGCTGTTGTGCTTCTACGGGATTCGCTCGGTCCACCTGGGCCTGCTCGCGATCGGGTTCGGTCTCGGCTGGCTGATCGCAGACCTGTTCAACGCGAACTTCTGGTGGCTGTTGCTGGCCGGACTGATCGGCGCGGTGTCGGTCTGGGCGGTCACCTCGTTGGTGTTCCATTTCGCCGCCTATTTCATCGGCGGTCTCACCGGCGTGATGATCGGCACCAAGCTGGCGACGGTGTTGCAGCCCGGCGACAAGAACGTCGCCTTGAGCATGATCGTCGCGCTCGCGGTGGGCGTGTCGGGCGCGTTCCTGGCGCAGAAGTTCCGGGCTCGCGCACTGCTGTGGTTGACCTCGATCGGCGGCGCGAGCATGGTGTGCACCGGTGTCGCGCAGTTCAGCGACTCGCTGTCGTTCCTGCGCGACCCCGAGCCCGGCTGGCAGCAGGTCACCGCCACCCTGGCCTGGGTGGGTCTGTCGATCCTCGGCTGGATCACCCAGCGCCACCTGTTCGCCGAGCAGCTCGGCATCCAGCACCTGGTCGGCGACGACGACGAGCCGGACATGAGCGACCGCAACGGCGGCTGGCCCACGAAGTGACCAGCCGGCGGTCGACACCACCGGCTGGTCGGTTCCGGGTCAATGGGCGGTGCCGCCTGTGGCCGGGGTGCGGCCGTGCTTCATCACCAGGGCGAAAGTGAGGGCGACGGCCGAGGCCGCCGCGCAGACCCAGAAGCCCAGTTGGTAGCCGCGGTCACCGAACAGGTCGGGCAGCGGAGTGGGCGGTTGGGCCTGGCCACCGACGCTCACCAGAGCGGTCATGCCGTTGCTGTGCAGGAACGCGGTGACGATCGCGAGACCGATCGCGACACCCATGGACTGCATCACGCCGAGCATGCCCATGCTGACGCCCTGCTGTTCCTGCGGAACCGCCTCCACCAACAGGATCGGCATACAGGCGTAGTACATGCCGAAGCCGATGCTGAAGATCGAGTTCACGATCAGGAAGTTGGTGGCGGTCAGCGGCAGGACCGCGAACGCGACGGCCGCGGCCGCGAAGATGACAAGGGCGACGACGAGCGGCAACCGCGCACCGATTCGCCTGGCCAGCAGTCCCGCGACCGCGCCGAAGAGCATCGTGATCACCGAACCGAGCAGCGCGATCCGGACCGCGAACTCGAGCAAGGTGTAGCCACTGCCGTAGGTGTAGCCGGGGTCGAGGGTCACCTGCACGGCCTCGGGCGGTAGCGCCTGACCCGTCAGCTGCTGGATCTGGGCCAGCGTGCCCTGCTGAACTCCGGCGACGACGGTCGACTCCGGCGGGGTCTGCGACATATAGGCGATGGCGTAGGACACGATGCCGATCTGCAGGGACGCGAACAGCGCACCGGCGAGCACCAGCGCGACGCGCGGATGGAACAGCAGTTCCATGTCCATGATCGGTGTGGTGGCCCGCTTTTCGACGAGGACGAACAGCACGAGCAGTGCGAGGCCCGCGATCAGCCAGACCAGCGTGGTCGGCTCCGACCAACCCCAGTCGTGGCCCTTGTCGACGTAGATCAGAGTGAGTGCGGCGCCACCGGCGAGCAGCGCGGCGCCGACGATGTCGATGCGTTCGGTCACGCGGAGCTTGGATTCGGGCACGATGATCCACACCAGCGGCAACATCACCACAGTGAATGCCCCCAGTACCCAGAAGATGGCACGCCAGCTGTGGTTGTCGACGAGGTAGCCGCCGAGCAGCGGGCCCGCGATGGAGGCGACGCCGAACCCGGTTGCGGTGAGACCGAGGGCGAGCGGAACCATCTTGCGCGGCATCAGATCTCGGATGAGACCGTAGGCGATCACCGCGGTCGCGATGGCCGTGGCCTGCAGGCAGCGACCGAACAGGAACACACCCCAGTTGGAGGTGGTCGCGTCGAGTACGCAGCCGATGACGAACAGGGCGCCGCAGATGAGGAACATCCGCTTCTTGCCCCAGACATCACTCATCTTGCCGATCAACGGAGACGCGGCCGCGCCGATCAAGCCGAAAACGATGATGGCCCAGTTGATGTTGGCCCCGACGCCGGGGAAGCTCGGCGCGATCTTCTGTAGTGCCGCCGCGACGATCGTGTACTGCATCGGGGCGATCTCGGAGAACAGCACGATCACGGCTAGGACCGTGAAGATCCTCGCGCGTGAGGCGCCTTCGAGTCTTCCGGTGTCGTTGTGCTCCGGGGTGTCATTGCTATCGGGTTTGATGGTACTGGTGGACATGGCCACGCTCCGTTGTTCGGGAACTGCGTTCGAGATGGTGGATCAGGACGGTCAGGAGATGTAGGCGGTGTGGGGAAGGTCGGTGACGGAAGTGCCTGCCCGGACAATGAATTCGCCCGGTTCGCTCGCCCAGCCGTGCTCGCCCCAGTGCTGGAAGGCGCGAGCGGGCACTGTGACAGCGACCGTGCGGGTTTCGCCGGGCGCGAGGCTGACGGCGGTGAAGCCGGCGAGCCATCGGACGGGACGATCGATGCTGCTGTCGGGACGCGAGAGATACACCTGCACAACCTGTTTGCCTGGTCGGTCGCCGGTGTTGGTCACCGTCAGTGTGACGTTTCGGCCCTCGACCGTGAGGTCGCTGGTCTCCCAGGTGGTGTAGCCGAGGCCGTGACCGAATGGGTAGGCCGGTTCGATACCCGCTTTCAACCAGGCGCGGTAGCCGATGTGGATGCCCTCGGTGTAGTCGAGCACGCCGTCGACGGGGGTGGTGTCGAGCACGGGGACCTCGGCCATGGTCTTGGGCCAGGTGGTCGGCAGACGGCCACCGGGTTCGACTGTGCCGGTGAGGACATCGGCCAACGCGGCGCCGAACTCCTGACCGGGGAACCAGGCGAGCAGTACGGCGGCCACATCGTCGCGCCACGGCATCTCCACCGGCGCACCGGAATTCACCACGACCACCGTGCGAGGGTTCGCGGCGGCGATCGCCGAGACCAACTCGTCCTGGCGGCCCGGCAACCGCAGGGAGGTGCGGTCGACGCCCTCGCTCTCGATCTGCTCGGTGGTGCCGACCACGACAACGGCCACATCGGCGGCCGCCGCCTGGGCGACCGCCGCCGCGAACTCCTCGTCGTCGGCACGCTGGGGGCGGCGGATACCGAGCGTCGCGCCGAGAATGATGCCGAGGCCCGGCATCGCTTCCTCGATGCTGGTCACCACGCGGACATCGACCTCGTCGCCGACGGCGAATATGCGCGTGACGTGGCGCTGCGGCGGGTTGAGCAGTGCGGCGGCCGGGTCGCCGCCGTCGAGCACCATGTTCTCGTCGAGCACGGTTTCGCCGTCGAGGTCGAGCCGGATATGACCGACCCCGCCGAAACCGATCTGCCATTCCCCGGCCATGTCGGCGCGCAGGCGCGTGTGCAGTTCGATCGTGTTCGACTGCGCCGCGAGCTCATCGCCGAGCAGTACCAGTCGGCTCGTGGTGCGGTGCTGGGTGCCGAGCTCGGTCTCGTCCTCGAAATAGCGGGCAGACAAGCCGGACTCGCCGGTTACGGGGTCGGTCATGATGGCGAGCGGGGCGGGGATCAGCGCTTCGGACAGGTGCACGCCCGCGGTGTGCGTCAGCGGAAGTCGGCCGGTGAGACCTTCGACCGGCGTCGTGGTGTGGCCCGGAATGACAGTGGCACTGCCGCCACCGAGGAACCGGGGTTCGCCCGCCGACGGGCCGAGCAGGGCGACAGTGGTTTCCGGCGCGAGCGGCAGGATTCCGTCGTTGCGCACCAGGACCATCGCCTCGGCGGCGACCCGGCGAACCAGTTCCTGTGCTTCTGCGTCGCTGAAAGTCGGTGTGGGCTGAGGTGTTGCGTCGAGCGCGCCTACGCGGTGCGCGAAACGCAGGATGCGACGGACTTTGTCGTCGATCACGGATTCGGCGATCTCGCCGGACCGGACCTTCTCGGCCAGCGGGTCGCCCCACAGGTACCACGGCCCGGGCATGCACAGGTCGGTGCCGTTGGCCGCGCTCTCGGTGCTGCGGATCGCGGTCCAGTCCGAGACGACGACACCGTCGAATCCCCATGTGCCCTTGAGTGGTTCGTCGAGCAGGGGGTTCTCGGTCATGGTGGTGCCGTTGACCGAGTTGTAGGCGTCCATGAGCATCCACGCGCCCGCTTCGACGGTGCGCTCGAACGGGTAGAGGTACAGCTCGCGCAGTGCGCGGTCGCCGACCCGCACGTCGACGGTGAAGCGGTCGGTCTCGGAGTCGTTGGCCACGTAGTGCTTCGGACAGGCGCTGACCCCGTGCGCCTGCACGGACCGCACGTAGGCCGCGGCCATCTCGGCGGTGAGCAGCGGATCCTCGGAGAAGCACTCGAAGTGCCTGCCGCCCAACGGCGAACGATGCAGGTTCATCGTCGGGCCGAGGACCGCGTAGACGTCCTTGCGGCGTGCTTCGGCGGCGATGAGGGCGCCGATCTCGGTGAGCAGCTCGGGATCCCAGGTCGCGGCGACCGCGGTGCCGGAAGGGAGACTGACCGAGGGATCGCGCTCGTCCCAGTTCTCGCCACGCACCCCGGAGGGGCCGTCGGACACCGGCATCTCGGCGAGTCCGATCGCCGGATCACCGGCCATCCGGAACAGCCCTGCGCCTGAGATCAGGCGCAGCTTGCCCTCCAGGTCCAGCTCGGCGAGTAGTTCCTTGATGCGGTCTTCCATGGAAAACGCAGCCTTTCGTCGATCAGTGAGTGAGGGTGCTGGCTTGCTCTGACCAGTGCGGGTTGTGCAGGAATTCGCCGGTACCTGCGACGAATGCGTCATGGGCGGCCGGATCGTCGCGCAATTGGCCACGGAACCACGCTGCCGAATAGCCGAGGTAGCGGTGGACGCCTTCGGTGCAGCTGTAATTGGTGCAGTCGGGCTGGCCCTGGATGTCGTTGTGCTGGGCGCCGACCAATGCGGCGCGGGCCTTGGGCACGTTCGCGGGCAGGGCGTCGTAGTACGCCTGCATCGATTGCAGGCCGATCAGCTCGGGTGGCAGTGGTTGGGTCCCCGGCGAGATACCGTCGGCCGAACCGTTGACCAGCAGCACCGAGCCCGAGGTGATCGCGCTGGTGTCGACACAGGTGCTCTGGCCGTCGACCGGCGGCAGCGACGAACAGACCGCGGCCAGCGGCATCTCGAGGGTCACGGCGGTGTCGACCACTCCCGCGCCGCGGGCGAGCGCGTTCAGCGCGCCGAGCCCACCTTGCGAATGACCCATCGCACCGACTGAGTCGGTGTCGACCTTGCCGTGGAAGATGCTGCTCGGGTCACTGTTCTGCGCGGCGAGGTAGCGCACGGCGTCGAGCATCTGCACGCCGGTTCCGGTGTCGGTGCGGTCGGCGGCGATGACGATGAAGCCCCACGACGCGAGGTGTGACAGTAGATAGGCGTATTCACGGGGGTGAGCCATGGTGCCGTTGCCCCAGGTGATGACCGGGTGGGCGACGCCAGGGCGAAGGTCGGCCGGGTACCAGATGTCGTAGCTGTCGCCGGTCGACGTGCAGCAGTCGACACCGGTCCGCTCGGCCACCGCCCAGGGGCCCGGCGCGTAATAGGTGGCTTCGACCTGCGCGGCGGGTTGATAGGACGGCGCCGCCTGCGCTGGTGTCACCGCCGTCGCCGCGAGGACGAGCAGTGCGATGGAGATCAGCGCGGCCCGGGCGCCATCGCGCGGGCGCCGACCGGACAAGACAGTTTTATTGCTCACGATCTCGGACGATAGGGAGACCGGCCGCGGTGCACGGCGTGCCGCGCCGTCTTGCAGACTGTTTGCAGACACCCCACGCGGGAAATAGCGGCAACGTATTCTCGAGATGATGAACGAGTCGATCCGCATTGTCGCGGACCTCGCATGAGCGAGGTCGGCTCGGCGCTGCGTGTCGCACGAACGGCTGCGGGGATCAGCCTGCAGGGCATGGCCGCGCGCACGAATTATTCGAAGCCGTATCTGGGCCAGCTGGAGACCGGGGCCCGGGTCGTTCGCGCCGAGCACGTGGTCGCCTACGAATCGGCGCTGGCCACTCCGCTCGATCACCTGCACGACCGGCTCACCGTCGAATCGGTCAACGGACTCGACGATCTGCCCACGCAGCTGTCTTCGCTGTTGCTGCCGCCGGTCGCGCACCCGAGGACCGATCACCCGACCTTCGCGGCGACAGAGCTGGCCGCCGCCGAGCAGTTGGCGATCTGGGCGCGTGGCAGGCAATGGGCCGACGGGCAGGCGCCGCGCCAGGTCGTCACGGCCTGGCTGGCCGCGAATCTACCCAGGTTGCAGCAGCTTTCGGACCCGAGCAGGCACGGACGTGCCCTGCGAGTCGGAGCGGAGCTGGCCGATATCGCGGCCGCCATGAGTTGGGACGTGGAGGACATCACCGCCGCGCGTCGGTACTCGGTCGCCGCCGCGCGACTTGCCCACGCGGCGCGCGACACAGTGCTGACCGCTGCGATCCTCACCGAGTCGACCTGGCAGTTGCTCGACAGCGGGAGGCCCGCGGAAGCACTGGAAGTGGCCCAGCTCGCCCAGTACGTGGCGCGCCGGACGGCGACGCCACTGCTGCGGGTCGCCCTCGCCGAGTTGGAGGCCTACGCGCACGGCATCCTGGGCGAACATGCCGCGTTCCAGCGCGCGATCGTCGTCGCGGTGGAATGCCGTTGTGAAGCGGCGGAGACTGTCGCCGGTGACAGCGTCGCCGACCGGAGCCTCACCGCGGCCACCGTCGGCATGATCCTCGGACCGCGCCGGGACTGGCCAGGGCCAGGGCAGCAGTGGCGGCTGCTCGGCAACAGCTACCGTCACCTCATCGCTACCCGCCCCGACCTGGCTCGTCTCGCCTTCGGCGAGATGCACACGCCACTGTCGCAGGATTTCGTGACACCGGCGACGGCCGCGATCTCCTCGGCACGCCTACAGCTGATGCTCGGCGAGCCCGAACTCGCTGTCGACCAAGTCGGTCTCGCCTTGTCGCTGTGCGGTCGACGACCGGTGGGCCGCACGGCCGCACGGCTGTTGGATTTTCGGCACGAGTCGACCGAATTCGCCGCGGTCTCGGCGGTCGGCGAGGTCCGCACCGCCATTCGCGAGCTGGTCGCGCATCCCGAGTTCGCCCGCGACAGTCGGCAGACGCTCAGCCCGTAGCGGTCACGCCGCGCTGGGAGATCAGCATCCCGATGATCCCGGATTCCTGGCTCTGTGTGCTGATCATGTCGCGGGCCGCCTGTTCGACCGGCCCACCGGCGGACAGCTCGTCGAACGACTGGGCCATGGCGACGCCGCCCTGGTGGTGGCGATACATCAAGCGCAGAAACATCGCTTCGGCCTCGGCGCCGCGAGCCACAGCCAGGGCGTCGAGGTCGGCGCGAGTGGCCATACCGGGCATGGTCGTGGACGCGGCGCCGTGGTGACCGGTGGGCATCCACGACATCGGGTGCGGGTTGGTCGGGGTCGCCGCGGCCAACCGGAGCCAGCCGAGCATCATGCCGATCTCGAGGCGCTGGGCATCGGCGATCTGGTCGGCCAGCCGCCGCACGGTGGGATCGACATCGGCGGCAAGGCGCTCGACCAGGACGAGCGCCTGCTGATGGTGACCGGTCATGTCCTGCACGAACCCGATCTCGGTGGGCGTCAATACCGGTGTGACAGTGGCAGTTTCGGAGAAGAAGAGCGGTCGGATGGCCGCCCCGACCACCAGCAGCAGCAATACCGTCGCCGCACCCGCGACGCCGAGCAGCACCCGCCGGCTCATGAGCCGACCGTCGACCGCTGATCGGCGGGCGGGGTGTACACCTCGGGGGACAACTCCAAGGTGAGCAACCCGTTGTCGGCGCAGGTGGTCCACAGCTGATTGCCGCGCCACTCGGGTGCGGAGAAGCACCAGTCGGTGGAGAGGTCGCCGAAGGCCACGTCGCCGGTGCGCGAACTCAGTGCCTGCTCGGGATCGAGGACGCCCGCCTCGACGGCCTGCATCACCGACGGCGCGCTGAGCAGCGGCAGGCCGATGATCGAGGCGAGCGCGTGCGGGGAGTTCCACAGGTCGGCGTTCTGGCCGGTGCGCGCCGGTGGGTTGTAGTAGGCGATCTCGCGCACCTTCAACGGGTCGCGCACGTCGAAGATCCGGACGCCGGAGGAGATCCAGCCGCACGCCAGCGCGGTGGGGTTCACCGCGCGGTCGGCGGAGCAGTAGTGGGCGTCGTAGGCGAACAGCGACCCGCCCATCCCGGAGGCGAGCGCGGTGTCGCGGTGCTGCTGCAGGTTGATCTCCAGCTTGATCGAGTTCACCACGCGCGGATGCGTGTCGTCGGAGATGTCGATCAGTTTGACGCCGCCCGAACCTGCCTCGTCGGTGGTGAACAGATAGGGCACGCCGTTGTAGGTGACGGGGATGTTCTGCTGGGTCGCCCAGCCGTCGGTCCAGGTCAGCTGGGAGATGATCGGCACCTGCGGATCAGGGTCGCGGCGCTGTACCGCGGAGGTATCGAGGATGGTCAACCCGCCCATATTGTTGGCCAGGTACATCCGGTTGCCGTCGGCGCGCAAGCCCATCCCGTGCATGGACTGGCCGGGCATGCCCTGCCAGATCACGCGGGGGTCGGCCGGGTCGGTCAGGTCGACGGCGCTGACGATGCCGGGGATGACGCCCGATGCCCAGTAGGTGCGGCCGTCGGGGGAGAAGCCGCCTTCGTGGGCGGTGATCGGGACCGGCAGGCTCACGTCGGTGCCGGGTCCTGGGTTGAGCAGGCGTGGGTGCGCGCAATCGGAGATGTCATAGATCGAGATCAGTCCGGCGCCGGTGAACGCGGGAGCTCCGGTGCCGACCAGCAGCTTTCGCGCGGCGTTGACCTTCAGGCTCTCCCAGGTACCCGCCAGCATCGCGGGTTCGGTGAGGGTGGCGGTGAGCACCGGGTTCGCCGGATCGGCGACATCGATCACCTGCACGCCCTGTGCCGGACCGAGCAGGTTGCCGGGGAAGAAGCTACCGAGGTAGACGCAGTGATCGAACTGCGTCGAGGTGATTCCCGCGCCGCGGCCCGCGTAGCCGCCGATGCGGTTGATGTTGCAGCGGTAACCCTGGGTGCTGCGGCCGCTGTCACGATCGGCGGCGGGCACATCGCCCTGGAGGCCGGATTCGGGCAGGGAGCCGTCCGCGCAGCTCGCGCGGGCGACGGCGGTATCGGCGAGGGCGCGGTCTTCCAGGACGACTCCCACGGAGTCGGACTGGGCGAGGCCGATCGCGGAGGGCACCAGCAGCACCGCCGCGGTAGCGATCAACAGGTGGCGGAACGGAGTTCTCATTTCGCACTTTCGTGGTGAGTGGCCAGGGTGACCAGGGCCGCGGCGGTCTGGCGGCAGAACTGCTCGCCGTCCTCGTCGCCACGTGTGAGGGCGCGCAGCAGCGTTGTGCCGCGCAGGAATTCGAAGATCAGGTCGGGATCGCAGTCGGGGGAGGCCTGTCCGGACTCGATCGCCGCGTCGATGGTGGCGCGCAGCCCGACCCGGGCCAAGCCCTCACCGCGTTCGCGCAGCCTGCGGTAGCTCGCCTCGTCGTCGTGATAGGCCGAGAGCAGGCCGGGGATGCCCGACCGAGCCGCTGGATGGGTGGCCGCGGCGAAGAAGAGCTTGGTCCACCCGAGCAGATCCGCGCCGATATCGCCCGTCGGCTGCGGGACGACGCCGGTCTCGAGGGCGAAGATCGCGTCCTCGACGAGGTGGATCTTGTTGGGCCACCGGCGGTAGATCGAGGTGGCGACCACCCCGGCCCGCCGCGCGACTCCCTGGATGGTCGTGGCCTGGAAACCTTGCTCCACCAGCAATTCCTGGGTGGCGCGCAGCACCTGATCATCCAGGTTCGGGTCACGAGGGCGGCCCGGTCCCGGTCGGGTCTCGCGACGTTCACTCACCGTTCACTCCTCTGTAGGCGTCGGCAGAGCGTAGCCGAGAATCGGATCTTATTAAAAACGCTTCATGGTGTATTCGAATTAGCTAACTTGAAACGTGTTCTACCCCGACTCTCGAAGGAATAGCCCATGTTGACTCCCCAGGACGAGCTGCTCTGCCACCAATTGCCGACGACGTTCGACCACGTCGTCCAGAGCGATCTGCGCTGGACCGAGCGCATCGTGCTCTACGGCTTCGACACCACCGGCCGGGTCAGCGTCATGACCGGCATGGCGCGCTACCCCAACCGCAATGTGATGGATGCCTACGCGATGGTCACCATCGACGGCACCGCGCACGTGGCGCGGCTCTCGCGCGAGATCAGCGGCAAGTACGACGACCTGGGCGCCTGGCAGATCGGCCCCTACCGCTACGAGATCACCGAGCCGCTGCGCGGCGTGCGCGCGACCCTCGGCGACAACGATCACGGCCTGCGCCTCGAACTGAACTTCGCCGGCCAGTTCCCCGCCTACGAGCAGGAACCCGCCTTCTTCCGCACCCGTGGCCGGGTCCGTGAGGACGCCCGCCGCTACTACCAGAACGGCGAGATCTCCGGGTGGTTCGAGGTCGACGGCGAACGCATCGAGATCGACCCGAGCACGTGGTGGTTCGGTCGTGATCACTCGTGGGGCACTCGCCACGGCGGCGGTGGCGGCAGCCTCGGCGAGGGCGGCGGTCTGCAGCCCTCGGAGATCCCCGACGGCGTGCTGTACTTCATGGGCATCTTCCAGTTCGACGACGAGCTGGTCCACTTCGCCCAGCGTGAGACCGCCGACGGGCAGCGCTGGCACTTCGAGGGGTCGATCCAGCGCCCGATCGAGGCGGACGTACCGACCGTGCCGATCGTCAGCGTGACCCACGACCTGAAGTTCCGCGACGACTTCCGGATCGTGTCGGAGGGCTCGTTCACGGCTGAGGCCGCCGACGGCGGCGAGCGCACTTACTCGGTCACCGCACTGCACGATTTCTGGCCGGGCCTGGCCGGATACGACATGTATCGCGGCTACGCGTCGGGGATCTGGAAGGGCGAGTCCTACAGCGACGGCTTCACCGTCGATCTCTCCGACACCGCCGAACTGCGCCCGGTCAGCATGCTCACCGAGACCTTCGTCAAGGTCGAGTCCAGTGACGGCAAGGTCGGCTACGGCCTGGTCGAGATGGTGTTCATGGGCCGCAATGCCCGGTACGGGTACGAGGGGTACTGATGACGACTCGCCCTACCGCAGAAGATCTACCGAACGCTGTCGTCCCCGTGCTGCGCAGTGGTTTTCCCGACGCCGAGTCCGCGCGGGTGACGAACTGGTCGGCCAGCCCGCGCGGTCTCGCCACCGAGACCTTCCTGTTCGACCTCGAACGCGCCGACGCCGAGCCGGTCTCGCTGGTGCTGCGTCGTCCGCCCGAGGTGGCGCTGTTTCCCGACTACGACCTGCTGCGTCAGGTCCTGGTCATGCGCCGTCTGGCCGAGACCTCGATCGCCGTTCCGGCGGTGCGCTGGCTCGACCGCGACGACGCGAAGCTCGGTAGTCCGTATTTCGTGATGGACCGCATCGACGGCTCGGCACCCGGTGACCTGCCCTCCTATCACTCGGCCGGTCTGTACTTCGACGCCGATCCCGCCGATCGCGCCAAGATGTGGTGGGGCTGCGTCGACACGATCGCCGAGATCCACCAACTCGACTGGCGCAACCTGAACTTGGACTTCCTGTCCTTCCCGAAGTTCGGCGCGGCACCGCTGGAGCAGATGATCGGTTACGTCGATTCGGCCTTGGCCTGGGCCACCACCACGCAGCCGCCCGCGCTGCGCCGGGCCGTCGAATGGTTGCGCGCCAACCTCTACGAACCCGAACACGTCACCCTCTGCTGGGGCGACGCCCGGATGTCGAACATCCTCTACGACACAGAGTTCCGCGTATCAGGCGTGCTCGACTGGGAGATCGCCTACATCGGCGACCACGAGGCGGACCTCGCCTGGATGTTGTTCCTGGACTGGGCGTGCTCGGAATTCCAGGGAACCGAACGACTCGCGGGTACTCCCACCCGCGAGGAGTCGATCGCCCGGTACGAGGAACGCAGCGGCATGAAGATCCGCAACCTGCGCTATAACGAGGTCCTGGCCGCGGTGCTGCTCAGTATTCCGTTGCTACGCATGGCCCATCGTCTGAACCTGCCGTCGGAGATCGACATCACCGCATTCTGCACACAGCGGGTCGAGCAGTTGCTCGGCGACGAATAGGACAGGTGCCGACGGCTGGTCAGGTGAGCTCGCGCTGGTGACGATCTGGGTCGAAGGTGGGCAGGGGAGCGCCGGTGCGCAGTATGCGGGCGATCGCGGGCTCGGCGAGATGCAGACGACCGATCGCGACCAGGTCGAATTCGGCGTCGGCCAGCCGTCGGTAGAGACCGTCGAGTGCGGCCGGTTCGGGAATGTCTCGCTCGTGCAAGGACGTGCTCAGTCCGACGCTGCCGACGGCCATGCTGTACGCGCCGGTCAGCTTCTTTGCCCAGCCCGCCAGGGTCAGTTCGCTCCCGGCGAAGGCCGGTCGGCCGAAATACCTGCTGCTGGCGTCGAATACATCGACGCCGGCGGCCCGCAGCGCGGTGAGGATCACGCCGAGTTCGTCGGGGTTCTCGGCGATCCGTGCGCCGTAGTCCTGCTGTTTGTGTTGGGAGAAGCGGTAGAAGATCGGCAGTCGCGGGCCTATTTCCCGGCGGATCGCGCGCACGACCTCGACCGGGAAGTTGACGCGTCTGCCCAGGTCGCCGCCCCAGTGGTCGGTGCGTTGATTGGTGGCCTCCCAGACGAACGCGTCGAGCAGATAGCCGTGGCCCGCGTGGATGGCGATGCCGTCGAAACCGACCGCGACCGCGTTGCGGGCCGAGCGCACGTAGGCGGCGATCACGTCCTCGATGTCGTGTTCGGTCATGGGGGCGGTCGGTGTGGTCACCGTCGACAGGTAGCGCTGCGAGTACGTCGTGCGCCCGACCGGACCCCACAGACCCGACGGGCGCAGGGGTGTGAGCGCCGGGTCCACGCGGGCCATCGCGCCCCACAGCGGACCGACGTGCCACAGCTGCGGCACGATCCTGCCGCCCGCTTCGTGCACGCCGTCGACCACGCGGCGCCACCCGGACAGGGCTGATTCGCCGTGTAGCCGAGGCACTTTCGTGCTGTCGACCGCCATCGGATGATCTATCGCGACGCCTTCGGTGATGATCAGGCCCGTGCCGCCTTCGGCACGCCTGCGGTAGTACGCGGCGACCTCCTCACCCGGTGTGCCGCCGGGGGAGTGCTGCCGGGTCATCGGCGACATGACGATGCGGTTCGGCAATGCCAACGGCCCGATGCGCAAGGGATCGAACAGGGCGTCGGCGGTGGTCATGCGCCCACGCTCCCAGCGTTGTCGGCCACGGGCAACCGGCAGGCCCGTTGAGCGGCATCTCGGTGAATTATGTAACAGGTTATTATGTAATGATGCCCTCGGAAACTTCGCCCCGCCCCGGCAGGCCCCGCGACGCCGACAAGGACCTCGCGGTACTCGTCGCCGCCAGGCAGTTGCTCGCCGAAGTCGGTTACCCGGCGGCGACGGTCGTCGCGATCGCCAAGCGTGCCGGGGTCAACACCCCCGCCATCTATCGCCGGTGGCCGACGCGTCAAGCGCTGCTCGAAGAGGCCATTCACGGCCCCGGTGGGCACGCGCTGCCCGAGCCGACCGGCGACCTCAGGGCCGATCTGGCGATCTGGGTGCGCATCTTCCTCGCGCGCGCCGAAAGCCCGGCTGCCCGCGCGGGAGTGCCCGGCCTGCTCGCCGATTCGCAGACCGAGGAAGCACGCGGCAGGTTGCTCGCGATCGGCGCTCCCGTGCGCAAGGCCTTCGCCGAGTTGCTCGATAGTGCGGTCGATGACGGTCGGATCGCACCCGGCGCCGATGCGGACCTGATCTTCGAGATCCTCTCGGGCGCCACGACATTCCACGCCCTGCTCCGTGGCGGCGAGGAGGGTGACGCCTTCGTCGCCCGACTGGCCGACGCGCTGTACGTCTTGGCGTCCACCGGGCGCTGAGACGGCCGATCGTCGTGACTCAGACCACATCTCAATAACGTTACATGCTAGTATGTAATTGTGAGTCGAGAGTCCCATGGAGCGTGCGAATGAAGGTCGACCTGCAATTGGGCGCGCGCCCGGAACGGGTGATCGCGCGATCCGCCGAGCTGATCGCCTGCGGGGTGGACGGCCTGTTCACCTTCGAAGGCGCCCATGACGTCTTTCTCCCGTTGACCCTGGCCGCCGCCGGTCCTGAACCGGTCGACCTGATGACCAACGTCGCCATCGCCCTCCCGCGCAGCCCGGTCCACCTGGCGCACACCGCCTACGACCTGCACCTGCTCAGCGGCGGCCGGTTCCGTCTCGGGCTCGGCTCGCAGACCCGCGCGCACATCGAAAAGCGTTACGGCGGTGAGTGGTCGCGCCCGGCCGCGCGCATGCGGGACATGGTGCTCGCGATCAAAGCCGTGCTCGGCTCCTGGCAGGAGGGCACCCCGCTGCGCTTCGAAGGCGAGTTCACCCGGCACACCCTGATGCCGCCGACGTTCGATCCGGGCCCGAATCCCTATGGGCTGCCGCAGATCTGCCTCGGCGCACTGGGCCCGATCATGACCAGGACGGCGGCCGAAGTGGCCGACGGGCTGCTGGTCATGCCGTTCAACAGCGCCCGGCATTTCACCGAACACACCCTGCCCGCCATCGAGGAGGGTCTCGACCGCGCCGGGCGCGAGGCCGCCGACCTGGATATCTATCCACAGGTGATCGTCGCGATGGGCCGCACGCCGAGCGAGCTGGCGGCCGCGGCCGTCGGCGCGCGCCGACTGCTCGGCTTCTACGGGTCGACGCCCGCGTACCGCCCGGTCCTCGACGCCGAGGGCTGGGGTGGGCTGCAACCTGAACTGAACGCGCTGTCCAAGCGCGGTGCCGTCGCGGCGATGACCGACCTCATCGATCAGACGATGCTCGACACCTTGGCTGTGCACGGGACGCCGGAGCAGTGCGCGGCGGCGATCATCGAGCGCTTCGGCGCCTACGCCGATCGGATCTGCTGCTATTTCCCGGGTTACGACGTGTCCGATGAGTACATCAAAGACTTGGTCACCGCATTGCAGGCGCCATGAGCGTGCGCGTCGAAATCGCCGACGGCGTCGCGGTGGTGACATTGGATCGGCCCGATCGCCGAAATGCCTTCACGGGCGCGATGGGTCGGGCGATCGGCACGGCGTACCGCGAATTGGATGCCGACGACGCGGTACGGGTCCTTGTCCTCACCGGCGCGCCCCCGGCCTTCTGCGCGGGCGCGGACATCGGTGGCGGCGACAGCACCTTCGACAAGCCCGACAGCGCAACGTTTTCCGCGTCCCCCGTCGACCCACCCGCCTTCGCTCTGCGCAAACCGGTGATCGCCGCGGTGAACGGGCACGCGATCGGCATCGGCCTGACCATCGCCATGCAGGCCGACATCCGCATCGTCGCCGAGGACGCGCGCTACGCCATTCCGCAAGTGCGGCTGGGTGTTCTGCCCGACGCGATGGCGCATTGGACAGTGGCCAAGGTCGCCGGAATGTCGGTCGCGGCCGACATCCTGCTGTCGGGTCGTACTTTCGACGGCAACGAAGCGGTTCGTCTCGGGCTCGCCTGCCGCTGTCTCCCCGCCACCGAAGTGCTGCCAGCGGCCCTCGCGATGGCGCGCGACATGGCGGCCGACGTCGCGCCGATGTCGGCGGCTCTCAGCAAAAGACTGTTGTGGGACACCGCGATCCACGGCTACGAACCCGCCCGGGTGGCCGAGTTGGAAACCGAACTGCACCTGCGGCTCATGGGCGGACCCGATGCTCGCGAAGGCATGCGGGCTCGCGTCGACCGGCGCGCTCCGGTCTGGTCGGCGCGGTTGTCGCGCGATTGGCACGACCTGCCGGAGTTCTGAGAACCCGGCCCCACATGTCGATTCACCATTCAGGAGTACACAGATGTCTCTAGCCGTAGACGCCGACCAGCACGCGCTGGCGCAATCGGTTGCCGCGTTCGCCCGCAAGATCGCTCCACTATCGCAGACGCGCGAACACCTGTCCGACTACGCCGCCGGGGTCATGCCGACCGGAGTATGGACTGCGTTGTGCGAGCCGGGGTTACACGCACTGCACCTCCCCGCCGCGTACGGCGGTGACGACTGCGGGCTCGACACCCTCGCGGTGGTGGTCGAGCAGTTGAGTGCTGCCCTGTTTCCCGGCCCCTACCTGTCGACAGTGACGGCGAGCGCGCTCGTGATGGCCGCTACCGACGCCGGTGCGCTGCTCGCGGACTTCGGGGCCGGCGTGACGGGCGCGGTCGTCACCGGGCCCGACCTGCGGGCGACCCGCGATGGCGAGGGCTGGGTCGTGTCGGGCGTGTCCGATCCGGCGCTCGGGCTGACCGGTGCCGAACGAGTTGTGGTGCGCGCCGCCGTCGACGGGGATCCCGAAGCGAGCCTGTGGTTCTGGCTCGGCCCCGCCGATCCGGCTACCCCGTCGTGTTCGGTGTCTTCGATCCGAATCACGCCCGGGGAGGCTGTCGACCTGACTCGATCACTGGCTCGCGCCGAATTCGATGCCTACCCGGTCGATGCGGGGCGGGTGCTCGATGGCATCGACCCCGCCGTCGCGGAGCTGTGGACGACCACCCTGGCGGCGGCGGAGGCGACCGGGATCTGTCGCTGGTGCCTGGACACCACCGTCGAATACATCCGGGTCCGACACCAATTCGGCCGCCCGATCGGCAGTTTCCAGGCCGTGCAGCATAAAGCGGCGCTCATGCTGGTCCGCGCCGAAGTGGCGAGCGCGGTGACCTGGGACGCCGCCCGCGCCGAGACCCAGCCGACCGAGCAGCGACTGCTCGCCGCCGCGAATGCGGCGCTGACCGTGCTGCCCGCCGCGATCGATCAGGCGGTGGACTGTGTCGGCCTGCTCGGCGGCATCGGATTCACCTGGGAGCACGACGCCCACCTGTACTGGCGTCGCGCGATCGCGCTGGCCGCTGTCGTCGGCGGCGAGGACGCGGCGGCCAGGGCGCTGGGGGAGCGTGCGCTGCTCGCCGAACGCGACTTCTCGTTCGTCGACGCCGACACACTGCCCGAACTGCGTGCCACGGTCGGCGGCGTGCTCGACGCGGTCGCCGCTCTCGCGGATGACGAAATCCCTTCCGAGGGTTGGTCACCCGCGCGCGGTGGTGCCCGCCGGGCGGTGCTCGCCGATGCCGGGCTGGTCGCCCCGCATTGGCCACGCCCGTACGGACTCGGCGCCGGACCCGCCGAACAAGCGGTGATCGCCGAGGAATTCGCGCGCCATGGGCTGGAGCGAACCGAACTCGGAATCGGCGCCTGGGTACTGCCGACGCTGATCGAACACGGCGACGACGAGCAGCGCGAACAGTTCGTCACCGCGACCATGCTCGGCGACATCATCTGGTGCCAGCTGTTCTCCGAACCCGGCGCAGGCTCCGATCTCGCCGGACTGTCCACCGCCGCGCGCAAAGTCGACGGCGGCTGGATCATCAACGGGCAGAAGGTATGGAACTCCCAAGCACAGGACGCGGATTGGGCCGTGTGCCTGGCGCGCACCGACACCGAAGTCCCTCGACACGCCGGCCTGACCTACTTCCTGATCCCGATGAACGCCGAGGGGGTCGAGGTCCGTCCGCTGCGCCAGGTCACCGGCATCTGGGAGTTCAACGAAGTCTTCCTCGACGAGGTCTTCGTCCCCGACAGCCAGGTTGTCGCGAAGCCCGGTGACGGCTGGCGGATCGCCGTCACCACGTTGTCGAACGAGCGGGTCGCCATGGGCTCGGCCACCTTCGGTCACGGCTCGAGCACCCTGGTCCGCCGCCTGCTCGAATCCGGCGACCACACCGGCACCCGCGACGACGCGGTCCGTGTCCTCGGCCGCAACACCGCGCTCGAGCTGTCCGTCGCCGCGCTGAACCTGCGCGACGTCGTGGCCAGGATGAACGACAGGACCGACGGCAACGGGTCCAGCAACAGCATCCGCAAAGTCTGGAACGCCATCGCCCAACGCGACGCCACCCGCGCTCTCGCCTCGATCCTCGGCCCACGCGCCGCCATCGGACACCCCGAGCAGCCCTACACCTTCGACTTCCTCGGCCTGCCCGCCATCCTCTTCGGCGGTGGCACCATCGAAATCCAGCTCAACATCATCGCTCGACGCGTGTTGCGTCTGCCGCAATAGGGGGCTACCGCGTCGGTCAGTGGCGCGCGGCCTCCTGCTGCCGCCACTGCCGGGGGCTCACCCCATACCTCGCGCTGAACCATCGCGAGAAGTTGCTCACCGAGGAGAAGCCGAGCAGATCGCCGACCTCGGTGAGGGAGTGACGGCGGTTGGCCACCATCCGTTCGGCCAGAGCGCCGCGGATGTCGTCGACCAACGCGGTGAATGTCGTGCCGTCCTGCGCGAGCTTGCGGTGCACCGTGCGCCGGTCGACCCCGAGGCTGCGAGCTACCTGCTCGACGGTGCAGCGGCCCGTCGGCAACAGCAATTCGACGAGTTCGCGGACTCGGTCGGTGACCGTGGCCTCCCGCGACGGTGCCATGGCGAGCAACTGCTGCGCGTAGGTACGTAGGAGCGGGTCGGCCATGGCGTTCTCGGCGTCGAGATCGCCGCTGTAGGTGAGGATTCCGTTGAAATCCTGATCGAACTCGACGTGCGGGCCGAACATCTTGTGATAGGTGGTCCGGTCACGCGGGGCGGGGTAGGAGAAGCACACCTGCGTCGGGCGCCAGGTCGGTCCGGCGAATCCGCGAAGCAGCCCGTACAGCACTCCGGTGGTGAGCTCGACGGCCTGCCGGACCGGGACCGCTCGGCCGACATCCACGTTCACCCGAATGGTGGCCATGCCGTTCGCCTCGATGACCTCGGTGTGCAGCGCCTCGTTGTACATGTGCTCGTGGCGCGACAGCAGCCGCAGCGCGCTGCGCACGTCCGGCTCCTCTCGGATGACCAAGCTCAGCGGGCCGAGATTGGAGAACCGCCGCAGCTGCGCCAACCGCAGGCCGAAGTCCTCCCTGCCTGATTCGACGGCCGAGCGTTCCAGCAGTTCGGCGACGGCCTCGGCGGGAATCCACCGGTCCTGCGTGCCGAAACCGGCCGGATCGAGTCCGCAGTCACGGATCAACCGCGCCGGTTCCAGGCCTAGTGACCCGGCCAGTTCGACGTAGTCGTTCAACGACGCGTACCGGGACAGCGGCTTCACCCAGTGCCTCCAAGTGTCCCGAGGGGAATAGTTTTCTGTCCCGACAGGATAAGCGTTGATGCGTGATCGAGCCTACTGTTATGTCCATCACATAGGAGGAGAAGCTGTGGCACACGCAATTCGATTCGCTGAAACCGGTGGTCCCGACGTGATGCGGTGGGAGTCCACCGAGGTCGGCGCGCCGGGGCCCGGCGAGGTCCGTATCCGGCACGAGGCGGTCGGGCTCAACTTCGCCGACACCTATTTCCGCACCGGTCTGTATCCGGCAGCGTTGCCGGCCGGACTCGGCGTGGAGGGGGCAGGCGTCATCGAGGCCGTCGGCCCCGGCGTCGGCTTCGCGGCCGGTGACCGCGTCACCTACACCGGCAGCCCGCTCGGCGCGTACAGCACCGAACGGATCATGCCCGCCGAGCACCTGATCGCGCTGCCCGATGGCATCGCGTTCGACACCGCGGCCGCGACCACCATGCGCGGACTGACCACCGCCTATCTGCTGCGCCGCATCCACCCGCTGCGCGCGGGCGCCACGGTGCTGCTGCACGCGGCGGCGGGCGGGGTCGGGCAGCTGTTCACCCAGTGGGCGAAGCTGCTCGGCGTCAGCGTGATCGGCACCGTCTCCAGCGAGGAGAAGGCCGCGGTCGCCCGGGCCAACGGTTGCGACCACGTGGTGATCTACACCAGGGAGGACGTCGCGACCCGGGTTCGTGAAATCACCGATGGCGCGGGCGTTCCCGTGGTCTACGACAGCATCGGCAAGACGACCTACCAGTCGTCGCTGGATTCTCTCGCCCGGCGCGGCCTGCTCGTGTGCTTCGGCACCGCCTCGGGACCCGTGCCGCCGATCGAGGCGATGCAGCTGGCGGTGAAAGGCTCGCTGTTCGTCACCCGGCCCGCGCTCGCCGACTACATCGCCGACCCGGCCGAACGCGCCGAACTCGCCGGCGAACTGCACGACCACCTCACCGCGGGCCGGCTGCGGGTCGAGATCAACCAGCGCTACGAACTCGCCGACGCCGTGCGGGCCCATCGCGACCTCGAAGCAGGCCGCAGCGTGGGCGCGTCGGTCTTCGCGATCTGACGCGTCCACCGGAAAGGAACAAGCCAATGACCGTTCGAACCGCGATGCGCGCGGCGCCGCTGACCGCGACCATCGGCGCCGAACTACACGGGGTGAACCTCGCCGAGGTCGCCGCCGACGACGCCCTGTTCGCCGAACTGCGCACCTTGCTGCTGCGCCACAAGGTGCTCTTCGTCCGAGATCAGGACATCACCCGTGCCGAACATGTCGCGCTCGCCGAACGTTTCGGCCCGCTCGAGGACCACCCGGCGCTCAGCAGCGATCCCGACCACCCCGGTCTGGTCCGCATCTACAAGGACCTCGACAGCGCGCCCGAGCACTACGAGAACGCCTATCACTGTGACGCCACCTGGCGGGTCAATCCGCCGATGGGAGCGGTCCTGCGCTGCGTGGAATCGCCGCCCGTCGGTGGCGACACCATCTGGGTGAACATGGTGGAGGCGTACAAGCGGCTGCCGCAGTCGGTGAAATCGCGGATCGCGCATCTGCGGGCGCGGCACAGTATCGAGGCGAGTTTCGGCGCCGCGCTCTCGGAGGAGAAACGACTCGCCCTGCACGAGCGTTTCCCCGATGCCGAACATCCGGTGGTGCGTATCCACCCGGACACCGGCGAGGACATTCTGTTCGTCAATTCCTTCACCACGCATCTGGTCAATTACCACACGCCGGAGAATGTTCGATTCGGCGCCGACTACGCGCCGGGTGCGAGTGAACTCCTCAATTACCTGATGCGCCAAGCGAGTATCCCCGAATACCAGGTGCGCTGGCGCTGGACCGAGAACAGCTTCGCGATCTGGGACAACCGGTGCACCCAGCACTACGCGGTGCAGGACTACTGGCCCGCCGTCCGCAAGATGGAGCGCGCCGGGATCGTCGGCGACCGTCCCTTCTGAATTTTCACTTTCGATTAGCCCCGCAATTCCGATCGGAGTACCCCCATGCATTTTCACGACGACGCACTGTTCCCCGAGAACCAGGAAAAGCTGGTCATTACCGTCGCGCCGTACGGCCCGGAATGGGAACTCGACGATTTCCGCGACGACCTGCCGCTCACCATGGACGAGCATGTCCAAGCCGCCGTCGACTGCTACGAAGCCGGCGCCACCGTGCTGCACATCCACGTGCGTGAACTCGACGGCAAGGGGTCCAAGCGCCTGTCGAAGTTCAACGAACTGCTCGCCCGCCTGCGCGAGGCGGTACCGGACATGATCCTGCAGGTCGGCGGCTCGATCTCCTTCTCGCCCGAAGGCGAAGGCGCCGACGCGAAGTGGCTCACCGACGACGCGCGCCACATGCTCGCCGAACTCGATCCCAAGCCCGACCAGGTCACCATCGCGATCAACACCAGCCAGATGAACATCGTCGAGTTGATGACCGAAGACGACATCGCGGGCACCTCCTTCGAACGGCCCGAGGTGTACGAGGCGTACCGGGAGATGTATGTCCCGGCGGGCCCGACCTGGGTTGCCGAGCATCTGAAGCGCTTGCAGGCCAACGGAATTCAGCCGCATTTCCAGCTGTCGAGCATTCCGCAGCTCGAGACCGTCGAACGGCTGATCCGCCGCGGCGTGTACACCGGCCCGCTCATGCTGACCTGGGTCGGCATCGGCGGCGGCTTCGACGGCCCGAACCCCTACAACATGATGGAGTTCATCCGCCGCACTCCCGACGGCGCGGTGCTCACCCTGGAGACGCTGATGCGCAGCGTGCTGCCGGTGAACACGATGGCCATCGCGATGGGTCTGCACGCGCGCTGCGGCAACGAGGACACCCTGTGGGGTCGTAAGGGCGAGAAGATGACCTCGGTCCAGCAGATCCAGCAGTTGGTCCGGATCGCGGGCGAACTCGGCCGCGAGGTGGCCACCGGTAAGGAAGCGCGCGAGATCTACAAGCTCGACGAGCGCTACGCCGACGCCGACGAGACGCTCGCCAAGATCGGGTTCGCCCCGAACCGCCAGCCGGGCCAGGTCGGCTTCACCCACCACGCCTGACCCTCGGCGGGGATCACCTTCCCCTGTCTCGACAACCCGGTGGACGTCAGCGACGACGTCCACCGGTTCGCAGGAGCACCCATGGACCACACCACGACCGTCGCGCCCCTCGCGTCGGCGCCGCGCCGTTCCTCGTCTGTCACCCGCAACTATCCGTGGCTGGTATTCGCCCTCGCCTTCGGTCTGCTACTGGCCGACTACATGTCCCGCCAAGTGCTGAGCGCGGTGTTCCCGTTCCTGAAAACCGAATGGACACTGTCGGATTCGCAGCTGGCCTCGCTCAGCAGCGTGGTGGCGCTGATGGTGGGTCTGCTGACGCTGCCGCTGTCGGTGCTGGCCGACCGGTGGGGTCGGGTCAGGAGCCTGGTGGTGATGGCGGTGGTGTGGAGCATCGCGACCCTGGTGTGCGCCCTGGCCGACAACTACCCGCAGATGCTCGTCGCCCGCTTCTTCGTCGGCGTCGGCGAGGCCGCCTACGGCAGCGTCGGGGTCGCGCTGGTGCTCAGCGTGTTCGCGGCCCGTCGGCACGCGGCTCTGAGCGGTGCGTTCATGGCCGGTGGCTCGTTCGGTTCGGTGCTCGGTGTCGCCGCGGGCGGTGTGATCGCCGTACACCTGGGGTGGCGGTGGTCGTTCGCTACCATGGCGGTCTTCGGTCTGGTGCTGGCCGTCGCGTTCCGTGCGGTGGTCACCGAGGAACGCAATGCCGCCCACGCCACCGAGCCCACACCCGAAATCGCCTTCCGCGCACCGATTTCGACGCTGTTCACCAATCCGGCCGTGCTGTGCGCCTACGTGGGCAGCGGATTGCAGATGTTCACCGCCGCGGTGCTGCTGTCGTGGATGCCCAGCTTCTTCAACCGCTACTACGGGCTGGCGCCCGACCGGGCCGCGGGTCTGGCGGCGGTGATCGTGACCCTCGTCGGCGCCGGCATGGTGGTGTGCGGTGTGATCACCGACCGGGTCGGCCGCGCCGACATGGCGCGCAAGTGGACGACCGCGATCGTGTTCTGCCTGATCTCACTCGTCACCCTCGGTCTCGGTTTCAGCATGAGTACCGGTGTGCCGCAACTGGTTCTGCTCGGTATCGGCGCGTTCTTCTCCGGCGGTTCGGCCGGTCCGACCGTGGCGATGGTCGCCAATCTCACCCACCCCTCGGTCCGCGCGTCGGCGTTCGGCACGCTCACTCTCGCCAACAGCCTGCTCGGGTTGGCACTTGGCCCGTTCGTCGTCGGTGTCCTCGCCGACCATCTCGGTCTGCAGAACGCGCTGCGGGTGACGCCGGTGGTGTCGGTCCTCGCGATCGTCGCCCTGTTGCTCGGTCGCCGGGTCTACCCGCTCGGGCTGCGCAAGCTCGCCACCGTGCACGCCTCGCACTGATTCTGTCGAAAAGGACTGCCGCACCTCATGAATGCTCTTCCCGAACCCACCGTCGTCATCGTTCCCGGCCTGCGCGATCACGTCGCCGACCACTGGCAGAGCCTGCTCGCCGACACGCTCTGGAAGGTGGCGATCGTGCCGCCGCTGGAACGTGACGGGCTGAGTCTGGCCGCACGGGTCGCCGCACTCGACGCGGTGCTCGCCGACATCGACGGACCCGTCGTCCTGGTCGCGCACAGCGCGGGCGTGATGATCACGGTCCACTGGGCGCAACAGTCCGACCGGCCGGTGCGCGGCGCACTGCTAGCCACGCCGCCCGATTTCGAAACTTCACTGCCGCAAGGCTATCCGACCGTCGACGAACTCACGGCCAACGGCTGGACGCCGATTCCGCGCAGGCGGTTACCCTTCCCCAGCATCGTGGCCGCGAGCAGCACCGACCCCTTGGCCACGGCTCGCCGCGTCGCAGGCATGGCCGAGGTGTGGGGGAGCAGACTGGTCGACCTCGGCGACGTCGGCCATCTGAATCCGGCGTCAGGCCACGGACCGTGGCCGCGTGCCCAGGAGTTGCTCGACGAACTGCTGGACGCGCCGCTATCTGTCCGGCGAACATGTGCGCCGAGCAGCAGCGAGGAACCCGTCACCGCGGCCCCACTCACGCGGGGCCGATGACCTTCTGGCCGCTGCGCTCAGCGGAGGTCGTCGGGGTGTGGTCCGGTGGCGAACGGGTTCGGCTCGTGCTGAGCGCAGGATGCCGACGAAGGGTCGCCCTCGTCCGCGACCTCATGGACTACGACGGGACCGGCTGGTTACTGGCGGCCGTAGAGATCTGAGCCGCTGGTCAGTGGAGCATCTCGGTGCTGACCACGGAGAGCAACTGCAATTTCTCGTAGCTCTCGGTACGATCACCAGAGATCTCCTTTGTGTGACTGGTTCGGTTCTACCGTCGGGGCTCGCGGGTATCCACTGATCGACAGTCCCTGGATGTCGCCTCTCGGCCGGACGATCGTGGATACCACCAGCCCAGCACACCGAGCACAGGAGAAGCGACATGCCACGTCGGCAACCCGACATCACTGTTCCCGACCTCACCGGACAACGCGCTGTGGTCACCGGAGCCAGCGATGGCATAGGCGTCGGGATCGCAGCGCGCCTGGCGGCCGCCGGGGCCGAAGTCGTTCTCCCGGTGCGCAGCCAGCGCAAGGGCGAGGCCGCGCTCGACACTATCCGGCAAGCGAGCCCCGAGGCGCAGGTCTCGCTGCGCGAACTCGACCTGTCCTCGTTGGATTGCGTTGCGGCGCTCGGCGAGACCCTGCGAGCGGAGGATCGCCCCATCCATCTGCTGATCAACAACGCGGGCGTGATGACCCCGCCGGATCGACAGGTCACCGCCGACGGGTTCGAATTGCAGTTCGGCACCAACCACCTCGGGCACTTCGCCCTGGTCGGGCACCTCTTGCCCCTGCTCCGCGCAGGGGGTGCGCGCGTCACCTCGCAGGTCAGCGTCGCGGCCAACCAGCACGGGATCAACTGGGACGACCTGAACTGGGAGCGCTCCTATAACGGCAGGCACGCCTACAGCCAGTCCAAGATCGCCTTCGGTCTGTTCGGGCTCGAACTCGGCCGACGCAGCCGAGCCAACGGCTGGGGCATCACCAGCAATCTGTCCCACCCGGGCGTCGCACCGACGAATCTGCTCGCCGCCCGGCCCGAGGTCGGGCGCGCGCAGGACACCACGGGGGTCAAACTCATCCGGTGGCTCTCGGCGCGAGGCATCCTCCTCGGCACCGTCGAGTCGGCGACGCTGCCCGCCCTCTACGCCGCCACCGCGCCCGACGCCGAGACCGAGCGCTTCTACGGACCCAGCGGACCCGGACACCTCGGCGGCCCTCCCGCCGAGCAGAAACTCTACGGTCGCCTACGCGGCCTCGACGACGCTCAGCGCATCTGGCAGATCTCCGAAGAACTCACCGGCGTCCGAATCTCGGTCTGACCAGGCCGAGGTCGACCCGTACGTCTGACCGGGCGCGTCTACCGACTAGCCGGATAGCCCCATTCTCGGCACGCCGACTTCAGCGCGTCCGGGACGTCCGGGTCGGTGGGCAGCGGGCGCGCCGGCTGGATGACGCCGGAGCGGATGGTCTCGCTCCAGTCGCCGATACCCCGGACATAGCTTCCGTGGTCGAATCGGCCGTAGTCCAGCATCGAGGGCTGCCACTCCACATCGAGGAAGCGGCACAACCCGCGCACGGTCTCCTCGGGGCGGTGGGTCAGGTCCTCGTAGCGAACCTCGTGGCCGTCGAGCGCCGCACGGGCCTCGTTCATCGCCGCGACGAATTCCAAAGTCCTTCGCACCGGGTCGATTTCACGACGATCCGCCCAGGCACGGCCCAAGGAGTCGGCGATCTGCGTCGGGTGGCGCAGGAGGAACACGTAGCGGGCATCGGGCCAGCACGCGGCGATCCGTCGCCAGGTCAGCACGCTGCTCGTCGTCTTGTTGACCATCCGGTCCTTACCGCTGCGTTCCAGTTCGTGGTGCAGGAGGCGGTCCCAGAGCAGATGTTCCAGCTCACGGATCGTCAGGCCGAGCGCGTCCAGCGAGATACTCGCGTAGCGCTCGGTGATGTCGTCGGCGGTCCACTCGATTTCCTGGACGGTCAGCAGATTCAGGTGCAGTTCGTGCGGGGCGTGGATGCGTGAATGGCTGTTCAGCACCGAACGCAGCAGGGTGGAACCGGATCGGGGCGCGGACAGGATGAAGATCGGCGCCGGCACGAGGCGGGTTGCCTGCTTCACGGTTGTCGGCTCGGTACAGGGGCGGCGAACAGACCTCGTCGGATCAGGAGTTCGAGCACGCGATCGGTGGACTCGGCGACCGTCTCGGCAGCGGTGTCTATCCGCAGCTGGGGGAGCAGCGGGTCCTCGTAGGCCGCATCGACCCCGGTGAGCTGGGTCAGCTCGCCCCGTGCCCGGCGCGCGTACAGCCCTTTGACATCGCGCTGCTCGCAGTCCGAGAGCGCGGTGGCGACGTGGACCTCGGCGAAGTCGAGGCCGGCGTCATCGTGGCGGGCCCGCATCAGCGCACGATCGGCGGCGTACGGAGCGATGGCCGCAACGAGAACGAGCACGCCGTGGCCGGCCAGCATCACCGCGAGGGTGGTGATCCTGCCGAGATTGCGCTTGCGGTCGTCGGGGGCCAGGCCGAGTTCGGGCCACAGCCGCCCGCGCATGTCATCGCCATCGAGTACTTCGACTGGATACCCGGCGTCCGCCACGCGGTGCCGGGTGGCGGTGGCGAGGGTGGTCTTTCCCGAACTGGGCAGCCCGGTCAGTAGAACTGTTCCGCCCGGTCCGCAGGGCCCGTCATTCATCAGACATTTCTGACAGGGCGAAATTATGCGGGGGTATCGATTGCGGTATCGACGCGTAAACGGCTGCTGCCCAAAGGAATTCGTCCTGGGACGATAACGGATACGGTGCCACTGATAACGAATCAGCGCAGCTCGAGCCTAATTTCCGAAGACGAAACTGCGCAGGACCAGGAATCGCAGCCCGCCCACCACGGCCATGACAGCGAGCACGGCGCCCGCCTGCGCGGTCTCGCCGAGGCCCGGCGCCAGGAAATCCAGTCCGGCCAACGCCGCCGTGCTGATGCCGAGGCCGAGCAGCGCCAACCCGCCGCCCTCCTACTGCGCGGTGAACCCGCCGACCCTGCTTCCCGCCCGGAAGGTGAGTTGCCGGTGCAATTCGTTGGCGATCACCGTGCTCACCATCGATCCGGCGACATTGGCGACCAGTGGGCCGCTGCCGTGCATGGTCAGGAACAGCAGCACATAGGCGATGTTGCTGGCCCCGCCGACCAGGGCGAAGCGGATCAGCTGGGCGAAGGTGTGATCGCCGCGCAGGTATCGCAGGACGAGATCGATGCGTGGCCGAGGACCTGTCCAACCGGTGTAGACGCTGGTGGGGAGCATTCCCGGACGGGTGATCTGCGGTGCGGTCATGTTCGTTCCGATCAAGCGTGCGGAGGTCGGCGGGGTGCCTGGCAACGCTTATGACTATACGTAGATGTATACGTATATACAAGAGGCGGCGACCCCTGCGTGCGTTTCCAGACCGCGTCGTAATCGGCATGGCACCCGCAGCGCGGTCGGCGGACACTGGAGTGATGGTTGACAGGGAGCAACGCACGCCCTTCTACGGAGTGGTGCTGATTCTGGTAGCGCTGGGAGCGGCGATGGCGGTCAGTTATTACGGGCCGACCTGGGTCCGTGTCACCGTCTACATCCTGGCGGTGATGGGTATCCTGGTCGGCGGCGTCATGACATTCCGGGACTACTCGCACTGACGCTGCGCTGCGATGCGCGCCTCGGTTCGGCGGGGCGCGAGGTTCGACGATGTCGATGCTGCCGGTGACGTGATGGACCCTCTGAGGAGTTCGCTGTGGCCTATACCGTGGATTTCGCAACCGTGTCGACCCAGGGTCTGGAGTCGTCGCCGGTCGTGGACGCGCTCGCCGGATTGCGGGCGAACGAGGCTCGGTACTTCAAGAACAAATACGATCACGTCTTCACGGTGGAGCCCGCGAGCGAGGCGACATCGGCCGTCGACTGGGTGAGCCGGATACTCGCGGACGAACGTGACATCGTGATCTCCTCTCGCCCGCTGGAGGCCACGGCTTTCCAGGTCGAGAACCTTCGGATCGCCTACGTCTTCTACGAGAGCGGTCTGTCGATCAATGTCATGTACTCGATCGACGACGCGAAGAAGCGGGCGGTCGGGTTCAAGCTCAGCGAGGGCATGGAAGTGCCCGCCGAGCTCGACTCGTTCAAGTTCGCGCGGCAGAAGTCGAAGCTCGCGGGCACCATTCGCGGCTCCTACTTCGTCATCAAGCACGAGTACTGACTGACGAAACGGACGCCTCCCGGGAGCAGCTCGAGGAACTGCGCGCGAAGGTGCAGTCCAGTTCCCCGGTGGGGCACACGTTGCGCAACGCGGTGCCGCTCGACGTGACCCTCGTCTAGGTGTACTGACCCGGGTTGCTCGGCCGAGTCACGTTTCCGTCGGCCGGCTTGGTTCGCCACAGCTCGATCCCGATGTCCACCAGATCGACTCGGTCGAGGTGGGCGACATCGTCGAGCGGGTGCCAGGCGGCGAGGTCGGTCGAGCCATTGGTTTCGTGGCGGAGTTCCCCGGTGGTGATCCGACCTTCGTACACGATCCGTAGGCCGTGGAAGTCCGCGAATTCACCTCCGGCGCGCGGATATCGATGGTTGACCGAGTCGATACCCAGAAGCTCGACGACCTCGACGAGGTATCCGGTCTCCTCGTCGACCTCTCGAACAGCGGTGGCGATCGGATCCTCGCCGTGGTGCATTCCACCGCCCGGCAACGTCCACTGTTTGGCGCCGTCGGGCGACACCCACCTGGCGAGCAGCAACTCGACGACACCGGCGACTTCTCGCACGCAGATGGCGTAGGCGGCGACCCGCAACTCTCTGCTCACTCCGAGAGGCTACTTCGTCCTGGTTCGCGGAGGTCGCGAATCCGGCGACGGCGAAACACGCGGTGGCAGCCGACTTCTCGGAGGCCGTGGCTACGGGGCGATCTGTGGCTCCTTGCTCATCAACCGAGATCGCAGGCCGGTGGGAGGTGGACGTAGTGTGTTGGTCGCGTCCTGCCCTGTCGAGTCCGATGGAGAGATCAACGTTGCCGAGACTCACTCGCGCCGAAAGCGTGCAACGGACCCGTGCCGCGCTACTGAGCGCGGCCGAGGATGTGTTCGCGGACAAGGGATTCGCCGATGCCGCGCTGGACGACATCGCCGAACGCGCCGGATTCTCCCGCGGCGCGGTGTACGCGAACTTCGCTAACAAGACCGATCTGTTCCTGGCGCTGCTCGACAACTGGCTACAACGCGAAATCGACAACGGTACAAGGCTGACCGACTCCGGCAACACCCCGCAGCAGGATATCGATCCACTCGACGGGCAGGGCGGAAACCGGTTCGCCGACCGGAAGCGGTTCCTTCTGCTGATCGAGTTCCGGCTCTACGCTCTGCGTCATCCCGAGGTGGCCGATCGCCTGCGCGACTACGACCGAGCCACGATGGACTGGTTCGGCTCCACCGTGGAACGGGTCGCCGAGGCGTCCGGAATTCGGCTGCCCGCGCCCACCGAACAGATCGCGCTCCTCGTGCTCGCCTTGGAACACGGCATCGCCACCCTCGCCCACACCGACCCCGAGCGGATCCCGCACGACTCGTTCCTCGATGCGTTGACCCTGCTCAACCGCTCTCTCACCGCGATGGCCGCCGCCGAAAGCTGACGTCGCCCACCGGCATATCGAGCCCGCTTCGGCCTGCGGCTCGGGTCATCGTCGGGTCTTGACAACTCGGACCGACCTCCCCAAACTCATCAGCGATACGCGAGTGTATTCGGATGCCTTGGTGCATATATGCATGTCTCGCACTCGTCGACCATGAGGAGTCGTGCAGATGCGCACAGACCCGGCAACCATCGATCGCGGCAGGTCCCGTAGCGCTCGGTTGCTGCGTCGGCTCGGGCTCGTCTTGTTCGTGTTTCTGTTGCTCTCGACCGAGGCGCGCGTTGTCACCGCGGCTCCCATGGGCGCCGTGCCCCAACTCCGTCGCGACGGACGGTGGCTGGTCGATCACTACGGTCGGGTCGTCATCGTGCACGGGGTCAACCTGGTCTGGAAGCAGGCGCCGTATGTGCCGCCCGACACCGCCGAAGGCTTCACCGCGGCCGACGCCGCCTGGCTGGCCGAGCACGGTTTCAACGGCGCGCGGATCGGAACCCTGTGGGCGGGAGTCACTCCCACTGCGCCAGGAGTGGTCGACAACGACTACCTGGACAGCTGGGACCGCGTCGTCGGACAACTGGCCGCGAACCGAATCTGGACACAGTTCGACTTCCACCAGGACCAGTGGCACGAAATCTACGGTGGTGAAGGCGTACCGCAGTGGGCGGTGCGACGGCCGGCTGCGTTCGGGCCCTTTCCGGTGACGACAGCCGAATTCCCCTGGGGTTACTGGTTGCCCGAGCAATCCGCGCTCTGGGACGACTTCTGGGCCAACCGCAACGGACTGCTCGACGGCTGGGCTCAGGCGTGGCAGGCGGTGGCCCAACGCTGGCGAGATCAGCCCTACTCCATGGGATATGACCTGCTGAACGAGCCGTGGGCCGGATCCGAGTTCGCCGAGTGCGCGATCACCGGATGCGCCCAGCACTACCGCACCGAACTACAACCGGCGATGGACCGCGTCCGCGCCGCGATCAGGCAGGTCGATCCGTCCGGCATCGTCTGGTACGAACCCCAGCAGCTCGCGGGCGGACGTGATGTCGCGACCTTCTTCGAGCCGATCGCCGACGATCCACAGATCGGCTACTCCTGGCACAACTATTGCCCCCAGATCTTCCTGCAATCGCAAGGTCTGCCCGGCACCGACGCCGAAGGCTGCCTCGCCTACAGCGGTCAGGCGCAAGAACGCGCCCTGCATCAGGCCGACCGCATGGGCGCGGTAGGACTGATGACCGAATTCGGTGCGACAGACAATATCCGGGCACTCGCCATCGACACCGCCGCCGCCGACCAGGCACTGACCGGCTGGATGCACTGGGCCTACAAACACTGGAACGACCCCACCACCGCCGACACCGCCCAGGGCCTGTTCACCGCGGACGGTGAGCTCTCCTCGACCAAGCCCGACAAGCTACGCACCCTGGTCCGCACCTATCCCCAAGCCACCGCGGGCATTCCGCGCTCGCTGTCCTTCGACGCGGCAACCGGAGAATTCCACTACGCCTACGACCCCGCCCTGATGCGAGCCCCGACCGAGATCTTCATCAGCCCCCTGCACTACCCGAACGGACCGGAGATCACCGTCGAGGGCGGACACGCGAGCACAGTCGGCCCGGACCATCTGGTGCGCATCGAGTCCGACACCACGACGCCGATCTCGGTGACGATCCGCGATCGGGGCCAAGGCCCGCGCTGAGCCGACCAGCCGTCTCCTGGGACGTATGCGGGCGGCCGTTCTCGGCGGCCCTAGTCGAAGTGGCCGCAGCGGCCGGTGAAGACGGTCGAAATCACCGGTCGCAGAACGGTATCCAGCACAGCGGGGTCGGAGGCGGCTGATTCGATCGACAGAATGTCGCCCAGTCCGCGGGTGGCGGAGGTGATCATCGTTGCGGCGGCGGCGCTGTCGACCTCGGCGTTCACCTCGCCGCATTCCTTGCCGTTCCGGATGGCGGTGGCGATCCTGCCGTGCAGTTCGTGATGGGCTCGCTGCGCGATCCGGGCCAGCTCCGGATTGTTCAGTGAAAGGGTCCACAGGCTGCGATCGACCCGGAACTCCACCTTTCGTTCGGCGTCGAGTGGCAGTAGTTCGGCCAAGCCTGCCAGCAGCATCGCCGAAATCGGCTGCCCGGCCGCTTCGCCGGCGCTGATGTGTTGCGCGACCCGGTCGGCGCTGCGACGCAGGCAGTCCTCGTACGAGAATCGCAGCAGCTCGTCCTTGTTGGCGAAGTAGTGCTGGATCAACCCGACCGAGATCCCCGCGTCGGCCGCCACTTTGCTGAACGTCACCCGAGACAGCCCCTCCTCGGCCAGCAGCCGCTGGAAGGCGTGCGTCATCAGCGTGCGTCGTTGGTCGTGATCGGCAACTCGAGGCATGGACAACAATATACTCATATGGTTATCGTTCCAATATGACGATATTGGAACGATGGCCGGTGCTGCTGCTCTCGATGCTGGTGCTCATCGGTTGCGCGCCCGCTCCGGATGCGGTCGTGGGCGGTTCCGGTCCGAGCTCTGATTCGGACGAGTTCGTGCGCGAGCGGATGGCCGCGCTGCGGATTCCCGGGGCCGCGTACGCGGTGGTCGACCGGGCGGGGATACGGCATGCCGGAACTTTCGGCACCGATGGCTCGGGCGCGCAGGTCACCCGGGGGACCGCGTTCCTGTGGGGTTCTGTGGCCAAGCCGGTGACAGCGCGTTTGGTTTCGACGATGGTGGCGGCAGGGGAGTTGCGCCTCGACGAACCGGTGACCACCTATCTGCCGTCGTTCCGAACCGGCGATGCTGCGCTATCGGCGCGAATCACCGTGCGGCACTTGCTGAACCAGACAAGCGGCTTGCCGACGTCGACAACCTATACCGATCGAACCGACGCGCACCTCAGACCGGGTGACGTGGTCACCGAGCTCGCCCACGAGTCGCTGACCGCTGAACCCGGTGTCGCACATCGCTATTCGAGTACAAATTATCTGTTGCTCGGTGCCGTGGTCGAGTCGGTCACCGGTCGACCTTTCACGGAGGTGCTCGCCGAGCGCGTGCTCGAACCACTCGGTATGCGCACCGCTGTCACGTCCGCGGAACAGGCGACCGCCGTGGTTCCCGACGGGCATCGCTTCGTCTTCGGCAGGCCGGTGCCGTTCGCCACGCCGTTCGACCCGGCCGGGGTGGCCTATGGCTATCTCGGCGGCACACTCGACGATCTCGCCGCTTTCGCACGGGCGAGTCTGGGTGACGGCACCGTGCTGGACGAGGTGGTGCCCACCGGTGACGGGAGGAGCTATGGCCTCGGCTGGCGTCACTGGACCGTCGACGGCACCGACATCCCGATGGTCTGGCATGGCGGTGCCGCGCCCGGCTATGCGGCCCACGTCATCTTGCTGCCGGACCACGCCGTCGTCGTCACCGCGAACGCCTATGGAAAGTTCCAGGAGGCCGCACTGCTCGATATCGGGTTCGGGATCGCGGCGCGCACGCTCGGGCATGAGTCTGCGGTGGCCCCGGTCGAACGCTCCTACCAGGCGATTCTCATCGGCCTCGGCGCATCGGTGGCCATCGGCATCGCCGCGGTGGTTCGCGGTATCCAGCTGCTCGTCCACCCGAAAGCGGTGTCGCGACAGCGGGCGGCCGCGAACTTCACCCTCTGGCTGCTCGTGATCGGTGGGGCCCTGGCGGGTCTCGGCATCGCACTGCCGACCGCCGCGGGGGTCGAACTGACCCAACTCGTTCTGTGGGCTCCGGATATCGCAGGCTTGGTGTTCACGATCCTTGCGATCGGCGCACTGGTGCTGCCGCTGCGACTTGCTGTCGCATTGTCGTCTGCCGGGCTGATCGGCCCCACACAGAACAGTCCCCGGTAGTCTCCATCGAAACCATGAGCTCAGTCGTCGCTGATACTCCGGTATTCGATTGGCTTGCCGGGGGCTTAGCCAGATCCTGAAAACGACGTCACTACGGTCGGCAAACGTCTCCGTCGGCAGTGTGGCTCATTTCCGGTGTTCCGGTATCCCTCCAGTCTTCTCCTGATTCGCTCGATGTCAATACCTCGGCACTACTGAATACGGCCGAAATTATCGGCGCAAAGGAGACCGTCCATCGCATTGTGCGGATCGTCGCTTCGGAGGACAGTAGATGTGTCCGGTGGCGCCCACCGGGGCGCCACCCTTCCTGAAAGTAGGAGGTGGCCCCGTGTACGCACGTTCCAGCACATTTGCGGCCCAGCGGTCGTCGATCGACCGCGGAATCGCATACCTCCATAACACGATGATGCCGAATATGCCCGACCTCCACGGGTGGGTGGGTATGTCGCTGATGGTGGACAGGGCGACAGGCCGATGCATCGCCACCACCGCGTGGGAATCCGAGACCGCGATGCACGACAGCAGTATGCGCATCCGATCACTGCGTGATGGTCTGGCCGAGGCATTGAACGGCTCGGTCGACAGTATCGAGGAATGGGAAGTCGCGGTCATGCACCGCGATCACCTGGCCGGCGCGAGTGCCTGCACCCGCTGCACCTGGATCCAGGTCGATCCGGCCGGAGTCGACTTGGCGATCCAGACGTTCAAGTCCGGTCTGCTGCCGGAGCTGGAGAAGATCGAAGGATTCCGCAGCGCCAGCCTGTTCGTCGACCGGGCAACCGGGCGAGGAGTGGGATCGACCGTCTGGTCGAGCCGAGAGGAATTGGACAACAGTCGCCCCCACGTGGATCGACTGCGGGACGCGGCGACCCGCGTGATGAGAGCCGAAGTTCTCGAGGTGGCCGAGTTCAGACTCGGCTTCGCGCACCTGCGAGTTCCCGAGCTGGTGTAGACCGCCAGACATCCGGCCGGGCAGCGGCAACTCCCGGCCGGCCTTCGGGCACTGGATCCGAATCCGATCGACTCGGCGGCCGTGGTCGATTTTCAGGAGTACGTCACGACTGCCGGGACGGCGGGCTTCGATGAGCGATGGATCGATGAACAACGATTCGGCTGGGCAGGCGCACACTCAACGTCTACTGGCGGCGCTGCTGGCGATGGCGATGTTCGTGCTCGTCGTCGATACATCGCTGATGAACGTGTCGATCTCGGCGGTGGTTCACGATCTCGACACCACTGTCAGCGGGGTCCAAGCGGCGATCGCATTGGAAGCGCTGGTTTCGGCCGCGTTCATCCTGATCGGCGGCAAAGTAGGCGATCTGATCGGACGCAAGCGGGCCTACGCGCTCGGTCTGATCGGCTATGCGGTGGGGGCGTCGGCGATGGCGTTCGCGCAGAGCCTGGTCGCGATCGTCATCTTCTGGGCCGTGCTCGGCGGGATCGGTGCGTCGCTGCTGTTGCCCGCCATGCAATCGCTGATCCACGGCAACTTCGAAGGCGCTGCGCAGAAGAAGGTCTATGCCCTCGTCGGCGCGGCGGCTGCGATCGCGGCTGCGATCGGCCCACTGCTCGGAGGCTTCATCACCACCTACCTGTCGTGGCGCGTCGGGTTCGTGTTGGAGGTCGTCGTTATCGCGATCGTGCTGTCCGGGATGGGAATCGTCCGCGATGTGTCCTATACCGGCCCACGTGGCGTCGACATGGTCGGGGCGGTGCTGTCGGTTCTCGGCATGGGCGGGATCGTGCTGGGAATCCTGGTGTGGCAGGAGGGCGGCGAATCGGTCGGTGTGCTCCTGGCTGTCGGTGCGATCGCGCTGGCCGGGCTCGCCTATTGGCTGGTCCGGCGTAAGCGCGCGGAAAAGCCGACATTGCTCGACCCGGACTTGTTCCGATCCAAGATCTTCCGGCTGGGCATCTCGGGGCAGATGCTCCAGCAGATCGCCCTCGGCGGCACGATGATCGCCCTGCCGATCTACTTGCAGATGGTGCTCGAGTACAACGCGATGCAAGCCGGCCTGTCCATCGCACCCCTGTCGTTGAGCATGTTCGCCGTTGCGGTGCTCACCGGCAGATACGCGGGCGATCGGCCGGCGCGCAACATCATCCGGTGGGGATTCGTGCTCCTCACGATCGGGATTGTGGTGCTCATCCCGATCGTTCCACGAGCGGAATTCGGCTGGGGGCTCATAATCCCGCTCATCATCGCGGGCTCGGGGTTGGGTCTGCTGGTGTCTCAGCTCAACAACTACACATTGGCCCCCATCGAGGAGGAGCGGATCAGCGAAGCCGCAGGCGTCAATTCGGCGGCCGGGTCGTTCGGGTTGTCCTTCGGGCTGGCGTTCGCCGGTGCCATCATGCTGGCGACCTTGTCGATCACCTTCACGAGCATGGCGGAATCGAGCACGGTGCTCCCGCAGGCACAGCAGCAACAGGTGGCGCAGGCACTGGAGGACGACGCCGAGGTCATGAGCAATACCCAACTCGATCAACTGCTCGTCGACGAACCTCCGGAGATCCGTGACGAGATCATTCGCATCAACACCGACGCTCGGCCCTTCGCTCTGCAAGTGGCACTGCTGGTTCCGCTCTTGGCCGGTCTCATCGGGTTGTTCAACTCGTTCCGTATGAGGCGCGTTCCGGAAGGACTGCCGACGCCATCCTGATTCAGGTCGCGATATCGGCCGTCACGGCCGACGATGATCCCGAACTGGCTGCCAGGCGGTGACAGCCCAGATGACCACTACGCTCAGCCCGATGATCAAGAGGGACCACGCGGGATAGTAGGGCAGGGACAAGAAGTTCGCGATCATCACCAGCGCCGCGATACCCACTGCCGAGTATCGGGCCCACGCGGCGCCAGTCATCAAACCGATCGAGCAAATGATCGCGATCACACCGAGGACGACATGGATCCATCCCCACGTGGTCGCGTCGAATTCGTAGACGTAGCTGATACCGGCGACATAGAACTCGTCTTCGGCGATCGCGGCGATTCCCTCGAGGATGGAGGCGGCCGCCGTGAGGAACAGCATGATCGCGGCCAGGATGGCGATCCCCGCGGCGGCGGCTTGCCGCTCGAAGGGCTCTTCCTCGGGAACGGGACGATTGACGGAAGAATTGCGCTCGGTCATAGCAATCCCCTTGCTGCAGCGAACTTCGGACATGGGCAATCGCGCGCTCTAGTAAGGGCGGCGCCTGACTAACGGGTGATGCTCGCGATCGGAGTCGATCGCCCACTATCCGTCGATCTCGAGACGCAGCGAGTTTATCGGACACATTCCCGTCGATGCCGCGATGTTTCAGGTTCGCAACCGTCCCGGGTCATCAATCAGACTGTGCGCGGATTCCACGTCGTGACGGCCCAGATGACCACCACATCGAGCACGATGATCAGGATCGACCACGCCGGGTAGTAGGGCAGCCACAGAAAATTCGCGATGAGCGACAGCGACGCGATGACGACCGCGACAATCCGCGCCCAGGTGGCGCCGCTCATCAGGCCCACCGCGCTCAGCGCGAGGATGATTCCGCCGACGATGTGGATCCAGCCCCATGTCGTGGTGTCGAATTCATAGAGGTAGTCGATGCCGACGACGAACAGGTCGTCCTCGGCCACTGCTGCGATGCCCTGCAGAACGGACAACACGCCGACGACCAGAAGCAGAATCGCGGCGCCGATAGAAGTGCCCGCGGCGAAACCCTGCTGGACCGGATGCTCGGTTTCCGATACGTGAGCCATCATGAATCCTTCCGTAGAGGACCGACGTCCAACGTTTCTCACCGGGAGCCGCGACGGCCTCACCCGAAACGGATGAACCGGATCGCCATCGACCGGTCCGACGACTGATTTCGCGATCTCATCCCTTGCGGGTGACGACCGGTCGGCATCGGCGGGGAAGCCTTGCTTTGTGGTCGACCGACCGCGTACGCCGGAAACGGAGGATCCTATGGCAAAGACAGACGACGAAACATTCATCTATCTCGCGACCTATCCGAACGAGGCCGCCGCTCGCGCGGACTACCAGGTCGTCAAGGATCTGCACAGCGAAGGTTTGGTCGGCTCCTACGACGCGGCCGTGGTCACCAAAGACGCCAAGGGCAAGGTGCACGAGAACAAGGACGAGACAGCCACCCGCCACGGTGCCTGGGGAGGTATCGCGGCAGGCGCGGTGCTCGGTGTGATCTTCCCGCCCGCGATCCTCGCATCGGCAGCTGCCGGCGGCGTCATCGGGGCCGTCGGCGGGCACCTTGCCAAGGGCATATCGCGGTCGAAGGTCAAAGAACTCGGCGACTTCATCGATCCCGGCCAGGCGGGCCTCGTCGTCATCGGGGAGCTCAAGGTCAAAGAAGCAATCGAGAAAGCTGTGACCAGGGCAGAGAAGGAAGTCGCCGAAGAGCTCGGTGTCGCGCCCGCGGATATCGATCGGGTGCTGCAGGAGGCTGTGAAGGGGCTGTAGCTACCGGGTCGGTCGCCGCGCGACCGCCCAGGCGGCGTTCACTCGGGCGTCGATGTCGCGGTCGACCCTGCCCCTGGATAACGCGGAGTCGACCGACGGCATCGTCGTGCGCGAGCTGTGATTGCGACCTACGCCACACTCGTGTCATAGTTGCCAGCGTTGAGACGAAGTCGTCTCAACGCGCAGGACGTAGATCGAAAGAAATCACATGAGCAATTCACCATTGATCACCACCGGTCTGCCGATCGCGCTGGCGATCATCATGTTCGGCCTCGGGTTGACGTTGACCGTCCCGGATTTCCGGCGAGTGGCACGCAACCCGAAGGCGGTGGCTGTCGCGCTCGTCCTGCAGATCCTGATCCTGCCCCTGCTCGCCTTCGGACTAATCACCGCTTTCGACCTCGACCCCCTGCTCGCGGTGGGGGTGATGTTGCTGGCCGCCTCGCCAGGGGGGACCACAGCGACTCTGTTCAGCCACCTCTTCCGGATCACCAAGTGGCCCACGCGAACCAGCACCCCAGAGCCATTGCCCGTCCGCTAGGGCCGCCCAGCGATTTCGCGATTGTGGCCCCCAGAGATTCTGTCGAGCGCATGCCCGAGCAGTCTCAGGAAAATGTAAAGGAAGTCGATTCTCGATGATGAGAAAGCTGATCACTCGTCCGCTCTGCCGCGCCGCCGTCGGCGCGGCCGTACTCGCGCTGATCGCCGTGCCCACTGCGGGTGCTCAGCCGTCACCGGCGAGTGGGGCCCGCTACGTCGCCTTGGGCGATTCGGGTGCGGCGACTACGGGTGTGCTGAACATCGACCCGACGGCACCGCTGCTGTGCGCGCGCTCGACAGCGAACGCTCCGGCCCTGATCGCCGACGCACTGGGGATCAGCTACGAGGATCGGACCTGCAGCTCGGCGAAGATCCGCGACCTGGCCGGGCGCCAATCGGGGGTCGTCCCGCCGCAGTTCGAGGCGCTCGGCCCCGACACCGAAATCGTCACACTGCATCTCGGCGCCAACGACGCCGAGATGACCAAGTTCATCGGCAGCTGCCACGCCGCCGCGGTCACCGGAGGTTGCGCAACGGCGGCCGATCCTGCCTGGGACGTTGCCATCGATGCCATCGCCCCCACCTACACTTCCGCGCTGGACGAGATCAGCCGCCGCGCGCCGAAGGCCAAGATCTTCGTCGACGGTTGGCCCACCTACTTCGACCCGGGAACTTGCTCGGCGATGGTGGGGCTGCGCGCTGACGACGCGGCCTACATCCAGTCGAAGTTCGATCGCCTCAACGCCGTGGTCAGTCGCGGGGCCACCGCCCACGGCGCGATCTACATCGACACACGCCAGGCTTCGACAGGTCACGGGATGTGCTCGGCAGCCGATGCCCGCTGGTTCGATCCAGTGGTCGGCGGAGACACGATGCTGCCCTACCACCCGACCCTGGTCGGGCACCGGGGAGTTGCCGAACTGATCGTGGCCTCCATCCGGTCCTCCGACGCCGTCCCCCGCTGACAACCTGCCCGCCGCAGAAGCGTTGCTACCACGGTTTCGGTAGGCACGGGCGAGCAACGACAGGATTCGAGCAGTGCATAGTCCGAACCAGATTGCTGCTTTCCCTGAGCCCCCGAGCCCCCCGGCTCGTCGGGGAACTCCGTGAGTGGATCGAGCCCTGAACAGTCGAGTGATCTCGACGAGCTGGGTGTGTTGTTGACCGACTATGTGACCGGTATCGACGAGCTGGTTGATCGGCTGGTTGCCCAGCTGCGCGTGCAGGTGCCGGAGTACGCGGTCTTGGCATCGTCCGACATCGCCTCCTTCACGGCGCCCATCATCCGCTCGGTCTTGGAGCACGTGTCGGCGACTTTCACCGCGCCCGCCGCCTGCAGCATCAGCGCGGTGGGCGAGCTGGCCCGCCGACGGATGCGCCAGGGCTTCCCGCTGGAAACCCTTACTCGCAGCATCCAACTCGTCGCTCGGTTCGTGCTCGCGGCCCTCGACGAGGAAGCCTCTCGACGCGGGCTGCCGCCAAGGGTGGTGCTCCGGGCCCACGACGTGGGATGGGAGTTCGCCAACGACGCCGCCGGAGTCATCGCCGAAATCCAGCACGACATGATCGCGGAGGGCCCACGCCGGAACGCCGGACAGCGCGTGCAGTTCCTCCGCGCCCTGTTGGGTGGACATCTGTCCGCCCGACGTCTGGCCACCGATGCCAGTGTGTTCGGGATCGACCTGACAGTGCACTATCAACCGTTGCGCGCGCGACCGGATGAGGTCGATGACCTGCCTGCGCTGATGGCGGTAGTGGCTCGCACGAGCGCTACCCGCGAGCAGCGACCGGTCCTCGCGGTCGCCGAGGGGGAGTTGTTCGGGGTGGTGCCGCGGCCGCCGGTGGTCGGCGATCGGTGGTTGGTCGCCCTCGCCGAACCCGCACCGCTCACCGCCATGGCTAGCTCTTTCGACGAGGCCACCACGACTCTGCGACTGGCCCAGGTATTCGGTCGCAGGGGAGTGGTGACACTCGCCGATCTCGGGCCGTATCCGCTGGCGATGCTGGGGACCGGCGATGTCGAAAGGCTCGAGCGCCGACACTGCACAGTGCTCGACGACGGACGGGCCGGGCGCCGCGACATGGAAGACACCGTCTGGGCTTTCCTCGAACACGACAGGAACACCGACGCGACCGCCGCCGCGCTGATCGTCCATCGCAACACGGTGCGCTATCGGCTTTCGCGGTTCCAGGAACTGACGCACCTCGATCTCGCACAGACCCACGACCTGATGACGGTGTGGTGGGTGCTGGCCCATCGACGCCTTCGACGCTCGTCACCGATTGTTCGGCATGCCGATGACGCGCTAGCGGTGTCGGCGCCGACATGGCCGCGGTCTGGGTGGTCGACCTACACCACCCCGGCCGATCTCGACCGGATCGAGGAGAAGCCGCTCGGCGAACGCGGTCGGCGACACGTCCGGAATCTCCGACTACAGCTATCCCGTGGACACGGTTTTTGTTGGCTGATCGGGGAATGGCGATCCTCGCCGAAAATGTGGCAGAACTGCCATCTGTGAAACATGCTCGCGCAGGTCACGGTCTTACGCGGGTGCTCTCCTGAGCGTGCGAGTGCACTCGAACACGCGGAAGCCCTGATCTGGCCCGAAGGCCAGGAATCTGTGCGCGAGAGGGGACTTGAACCCCTACGTCCGTGGACACCAGAACCTAAATCTGGCGCGTCTGCCAATTTCGCCACTCGCGCTTGGATGTGTACGACCGTCCAAACTCTACCGGGCGAATCCGGCTGTGCGAAGCGTAGGGGCGGCGTGGCGTACTCGTGGGTAACACGACCTGGGGTTATAACGATTCGGTAAACCTCAATGTGAGGGGCACTCATGTTTGAGAACCCGAGTAACAGGCCGGACCTGCGCGTTCAAACATGAGGCCGCGTCATGTTTCGCAAGATTCTGGTACGGACGTACGGAAATACTGGGCAGTAGCTCGCTACCGGGCCAGAAACGTGAGGCTTTCCTCATGATTTTGTGCGATCGTGGCTCTCAACAGGCCCAAGGGGCTGCCGGATACGTGTGCGTGCCGTCGGTGGGCGACACGCCAGGAGAAGGAAGTCGAGCGTCTTGACGATCAACGAGAGCACCGAAATCGGCACGGAAGCGACCACGAAAGCGAATGGTCGCGGCCAGGCCAGGGGTGTCCGCGCGGCGCTGCTGGAGCAGCTGCGCACCGGAGCGGGATACGCGTTGGCGTTCGGCGGACAGGGTGCACAGTGGCTGCGCGAGCTCGAGGAGATCGGGCGCGACAGCGCGCTGGAGCCCGAGCTGGCCGCGCTGGTGAATGACGCTGCCGCGCTGATCGAGCCGGTTGCGACGCAGTTGCTGGTGGTGCGCCCCGGTGGATTCGACCCGATGGGCTGGGTGCTCGAGAGCGAGCTCGACGAGCCGGAGGAGCCCTCCTCGGCGCCCGCGGACTCGGTGCTGCGGTCGGTGCCCGTTTCCATGCCGGGTGTGCTGCTGACCCAGCTCGCCGCGACCAGGGCGTTGCGGTTGCAGGGTCTCGACCCGGCCGAGCACGCGCCGGTCGCGATCGTCGGACACTCGCAGGGGCTGTTCGCCGCCACCGCGGTCGAAGCGGGCGGCACGCGTGACGCGGAGCTGCTGGCCATCTCGCAGCTCGTGGGTGCGGCCGCCGGGCTCGTCGCGCGCAGGCGTGGACTGATGCCGGTGGGCGAGCGCTCGCCGATGGTGGCCGTGTCGAATGTGGATCCGGAGCAGCTGCGGGCAATCGTCGCCGAGGTCGCCGAGGGAGTCGATCCCGCGATCGCCGCGGTGGTGTCGATCCGCAACGGACGCAGGCGCGTCGTGATCTCGGGTGCGCCCGCGCAGATCGATCGGGTGCGCATTCGTTGCGCGCAGCTGCACGACGAGCAGATCCGTGAGCGCGAGAGCAAGGCCCGCGGTGGCGCGGTATTCGCGCCCGTGTTCGAAGACATCTCCGTCGACGTCGCCTTCCACCACCCGGCGCTGGCCGAGACCGTCGAACTGGTCGCCGGTTGGGCCCGCCAGTGCGAGATCGACGCCGACCTCGCCGCCGCGCTGACCCAGCAGGTGCTCGTCGACCCGATCGACTGGGTCGCCACCGTCGATGCCGTGGTCGAAGCGGGCGCGCAGTGGATCCTCGACCTCGGCCCCGGCGACCTGCTCTCGCGGGTGACCGGCGGTTCGCTCAAGGGCACCGGTGTCGGCGTGATCGCCGCCGCCACCCGCGCCGGTCAGCGCAGCCTGCTCACCCCGGGCGCCGCGCCGGAGCCGTCGACACCGTGGTCGGCGTTCGCGCCGAAGCCGGTGCGTCTGCCCAACGGGCGCATCGTTGTCGAGACCGCGTTCACCAAGCTCACCGGCCGTTCGCCGATCCTCCTCGCGGGCATGACCCCGACGACCGTCGACGCGAAAATCGTCGCGGCCGCGGCCAACGCGGGCCACTGGGCCGAGCTGGCCGGTGGCGGACAGGTCACCGAGCAGATCTTCGCCGACCGGGTCACCGAGTTGCGTCAGCTGCTGCAGCCGGGTCGCGCCGTGCAGTTCAACTCGCTGTTCCTCGACCCCTACCTGTGGAAGCTGCAGCTGGGCGGTAAGCGCTTGGTGCAGAAGGCGCGGGCGGCGGGTGCGCCGATCGACGGCGTGATCGTCACCGCGGGCATCCCCGAACTCGACGAGGCCGTGGCGCTGATCGGTGAGCTGTCCGAGGCGGGCATCAGCCACGTCGCGTTCAAGCCGGGCACCGTCGCCCAGATCAAGGCCGTTCTGCGCATCGCCGACGCCGTTCCGGACTACCCGGTGATCATGCACATCGAAGGCGGCAAGGCCGGCGGGCACCACTCCTGGGAAGACCTCGACGACCTGCTGCTGGCCACCTACGCCGAGCTGCGCGGCCACGCCAACGTGGTGATCTGCGTCGGCGGCGGCATCGGCACTCCCGAACGCGCCACCGACTACCTCACCGGCGCCTGGTCCACCGGCCACGGCTACCCGCTCATGCCCCTGGACGGCGTGCTGGTCGGCACCGCGGCCATGGCTACCCTCGAGGCGACCACCGCCCCCGCGGTGAAGCAGCTGCTCGTCGATACCCCCGGCACCCCCGACTGGGTCGGTGCGGGCACCGCCAGTGGTGGAATGGCCTCCGGGCGCAGCCAACTGGGCGCCGATATCCATGAGATCGACAATGCCGCCTCGCGGACCGGCCGCCTGCTCGACGAGGTCGCGGGCGATGCCGACGCCGTGGCGAGCCGTCGCGCCGAAATCATCGCGGCGCTCGACGCCACCGCCAAGCCCTACTTCGGCGATGTCGCCACCATGACCTACCAGCAGTGGCTGGAACGCTATGTCTCCCTGGCCGTGACGAGCGAGGTGCCGATCTCGTTCGATTGCGGCAGCGATATCGGTGAAGCGATCCGCGACGCCACCCGCTCGGACTGGCTCGACATCAGCTGGCGCGACCGGTTCGCGGAGATGATGCGCCGCACCGAGTCCCGGCTCAACCCGGCCGACAGCGGTGAGATCGAAACCCTGTTCGCCGACGACGAAGCCTTCGAGCACCCGGTGCAGGCGCTGTGCGCGCTGCAGAAGCAGTACCCGACGATCGCCGACACCGTGCTGCACCCGGCCGACGTGCCGTTCTTCGTCTCGCTGTGCAAGACGCCGGGCAAGCCGGTGAACTTCGTGCCCGTCGTCGACGCCGATGTGCGTCGCTGGTGGCGTTCGGATTCGCTGTGGCAGGCCCACGATCCGCGTTATTCGGCCGATCAGGTGTGCGTCATCCCCGGCACCGTCGCCGTCGCCGGTATCACCCGCGTGGACGAGCCCGTCGGTGAGCTGCTCGACCGCTTCGAACAGGACACCGCGTACAGCCTGGTCAGGGCCGGTGTCGTCCCCGAGCCGGTGGACGCGCGCCGCGTCGCCGGTGTGGTGGCGGGACCGATCGACACCGTGCTCGCCGCCCCCGACGTGCAGTGGGCCGGTCGCACCACCGTCAACCCGGTGCATCGCCTCGGTGACATCTCGGAGTGGATCGTCGAGCAGGGGAGTGCGGTGCATCGCGGCACCGGCGCCACCCTGACCGAAACCACCGGTCCCGAAGCCGAATTCGGCTACGTGGAGCTGACGGTGCCGCTGGTCCGTGATTCCGTGCGGATCCGCATCACCGTGCCCGCGAGCGTGTATTCCGGTGGCGCGCCGGTGATCACCGACGCCGATGCCGAGACCGCGATGTCGGCCCTGCTCGGCGTCGCCGCCGGGAAGTCGCTGCCCGAGGTGAAAGCCGGTGTGGCGCACCTCAACCTGGCATGGATGCCGGATCTGATCGCCGACCACGCCGGTGTCACGGGCTCGGGCCTGCCCGACACCCTCAGCACTCTCGGCCGTACCGCCCCCGATGTGCTCGTCGGCGCCTGCTGGCCCGCGGTCTTCGCGGTGCTCGGCGCGGCCCGTACCCCGGCCGGCGGCTCCGTCATCGAGGGCATGCTCGACCTGGTCCACCTGGATCACCAGATCGACCTGCTGAGCGAATTGCCCTCGGAGACGAGCATTCTTGTCGTCCGTGCCGAAGGCGGCGCGGTGGTCGATACCGACATGGGCCGGGTGGTCGAGGTCGAGGTGAACATCGGCCTGATCCTGGATCAGGGACTCGACGCCACCCCGCTGGCCCGGCTCGTCGAACGCTTCGCCATCCGTGGCCGCAACGGCGCGGGCGAGCTCACCGATCCGCCGCGCGCGGCCGGTGCGGTCTCCGACGACGCCACCGATACCCCGCGTCGCCGTCGCCGCGACGTGAGCATGGCCGCCCCGCGCGCCATGCACGCGTTCGCCGCGGTCTCCGGCGACCACAACCCGATCCACACCTCCGACGCCGCCGCCAAGCTGGCCGGTCTGGGCAGCCCGATCGTGCACGGCATGTGGCTCTCGGCCGCCGCCCAGCACGCGGTGGTCGCGGTGGATCCCGAAAGCTCCGTTCCCGCACGCACTCTCACGGCATGGACCACCCGGTTCCTCGGCATGGTGCGCCCCGGCGCGACCGTGGACGTGCGGGTGGAGCGGATCGCGGTGGACGCGGGCGCCGAGATCGTCGAGGTCTCCTGCCGCGTCGACGGTGACCTGGTCATGACCGCGACCGGGCGCACCGCCGCCCCGAAGACCGTGTACGCCTTCCCGGGCCAGGGCATCCAGCGCAAGGGGATGGGCCTGGACGCGCTGACCCGCTCGAAGGCGGCCAAGCGGGTATGGGAGCGTGCCGACGCGCACACCCGCGACGCCCTCGGTTTCTCGATCCTGGCGGTGGTGCGCGACAACCCGACCTACCTCAAGGCGCGCGGTGTCGAACACCGGCACCCGGACGGCGTGCTGCACCTGACCCAGTTCACCCAGGTCGCGATGGCCACCCTCGGCGTCGCCCAGGTCGCCGAGCTGCGGGAATCGGGCGCGTTCGTCGAAGGCGCGATGCTGGCCGGTCACTCGGTCGGTGAGTACAACGCTCTCGCCGCCGTCGCCGGTGTGCTGCCGCTGGAAGCCGTGCTCGAGGTCGTGTTCCAGCGTGGCTCGGCCATGCACGAACTGGTGCCGCGTGACGCGCAGGGCCGCAGCGACTACCGGATGGCCGCCATCCGCCCGTCGCAGATCGGACTGCCCGACCCCGAGGTGATCGACTTCGTCACCGGGATCGGCGCCGAGACCGGCGAGTTCCTCGAGGTGGTGAACCTCAACCTGCGCGGCTCCCAGTACGCCATCGCGGGCACGGTCGCCGGGCTCGAGGCCCTCGAAACCGAGATCGACCGCCGCCGTGCCGAATTCGGCGGCAAGCGGGCCTTCATCCTGGTGCCCGGCATCGACGTGCCGTTCCACTCCTCGGTGCTGCGCGACGGTGTGCCGGAGTTCCGGCACAAGCTCGAGCAGCTGCTGCCCGCCGAGGTGCACCCGGAGGTTCTGGTCGGACGCTACATTCCGAACCTGGTGCCCCGTCCGTTCTCCCTGGACCGCGCCTTCCTCACCGAGATCGCCGAACTCGTGCCGTCGGAGCCCCTCGTGGCCGTCCTGGCCGACTTCGACAGCTGGGCCACGCGCGATGCAGAGCTGTGCCGCGTAGTGCTGATCGAGTTGCTGGCCTGGCAGTTCGCCAGCCCGGTGCGCTGGATCGAGACCCAGGACCTGCTGTTCACTGACACCGCCCACGGTGGTCTCGGCGTGGAACGGTTCGTCGAGATCGGTCTCGGCGCCACCCCGACCGTGGCGAACCTGGCCTCGCAGACGCTGAAGCTGCCAGGGTTCGGTGGGGTGACCGTGGAGGTCGTCAACGTCGAACGTGACGCGACGGTCGTCTACTCGACCGACACCGATCCGGCCCCGGTCGACGACATCGACGACGCCCCGGTCGAAACTGCGGCCGCGCCGACCGCTGCCGCGGCTCCCGTCGCCGCTGCTCCGGTAGCGACCGGCGGCCCGCGCCCCGACGACATCACCTTCAGCGCCGCCGACGCCACCCGCGTGCTCATCGCGCTGTGGACCAAGCTGCGGATGGGCCAGATCGGCCCGGTCGACACCATCGAGGGCCTCTGCGACGGTGTCTCCTCGCGGCGTAACCAGCTGCTCGTCGACCTCGGCGCCGAACTCTCCCTCGGTGCCATCGACGGCGCCGCCGACGCCGATATGGGCGCACTGGCCGCCACCGTCGAACGTCTTGCCCGCACCTACAAGCCCTTCGGCACCGTGCTCACCGATGCCATCGGCGACCACTTGCGCAAGGTCTTCGGCCCCTCCGGCAAGCGGCCCGCCGCCATCGCCGACCGGGTCAAGAAGGTCTGGGAACTCGGCGACGGCTGGGCCAGCCACGTCACCGCCGAGGTCTCCCTCGGCACCCGCGAAGGCGCGAGCGTGCGCGGCGGTGACCTCGGCGGTCTCGCCGGCGGCGCGCTCAGCGATGCGGCTTCGGTCGACGCCGCCATCGACGCCGCAGTGCAGGCTGTGGCCGCACGGCGCGGTGTCGCGGTCTCGATGCCCTCGGCGGGTGGCGCTACCGGCGGCACCGTCGACGCTGCCGCGCTCGGCGAGTTCACCGAGCAGATCACCGGACGCGACGGCGTGCTCGCCACCGCGGCCAGGGTCGTGCTCGAACAGCTCGGCCTCAGCGAGAAGATCAGCGCACCCGAGGCGACTCCCGATACGCTCGCCGACCTCGTCTCGGCCGAATTGGGTTCGGACTGGCCGCGTCTGGTTGCTCCCGCGTTCGACGCTCGCAAGGCCGTGCTCATCGACGACCGCTGGGCCACTGCTCGGGAAGACCTCGCGAAGATGTGGCTCGGCGACGATGCCGCCACCGCGGAGCAGTCGATCGACGGTTTCGTCGGAGCCGGTGAAGCTGTTGCCGCCCAGGCGAGCTGGTGGCGTCAGCGGGCCATGCACGAGGCCCGTTCGGTGCTGGCCGGGGTGTACGCGCAGATCGCGAAGGCCGCGCTCGACACCACCGAGCCGGGTCTGTGGTCCGACGACCTCGCCGTGATCACCGGCGCCAGTAAGGGTTCCATCGCGGCAGCCGTCACCGGCAAGCTCCTCTCCGGCGGCGCGACCGTGGTGGTCACCACCTCCGGCCTCAACGACGAACGGCTGCGGTTCTACCGCTCGCTCTACCGCGACAACGCCCGCCACGGTGCGGCGCTGTGGGTGGTCCCGGCCAATATGGCCTCCTACCAGGACCTCGACGCGCTGATCGAGTGGGTCGGTACCGAGCAGGTCGACAACGCGGGTGGCGCCAAGATCAAGGTCAAGGACGCCATGACCCCGACGGTGCTGCTGCCGTTCGCGGCACCGCGCGTCGCCGGCGACCTCGCCGACGCGGGCGCCCGCGCCGAAATGGAGATGCGGGTCCTGCTCTGGTCGGTGGAACGGCTGATCGGCGGCCTGTCCGCCCTCAACGCCGACCACGACGTCGACGCGAAACTGCATGTGGTGCTGCCGGGTTCGCCCAACCGCGGCCTCTTCGGCGGCGACGGCGCCTACGGCGAGGCCAAGGCCGCGCTCGACGCGGTCGTGACCAAGTGGAAGGCCGAGAAGTCCTGGGCCACACGGGTGACGCTGGTGCACGCGCTGATCGGCTGGGTGCGCGGCACCGGGCTGATGGGTCACAACGACCCCATGGTCGAGGCCGTGGAGAAGGCGGGCGTACAGACCTGGTCGACCACCGAGATGGCCGACGAACTGCTCAAGTGGTGCACCTCGCGTGCCCGTCAGGTGACGCTCACCGGCCCGCAGCAGATCGACCTCACCGGTGGTCTGGCGCGCGCCAAGCTCGACCTGCCCGCGCTCGCCAAGCAGGCGCAGGAGGCCGCGGCCGAGCAGATCGAGGAAGCCGCCACCGCCGCGACCATCGCCGCGCTGCCCGCACCGCCCACCCTGAGTTCGGCTCTGCCCGTGCCTGATTGGGCTCCGGTCACCGCGGAACTGAGCGACATGGTCGTCATCGTCGGCGCCGGTGAACTCGGCCCGTACGGCTCCTCGCGCACCCGCTTCGAGATGGAGGTCGAAGACCAGCTCTCGGCCGCCGGCGTGCTCGAACTGGCCTGGACCACCGGTCTGATCCGCTGGGAGAACGAGCCGAAGCCCGGCTGGTACGACACCGAATCCGGTGACTTCGTACCCGAGGCCGAAGTCGCGGAGCGCTACCACGACACCGTCGTCGAACGCTGCGGTGTGCGCCGCTACGAAGACGACGGCGCCATGCTCGACAACGCGGCCCCGCTGCTCACCTCGGTGTTCCTCGATCAGGACCTGACGTTCACGGTCGCAGGCGAAGCCGAGGCACGGGCGTTCGCCACCGCCGATCCCGAGCACACGGTGATCAGCCCGGTCGAGGGCTCGGGCGACTGGACCGTCACCCGTCAGGCGGGCACCGAGATCCGCGTGCCGCGCAAGGCCAAGCTCTCCCGCGTGGTCGGCGGCCAGATCCCGACCGGCTGGGACCCCACCATCTGGGGCGTCTCGGCCGACATGGCCGCCTCGATCGACCGGGTCGCGCTGTGGAACATCGTCTGCACCGTCGACGCGTTCGTCGGCGCGGGCTTCAGCCCCGACGAGCTGATGAGCTGGGTGCACCCGAGCCTGGTGGCCAACACCCAGGGCACCGGCATGGGTGGCATGTCCTCGATGCGCTCGCTCTACGTCGACAACCTGCTCGGCGAACCGCGCCCGAACGACATCCTCCAAGAAGCACTGCCCAACGTCGCCCTGGCGCACGTGGTGCAGTCCTACGTGGGCAGCTACGGCGCCATGGTGCACCCGGTCGCGGCGTGCGCCACGGCGGCGGTCTCGGTCGAGGAAGGCGTCGACAAGATCCGGCTCGGCAAGGCCGAGGTCGTGGTCGCCGGTGGTTTCGACGACCTGGGTATCGAAGGCATCGTCGGCTTCGGTGACATGTCGGCCACCGCCGACTCGGCGAGTATGCGCGCCAAGGGAATCAGCGACCGCTACTTCTCCCGTGCCAACGATCGCCGTCGCGGCGGGTTCGTGGAATCGCAGGGTGGCGGCACCGTGCTGCTGGCCCGCGGTGACGTGGCCGTGGAGATGGGTCTGCCGGTGCTCGGCGTCGTCGCCTTCGCCCAGTCCTTCGCCGACGGCGTGCACACCTCCATCCCGGCGCCGGGTCTCGGTGCGCTGGGTGCGGGGCGTGGCGGCAGCGAGTCGCGACTGGCGGCCGAACTGCGCAAGCTCGGCGTGACCCCCGACGACATCGCGGTGATCTCCAAGCACGACACCTCCACCGCGGCCAACGACCCCAACGAGTCGGAGCTGCACGAGCGGCTCGCCGGCGCGCTGGGTCGTACCAGCGGCGCACCGCTGTTCGTGGTCTCGCAGAAGAGCCTCACCGGCCATGCCAAGGGCGGCGCGGCGGCATTCCAGCTCATCGGCCTGTGCCAGGTGCTGGAGAACGGTGTGGTGCCGCCGAACCGCAGCCTGGATTGCGTCGACGAGAAGATGGCAGGCTACCCGCACCTGGTGTGGGCCCGCGAGCCACTGCGGTTCGGCGAGAAGTTCGCGCTCAAGGCGGGTCTGGTGACCTCGCTCGGCTTCGGTCACGTGTCCGGTCTGCTCGCGGTGGTCCATCCGCAGGCGTTCCTGGCCGCGATCGACCCGGCCGCGCGGGCGGAGTACCAGGAGCGGGCGCAGACGCGTCAGCTCGCGGGTAGGCAGCGCTTCGCCGAGGCCATGTGCGGCGGGTCGGCACTGTACGAGAAGCCGGCCGATCGTCGTCTCGGCGCCGACGGCACGCCGGCCAAGCAGATCCGTCAGCTCGAGGCCGACATGCTGCTCTCGCCGCAGGCCCGTCTCGACAGCGACGGCGTCTACAGCGCGAACGGATGGGGCTGCGGCACCGGGCAAATCACCCCGCAGTCGACCGAAGCGCCGTAGGCTGCCGCTTCGTGACGATTCTCGGTATCGGTTTGGACTTGGTGACCATCTCCGAGTTCTCCGAACAGCTGCAACGGCCCGGGTCGACCATGATCAGGGAGACATTCACCGCTGGTGAACGTCGCTACTGCCAGAGCAAGCAAACCGACCCGGCCCGCAGCTTCGCCGCACGCTGGGCCGCGAAGGAGGCGGTGCTCAAAGCCTGGGCATCGTCTCGCTTCGCCCGCAGCCCACAGATCGGCGACAATCCGTACCCGCTCATCGAAGTCGTCAACGACGCCTGGGGCAGGCCCAGCATCAAACTCCACGGCCTGGCCGCGGAATTCCTGCCCCGGGTGCGGGTACACCTGTCCCTGACCCACGACGGCGACACCGCCGCGGCAATGGTGGTGCTGGAGGACCCGGGCGAGTTGGCCGATTTGATCGAAGGCCGAAACTAGAAGTCGCGAACCGTCATTTCTCTTCGGCGGTTCGCGATTCTTTTTCCGCGACAAGCAGATACGCCACCATCAGGCGCTTGAGTTCGGCGACGGCATCGGTGTTCGATTGATCTTCCTGCACCGAGAAATTCAGCATCGAATACACGACGTGCACCAGCACTTCGGCCATCATCGTGCGCCGGGCGCGCGGTGTTCGCGGCGTCAGCGGCCGCAGCATCTGCGAGACGACCGCGGCGAATTCCTTCTCGTGCAGCGCGCCCGTAGCCCGGGTGGAGGGGGTCGACTGCATCGCCAACCACACCTCGCGCCGCGACGGGTCGGTGGTCCACAGGTTCGCCATGTGGTCGACGAACTGGTTCATGTGCCGCAGCCAGTCCAGCGAGGGCACTTCACCGTGGAAGTCGGCCAGCTCGCGAGAAACCGCAACCAGGTCTTGTCGATTGAGTTCGCAGACGATCACGTACTTGTTGGCGAAGAACTGGTACAGGGTGCCGATCGGCACCTCGGCGCGCTGCGCGACCTCTTCACAGGTGAACGATTCGAACCCCACCTCGACCAGCAGCTCGCGCGAAGACGCCAGCAGCGCGTCGAATTTGCGCTTGCTGCGCTCCTGCGTCGGCCGCTTGCGCGGCATCAACTCTTGCGGGTCGTCCTGCAATTCCAGCGCAGGGTCCGGACGGCTCTGCGGTGACCGGGCCTGCGCGTGTACTTCCACCCATCCAGGCTAGCGGTATCCGCACATCCGCGACACGCCTCTACCGACAGCGTGTCAACAACTGGCAGAAATCCCGACCCATCCATGCCCTGACCGGTGACGAATCATCAGATAAGTGTGCGTCTATCTGCACGCTTGTTCGCGGCTAGCCAGCTCACGCCGCACCAGACCTACCGCGAAGTGACGGACCCCGCGTGGTCTCGTCCCGCACCGTTTCGCACAGGGGAAGGCAAGACTTGTGGCAACAGGATCTGTGGTAACCCTCGGCGTCAGCACCGAGCGTGGAGCCGTGCACGCGGTCGCGTTCGCCGAATCGGGCGTCACTCTCACGGATCGGATGCTGCTGCGGCGCACCGTCCGTGCCGGTGGTGATGGTAAGGCCGAAGTAGCGGCGGCGGTGCACACCGCACTCGACGCGATCGCGGCCGAACTCGACGACGAGCACGAGATCGCCGGGGTGGCAGTGAGTTACCGCGACGCGAACGAGCGGCGCGCGATCGTCACCCGTCTGGCGGAGACCGAATGGCGCACCGCCTCGCTGGTTTCGGCGAAGTCGGCGCATCTGTTCGTCGCGGGCGCGATGACCTGGCTGGACGAGTTCGACAATCTGCTCATCGTCGAGGCCGTGCCCGGGTACCAGGCGATGACACTGGTCGACCCGGGTCGCCATCGCGTGCTCGCCGCCTACTCGCAGACCGGCGCGCCGACGCCCGACGCCCTGCGCGCGGGCGTATCGGCAGCGTGGGATCAGTTCGAGGCGGCGTCGGTGAAGCCCGGCGCGGTGGTGCTGGTCGGTTCGTCGTCGGACGCGCCCGCGGTGCGCGACGCGGTCGCCGGGTTCGGTGTGCCGGTGCTGCCCTGTCGGTTGGCGCCGTTCGCGCCCGCCGCCGGTGCCGCGCTGGTCGCGCTCGGTGACACGGTCGTGGTGCCGATATCCACCGGCTCGCGCTCCAAGCGGGGGACGGCGATGGTCGCGGCGGCGGCGAGTGTGCTGGCCGGCGGGCTCGTCGCGGGTGGTTCGTATGCGGTGATCAACAGCGGTCGGCCGGTGGTCGACAACACCGCCGTGTCGTCGGAGCCCGGCGCCGCGTCGGCGCCGGTTATTCCGCAAGCCCCCCAGACACACGAGGCCGCCTCGGTCGAGACCGGGGGTGTGACGGAAGAGTCGACCACCTCGCCGTACGAGACGGTGTCGCCGAATCCGCAACTGGTGAACCCGGGCGAATTCCCCCTCGACTACCCGACCCAGCTGTACGGAGACGCGCCACAGGAGGATCCGCTGCCGCTCGAGCCTGTCGCGCCGGTGGTGCCGCAGATTCCCGCCGCGGCCCCGACCCTGCCGGGAACGGGCATTCCGCTCAGCATGCAGCCTGCGCAGGCTGTCACGCCGGAAGGTCCGCGCACGGCATCCGCCGACTGACCGTCTCCACACTGAAGGGGCAGCGCACGCGCTGCCCCTTCAGTGGTTTCAGACGCTGGTACGACGCCGGAACAGGATTCCCGCCGCGAGGTACCCGACCAGCGCGATTCCCGCGCACCACAGCACCGCGAGCAGCCCGCTGTTGCCGATCGGCGTGCCCATCAGCAACCCGCGCGTCGTCTCGATCACCGGCGTCACCGGCTGATTCTCCGCGAACCGGTGCAGCCATACCGGCATCGACGAGGTCGGTACGAAAGCAGAGCTCACGTACGGCAGGAACATGAACACGAAGGTGAAACCGTTGGCCGCCTCCGGGTTTCGCGCGAGCAGGCCCAGCGCGGCGGCCAACCACGACAGTGCGAACACGAACATCGCGAGCACTCCGAAGACGCCGAGCCAGCGCAGCGGATCGGTGGTCGGCCGGAAGCCGAGCGCCACCGCCACCCCGACGACGATCGCCGAGGTGATCAGGTTGCGGATCACGCTCTCGGCGACGTGCCCGGTGAGTACCGCCGAGCGGGCGATGGCCATGGTGCGGAACCGGTCGATGATGCCCTCGGCCACGTCCGTCGACAGCGCGACCGCGGTGGTCGACGCGCCGAAACCCGCGCACAGCAGGATGATTCCGGGCACCACGTAGTCGATGTAGTCGCCCGCTCCCACGTCCATCGCGCCGCCGAACACGTAGACGAACATCAGCAGGATCATCACCGGCAGGGCGATCGTCATGATCATCGTGTCAGGGCTGCGCAGGGTGTGGCGGATATTGCGATCCAGCATGGTGGCCGAATCCTGGAGCGTGCGGGTGGTGCTCATGCGGCTACCTCGGTTCGTCCGGTCAGTGCGAAGAAGACATCATCGAGGTCGGGGGTGTGCACGGTGAGCTGGTCGATCGCGATGTCGAGTTCGGCGAATCGGTCGAGAAGCTGTTTGATCTCGGTGGCGCTGCCGTCCGAGGGCACCTGCAGGGTCAGCTGTTCGGGATCGGCATGTCCACCGGAGTCGCTGTCGAGCGCGCGGGCGGCGGCGTCGAGTAGTGCGCGATCGGCGAAGCGGAATCGGATGTGTCCGCCCGGCACCAGGCGTTTGAGTTCCTCGGGAGTGCCGTCGGCGACGATGCGGCCGCCGTCGAGCACGGCGATCCGGTCGGCGAGCTGATCGGCTTCCTCCAGGTACTGCGTGGTGAGCAGGATGGTCGTCCCCTCGGCGGCCAATTCCTTGATGGCAGTCCACAGGTCGCGTCGGCTGCGTGGGTCGAGGCCGGTGGTCGGCTCGTCCAGGAAGACGATGCGCGGCTTGCCCATCAAGCTCATCGCGAGGTCGAGCCTGCGACGCATGCCGCCGGAGTAGGAGGCGACCGGCTTGTCGGCGGCGTCGACCAGGTCGAAACGCTCGAGGAGTTCGGTACCGCGACGCAGCGTCTCGGCCTTGCCCAGGTGCAGCAACCGGCCGGTGAGCCGCAGGTTCTCGGTGCCGGTGAGTACCCCGTCGACGGAGGCGTTCTGGCCGGTGACGCCGATCAGTCGCCGGATCGTATCGGGGGCTTGTCGCAGATCGTGCTCGAAGACCTCGACATCGCCGCGATCGGGCAGGCTCAGGGTCGCCAGGATGCGGACCAGCGTGGTCTTGCCCGCGCCGTTGGGGCCGAGAAGGGCGAAGACGGTGCCCGCGCTGATGTCGAGGTCGAGGTCGTCCAGGACTACGTGGGCGCCGAAGGCTTTGCGTAGGTGCCGGATCGAGAGGGCGGGCGGTCGTTCGGGTGCCATGAGTTCTCTCCGATCGAAAACTGTTTATGCGGTATACTCAGTTTATAGGCTAAACAGTTCTTGAGCGCAAGAGGAGGCGAGCTAGAGTCGAGGCGAGCAAAGGAGGCAGATGACGACGTCCGGCGACACGGCGCTCCCGAGATCGGTCGAGCTGATGTGGGGCCTCGGGCAACCCGGCGGCCGCGGCCCCAAACGGGCACTGACCCTCGATCAGATCCTCGACGCCGCCACCGAAGTGGCTGATGCGGAGGGGTTCGCGGCGTTGTCGATGAACCGGGTCGCCAAGCAGCTCGGCTACACCGCGATGTCGCTGTACCGGTATGTCGACAGCAAGAACACGCTGGTCGACCTGCTGATGGACCGGGTCGTCGGGGTGCCGCCCGTGATCGCGCCGCAGACGCCGTGGCGGTCAGGGCTCGAGCAGTGGGCGCGGGCCGAGTTCGCGCGGCTGGGTCGTCATCCCTGGTGGATGGACATTCCACTGAGTCGCCCGCCGATGGGCCCGAACAATATGGCGTGGCTCGAAACGGCGTTGGGGGTGCTCGCCGAAGCGGCGGTGCCGGATCCGGTCAAGCTGCAACTGGTGATGAACGTGTCGATGTTCGTGGTGGGAAAACGGCGGTTCCTGCGGGACCTGGAGGAGGAAGAGGGCGGAGACTTTCCCTCGGTGATGACCCGGGTCCTCGACCCGCAGCGCTTCCCTTGGGTGTCGGCCGCCCTGTCCGCCGCCGCGTTCGATGATGGCGATATCGAGTGGGAGCAGGCCGATTTCGAATTCGGCCTGGCCCGGTTGCTCGACGGTTACGAGGTGTTCATCGCCACTTTCGGCGACTGACTACACCGACAGATCGCGGCGCAACTTAGCGACGTGGCCGGTGGCGCGGACGTTGTACTGGGCGAGTTCGATCGTGCCCTTCTCGTCGACCAGGAAGGTCGAGCGGATCACGCCCGTCACGGTCTTGCCGTACATCATCTTCTCACCGAAAGCGCCCCATTCTTTGAGCACCTCGCGCTCGGGATCCGACAGCAGCGGGAAGGTCAGGCCCTCGTTGTCGCGGAATTTCGCCAGCTTGGCGGGCTTGTCGGGCGAGATCCCGATGACCTCGAGGCCCGCGCCACCGAGGTCGGCCAGGCTGTCGCGGAAGTCGCACGCCTGCTTGGTGCAGCCGGGGGTGCTGGCGGCCGGGTAGAAATAGACGATCACCTTGCGGCCGAGGTAGTCCGACAGCGATACGTCGTTGCCGTCGGCGTCGGGCAGCGTGAACTCGGGGGCGGTGTCTCCGGGGGAGAGGCGATGGTTGTCGGTCACCACCGCACGGTAACCGACCGGGTCGGCGAGGCGCATGGATAGACTCGGTGACGAGCAGCAGACATTTACCTGGAGGTGACGGTGGCCAAGGACGACACCGACCGGATAGAACGCGAGATCGAGATCGCGCGTACCCGGTTGGCGACCACGCTCGACGAACTGGCGGTGCGCGCGGATCCGCAACGGATCGCGGACGACACCAAGAATATGGTGGTCGCCAAGTTGAACGAGCCGAAGGTCAAATACACGCTGATCGGAGCGGGCGCCCTCGTGGCCGGCCTGGTCCTGATCAAGATCTTCCGCAGCTGAATCAGCTGGCCGGACAACAAAAAACACCCGATGTGCCAACGAGTCACATCGGGTGTTTTTGTGTTTCTACTGCGTGGGGCAGGCCAGGCCGTCGCCGTCCGGGTCGAGGTGCGGGGAGTAGCCCGCCTCGCCGCGGAACAACGGCGCGCGGCCGGCGGCCATCGCATCGTCGCAGCTGCGGAACGCGCCACCGGCCGAGCCGGACTGGACCAGGTTGGCCGAGCCGGTCGCTCCGAGAATGGAGTCGAAGCTGGACGAACCGGTGCCCGCTGAGCCCGCGAACGGGTTGGCATGGGCGACCGGTGCGGCGATCAGGGCGAGCCCTGCGGCGGCAAGGCTGACGGTGAGCCGACTAACGTTCATGAATTCCTCTATGTCTGCTGCGGTTCGGGAGTGGTGACGGCCACGATGTGGCCGGTAGCCCCGTCCACCTTTGTGACGGGGCGACCGATTGTCAACCGCACGCGACCCGAGGATTCGCCGCGAGTAGCGGTCGGTTATTCACCCAGTCTGCGCCCGGTCAGGTGTTCGGCCGGGATAGTGCCCATGCGACCCGCGTTGAAATCCTCCATCGCCTCGATGATTTCCTGGCGAGTGTTCATCACGAACGGCCCGTATTGAATCACCGGTTCGCGCAAGGGAGTTCCGCCGAGTAGCAGGACCTCGAGATCGCCGGTGGTGCTGTGCTGGGTGAGATCGGCGGTCAGGGTGAGGGCGTCGCCCTTGCCGAAGGCCACCAGTTGCCCGGCGCTGATCGGCCTGCGATCGACGCCGACCGTGCCGCTGCCCGACAGCACGTAGGCCATCGCGGTGAAGTCCTTGGGCCACGGCGTTTCCAGCTGGGCGCCGGGCACGAGCGAGGCGTGGGCGTAGGCGATCGGGGTGTAGGTCGACCCGGGGCCGGCGAAACCGGCGACCTCACCGGCGATGACGCGCACGAGCGCACCGCCGTCGTGCGAGCTCACCAGGGTCAGTTCGCTCGCGCGCAGATCCTGGTAGCGCGGGGTGGCGAACTTGTTCGCCCGCGGCAGGTTCACCCACAGCTGGATTCCGTGGAAAGTGCCGCCGGAGATCACGAGCTTCTCCTCGGGCAGTTCGTCGTGCAGCATGCCGGAGCCCGCGGTCATCCACTGTGTGTCGCCCTCGCCGATGACACCGCCACCACCTTGGGAATCGTGGTGGACCATGGTGCCGTCGAGCATGTACGTAACGGTCTCGAAGCCGCGGTGCGGATGCCATGGCGCGCCCTTGGCGGCGTACGGCTCATAGGCCACCGGGCCCATCTGGTCGAGCAGGATGAACGGGTCGGCCGAGCGCAGATCAACGCTGGGGAACGGCCGGGTCACCTCGAACCCGGCGCCTTCCTGCTGGCGCGCGGCGGTGACGATCTGGCGAACCGGACGCTGGGTCTCGGTGACATCGGGGCGGGGCAGCCGGGGCAGCACCATGATGTCGTCGACGGTGATAGCTGGCATGGGGTGCCTCCTGGGAGCTTCTCGAGTCAGTTGGTTTCCATGTCAACCAACATGGCCCTAGAATCATTCCCGTGCCCCGATGGTTGTCCGAAGAAGAGCAGAAGACCTGGCGGTCCTACATCCTCATGCGTCAGCGTCTCGACGCCGTCCTAGCCGCGGGCCTGGGCGAACACGGACTATCGATGGCCGACTACGAGCTGTTGGTGCCGCTGTCGGCGGCGCCCGGCGGATGCCTGCGAGCCAAGGACCTGGCCGCCGAGGTCTGCTGGGACAAGTCCAGGTTGTCCAAGCAACTGGCCCGGATGGCCACCCGTGGACTCGTCGATCGAGTACCCGCCGAGGACGACGCGCGCGGAATCGTGGTGTCGCTGACCGAGGCCGGACACAAGATCTTGCGCGAGGCCGCGCCCGAGCACGTCGAACTGGTGCGGGAGTTGTTCATCGACCGGATGACCGACGCGGAAAGCACGGCGGTCCGCTCGCTGGCCGAGAAGGTGATAGCGGCCGGCGAGGCCCGAAACGATTCAGCCGGTTAACGATTCGTGCCCACACCCCGATGCGTTGTAGACAGGGCTCGAACTTCGCACAGGGGTGGGTGGCATGAAGGCAGCCGGGTTCATCGTTTCAGTGGGCATGCTGTGCGCAGTGTCGGTCGCGGGATGCTCGACGGACAGCGGCACCGCGCAACCGGCGACGACCACCGCTCGCGGTGGCTCGTGGGGTTCCGGCACACCCGTCACCGAACTGCCCGGCGCCGGCGGTCCGACGATCGCGCCGGATCAGCCGCCACCGGTCATCATCGCCCCGACGACGCCGGGCCCTCGCCCGACCGGTTCGGGCGCACCGAGCAGCGCGCCTGCCTCCACCGTGCCCCGACCGCCGGTCGCGACCGATGTCGTCTCGCTGGTCGCCGTCGATGCCGCAGGTCAACCGGCCAACGGCTTCGCCCTGACCAGTCCGACCCCGGTCGGCACTCTCGACTGCTCCTACAAGTCGCCGAGTCGTTCGGCGACCACCGCGGGGATCTACGAATGCGGTGCTTCCGCCGACTCGGCCAATGTGTGCTGGGCGGCTCCCGACAGGGCCTCGCTGCTGTGCGCGAATGACCCGTGGCAGCGCGGGCTGCGCCTGTATACCGTCAATCCGCCGGTCGCCGACATCGGCAAAACCGCGTCGCCCGAGCCGTGGGCGCTCGAACTCGCCGACGGCCGCCACTGCCGCATCCGCGTCGGCGGCGCCTGGGGTGGCCGCTCCGACGGTCTGGTCGGTGCCTACTCCTGCGACGGCGGGAACGACGTGGTCCTGCAGCCGTCCACCGCCCGCACGGCCATCGACACATCGACCAGTACCTGGTTGGTCGAGGTCGGTCCGCTGGGCTCCGGCGCACCCGACTTCCCGGCCCCCGCGACTGTCGCTGTTCGCATCGCTTACTTCGCTGCAGCGGGCTGAGTTGCCGACCGGGTCAGTTGCAGATGGGCGCCCATCGCCTAGCTGATCGGTCGTCGGGTGGTCGGGATGAACTGGCGGGAGTACGCGATAGCGGCGCCGGTGTCGGTGAATATGGTGTCCTTGCCGCCGGCCGGGAGGGCGCCGATGGTGGACAGGTGATGGAGATGGTCGGCGCGTAGACCGGACAGCAGAACGGTGATGTGGCGGTGTTCCAGTTTGCGAATGGCGTCTTTGAGCACCAGCGCGCCGGTGGTGTCGAGGGCGGTGATGCGGGACATGCGCAGGATCACGACCTTGACGTCGGCGACGTCGGTCAGTTCGAGGAGAAAGCGGTGGGCGGCGGCGAAGAACAGTGGGCCGTCGATGCGGTAGGCGACTATGTGGTCGCGCAGCAGATCGTGTTCTTCGCCTAGGTGGTCGCTCTCGTCGAGGGGGACCTGGTCGAGAGTGGCTTCGCGGGCGATGGCGCGGACCGCGAGGACGAGGGCGAAGCCGATGCCGATCACCACGGCGGTCACCAGGTCGAAGGCGATGGTGACGACAAAGGTCAGTGCCATGACGACGGCGTCGCCGCGCGAGGCACGTGCGATCGCGGCCAATGACGCGGCCTCGACCATGCGCACCGTGGTCGCGAGGAGTACACCGGCCAGTGCCGCGATCGGAATATCGGAGACCAGCCCGGACGCGAAATAGACGATGCCGGCCAGGACCACGGCGTGGGTGAGGGCGGCGAGTCGAGTGCGCGCGCCCGAGCGGACGTTCACCGCGGTTCTGGCGATCGCGCCGGTCGCCGGCACACCACCGAACATCGGCGCCGCGATATTGGCCAATCCCTGCCCCAACAATTCGCGGTCGGGGTCGTTGCGGGTACCGACCGCCATCGCGTCCGCGGCGGTGGCCGACAGCAGGGATTCGAGGGCAGCCAGCGCGGCGACGGCGAGGGCGGGCAACAGCAGAGTAGTCACTTCGTCGAGGTGGAGAAACGACAGCGACGGCGCGGGTAGCCCGGCCGGAATCGCGCCGACTCGCGCCAGATCGAGCCCGGCAACGCTCGCGACTACCGTCGCCAGCACCACGGTGACGAGCGCGAACGGCAGCTTCGGCAGGAAACGTCCGCCGACCAGGATCACCGCGGCTACCACGAGCGCTGTCACGAGCGCGGTCCAGTGCGGCTCGTCGGCGAATCGGCACACCGCGTCGAACGCCGACTGCCAGACCTTCTCGCCTTCGGCTCCGGACACCCCCAGCGCGCCCGGAAATTGTTGCAGGGCAATCACTACCGCGATCCCTGCGGTGAACCCTTCGATCACCGGGGCGGGCATGAACCGCACCGCTCGGCCGACGCCGGCAAACGCCAGCCCGACCAGCATGATTCCGGCCATCAACCCGACGGTCAGCACCCCGGACGCGCCGTGTTCGGCCACGATCGGCACGAGCACCACCGTCATTGCGCCGGTCGGTCCCGACACCTGGAAACGCGAGCCACCGAACACCGCGGCCAGCGCGCCCGCCACGATCGCCGTCGCCAGGCCTGCGGCGGCACCGAGCCCGGAACTGATGCCGAATCCCAGCGCCAAGGGCAACGCCACCAGCGCCACGACCAGCCCCGACATCAGATCCGTGCCCGGCGCCCGGAAAGCGGGCGTCCACTCCGACCACGCCGGCAGCAGCGACCGCATGGTCAGCGGTTACCGAGCAGGCGCAACTTCAGCGCGGCGAGCTGCTCGCGCAGCTCCTCCGGTAGCCGGTTGCCGCCGATGCGGGCGAACCATTCGTCGATGGACCGGATTTCGGTGACCCACTCCGCGGTGTCGACGGCCAGCGCCTGTTCGACCAGTGCGCGGTCGGCATCGTCGAGGCCGGTCAGGTCGATGGCGTCGGCAGTAGGGACGTAGCCGACCGGCGTCCACTCGGCGTCGGCGGTGCCATCGAGGCGTTGCAGCGCCCACTTCAGCACGCGTACGTTATCGCCGAAGCCGGGCCACAGGAACGTGCCATCGGCACCGCGGCGGAACCAGTTGACCTGGAAGATCTTCGGCAGCTTCGTGGCATCGGCCTGTTCGCCAAGCTTCAACCAGTGCGCGAAGTAGTCGCCGACGTGGTAGCCGAGGAACGGCAGCATCGCCATCGGATCGCGACGCACCACGCCGACCGCACCCGCGGCCGCGGCGGTGGTCTCCGAGGACAGCACCGAGGCGGTGAACACGCCGTGCGCCCAGTCGAAAGTCTCGGTCACCAGTGGCACCGTGCTCGCCCGTCGGCCACCGAAGAAGATCGCCGAGATCGGTACGCCGGTTGGATCGTTCCACTCCGGCGCGACCGAGGGGCACTGCTCGATCGGTGTGCAGTACCGCGAATTCGGGTGTGCGGCAGGGGTTCCTGACGCCGGCGTCCAGTCGTTGCCGCGCCAGTCGGTGAGGTGGGCGGGTGGCTCTTTCGTGAGGCCCTCCCACCACACATCACCGTTGTCGGTGAAAGCGGTGTTGGTGAAGATCGAGTTGCCTCGGTCGATGGTGGCGATCGCGTTGGGGTTGGTGCGCTCGCCGGTTCCGGGCGCGACACCGAAGAACCCGGCCTCCGGGTTCACCGCGTAGAGCCTGCCGTCGGCGCCGAAACGCATCCAGGCGATGTCGTCACCGATGGTCTCGGCCTGCCAGCCGGGTAGCGCGGGCTCGAGCATCGCCAGGTTGGTCTTGCCGCACGAGGACGGGAACGCGGCCGCCACGTAGTGCGTCTTGCCCTTCGGCGAGGTGAGTTTGAGGATGAGCATGTGCTCGGCCAGCCAGCCCTCGTCGCGCCCGACGACCGAGGCGATCCGCAGCGCGAAGCACTTCTTGCCGAGCAAGGCATTGCCGCCGTAGCCCGAGCCGTAGCTCCAGATCGTGCGTGACTCGGGGAAGTGCGCGATGTACTTGGTGTGGTCGCACGGCCACGTCACGTCGGTCTGGCCGACGCTCAGCGGTGCGCCGACCGAATGCAGGCAGCGCACGAATTCGGTGTCGCCGGTGAGTTTTTCCCATACGGGTGCACCGGAACGGGTCATGATCTGCATCGACACCGCCACATACGGCGAATCGGTGATCTGTACACCGAAGCTGGGCTCAGCGGAATCGAGCGGGCCCATGCAGAACGCGATCACGTACATCGTGCGGCCCGCCATCGCGCCGCGGTAGTGCTCGGTGAGCACGGTGCGCATATCGACCGGGTCGACCCAGTTGTTGGTCGGGCCCGCGTCCGTGGGGTCCTCGGAGCAGATGAACGTGCGGTCTTCGACCCTGGCGACGTCGTCGGGGTCGGAGACACACCAGAAGGAGTTCGGTTTGCCGGTGAGCCGGACGAAAGTGCCCTTCTCGACGAGCTCGTCGGTGAGGCGATCCCATTCCGCGGGTGACCCGTCGCACCAGACGACGCGGTCGGGGGCGGTGAGTTCCGCGATCTCGTCGACCCAGGCCAGGATGGCCGGGTGGTCGGTGGAAAGCGTCGTCGGCGCGGAGTTCGCGGTCACGGGTGTTCTCCTTCTTGACTTGCTAGGTATCCAATTTAGAAATTATGCAATCAAACGGCGTGGGAAGCATGATGCTGTTCGGTTGGATCAGGCGGGGTCCAGTAGCTCGGCTTGTCCGGCGACGACGCCGGTCAGGATCGCGCGAGCTACGATCAGCAGCTCTTTCACTCGTGGCGAGGTGAGTTCGTAGGTCACAGACAGGCCCTCTCGCCGGGCCGTCACCAGCCCCGCTCGACGCAGGATGGCCAGCTGCTGAGACAGGTTCGCCGCCTCGACGCCGACTTCGGGGAGCATCTCCGATACCGCGTATTCGCGTTCGCTGAGCAGCTCCAGAACCCGGATACGAATCGGGTGGCCGAGGGTTTTGAAGAAGTCGGCCTTCATCTGGTACAGCGGTCTGCTCAATCCTGGCACCGTCGCGAACTCCGTCCTGTTGTGGCGGTATGGTGTTGCTTACTTTAGCAAACAGGCTAACAGGAGAAATATGCCCCTCGCCTCGCTCAACGGCATCCAGCTCAACTACGACGTCACCGGATCAGGCCCGTTGGTCCTGCTCGTGATGGGTAGTGGGAGTCCTGGTCGTGTCTGGCGCACCTATCAGGTGCCCGCGCTCGTCAAGGCGGGGTTCACCGTCGCTACCGTCGACAATCGGGGGATCGCGCCGTCGTCGGAGTCGGCGTCCGGGATCACCATGCCGCAGTTGGTCGGGGATACCGCCGCGCTGATCGAGCACCTCGGGGCACCGGCGCATGTGGTCGGCACCTCGATGGGGTCGCGGATCGTCGCCGAACTCGCGCTGGCTCGGCCGGAACTGCTCCGCAAGGCGGTGATGTTCGCCGCTGCCGCGCGTCCGAATCCGGTGACGAGCACGCTCAGCAAGGGCGAGCAGGCATTGTTCGACAAGGGGATTCAGTTGCCGCCGGAGTACGCGGCCGCGGTGAAGGCGATGCAGAACCTGTCGCCGCACACCCTGGCCGATCCGGCCAAGGCGCAGGAATGGCTCGACATCTTCGAATTCACTTCGGGGAAGGGGACTCCCGGTACTCGGGCGCAGGCGGGAATGGACCGATCGCAGGATCGGCGGACGGCCTATCGGGGGATCTCGGTGCCGAGCTTGGTGGTCGGGTTCGCCGATGATCAGATGGTGCCGACGCGGTTCTGCCAGGAGGTCGCCGAGGCGATCCCGGCGGCTGTCTACACCGAGATCGAACGCTGTGGGCACTACGGGTATCTCGAGCGGCCCGATGAGGTCAATCGGGTTCTGATCGAATTCCTTTCCGCTGCTTAATCATTCACAAGGACCTGTCATGAGCGATGCGCCGAACTGCCCAGCCTGCGACTACGAGTACACCTATGAGATGAACGGGTCGTGGGTATGCCCCGACTGCGCCAACACGTGGGGCATGAGTGCCGTTCCGGATCTCGAGCAGGCGCCGGAGATCCGTGACACCGTCGGCAATGTGCTGGCCGACGGCGACACGGTGACGGTGGTGAAGAGTCTCAAGGTGAAGGGCAGCCCGACCGGGATCAAGGCGGGGACCAAGGTGCGCAATATCCGCCTGGTGCAGGGCGTCGGCGATCACGACATCGACTGCAAGGTGGACGGGATCGGCCCGATGCAGTTGAAATCCAGCGTGGTGAAGAAGGTTTAGCGCAGCGCCGCCGCAGCCGCCGTGGCGATCGCGGTGGCGACGGCGGTGAGGGCGGGGGAGTGGAGTTTCCACTGCTGCCAGTACAGCGGGACGTCGATGTGGGCGTCTCCGTCGATGTTCACCAAAGTTCCCGCGGTGCGGTCTTTCTCGATTTGCAGGTCGGGCAGCATGCCCCAGCCGAGGCCGAGCCGCACCGCATCGGCGAACGCGCTCGACGACGGCACGTAATGACCCGGCGGATCGACCTGGCGACGGGTGCGTCGGCGGAGCTGGCGGAATTGGAGATCGTCTTTGCGATCGAAGTGCACGACAGGCGCGTGGGTATACGCGGCGGAGGTCGGGCCGTCGGGGAACCAGGTGCGGACGAACCGCGGTGTCGCCGTGGGGCGGTAGCGCATCGCCCCCAGCGGGGTCACCGTGCAGCCCTGTACCGGCGTCGCGGTCGCGGTGATCGCGGCCGTCACCGTGCCGTCGCGCAGCAACCGGGTGGTGTGTTCCTCGTCTTCGCGGTGCAGGTCGAAGGTAATCCCGGCGGGCACGCCGGCGAGCGCGGGCATCACCCATGATTCGAGGGAGTCGGCGTTGACGGCGATCGGGATGCGGATCGGCCGGTCGGCGGGGCGATCGGCATCGCCGAGTTCGCGCGCGGTGTCGCCTGCGAGCAACTCCACCTGTCGGGCCAGGCGTAGCACCGCGAGCCCGGATTCGTTGGGGCGCACCGGTTTCGAGCGTTGCACCAGCACGCGTCCCGCCGATTCCTCCAATGCCTTGATCCGCTGGCTGATGGCCGACGGGGTGAGGTTGAGCCGACGCGCGGCCGCGTCGAACGTGCCCTCTGTGAGGACGGCGTCGAGGGCGCGCAACTGGTCCAGCTGAAGATCCACCTAAGTAACTCTAATGGTTGTGAAGAATCATTAGCTGGACTGAAAATTGACGGCCTCTTAACGTCGAGAGCTGTGACGGCATCATCGGCGGCGTTGGCCGCCCTCTCCGGATTGGGCTTCGGGCTCTCGCTCATCGTGGCCATCGGCGCGCAGAACACGTTCGTGCTGCGCCAGGGGGTGCGTGGACAGCACGTGTTGCCGGTGATCGCGGTGTGCGCCGTGTCCGACATCGTGTTGATCGGCGCGGGCGTGGCCGGGTTCGGGACGGTCGTCGAGTCGTTTCCGGTGGTGTTGACCGTGGCCCGGTACGCGGGGGCGGCCTTTCTGGTCGGCTACGCGCTGCTGGCGGCCCGGCGCGCCCTCGGTTCGTCGACTCTGATCGCCGAAGCGGCGGGCGCCTCGGTGGCCGTTGGCGCGTCCGTGCTCACCTGCCTGGCGCTGACCTGGCTCAATCCGCACGTGTATCTCGACACGCTGGTCCTGCTCGGTTCCTTCGCCAGCACCTATGCGACGCCCGACCGCTGGTTCCTGGCCGCGGGGGCCATGCTCGCCAGTGTCCTGTGGTTCGGCGCGCTCGGCTATGGTGCTCGCCGGCTCGGTCCGCTGTTCGCGCGCCCGTGCGCGTGGCGAGTCCTGGATTCGCTGATCGCCCTGGTCATGCTCGCGCTGGCCATCGGGCTGCTGCTCGCCTGAGGGGCGAGCGCTAGGACTCCCACGGCTTCACCGGTGGCTTGACCCACAGCAGTTTCTCGTCGGCGTGGGTGCGCACCGCGGCGGCGTGCTCGGGGTTGCGAGCCGCCCAGGCGTCCTTCTGGTCGAGCAAGTCGGCGACCACCTGCCAGGTCTCGCCGGTGCTCGGCGGGTTGGTGTCGGCGGCGCGGGCCAGCTTGCGCAGGGTTGCCGTGGGCAGGGTGAGCAGTTCGGCGCTGCGGATATCGCGTGACCAGGCGTAGGCGGCCATGCGGCGGGCCTTGGCGACGCGGCTGGCGGTAGCCGCGTCGGAATGCGCGTGATCGGGTGCCTGATCGGCGCTGTCTGGCACGACGGTGATTCTACGACGAAACGCCCGCGCTCCGGTCGGCGATGACCGGGGCGCGGGCGTTCACCCGTCAGGCAGTTCAGCAGGCGCTGTCGACGTCGAGCGCCTGGTGACAGTGGATCAGTACGCGCTGTTGACGTTGTCCATCGAGCCGTAGCGGTTGGCCGCGTAGTTGCAGGCCGCGACGATGTTGGACACCGGGTTCCAGACGTCGAAGGGGGTGCCATCGACGTGGAAGGAGGCGAAGGTGGGGTCGATCACCTGGAGCAGGCCCTTGGAGGGGATGCCGTTGATCGCGTTGATGTCCCACAGGTTGATCGCCTGGGGGTTACCGGTCGACTCACGCATGATGTTGCGGTGGATGCCCTCGTAGGTGCCGGGGATGCCCTTCGCCGCCATGATGTCGAGCGCCTCACGGATCCAGCCGTCGAGGTTGTTCTCGTAGGCGCGGGGGGCCGGTGCGGGCTCTGGCATCGGGGCCGGAGCGGCCTCGGGGGCCGGTGCCGGTGCGGGGGCGGCTTCCGGCGCGGGCGCCGGGGCAGGGATGGCCTGGATGGCGGGTGCGGCGGCAGCGGGGATGTTCTCCGCCTGCTCGACGACCATGGCGGCACGCTCGGGAACGCTGTCGTCGGCGAACGAGACGGCGGAGGACGCGGCTACGGCGACCAGACCGACCGCGGCGACTGCCACGGTGAACGCCTCACGGCGCGAGCGACGGCCGATAACGGTGCTGAGCTTGTCTTTGTTGAGCATTGCTTTTCTGTTCCTTCATCTCTGTCTGGCGACGCAGGCCCTGAAGTAGGGCGCGATGGATCGCGCAGCGCGCACGGGAGTACACGCCGGTCAGGCGATGCGTTGTTTCTGTCTGTATGGGAAGGTGCGACACTGTCGGGGGACGAACGCTCGATGGCAGTTCATCGCTGGCGCCGCACGGTGCTCCACAGCTGGCTGCGGGGAGACCACGCGCTGTTCGGTGCTATCGGAGGTTGGATACTCCCGGGCTAACCAAACCGCAGGTCCGTTTGTGACCTGATGACAGAATGGTCACGACGGGTTAACGCAAGGTAAACGAAACCTGAACGGCAAACGTTGCCGATCTTGGTTCATTGCCGGGCAGTTGCAGAATCGTTATGTATGCAGGAGGTTTGCGACCCTGATCTGCGTGGCGGCCGTCACAGAAAAAGTTTGCCCGAATCAGGTTTCGCGGGGGTTTGCGCAGCTCGGGGGAGTTCGAATCGGGGCCTGAGCGCACTAGCACGGGTTCATCGATGGCGGTTCGATAACGAGACCGTGACCGTTGTCCGGCAGGCAGTTGGAGGGGAAGATCGGCCTGAGCACGCTCCGTACGCATGCGTATGGTTGCTGGGAAGTCGAATCATGATCGAGAACATCCACGAGCGAACGATCAGCCTGCCCGCCGCGCAGGAGCTGCTGCACAACGCGGAGACGACAAACGAGGCCCTTGACCGTATTACCTGGTCAAGGGCCTCGTTGTGGTGCGCCATCAGGGACTTGAACCCCGAACCCGCTGATTAAGAGTCAGCTGCTCTGCCAATTGAGCTAATGGCGCATGTCTTTGTTCTTTGCCCCGTCTCCGGTGCGGAACAAACATTAGCAGGCCGTGGGGCGGAAAGTGAAATCGGGCGCTGACCAGCAACAATGCCGCATACTGAGCGTTGTTAACGCCGACGGCCTCCGCACGTATCTAACGATTGTGACTTGGTCGTGTCGCGGGGGCTTTCCCGTTGGAACCGGCCGGACTAGCTGGCAGAATGGGCGAGACGTCGAGTTCGTAACGCCCCCCGCTTACACGGATGGCTCTAGCGATTCGGTCGGTGGGATCTGCGGCGCACTGTAATCGCGTCGGTACGGAAACGGGGTTGACATGGGTAAGAAGCGGGGGCGACCTCGGTCGCTACGGACGATCGTTCCGGTGGTGCTGTTGGCGGTGTTCGCGCTCGGCGCGTCGGCGTGCTCGGCCGCGGAGGGCACCGGGGTGGAGGTGGCGATCGATCGCAACCCCCTCGCCGAGCTCATCAAGCCGAAGCTGGTCTCGACCATCAAGGACGGGCAGGTCGGCGTCTCGCCCGGTATGCCGATGGCCTTCCAGGTCGAGGACGGCAAGTTCACCGACGTCAAACTCACCAATCAGCAGGGCACCGCGGTCGCGGGTCAGCTGGCAGCGGACGGGCGTTCCTGGTCGACCGCCGAGGTGCTCGGCTACGGCAAGACCTACAAGCTCACCGCCGCGGCCATCGGGCTCGGTGGCGCGAACTCCTCGACGTTGAGCTTCACCACCAGCTCGCCGAAGAGTCAGACCAAGCCGTACCTGCTGCCCGGTGAGGGTGAGGTGGTCGGTATCGGTCAGCCGGTGGCGATCCAGTTCGACGAGAACATCCCCGACCGTCGTGCCGCGCAAGAGGCCATCAAGATCACCACCGAGCCCGCTGTCGAGGGCGCCTTCTACTGGGTGAACAATCGCGAAGTGCGGTGGCGCCCAGAGCATTACTGGACACCGGGTACCAAGGTGACCATCGATGTGAACGTCTACGGCAAAGATCTGGGCAAGGGCCTGTACGGCCAGGACAACATCCATTCGTTCTTCACCATCGGTGACGCGGTGGTCTTCACCGCCGACGACAACACCAAGCAGGTGGTGGTGGAGAAGAACGGTCAGGTGATCATGACCATGCCCACCTCGATGGGTAAGGACAGCACGCCTACCGACAACGGCGTCTACATCGTCAGCGACCGGCACGAGAAGATCATCATGGACTCCTCGACCTACGGTGTGGCGGTGAACTCGTCCGACGGGTATCGCACGCCGGTCGACTACGCGACGCGAATCTCCTACAGCGGCATCTTCTTCCACTCGGCACCGTGGTCGGTGGGGCAGCAGGGCTACTCCAACTCCAGCCACGGCTGCCTGAATCTGAGCCCGGCGAACGCGCGCTGGGTGTACGAGAACGCCAAGCGTGGTGACATCACGGTGATCAAGAACACGGTCGGCGGCACCCTGTCCGGTGTCGACGGGCTGGGTGACTGGAACATCGCGTGGCCGGAATGGAAGGCGGGCAACGCCGACGCTCCGTAGTCGCGCAACGCACGAAAAACGAAGGGGCACCGGAAGTTTCCGGTGCCCCTTCGTTGTGTCCGTGACTGTTTCAGTGCGGGGTGGGGAGCTGGCTGCAGTCCATCATCGCCTCGCCCGCGACGGCGAGCGCGCTGCCGAGGGCGCCGCACAGGATGCGTCCGCCGAACAGCATTCGGTCGAGGTTGGGTAGGCCGGCCGAGCCGGTGCCGGAAGACCCGGTGGTCTCGAGGCCGGTGGTGGAGCCGCTCTGTGCCGAACCGGATTCGGGCTGATCACTCGGCAGGCCGAAGTCGCCGATGGGGGTCTCCGCCGCGAAGTCGGTGAGGGGCAGGCCGGGCGATGCCGTTGCGGTACCCGCGACGGGGCCGAGCACGGTGGCGGCGAGGATGGCGACGACGGTGGAACGCTTCATCAAGGGGTCTTTCCGGTCGAGCGCTGACGCGATGGCGAGATCTGCCCCACATCTGGGCAGCGGTCCAAAGTGTAGCGGTCAAACGTGACCTTCGTCATGGTGGTGTGAGTTATCCGGCCTCGGCGAGGTCGGGTTCGTCGCGATGGATCTCCGACGCGACGCTCAGGTGGTCGACGACCACCCGGCGGGCGCCGCAGCGGCAGCGCTGATAGGCCACGAGGCCCTCGCTGGTCCGGTGGCGCGACTCGATCTGCCAGGTGTGTGCGGGGTGGCTGCTCATGGTTCGAGTCTGATGTAATGGCATTGTGCATTACAACCATTACGGACGGGAGCCGGTGCTGCTCGGCGTCGACCTGCTCAACGATCCGTGTTCGAGCGCCGCGGAGTTGGCGCGGCGCTGTGTGGGCGCCGGTTTGGTGCTGAGTGCGCCGGTGTCCGAGGGTGATCTCGTGGCGGTGACGGCCTTTCTGGGGCGTTGGCGCGGGGTGGTGGAGTGCGCGGACCGCGCCGAGCGAGCTGCGCTGCTCAATGTGTTGCTGGCCGAGTACGCGTCTCCACCCCGCCTGACCGACCATGTGGGCGACGGTTGGCATCTGCACTTCCGTGACCCCGGGGTGGCGACGGATCGTCAGATCGCCGCGTTGATCACCGTCGGTACCGCTTTGCACCTGACCGGCCTCGGGATGGACCGCCTCGGTGCCTGCGCGGCGGACGGGTGCTCGCAGGTGTACGCCGACACCTCGCGCAACGGCAGGCAACGGTTCTGCAGCCCGGCCTGTGCGAACCGGTCGGCCGTCCGACGGCACCGGGCGAGCCGCACAGGCGCCGGATAGCAAAGAAGGCCCGGTCCTGGGGACCGGGCCTTCTCTTCGGGGTGACCGACGGGACTCGAACCCGCGACATCCAGGATCACAACCTGGTGCTCTACCAACTGAACTACGGTCACCATCACCGGTGAATCACCGGCGCCGTCGATATTAGCGTGTGTGTAGTGTCAACCCCTAATCCGCTGGTAGATGGCTCGAACCGGTGACATCCACGGCATCGGTGGCGGCCTGTGCGGCGGCGGCGATCTCGGTGGTGGTCGGTCCGGGCAGCGGCACGAACGCGGTACGACGGTAGTACTCGAGCTCGCGGATGGATTCCTTGATGTCGGCCAGCGCGCGGTGGGCCAGGCCCTTCTCCGGCTGACCGAAGTAGATGCGCGGGTACCAGCGCCTGCACAGTTCCTTGATCGAGCTCACGTCGACCATCCGATAGTGCAGGTGCGCGTCGAGTTCCGGCATGTCGCGAGCGATGAAGCCGCGATCGGTGCCGATGGAGTTGCCGCACAGCGGCACCGTGCGCGCGGTGGGCGCGTACTCGCGGATGTAGTCGAGTACCTGCTGCTGGGCCTGCTCGAGGGTGACGGTGGAACGCCGAACCTCTTCGGTCAGACCGGATTTCGCGTGCATGGTGGCGACGACCGGTGGCATGCAGGCCAGGGCGGCGTCGTCGGCGTGGATGACGATGTCGACACCGTCACCGAGAATGTTGAGGTCGCTGTCGGTTACGAGCGCGGCGATCTCGATCAGCTTGTCGCTGTCGAGACGGAGCCCCGTCATTTCGCAATCCATCCAGACCAGGAGTTTGTCTGACACGGGAGTCACCCTAATGGTGGGTCCGTGAACCAGGTCGGCAGGTGTGTCGCGTTGGCGAGGCGGACGAGGTTTGCCGACGACATCAACGGATGTTCGCCACCCTGGTGACCGGCCCGGATACAGTTTGCCTGGAATTGACCGCAGACGTTTCGAGCATTTCTTGCGTACGTGCCAGTGAGCAGACGGAGGACGCGCGAATGACCACCCCACAGGAGAAGGCGGCAGCGGCACGCAAGGCGGCCGAAGACGCGGCACGGGTCGCCGCCGAGGCGATGGCAGCAGCGGAGGCCGCCGAGCGGGAAGCCGCGGCGGCGAGCACGGAATCCGCCTCGAAGCCACCGTCATCCGGCGAGCCGAGCGCATCCGGCGCGGCCGCGGCGATCGCCGCGGGCTACGCCTTCAGCGGACCTGCGTTGGAACTCGGCACGGTGATGGTCGACGACGTCGCCGATCCTGGTGCGCGCGTGCGTATTCCGCTGCGGATGATGAACCGGCACGGCCTCGTCGCGGGTGCGACCGGCACCGGCAAGACCAAGACCCTGCAGGGCATCGCCGAACATCTGTCCCGCGCGGGCGTTCCCGTGGTGATGGCCGACGTCAAGGGCGATCTGTCGGGCCTGAGTGAGCCCGGCGCCGACACCGAGAAGATCCGGGCGCGCGCGGCGGAGACCGGCGCGACCGACTGGGCACCTAGTACGTTCCCCACCGAGTTCGTCTCGCTCGGGACCGGGGGCATCGGGGTGCCGATACGGGCGACGATCACCTCCTTCGGCCCGATCCTGCTCAGCAAAGTGCTCGGCCTCAACGACACTCAGGAATCCACGCTGGGCCTGATCTTCCACTGGGCCGATCAGCGCGGCCTCGCCCTGCTGGATCTGAAGGACCTGCGCGCGGTCATCACCCACCTGACCAGCCCCGAAGGCAAGGAAGACCTCAAGGGCATCGGTGGTGTGTCCTCGCAGACGGCCGGGGTGATCCTGCGGTCGCTGGTGAATCTGGAAGCAGAAGGAGGCGATACCTTCTTCGGCGAACCCGAACTCGACCCGGCCGATCTGCTGCGCACCGCGGGCGGGCTCGGCGTGATCACGCTGTTCGAGCTCGGTCAGCAGGCGGCGCGACCCGCGCTGTTCTCCACGTTCTTGATGTGGGTGCTGGCCGATCTGTTCCAGACGCTGCCCGAGGTGGGTGACGTCGACAAGCCGAAGCTCGTGTTCATCTTCGACGAGGCGCATCTGCTGTTCGCCGAGGCGTCCAAGGCGTTCCTGCAACAGGTCGAGCAGACGGTGAAGCTGATCCGCTCCAAGGGCGTCGGCGTGTTCTTCTGCACCCAGTTGCCCACCGACATCCCCAACCCCGTGCTCTCCCAGCTCGGCGCCCGTGTCCAGCACGCCTTGCGCGCCTTCACCCCCGACGATCAGAAGGCGCTGTCCAAGACGGTGCGCACCTACCCGAAGTCGTCGGTGTACGACCTGGAAGAGGCGCTGACCTCGCTCGGCACGGGCGAGGCGATCGTCACCGTGCTCTCCGAAACCGGTGCGCCCACACCCGTCGCCTGGACCAAGATCGCGCCGCCGCTCTCGCTGATGGACACCGTCGGCGACGAGGTGATCAAGTCCAAGGCGCTGTCGAGCGCGCTGCAGGGCAAGTACGGGCAGAGCGTCGACCGGGAATCGGCCTACGAGATGCTGCTGGCCAGCGTGGCGGCCGCGCCGTCCGCACCCGAATCCGCGCCCGCACCGGGGCGTTCGGCGTCCCAGCAGGAAGAGGACTCGGCCGCCGAGCGGATCATGGCCAACCCGGCGGTCAAGAGCTTCCTGCGTTCGGCGGCGAGTGCGGCCGGGCGTGAGATCAGCCGCAGTATTTTCGGCACCCGTCGCAGGTGACAGCGGGCTCGGCGGTAAGTCAGTCCACGAGCTCGCGCATCAGCAGGTCGGCGGTCGTCTCGCGGCGTAGCAACTGTCTGGTGCGGCCGTCGGCGACGGCGACGAGCGGTGGCCTGCCCACGGTGCTGTAGGTCGTCGCCAGACCGTGGTGGTAAGCGCCGGTGCACGGTAGCGCGAGAACTTCGCCGGGGCGCAGATCGGCCGGTAGCCGCACCTCGGTGGCGATGAGCGCCCCGGACTCGCTGTGTTTGCCCGCGATGGACGCGGTCAGCTGCGGGCCGGTCGGGTGTCGGTTGACCACCAGCGCGCCGCCGGGTCCGCGGCCCTGTCCGCCGCAGCCGCCGCCGTCGACGATCACGCGGGTGCCGCCGTCGGCGGTCTCGTCGACGGCGAGCACCCGATACAGGGTGACGCCCGCCCTCGCGACGATCGCGCGCCCGGGTTCCATCGCGAGCACGGGACGCGGGAAGCGGTGGCGTGCGCACCCGGCGTCCAGCGCATCGTCGAGGATGTCGGCGAGTTCGCGCAGGTTCAGTTCCGCGTCGCCGCTCCGCAGTGCCACCGCGTGGCCGCCGCCGATGTCGAGGTGCGAGAGCAGGAGACCGTATTCGCGTTCGATCCAGGACATCTCGCCGATCATCCGGCGGATCGCCTCGCCGTAGTGGTCGGGGTTGTGGATCTGCGGGCCGAGGTGGCAGTGCAGGCCGACGAGCTGCAGGTTGCACCGGCCCGCGATGCGGGCGACCGCGGTCTCGAACGACCGACTGCCGAGTGGGAAGCCGAACTGGTCGGCACCGGGAACGTCGATGCCGGTGGCGACGCGGAGCAGCACCTGCTGCGGGTGGGTCGCCACGGCGGTGAGGAGCGTGATCTCGGTGAGCGAGCCGACCACGATCCGGCCGACGCCGCAGCGCACGGCGGTCTTCAGTTCGTCGAGGGTCTTGCCGTTGCCGTGCAACACGATCCGGCGCGGATCGATGCCGGCGGCGAGCGCGATCGACAACTCACCGCTCGACCCGACCTGCACCGACAGACCCTCGTCGGCGACCCAGTGCGCCACCGCGCCGACCATCAACGCGGTGCCCGCGTAGACGATCTCGGCCTCGGGGAAATACTTGCGGTAGGCGCGGCAGCGCTCGCGCACCTCGGCTTCGTCCACCACCTGGACCGGAGTGCCGAACTGGTCGGCGACATCGGCGAGCGCCACCGCGCCGAGGGCGATCCGGCCGTCGTGGTCGTAGTGGGTATTGGTCGGCCAGACCGCGGGATCGAGCCGCGGCACGGTGGTCGCGCGCAACGACGGGAAGATCTCGAGCAACGTCACTGTGGTCTCCTGAGGACGCCCCCGCATTCGGACCGGCGGGGCATACTCCAGGATTACGCCCCGCGCGGGCCGCTGAGCTCGGTGTTTACGGGTCCTTGACCACCTGCGAGCCCATCCTGACGGGTTGCTGACACCAGCGAGCTGTCAGGCCGTGCTCAGCTACCCAGCTTCTTGTAGAACGCGCCCGCGATCGGCGCGGTGAACGAGCGCGGGCCGTAGTTGCCCGCGACGCTCATGCCCTTGCTGATCAGGCCGGGGACGACGCGCATCTTGTTGCGGGCCAGCGCGTCGATGGAGACCTTGGCGGTGTATTCGGAGGAGACCCAGAGGAAATCGGGGACCATCTTGTCGACGATCGACTGGTCCTCGGGGGCAGGGGTCTCGGTGCGGACCGGGCCGGGGGCCAGCAGGGTGACGTGCACGCCGGTGCCCTTGAGCTCGCCGCGCAGCGACTCCGAGAAGGTGTTCGCGAACGCCTTGGACGCCGCGTAGGTCGCGTTGTTCGGGATCGGCATATTGCCCGCGGCCGAACCGCTGATCAGGATCCCACCCGCCTTGCGCTCGATCATGCCGGGCAGCACGGCCAGGGACAGGTCGTGCACGGCGGTGGCGTTGAGCTCCATCTGCATGCGCTCGTAGGCGAAGTCGAGCTCGGCGACCGGGCCGAAGGTCGCGATGCCCGCGTTGTTGCAGAGGACGGCGATATCGCGGGCCGCGAGCTCGCTGACGAGGCCGGCCCGCTGGGTGCGATCGGCCAGGTCGACGGCGCGGACCTCGGCGGTGATGCCGTGGGCCAGGGTCAGCCGCTGGGCCAGCTCGGTGAGGATCTCACCGCGGCGCGCGACCAGGATCAGCGAATAGCCGCGCCCGGCCAGTTCGGCGGCCAGCGCGGTGCCGATGCCGGAGGACGCGCCGGTGACGACGGCACGATTGTCTGCAGTGGGGGAGGGCAAGCTCACGAGGGGGAGCTTAAGGGATCGGGTCAGGCCGCGCGGTGCCCGCGGTGGCAGCGCGGCACGGGGGGTTCGACGACGACGTGCCCGGCGCCGTCGATACTGGGCCGATGGCTGACGCGCAGGTGTTCGGGATGGGCGATGACCCGCTGGCCGAGCCGACGTGGCCCGCGCTCACCGACGACGAGATCGCTCGCGCGGTCGCCACGACCTGGGGTGGACCGGCGCTCGCGGCGATCGAATGGCGTGGTGCGCGGCCACTGTCGTCGACGGTGGGGGTGCGGTTGGACAGTGGGGAGCGGCTCGTGGTGAAGCGGATGCCGCTGCGACTGCGCGATGAGGTGGCGTTGAGCGAGGAACACCGCTTCATGGCGCATCTGCGGGATCGGGGTGTGCCGGTGCCCGAAGTGCTTGCCGCCGTGGGTGATCGGGCGACGACCCCGCCAGACCACGACCACGACGAGCGAGACCACGACCGCGCCGTCGGTCGTGGCGCCGGAGCGACCGGCGAGTTCCGTCGTGACGGTGATGGTGCGAAGGCCGCTGTCGGCGAGTTCGTCTACGAGGTGCATCGGAAGGGGATGGGTGAGGATCGGTATCGCGCGGACTTCTCCTGGTCGCCGTATCGCGACAGCGACGATGCGGCGAGCGCGGGGGCGATGCTAGGTCGATTACATTCGGCCGCAGCAGATTTCGATGCACCCGCTCGACCTGCTCGACCGTTGCTGGCGAGCATGCACGGTGACGTGGTGAGCGCGTTCGAGTGGCATATCGCCCGCCGACCGGCCGTCGCTCGGCTTCTAGGGGAAAAGGACTGGCGCGCTGAGGTTCCCCAGTTCCGGGCCGAGCTCGCCGATGTCGAACCGCTGTGGACGCATGGGGATTGGCACGGAACCAACTTGCTGTGGGACGACCATGATGTGACCTCGGTGATCGATTTCGGGCTGGCGGATCGGACGACGGCCGTCTTCGACCTCGCCACCGCCATCGAACGCAGCGCGGTCGACTGGGTTTCGCTGCGCGAGGGCGGACCCGCGCACGTCCGCGCGGACCAGATCGCCGCGCTGATCCAGGGATATCGATCGGTACGGCCCTTGACCGCCGCCGAACAGAACCTGCTTCCGGACCTGCTCCCGCTGGTTCACATCGGCTACGAACTCTCCGAAATCGACTACTTCCTCACCGTTGCCCACGACCCGCGCAACGCCGAAATCGCCTATCACGACTGGCTTCTCGGACATCTTCGCTGGTACGAAGCAGGCGAAGGCCGCGAACTACGCGATGCGATACGCGACCTCTCCCTGCGCTGACCGCACTCCCGGCCCCGCACGACCCGACCTCGAGGAGGGTCCGCCGCGCAGCGGCGTAGCGGCCCGGCCGCGAGTTAGCCGCCGTTGCGTCCGCGGCGCAGCCGCCAGCAACGGTGGCTAACTCGCGGCCTTCAGGGGCCGCGCTCGAGCGCGCCAGCGCTCCAAATTTACAAGCGCGCGGCCAGGCGGGTGCCTTGGTCGATCGCGCGCTTGGCGTCGAGCTCGGCGGCCAGGTCGGCGCCGCCGATGAGGTGCAGGTCGACGCCCGCTGCCCGCAGGGGCTCTTCGAGTTCGCGGACGGATTCCTGTCCGGCACAGACGATCACATTGTCGACCTCGATCACGCGGGGGTTCTCGTGCTTCTCGCCGAAGCTGATGTGCAGGCCCGCGTCGTCGATGCGGTCGTAGTTCACGCCGCCGACCTGCTCGACGCCTTTCGCCTTGAGAGCCGCGCGGTGTACCCACCCGGAGGTCTTGCCGAGGTCCTTGCCGAACGGGGTCGACTTACGTTGCAGCAGAACCACATCGCGCGCCGCGGGGGAGGGATTGGGCTTGCGGAGCTGTCCGGGAACCTGCTCGTTCTCGGAATCGACGCCCCATTCCTCTTTCCACTCGTCGAGCTTGAGCGTGGGATGCCCTTCGACCGTGAGGTATTCGCTCACGTCGTAGCCGATACCGCCCGCGCCGATCACCGCGACCTTCTTGCCGACCGGCTTCTCCTCCTTCACCAGTTCGGCGTAGGACAGCACCATCGGGTGGTCGATACCGGGGATGTTGGGGATGCGCGGGCGCACGCCAGTGGCCAGGATCACCGAGTCGTACTTGCCCGCGATCAATTCCTCGGCGCTGACCCGCTTTTCGAGATGCAGGGTGACGCCGGTGAGGTCGATCTTGCGGCGGAAGTAGCGGATCGACTCGTCGAACTCCTCCTTGCCGGGGATGCGGCGGGCGATGTCGAACTGGCCGCCGATCTTGTCGTCGGACTCGAACAGGTCGACGTGGTGGCCACGCTCGGCCAGACTCACCGCCGCCGACAGACCGGCCGGGCCCGCGCCGACGACAGCGACCCGCTTGGCCCGGCGAGTCGGCAGCAGGTTGAGGGTGGTCTCGCTACCCGCACGCGGGTTGACCAGGCACGACACCTTCTTGTTGCCGAAGGCGTGGTCGAGGCAGGCCTGGTTGCAGGCGATGCAGGTGTTGATCTCGTCGGCCCGATCCTGCTCGGCCTTGTTGGCCCATTCGGCGTCGGCCAGCAGCGGGCGGGCCATGGAGATCAGCGCCGCGTCGCCGCGGGTGAGGATCTCCTCGGCGATCTCGGGCATGTTGATCCGGTTCGAGGCGCAGACCGGGATGTTCACCTTGCGCGCGATCTTCGCGGTGAACTCCACGAAGGCCGCGCGCGGCACCGAGGTGACGATGGTGGGCACCCGCGCCTCGTGCCAGCCGATGTCGGTGTTGAGGATATCGACGCCGACGGCCTCCAATTCCTGTGCCAGAGCGACGATTTCGTCGAACGTCTGCCCCTTCTCGACGAGTTCGGCCATCGACAGCCGGAACACGATGATGAAATCGGGACCCACCTCGGCCCGGATGCGCCGGGCGATCTCGACGGGCAGCCGACGCCGGTTCTCCGGTGAGCCGCCCCACTTGTCGGTGCGCTTGTTCACCCGCGGCGCCAGGAACTGGTTGAGGAAATAGCCTTCACCGCCCATGATCTCGCAGCCGTCGTACCCGGCGAATTTGGCCAGGCCCGCGCAACGCGCGTAGTCGTCGATGGTGCGTTCGACACCCTTCGACGACAGCGCTCGGGGCTTGAACGGGTTGATCGCGGACTTGATCGCCGACGCCGAAACGCTGGTCGGCATGTAGGAGTAACGCCCCGCGTGCAGGATCTGGATGGCGATCTTGCCGCCCTCGGCGTGCACCGCCTTGGTGATCGTGCGATGCCGGTACGCCTCGGTCTTGCTGGTGAGTTTGCCGCCGAGCGGCAGCAGCCACCCGGTGCGGTTGGGGGCGTAGCCGCCGGTGATGATCAGGCCGACGCCGCCGCGGGCGCGTTCGGCGAAGTAGGCGGCGAGCTTGTTGGTGTCCCAGGCGCGGTCTTCCAGACCGGTGTGCATGGAGCCCATGACCACGCGGTTGCGCAGCGTGGTGTGGCCGAGATCGAGTGGCTCGAACAGATGGGGATAGGCAGTCATGGGCGGTCGTCACCTTTTCGCGGTCGCAGGGCCTGCAGTACTTCGTCGCACCATTCGAGGTAGCCGGACTCCGCGCGGATGCCCGCGCGAAGCACCAGATACTGGTGCAGAGCGGTGCCGGAGAGCTGGTCCGGCACCGGGAAGAATTTCTTTTCGCTGAGGCGGTACTCGTCGAGGCGCTGGGCGTGCTGGCCGCGATGGCGCTCCACCTCGGCGCAGATGGCATCGATGTCGCCGTATGCGGCCGCGCGGATCTTCACGCCCAGTTCGTCGCGAGCGGGGGTGGCGTCGGTGGGCTCGGCGAGCCAGCGGGCTATCTCGGCCTGACCGGCCGGAGCCACCGAGTACACCTTCTTGTCGGGTTTTCCCTGCTGGTTCACCGATTCGACGGTGACCCAGCCGGAGGACTCCATCCGCTTGAGAACCCGGTAGATCTGCTGGTGGGTGGCACTCCAGAAGTAGCCGATCGACTTGTCGAACCGGCGTGCGAGCTCATACCCCGAGCCGGCCCGCTCGGTGAGCGAAACCAGTAGCGCGTGCTCCAGTGCCATGGGACGAGAGTATCCGGAACGCTGGGTACTATGCAACCAGGTTCATATGAGTTGACGGCGCCGATGCGGTAGACGGCGTGGGGCGGTGACCGCATCGGCGGAAACACGGGTGCACGCGTTATAGGCGGCGTGGATGTTCGTTCGCCGATAGTCTTCGGCCTATGACCGAGGTGAACGCGGCCGAGACCGTCGGCGAGGCGGCCGGACGCGGGCAGGTACTGGCGTGGGGGTTGTGGGACTGGGGGTCGTCGGCGTTCCAGGCCGTGACGCTGACCTTCGTGTTCTCGGTGTATCTCACCGACAAGGTGGGCAAGGATCTGCCGGGCACGACACCGGCGAGTGCGTGGCTGGGCTGGGCGCTGGCGGGGGCCGGGTTGGTCGTCGCGCTGACGGCACCGGTCTGCGGGCAGTACTTCGACGCGGTCGGCTCGCGTAAACGGGCCTTGGCGACCTTGACGGCGCTGACGGTCGGCGCGATGTCGCTGATGTTCTTCGTCCGCGACGACTACAACGATCTCTGGCTCGGTCTGGCGCTGCTCGCGTTCGCCTCGGCCACCTTCGAGCTCGCCGGCGTGCCCTACAACGCGATGATGCGGCAGGTGTCGACACCGGCCACGGTCGGCCGGGTCTCCGGATTGGGTTGGGCGATGGGCTATTTCGGCGGCATCGTGCTGCTGCTGATCTGCTATGTGGGATTCCTCGCCGGTGACGGTGACACCCGCGGACTGCTCGCGATGCCCACCGATCAGGGACTCAATGTCCGCCTCGTCATCGTGCTCGCGGCCGTGTGGTTCACCGTGTTCGCGCTGCCGGTGCTGTTCGCGGTACCCGAGATGCCACGCACCGGCGCCGACCCGGGGGCGGCGAAGGTCGGCTTCCTCGGTTCCTACCGGGTGTTGTGGCGTGACGTGCGGGAACTGTGGGCCCAGGATCGGCACACGGTGTACTTCCTGCTGGCCAGTGCGGTGTTCCGGGACGGTCTGGCGGGCGTGTTCACCTTCGGCGGGGTGCTCGCGGTGACGGTGTACGGGTTCGCCGATGCCGATGTGCTGCTGTTCGGGATCGCCGCGAATGTCGTGGCCGGGCTGGCCGCGGTGGTGGCCGGACGGTTCGACGACCGGATCGGGCCCAAGCGGGTGATCGTGTCGTCGCTGGTCGGGATGCTCGTCTGCGGCGTCGCGCTGCTGCTGGTGTCGGGCTCGACGATGTTCTGGATCTTCGGGCTCGCGCTCACCGTGTTCGTCGGTCCCGCGCAGTCCTCGGCTCGGTCGTTCCTGGCGCGCCTGGCGCCGCCGGGACGGGAGGGTCAGTTGTTCGGCCTGTACACCACGACCGGTCGGGCCGTGTCGTTCCTGGCGCCCGCCCTGTTCGGCGTTTTCGTCTCCGTCTTCCACAGCGACCGCGCCGGAATCGCCGGACTTCTGGTCGTGCTGGCGGTGGGTCTGCTGGTCCTGCTCCCGGTACACGCGCCGTCGCGCACGGTATCCGCCGATATGTGACGTATCACCGGCGGGGTGCCGCCGCGTTGTGTGAACGCCCGTGCTCTGAGTTCAGTCCGCGTTTTTGGGTACCCAGCCCGCGATGCCCAACGCGATCAGGCGCATCTGCATGACGGTGCGCTCCACGATCGCCGATTCCTCACGGGAGGTGGACGCGACGAAAGCGGCAATACCGTCGGTAACAGTGGTAACGAGCAGATCTGCGGCGATCTCCAGCTCGGTGGTGCTCCACGAATCCAGCGCGCGCAGGCGAGAGAGATCGGCGACGATCTCGCGCACGATCAGCTGCATCTCCATCGCGATCGCCTGACGCAGTGGGGCAGGCCCACCGTGACGCTCGCGAATGAGGAAACCGAACAGTGCGCGTTTGACGCGGACCTGCTCGAAGACGAAGCGGACCGTATCGGCCAGATGGGCGTCGGGCTTACGCCTGACCTCTCGCAATGCCAAACGCAATGCGGTGACACCCTCATCGACGATCGTCGCGCCCAGGTCGTCGAGCGAGGCGAAGTGGCGGTAGAAGGCCGTCGGCACGATGCCGGCCGAACGGGCGATCTCACGCAGGCTCAATGCCGCGAATCCGCGCTCCGAGGCCAAGGCCAAGGTGCCGTCGAGGAGGGCTGCCCGGGTATGCGCTTTGCGCTCGTTGCGGGTTCCTGCCTGCTCAGTCACATCGGTGAGCATACATCCGTTCACCATAGCGGCCTTTGTCATTATGTTGTCCGCCTCACATTATTGCCGGTTGACAGTGGCCCGGGGTCATCGGGCACACTGGTGAGTGTACAGACGTGCACTGAAATTTGGAGCCGCACGTCGAAGGACTTCTCGAAGGGGCAACGCGACATGGTGGGACTGATCGACCTGGTGCAGACGTTGACGACGCCGCACCCGCTGGACCGGTACCTGGAACTCGTCAACCCCGGGCTCACCGCCCGGGAGCTGCGCGCCGAAGTCACCCATGTCTCGCACGCGGTGCCGGGCTCGGTGACCCTCACCCTGCGCGCCTCGCGGCAGTGGCGCGGCCATGCCGCCGGTCAGTACGTGCAGATCGGCGTCTCGATCAACGGCGTGCGCCACACCCGCTGCTACTCGCCGATCGACCCCGAGAGCCGGGGCGAGCGCTACCTGCAGCTCACCGTCAAGGCGCACCCGGGCGGGCTGGTGTCGAACTACCTGCACGCCAATGCCAAGCCCGGCATGGTCGTCGATCTGGCGCCCGCATCCGGTGTGTTCCACCTACCGCAGCAGCGGCCCGACAGGGTGCTGCTGGTCAGCGGCGGCAGCGGCATCACGCCGGTACTGTCGATGTTGCGGACCCTCGACGCCGAGGGCTACACCGGGCAGGTCACCTTCCTGCACTACGCCCGTCAGCCCGAGATGGTGCCGCACCGGGCGGAGTTGTCCTCCATCGCGCAGCGTCGCGCCAACTTTCGTATCGAGTACCGCTACCCGGTCGAGCCGGGCACGGTGATCGACGGTGAAACCTCCACCGGCAGTGGTTTCTTCGACTACGAGGAGCTCGAGCGGGTCGCACCCTGGTACGCCGACGCGCAGACCTTCGTGTGCGGGCCGCCGCCGCTGATGCGGGCGGTCAAGACGATCTTCGAAGCCGAGGGTCTCGAAGACCGGGTGCTCAGTGAGGAATTCACGCTCACCACGGTCCCGACCGATCCGTCCGAGGCCACCGGCACCGTCACCTTCTCCGGCAGCGACGTCGCCGCCGACAACACCGGAGCAACGCTGCTCGAGCAGGCCGAAGCATCCGGCCTGACCCCGGAATACGGCTGCCGCATGGGGATCTGCTTCTCCTGCACCGCGACCAAGGTCTCCGGCTGCACCCGCAACGTCCGTACCGGCGAGCTCGACGCCGACCCCGACAAGCCCATCCAGATCTGCATCAACGCCCCTGTCGGCGACGTCGACATCGCGCTCTAGACAACCGATACCCAGAACCAACAAGGGGAGATACAGCCATGACGATCCTCACCGAAGGCAAAGACGGTCCGGTCATCCTGAGCCCGGATCAGGTCGAAGAGCTCGGCGCCGCGCTCGACGCGCTGCGCGCCCGCGTCGTCGACGACCTCGGCGAACGCGACCGTGACTACATCTACAACATCATCAAGACCCAGCGTGGCTTCGAGATCGCCGGCCGCGGTCTGATGTACCTGGGCTTCCTGCCGCCGTTCTGGCTGGCCGGCGTCGCCGCGCTCGGTGTGTCGAAGATCCTCGACAACATGGAGATCGGCCACAACGTCATGCACGGTCAGTACGACTGGATGCGTGAGCGCGGCATCAACTCCCGCGAATTCGACTGGGACACGGTCTGCCCGGCCGACCAGTGGAAGCACTCGCACAACTACATGCACCACACCTACACCAACATCGTCGATATGGACCGCGACATCGGTTACGGCGTCCTGCGCATCGACGAGGCGCAGAAGTGGAACCCCTACTACCTGGGCAACCCGCTCTACGCCTTCCTGCTGATGACGTTCTTCGAGTGGGGCGTGATGCTGCACGATCTCGAGGCCGACAACATCATCAAGGGCAAGCGCAAGTGGTCCGACATCAAGCCGCTGCTCAAGGGGCAGGGTAAGAAGGCCGGCAAGCAGGTCCTCAAGGACTACGTGATGTTCCCGGCGCTGACCGGCCCGCTGTTCGTCTCCACCCTGGCGGGCAACGTGGCGGCCAACCTGGTGCGCAACGTGTGGACCTACTCGATCATCTTCTGCGGTCACTTCCCCTCGGGCGTACAGACGTTCTCCAAGGAGGAGACCGAGGTCGAGACCCGCGGTGAGTGGTACGTGCGCCAGATGCTCGGTTCGGCCAACATCACCGGCTCGCGGCTGTTCCACATCATGTCGGGCAATCTCTCGCACCAGATCGAGCATCACCTGTTCCCCGATATCCCGGCCAACCGGTACCCGGAAATCGCGCCCGAGGTGAAGGCGCTGGCCGAGAAGTACGGGCTGCCTTACAACACCGGTCGTTTCTCCAAGCAGATCGGCTCGGTCTGGGGCAAGATCTTCAAGCTCGCGCTGCCCGATCGTTTCACGAAGAGTGACCCCAAGCCCGGTGTTATCGTTATGCGAAATCAGCCGGAAACCTCCACTGTGAGCGGGTAAATGGTCGGGAAATTCGAAAGCAACAAGGATCTGGTCCAGGACTTGACGGCTTCCGGTGCGCAGCGGGTCGGCAAAATCGCCTCGCTCATCACCGGGACCGTCGCCGAGGTCGCTCGTGAGATCGGTGAGTTCGTCACCGATGTGATCGAGATGCGCGAAGCCGCGGCGGCCGCTCGTCGAGATGCCGAGCGGGATGCGGCTTTCGTCGAAACCGAGACCGAGTTCGTCGACCTCGACGCTCCGGTAGCGGACGACTTCGGCGCGCGGGCCTCGTTCGCGGAGTCGGTCGTGGACGACAAAGCCCCGGCTGACGACGACAAAGCCCCGGCTACAGGCGACAAGGCCCCGGTTACGGGCGAGCAGGCCTGATCCTCACCACACGGGCAACCGCCTGCGGTGCTCGGTGACATCGGTGATCAGATCCCGATAGCCGTCGGTCAGTTCGGCAAGACGACACCATTGCAGATGGGTGCGAGCCTCCCGCTGCCGTGGTGTCGTCTTCGTTGGTGCCGGTCCGGCCATGGCCTGCTGGGCGGCTACCCATTTCGCGGCCATCCGGTCGATCACCGCGCCGAGGGTCTCGGTGTGCAGCGAGGCGCCGACGCGGTGTTCCACATGGGTGGCGACCCACTCGTCGATGTGGGCGATCAGCGCGACGCGGTCGTTGTCGATGTCGTCGACGAGGCGTCCGCACGCCGCGCCGGTGCTGCTCGACGCGGCGGGGTCGCGTGCCTGCTCCAGGGCTCGGCGGCGGCGATCGTGGCAGCTCGCGAGGTCTCGGGCGGCGTCGAGAACGCGGTGTCGCGTCGGGTCGGGGTGGTCGGTTCCGAGGAAAGCCCGCAACAGTGCCGAGGGTGTCGGTAACTGTGCGGCGTCCAGACGGTGGCCGTGATCGATCGGCATGGTGGCCCCTGACAACGCTGTGTACATGGATACGCCAGGGCCGAGGAGGAGGTGTTGGGGTGCGCTCCCCGGCACCGGCGTAGCCCCGCCCGGACGTCGACAAATGTCCGCGACGCTGCGGGTGGAGAAGACGGCCCGGGGAAAATCGGGACCCTCCCAGGAAAGCGCGATCCGGCGGCGACGCGCAATAGTGCGGTGGACAAACCCGGGTGTCGGCAGAAATTGTTATCCACCATTACGGCCGGGTCTCCCCGCGAGTACTCCCCGATAACCCCGGGGCACATTTCCGGCAATCATTTCGGCGCCGAATGCACTAACCTCGATAATTGTGCCCGCCTACGTGTCCTCGCCTGAGCTGACCTTCGGGTTCCTGTTCGCCCTGGAATCCCCGGAGCGCATCGCCGATGTCGTGCGCGGCCTGATGGAACGTCGTGCGGTGTCGGTGTTCCGGCTCGCTCGCCTGTCCGACGACGACGGCCCACCCGAGCGCTACGTCGTGAACTGGGCGGCGATCCCGCAGATTTCGATCACCACCGGAGCCCCCGCCGACGAGGAACTGCGCGCGCAGCGAATCATGCTGGTCAACGCTTTCCTGGGGGAGGGCGGCGAGGTGAGCATGTACGCGGGAAACCCGGACGGGCCGAGCTGAGTTCAGCGGGTCGACTCGTAGATCCGGCGGACAACGTCCTCTATATCGGGTTCCTCGATCGACAGATCGCGCACCTGCGCCCGGTCCGACACCGCCGCCAGTAAATCCGCCGCGGTGGTCTTCTCGGCGTCGAAGGCCAGGCGCTGGCGCATGCCGCCCGCCTCGCTGGACAGCAACTGTGCCCCGCACGGCAGATCGTCGAGATCCGGTGTGGGAGCTGCCAGGTCGACCACCAGTACCCGGCGGGCGCCGACGGTGGCGCCGAGCCCGGTCAGTGAACCGTCGTACACCAACCTGCCGTAATCCACGACGAGCACCCGATCGCAGAGTCGTTCGATATCGCCCATATCGTGGGTGGTGAGCAGCAGCGTGGTGCCGCGCTCGATCCGTTCGGCGCGCAGGAACTCACGTAATCGCTGTTTGGACAGCACATCGAGGCCGATCGTCGGCTCATCCAGGATCACCAACTCGGGCGAATGCAACAGTGCGGCCGCCACTTCCGCGCGCATGCGCTGACCGAGCGAGAGCTGGCGGACCGGGGTGTCGAGGGTGTCGGCCATTTCCAGCTGCTCCACCAGTTCGTGGGTCCGCTTGTCTGCGATATCGGGGTCGAGGCGGTGGATCGCCGCCAGGATCGAAAACGACTCGTGCAGTGGCAGATCCCACCACAGTTGCGAACGCTGCCCGAACACGACCCCGATGCGTGAGGCGAGTTCCTTTCGCTGACGTACCGGCTCGAGGCCGCAGGTGCGCACGGTTCCGGTGGTCGGCACGAGGATGCCGGTGAGCATCTTGATGGTCGTCGACTTGCCCGCGCCGTTGGCGCCGATATAGCCGACCGCGGAGCCGCGTTCGATCCGGAAACTCATGCGGTCGACGGCGGTGATGGTGTCGCGATGTCTGCGCCAGCGTCGGCCGTTCTTGCGGTAGACGGTGAATTGCCGGGTGAGGTCATCGATGTCGATGATCGGTTCCTGGTTCTCGTGCTCGTCCATCATCTATCCCCCTCCTCCCTGATAGTGCCTCGTACCGATCCGCCATGCCGCCGATGCGAGGAGCCACACCCACGCTGCGGCGAGTGGCGTGAGCCACGCCGACCACGCGGGCAGCAGCGGCGGCCCCGGCAGTCCGAGTAGGGCGATGGTCGGCACGTACGCCGTGAACGCGACGGGAATCGCGAACCCGAACAACAGTTTCAGCGGTGTCGGGAACACAGAGGCCGGCTGCATCGCGGCGAACGACCCGCCGTAGGTGAAGCTGTTGGTGAGCTCGGCACCGTCTATCAAGAAGAACTGTAGTCCGGCTGCGCATACGAAAAGGCCACAGAACAGCGCAATTCCACTGAGCAGGGTGATCACGATCAAGGTAACCGGGGCGATGCCCCAGTCGATATCGTTGCGCCACAGCCCGATCCCGAGCACGATCACCGCGACCGCGGCCCGCGCGAGTCTGCGTAACGAGATGTCACTGGTCACCAGCTGCAACAGCAGTGGTTGCGGGCGAAGGTGATACGCGTCGAGGGTGCCCATCCGAATCATCGACGGGAGCGAGTCCAGGTGTCCGACCGCGACCTGGGCCAGCGCGAACGAGGTGTTGGACAACCCGAACAGCAGCAGCGCCGCGTCGACATCGAGGCCGCCGAGGGTGCCGACGTTGTGGAAGATCACCCACACCTCACCGAACTCCACCAGCCCGATCAGGAAGGCACTGAACACCTCGGTGGCGAACGAGAGTCGGTACACCTGCTGGGCTTTCACACGCGAACGCAATACTGCGAGATAGGGAGTCAACCAGGTCCCGGCAACAACGCGCGCGGAATCCGGTTCAGCCACCCTGTACCTCCAGCCTGCGTTGTCCCGCCCGCAGCAACACCCTGCCGAGCAGTCCGATCGCCAGCACCCAGAAGCCTTGTATCGCAACGATGATCAAGGCCTCCGACCCAGCGGCCCGCCCTGACAGCGTATCGATCGGGGCCTGCAGGATGGAGGGAAACGGCGTAGCCATGGCCACGACACGCAGCCAGTCGGGGAACATGTGCACCGGGACGAAAAGCCCGGCCAGGAACGTTCCGACGATCTGGTACAGCACCCGGATGCCGCGGATCTCGACCACCCAGAATCCGATCAGCGCCACCGCGAACAGGCACAGGAACGACAACGCCACCGCCAGCAGCACACTGATCAGGCCGAGTACATAGGCCACCGGCGTGCTCGGCATCGACAGGCCGAAGGTGGCAGCGCCGATGACGATGCTCGGCACCCCACGCGGCAGGATCGTGCAGGCGGCGCGGCCCATATCGGTGGCCAGGTAGCCGAGTTGGACGTCGATCGGGCGCAGGAAATCGATCGCCACGTCACCGGACTTGATCCGGTCGACCAGATCGATCTGCGGCCCCATGAACTGGGTGGCGCCCAACAACGCCTGCGACAACCACACATAGGCGCCGATGGTTCCCTCGTCGTACCCGCCGAAATCACCGGCGGCACGCACCGCCGCGACCATCACGGCCGCACGAACGAACCCGAACACACAGTTGGTGAACAGCCCGGCGAACATCGCCAGCTTGTATTGCGCCTGCCGCTTGAACCCCGCCCGCGCCAACGTCCAATACACCCGGAAAGCCCCAGGCTTGCGACGACGCCGCACTGCGAAAGCAAGCCCACCATCCCCCACCACATTGCCCCGCACAATCAGTCAACTCTATGCCGATCGCCCCGAATCAGGACGGAAACGGCACGTATCGCAGGTGCTCGCCGCGCGCGGGGCTATCGGGACATGCTCAGTCCTTGGGGAAGCCCGTCGCGAACAAGATCGCGATGGCGACCGAGCTGACCACGGAGATGGCAAGGATGATCCACATGGGGCGAAAGATTACCCGGCCCCGGACCCTGTCCCGGCATCGCATCACCGTGGTCAGTATCGGTGCAGGTCACGACGAGATATGCGGGTGGTGGCGACGACCGGTTATTTGTCGACCACCGTGATCGTGGCCTCGTTGGCGTCGACCTCCGGGTCGGAGGGATTCGCGTCGGACTTCACCGTGATGCGCGACTTGTCGACGCCGGCGCCCTCGAGCGCGGCCGCGATGTTGTCACCGCGGGCCTCGGCCAGGGTTTTGGCCTCGGCGACATTCGAATCCTGGGCGTAGGTCGTGATCTGGATCTCGGTGTCGTTGCCCTTCAACGGGAGCGCTACCGCTTGGAGGGTCGCTGCGGCGACGGCGCCGAGGTCGGAACTGCCTTCGTCGAAGGTGATCGGCGCGGCGGACAAGACCGTGTTGATCGCGTCTTGAACCGCTTGTTGCGCGGTGGCGCGCACGGAGCTGACGACCGAGGACGCCGTCGAGGCGACGCTGCTGCGCATGGGGTCGGTGTCGGTCGTCGTCGAGGTGACGGTCGAGGTGACCGCCGGGGCGGATGCGTCATCGTCGGAGCTGCACGCCGCGGTCATCAGCACGACCACCGCGATCGATGCGATCCCACAGATGCTGTTTCTGACGTTCATCGGAGTCTCCTGGTCTGTTGAATGGCGGACAGTGGGCCTTGCGTGCGTGGTGCTTCGATCACTCGCCCGTAGCAGGCGGCTTCGAACTCGTTGGAGCGGATCCGACCTGCGGGTGCCGGGGGATCCGCCCGGTGCCGAACAGTGCCGCGATGGCGAGAAGGGCGGTCAGGGAGAACGCGACTCGCAGTGCATCCAGGCGGGCCTCCTCGTTGACCTCGAGGATTTTGGTGGCCTGCGGCTCGGGGACTGCGTTGTCGCGCAACGCCTCCCGCAGTTGGGTATCGGACAGGAAGGGGACGCCTGCGGCCAATTCGGTGGTGGCTTGTTGTTTCACCGAGGGCGGCACATCGGGGTCGTCGTTGATCCCGGCGACGACCGAGGTACTCAGCGTCGCGATGAGTACCGATCCGACCAACGCCGTTCCCAGGGACGCACCGAGATTGGACGCCGTGTTCTGCAGCCCGCCCACCTCGGCGCTCTGCTCGTTCGGCACGGCCGACACGGTGACCGCGCCGAGCTGGGATGCCAAGGCCCCCAATCCCACTCCCATCAACAACATGGGGATGGCGACCACACCCGCGTCGGCGCCTGGATCCATGCCCGCCACGAGGAAGAGGATGCCGACGATCATGGCGGCCATTCCGGCCCGGACGACGCGGCGAGGGTTGGCGCGCGGCCAGATCTTCGGTATTCCGACGGCGGACAGCAGCAACGCCACCGACAGCGGAACCAGGCGCAGCCCGGTCTGCAGAGCGCTGAGTTCCAGGACAACGGTCAAGAACAGCGGGACGGTGAAGAACACCCCGGCTTGCACTGTGAACTGGCCGAGGAACATCGTGAGCCCGCCGGTGAGCTGCCGATTGCGGAACAGCGCGGGGTCGACCAACGGCTCGCCGCCGGTATCGGCGAGGTGGTTCTGCCAGCGCGCGAAGGCATAGAGCAGCAGCATTCCGCTCAGCAGCAGCCACACGACCGGCGAGAGCCCGACGATAGCGGCGCCGCCGGGTTTGGGTTGGACCCAACCCCACTCACTCGACCGCAGCACGCCGTAGACGATCATGCCGAGACTGAGTACGGAGAGCACGGAACCGATCAGGTCGATCCGGACCTTCGACGGCGCGACGTCGTTGATCCGGCGTAGTGCAAGAAGGATGATCACCACCAGGACCGACTCGCCGGCGAACACATACCGCCACGACGCGAATGTGGTCACCGCGCCACCGATCAGTGGCCCCGCGGCGACTGCCATCGCACCGGCCGCCGCGACCATGCCGTAGGCGGCGCTGCGGCGCTCGGGCGGAAAGTTGGCTGCGACCAGGGCGACGATCGCGGGCATGATCAAGGCGGCGCCGATGCCTTCCAGCAGTGACCAGCCCAGCAGCAACACGGGCAGGCTCGGTGCCAACGAGGTGGTCAGCGAACCCGCCCCGTAGATGACGAGACCGATCGCGAACGCTCGACGTCGGCCGATGATGGTGCCCACCTTGCCACCGGTGATCATCAAGGTCGCCATGACGAGCGTGTACAAGGTCATGGCCGTCTGAATGCCGGTGATGGTGGTGTCGAGGTCCTCGGCGACCTGCGCCATCGACACGTTCATCACCGAGGTGTCCAGCGTCATCAGGAACTGACCGGACGCCAGCACCAGCAGCACCACCCCCGATCCGGCGGCCACCGCTCGCGACGGGCCGCTCGAACTCATGAGCCAGGGCTCTCGGGCATCGGGGCCTCACTTCTGTGACCAGAGGGACGATGCTCAGATTCACACACCGACACCGTGCGCGGCTCACCCGAAAAGGGTGAGTCGGCAGAACCCGACGTCAACGCGTCGCTAATTCACGGCTATTCCGCGGCGGTCCGGCCGGAGGTAGATTCGATGTGCGGCGGAGGCCGAATTTCGAGTGTGTGGTCGGAGCCGCGACGGCATCGAACAGCCGTCACGTGAACGCGTCCGAACCACACTGCGAGGTGCAATGTCCGATGACACCGGATCAACTCATGGAAGAGGCCTGCAGACTGGCCAAAGAGTCTGTCGACAACGATTGGGGCGGACCGTTCGGCGCCGTCATCGCGAAGGATGGAGAGATCGTCGCGCGAGGGCAGAATCGAGTGCTGCTCACTGGTGACGCCACCGCGCATGCCGAGATAGAAACCATCCGAAAGGCTGCCCTGGTACTCAACGGCGAGGCCCCGACCATCGCCAAGGAGCACCAGAACGAGGCGACGCTCGAATTGGTCCCGCGACCCGAGGGATCGGCCGACAAGGTCCCGGAACGCGCGAAAATGTTGATGGGGATGGAGATATTCATCAGCGGCGCCCCCTGTCCCATGTGTATGAGCGCCATCTATTGGGCGCGACTCGATGCCGTGCATTTCGCGAGCGATCTGGCCGACACCAGCGAAATCGGCTTCGACGACGCGTATCAATACGAGGACTTCACGAGGCCGCTGCCCGAACGGTCCGTGAAAATCGAGCAGTTCCGCAGGGATCTGGGCGCCGAAGCGTACAAGACCTGGGCCGAAAAACCCGATAAGCACCCGTACTGACATGGCGGCGTCGACAGCACCGTCGCCGAGGCCAGCCTCGGCGACGGTGGTCATCACGCAGCAGCCTCGAGTCGGCCGCGAGGTCGAGTTCCGACGGTGGCAGGCCGAGGTCAACGACGCTGCGGCGGCTTTCCCGGGATTCCTCGGCGCCGAGGTGACGCCACCGGGTGACGCCCAGTCCGACTGGTCGGTCGTGTATCGGTTCGACAGCATCATCAACCTCGAGCGATGGCTCGCCAGTGATACGCGCGACGAACTCATCGCGAGAGGAACGGCGCTGTTCGAGCAACCGTCGACGCAGCATGTACTGATCGACGAGTCGGACGAAGAAGTCGTGACCGTCGTCGTCTCGCATCCCGTTGCGCCCGAACGTGAGACGGAATTCATCGCCTGGCAGGACCGCGTGACCGAGGTCGAGCGAACCTTTCGAGGCTTTCGCGGATCCGGGCTGCATCGGCCGATTCCCGGTGTCCAGAGTGACTGGACGATCATCTATTCCTTCGCCTCGGCCGAGCACCTCGACCATTGGCTCGAATCGCCCCAGCGCAAGGCGCTGCTCGAAGAAGCGCCGGACTTCAGCGAGTTCGAGGTTCACCGCATCGCCAACCCCTACGGATCGTGGTTTCCGCCGAGCCAGACCGGCGAGGAAGGCGGTCCTGCGGCGTGGAAGACGGCACTGTCGGTCCTGGTAGGGCTGTATCCGACGGTCGTGATCCTGACCGTGGTCATCGCCGAGATCTGGCCGGGCGCGCAGCTGTGGATCAGCCTGTTGGTCGGGAACATCCTGTCGGTCAGCCTGCTGACCTGGGTGGTGATGCCGATCGTCACCCGCGCGCTGGGATTCTGGATGCGATCGGGCCCACGCCCCGACCCCCGCACCGACCTGGTCGGACTCGCCTGTTCGGTGGGTTTCCTGACCTTCGCCGCGCTCTTCTTCTACCTGGTGACAAGGGTGTTCTGGACGCTTCCGTGATGTGTACCCGCTGGTACGAAAGTCCCTGGCTGGTAGAGCGTCGCGCTGGGAACCTGCGGCGGCCCTGACCCATGTTCATGCAGGTCAGGGCCGCTTTGCGCCCCCGGCAGGAATCGAACCTGCGACCTAGGGATTAGAAGGCCCTTGCTCTATCCAACTGAGCTACGGAGGCAGTCGCATCCACCTTGGCCGAAGTCGGCCGTGCTGTCCAGCTCGAAAAGTATAGCGACTGACCGGATCGTCGAGCGGGGGCTCGGGTGTGACGCCCCATGAGGGCGTGGCCGGGCACGCCGAACTACCCTCGTTGTCATGTCGTTATCGCAGGACTCCACCGCGGGACCCGCCGTCGACGGCGGACCACCGGCGGAATCGGGTCCGGCGGCGTCGTTCGGTGTGCTCAGCGTCGTGGCCGGTTGTATCGCCGCGTTGGTCGCGGCCATCGTGGTCGGGTTGTCGGCGGCGCACGCGCTCAGTTTGCTCGGTATACCCGATCCGGGGGCGTTGACAACATATGGATTGCCCGCGTTGCGCGCGGTGGCCGATCTGGCCGCCGCGGTGACCGTCGGGTCCCTGTTGTTCGCGGCGTTTCTGCTGCCCCCTCGGGACGGGGGTCTGCTCGACGTCGGTGGATATCGGGCGGTTCGGCGGGCCTCGGACGCCGCGCTGGTGTGGGCCGCGAGTGCTGCGCTGCTGGTGCCGTTGACGGTGTCGGACACGACCGGTCAGCCGGTGAGCGCCCTCTGGCGACCCGAAGTGTTGTGGCCGGTGATCACGCAGGTCGAGGTGGCTGGGGCCTGGCGGACAACGGTGTTGTTCGCGCTGATCGTGGCGATCGGCTGCCGCTGCGCGCTGCGGTGGGGCTGGACGCCGGTGCTGCTGGCCGGCGCGTTCGTGACCATGATGCCGCTGGCGCTGACCGGGCATTCGTCCTCCGGCGGGTCCCACGATGTGGCGACCAATTCGCTGATCCTGCACATGGTGTCGGCCTCGGTCTGGGTGGGCGGCCTGATCGCGGTCCTGGCGCACGCGATGCGCGGCGGCGCGAATACCGATATCGCCGCCCAGCGATTCTCGGTGGCCGCGACCATCTCGATCGTGGTGATCGGCATCAGCGGCGTGGTCAACGCCTGGGTGCGAGTGCCGGTATCGGACCTCTTCACCACCACCTACGGCAGACTCGTCCTCGCGAAAGCGGCCGCGCTGTTGGTGCTCGGCGCCATCGGCTACCTGCAGCGCCGGGCCTCGCTGCCCGCGCTGGTCGCCGACCCGCGCGACCGCGGCGCGCTCATCCGTTTCGCGGGCGTGGAGATGCTGATCTTCGCCGCGACCATCGGGCTGGCCGTCGGCCTCGGCCGTACTCCGCCGCCGCCACCGACCACGGTGCCGACGCCGGTCGAAGTGGAACTCGGCTACAACCTCGCGGGCCCGCCCACGGTGAGCCGCCTGCTGTTCGACTGGCGCTTCGACCTGATCTTCGGAACCTTGGCGATCGTGCTCGCCGCGCTCTACCTGCTCGGTGTCCATCGACTGCGTAAGCGCGGGGACGCCTGGCCGGTCGGCCGCACCATCGCCTGGTGTAGCGGCTGCCTGGTGCTGTTGCTGGCCACGTCGTCGGGGGTCGGGCGCTACTCACCGGCGATGTTCAGCGTGCACATGGGCGCACATATGGCGCTGTCGATGCTCGGGCCGATCCTGCTCGCCCTCGGTGGCGCGGTGACCTTGGCCTTGCGCGCGCTCCCACCCGCCGGGCGCGGCGGTGTGCCCGGCCCGCGCGAGTGGATTCTGGCGGCCGTGCACAACCCGGTCTCACGCTTCCTCACCCAGCCCGTGGTGGCGTCGGTGATCTTCGTCGCCGGGTTCTACGCGCTGTACCTGGGCGGCATCTTCGACACCTACGTCGACTCGCACGCCGCCCATCTGATGATGAACACACACTTCCTGCTCAGCGGCTACCTGTTCTACTGGGTGGTGATCGGCATCGACCCCAAGCCGCGCGAGGTGGCGCCGCTGACCAAGCTCGCGATGGTGTTCGGCACGCTGCCGTTCCACGCGTTCTTCGGTATCGCGCTGATGAGCATGACGACTGTGCTCGGCGACTGGTTCTATCGCACCCTCGACCTGGGCTGGAACATCGACCTGCTCGCCGATCAGCGCAACGGCGGCAGTTTCGCCTGGGCCAGCGGTGAGGTTCCGCTGGTCGTGGTGATGCTCGCGCTGCTGATCCAGTGGTCACGCAGCGACAGCAAGCTGGCCAAACGCACCGACCGGGCCGCCGACCGCGACAACGACGCCGACCTGACCGCATACAACGCGATGTACGCCGAACTGGCGCGTCGCGACGGCGAGGTCCGCCGGTGAGCCGATCCGGTGTGTCGGCGAGTGAATCGACCGAGCGAGCCGAGCCGGAGCGGGTGCTGCGCACCGATGTGCGAGCGGCGCGACGGCGGCTGGCCGGGCGGGTGCGAAAGACGCCGGTGTTCCACACGAGTGTGGAGGGGCCGAACGGGCCGGTGCCGGTCTCACTGAAAATGGAATTCCTGCAGCACGGCGGCACATTCACGGTGCGTGGCGCGCTCAATGCCCTGCTGACCACCGAGAGCGGCGCCGACCATGTGGTTGTCGCCTCGGCGGGCAATGCGGGCATAGCGGTCGCGTTGGCCGCCGCGCAGCTGGGCAAGGAATGCACGATCGTCGTGCCGGAGTCCGCGCCGCACACCAAGGTGGCCGCGATGTGGGCGCACGGCGCCGAAGTGCTGTGGCACGGAACGAGCTATGCCGAGGCGCAACGTCGGGCCCTCACCCTGGCCACCGAACGCGGGGCCGACCATCTGCACGCCTACGACATGCCTGCTGTGGTGGCCGGCGCCGGTGTCATCGGGCTGGAGCTGGAAGAACAGGTACGCGGCAGGCCACCGGTGCTGGCCGCGGTCGGTGGGGGAGGGCTGATCGCGGGCCTCGGCGCCGCGTTGGGCAAGCGCAGGGAGATCGTCGGCATCGAATCCGAGCACATCCCGGTGCTGTCGGCGGCCCTCGCGGCAGGAAGACCGGTCGATATCGACGTACCGCCGCGGGCTACCGAGCTGCTGTGCGCGACCCGGGTCGGCGATATCGCCTTCGATATCGCCCGGCGACACCAGATGCCCGCTCTCGCGGTCGCCGACGACGCGGTCGGCGCCGCTCGCGAATACCTGTGGCGTGAATTCCGCGTGGTGGTCGAGCTCGAAGGCGCCGCCGCGCTGGCCGCTGTGCAGAGCGGCGTGTACCTGCCGGAGCCCGGCGTACGCCCGATTGTGGTCCTGTGCGGGGCGAATACCGAGCTTCCCGTCCTCTGACACGGTCGATATCCACACACGCCCGATTCATCCACAGATTCACTCGGCGCCTCCCACACCCCCGTTCGCCACGTCATTGTTGGGTGGTCAGAGCAACAACGGTGGATTCGAGCGGGGGCGGACACGATGTACGAGGCACACGCGACGGTGGTCGGGACCGTCATCACCCATCCGATGCGGCGCGATCTCCGGAACGGCGAGCAGATGCTGACGTTCCGGATGGCGAGCAATTCGCGCCGCCTCGACGCCGAAACGGGGGAATGGACAGACAGCGGCACGCTTTATCTCACGGTCTCGTGCTGGCGCAGGCTGGTGGCAGGGGTGGATCGATCGCTGCACCGTGGCGACCCGGTCATCGCCTACGGGCAACTCCGCTCGCACGAGTACCGCGGCAAGGACGGCACCGAGCGGCGGGATCTGGAGATGCGCGCGATCGCGGTCGGGCCGGATCTGGCGCGATGCCACGCGAGTGTTGTTCGCCGGGCCGAAGGCATGCGGTCGCTGCCGCACGCGGCGGTGCGGAATATTTCCGACGCCCGCGGCGCTGCCCTATCGGAGGCCGACGACGCTGCCACCGGGTATGCGTCGACCGAAGCCGTTGCCGTAGCCTGTACGACCGTGGCGGATGCTGTCCCCGCGCGATCGCCGGACGTGGTGTCCAGCACCAACGGTGCCGAGCAGGTCGACGCATGAGGGTCGTTTCCGCGGCACTCGACCCTTCCGTATCCCGTCCCCGTTTCTCCCACCGATAGGCTTCCGCGTATGGCTGAGTTCATTTATCAGATGATCAAGGTTCGCAAAGCACACGGCGACAAAGTCATCCTCGACGACGTGTACTTGAACTTCCTTCCCGGCGCCAAGATCGGTGTGGTGGGGCCCAACGGCGCGGGTAAATCCAGCGTGCTGAAGATCATGGCGGGAATCGACCGGCCGAACAACGGTGAGGCGTTCCTCGGCGCGGGCGCGACGGTCGGCATCCTCATGCAGGAACCGGACCTGAACGAGGAGAAGACCGTCCGCGGCAACGTGGAGGAGGGCCTCGGCGAGGTCAAGGTCAAGCTGGATCGGTTCAACGAGATCGCTGAACTGATGGCCACCGACTACTCCGACGAGCTCATGGACGAGATGGGCAAGCTCCAGGAGTTCCTCGACCACGCCGACGCCTGGGATGTCGACTCCCAGCTCGAGCAGGCCATGGACGCGCTGCGCTGCCCGCCGCCGGACGAGCCGGTCACCAACCTCTCCGGTGGCGAGCGTCGCCGTGTCGCGCTGTGCAAGTTGCTGCTGAGCAAGCCCGATCTGCTGCTGCTCGACGAACCGACCAACCACCTCGACGCCGAGAGTGTGCTCTGGCTCGAGAAGCACCTCGCCGATTACCCGGGCGCCGTGCTGGCCGTCACCCACGACCGGTACTTCCTCGACAATGTCGCCGAGTGGATCCTGGAGCTGGACCGCGGTCGCGCGATCGGCTACGAGGGCAACTACTCCACCTACCTGGAGAAGAAGGCGCAGCGCCTCGAGGTCCAGGGCAAGAAGGACCAGAAGCTGCAGAAGCGCCTCAAGGACGAACTGGCCTGGGTCCGCTCCGGCGCCAAGGCCCGTCAGGCCAAGAACAAGGCTCGACTGGGTCGGTACGAGGAGATGGCGGCCGAGGCCGAGCAGCACCGCAAGTTGGACTTCGAGGAGATCCAGATCCCCGCGGGTCCGCGACTGGGTGACATCGTGGTCAATGTCTCGCACCTGGACAAGGGCTACGGCGATCGTCAGCTCATCAAGGATCTGTCGTTCACGCTGCCGCGCAACGGCATCGTCGGCGTCATCGGACCCAACGGTGTCGGTAAGACGACGTTGTTCAAGACCATCGTCGGTCTCGAATCGCCCGACAGCGGTGAGGTGAAGGTCGGCGAGACGGTCAAGCTGAGCTATGTCGACCAGAACCGCGGAGGCATCGACCCGAAGAAGAACGTCTGGCAGGTCGTCTCCGACGGCCTGGACTTCATCCAGGTCGGCAACCAGGAGATGCCCTCGCGCGCCTACGTCAGCGCGTTCGGCTTCAAGGGGCCGGATCAGCAGAAGCCGGCCGGTGTGCTCTCCGGTGGTGAGCGCAACCGCCTGAACTTGGCGCTGACTCTCAAGGAGGGCGGCAACCTGATCCTGCTCGACGAACCGACCAACGACCTCGACGTCGAAACCCTTGGTTCGCTCGAGAACGCGCTCGACCAGTTCCCCGGCTGCGCCGTCGTGATCTCCCACGACCGGTGGTTCCTCGATCGCACCTGCACCCACATCCTGGCGTGGGAAGGCGACAACGACAACGACGCCAAGTGGTACTGGTTCGAGGGCAACTTCGAAGCGTACGAGGCGAACAAGATCGAGCGTATGGGCGCCGAAGCCGCTCGCCCACACCGTGTTACGCACCGCAAGCTGACGCGCGACTGATTCGCGCGGTCCGCATGACGGCCCGGTGGAACGATCTGTGAACGGTCGCTCCGCCGGGCCGTCGGCGTTGTGCCGATCGGAGCCCTCGGCGTTCACCCAGCATTCCGCAAGTTACCGGCGCGGCAAGCCCGAATTCCCTGAGCAGGTTCGAGTAGCCGGAGCTAGTCTCGAAAATGCGTCACCTGAGTTGCGAAATCGAAGCGAACCACAATCCATGGGAGTGGGCTAAACGATGACGGTCTCGTCGGAAATCTCCAGCGCGGCGTGGGCTGCGGGGATGCCGCAGAGTTTGCGCGGCGATCTCGGCACTCTCGAGGAGGCGTATTTCCGACACGTCGACGCCGGTGACGTGGACTTCCCGATCCCCGGAATCACCCAGATCTTTCGGCACCACATGGAATTGGCCGCCGTTCGTCGTCCCGGCAAGGCCACGGTGCGAGTGCACCACCCCGACGACGGGACCGGGATGGGCGCGGCGGTACAGGTCGTCACCGACGACATGCCCCTGCTGGTGGAGTCGATCACCGCGGCGCTGGGCCGGATGCAGGTGAGTGTCTCCGAGGTGATCCACCCGATCTTCGAGGTCACCCGCGACGAGAACGGCCATCTCACCGGCGCCGCGGCGCACGAGGTGGACGGCCACGGCGCGACCGGGCTGACCGAATCGTGGATGCACCTGCAGCTGCACCCGTCGACGAGCAGGGCCCAGCTCGATCACATCGAACGCACCATGCCCGAGGTGATCGACGATGTCCGCCAGGTGATCGACGACACCGAAGCCATGGCCGCGGTGCAGAGCTCGCTCGCCGACGAGCTCGACCGTGCCGCCGCCGCGGGCTCCACGCCGTTCCCCGGCGTCGATGTGGCCGATTGCGCTCAGCTGCTGCGCTGGCTGGCCGCGGGCAACTTCACCCTGCTCGGTTATGCGCGCTATCAGCGCGGCGTCGAGGCAGGCCACACGGTGTCCACCTCGGTGCCCGGTGCGAGTCTCGGCGTCCTTCGCCCCGATGTCGGTACCGATTTCCAGGTGCCCATCAATGGTGAAGACCGCCCGCTGCTGCTGCTCACCCAGGGCCTGGTGCGCGCGACCGTGCACCGCTCGGTGTACCCGTACTTCGTCGGTGTCGCCGATATCGACGCCGCGGGCGTCGAGGTGGGTGTGCACCTGTTCATCGGGGTGTTCACCGTGAGCGCGGTGCACGAGAACGTACTCGACATCCCAGTGATCAACCGCCGGGTGCGCACGGCGATCGAGGGGGCGGGGTTCGACAAGGATTCGTACTCCGGGCAGGCGATGCTCGAGGTGATCGAGTCCTTCCCGCGCACCGAACTGTTCTCCGCAGACACCGAGACCATGCGCCGCACCGCCGTCGCGGTGCTCGGCGTCGGATTGCGCAGGCAGGTCCGGCTTTTCCTGCGCAGCGACGCCTATGGCCGCTTCGTGGCCTGCATGGTGTACCTGCCGCGTGATCGCTACACCACCGCGGTGCGTCTGGAGATGCAGGAGATCCTGGTCGCCGAGCTCGGCGGTGTCGATATCGACTACTCGGCGCGGGTGAGCGAAAGCGAGCTCGCCAGTGTGTATTTCACGGTGATGCTGCCCGGCGAAGCCACCGGCGAGGCCGCCCCCGACACCTCCGAGGACAACCGGCTGCGCCTGCAGAACCTGCTCAACGCGGCCAGCCACACCTGGGACGACCGAATCGGTGACGCGGTCGCATCCTCCACCGTGCTCGATCCCGCTGTGGTGAAACGGTATTCGGACGCACTGCCCGAAAGCTACAAGGAGGACTTCGAGCCCGCTCGCGCGCTGGCCGACATCGGTCGCCTCGAACAGCTCACCGACGGCGGCATCGACCAGTACCTGTACCGCAGGCCCGAAGCGGAGCCCGGTTCATGGCGGTTCAGCCTCTACATCGCCGGCTCCGGCGTATCGCTGAGCCAGGTGCTCCCGGTGCTGCAGAGCCTGGGCGTCGAGGTGGTCGACGAACGGCCCTACCAGCTCGAATGCGAGGGCGGCACCGAGCGCTGGATCTACGATTTCGGCCTACAAGCCCGTCCCGAACTGGTGCGCAACGCACTCGGCGGCGACCTCGACGCCGCACTGCTCGAAGCGCCGAGTCAGGTCGACGCCTTGCGCACCCGGTTCACCGATGCCTTCGAAGCGGTCTGGTACGACCGGGCCGAAGCCGACGGTCTCAACGAACTCGTGCTGCGTGCGGGCATGCCGTGGCGGTCGGTCGCGATCCTGCGTGCGTACGCGAAGTACCTGCAGCAGGCCGGGTTCCCGTACTCGCAGGTCAATATCGCGCGGGTGCTGCTGGCTCATCCCGAGGTCGCGCGCGATTTCGTCGACCTGTTCGCCGCCCGATTCGACCCGGAAACGGTTTCCGCCGACGCCGCCGTCGAGCTCGAGACACGGGTACGGGCCGGGATCGACGAAGTGGTCAGCATGGACGCCGACCGCATCCTGCGCGCCATGCTCGGGCTGATCAAGGCCACGCTGCGAACCAACAACTACGTCCTCGACGCCGAAGGTCGCCCGCGTGAATACCTGGCGCTGAAGGTCGAGCCGCGCGAGATCGTCGAATTGCCCAAGCCGCGACCGCAATTCGAGATCTTCGTGTACTCGCCCCGCGTCGAGGGCGTGCACCTGCGCTTCGGCTCGGTGGCGCGTGGCGGTCTGCGCTGGTCGGACCGGCTCGAAGACTTCCGCACCGAGATTCTCGGGCTGGTCAAGGCGCAGGCGGTGAAGAACGCGGTGATCGTGCCGGTCGGCGCCAAGGGTGGTTTCGTCGTGAAGCGTCCGCCCGCTCCGGTCGGTGACCCGGCCGTCGACCGCCAGGCGAGCATCGCCGAGGGCGTGGCCTGCTACCGCACCTTCATCTCCGGGCTGCTCGATGTCACCGACAATGTCGACCTGGCCACCGGCGCGGTGCTGCCGCCCGATCGGGTGGTGCGCCGCGACGGCGACGACACCTACCTGGTGGTCGCCGCCGACAAGGGCACCGCCAGCTTCTCCGACATCGCCAACGATGTGGCCATGCGCTACGGCTTCTGGCTCGGCGACGCCTTCGCCTCCGGCGGCTCCGCGGGCTACGACCACAAGGCGATGGGCATCACCGCCAAGGGCGCGTGGGAAGCGGTCAAACGCCACTTCCGTGAGATGGACATCGACACCCAGAGCCAGGAATTCACCGTTGTCGGCGTCGGCGACATGAGCGGTGACGTATTCGGCAACGGCATGCTGCTCTCTCCGCACATCCGGCTGGTCGCCGCGTTCGACCACCGGCACATCTTCCTCGACCCGACCCCCGACGCCGCGAGTTCCTTCGCCGAACGTGAGCGGCTGTTCGCGCTGCCGCGATCCTCGTGGGCCGAGTACGACCGGAGCCTGATCAGCGAGGGCGGCGGCGTCTTCGAGCGGACCGTGAAGTCGGTGCCGATCTCGCCGCAGGCGCGCACCGCGCTCGGCCTGCCCGACTCGGTGCAGACGCTCTCGCCGCCGGAGCTGGTGCGCGCGATTCTGCTCGCGCCGGTGCAGCTGCTGTGGAACGGCGGCATCGGCACCTATGTGAAGGCGAGCACCGAATCCAATGCCGAGGTGGGCGACAAGTCCAACGACGCGGTGCGGGTCAACGGAAACCAGTTGCGGGTCAAGGTGATCGGTGAGGGCGGCAACCTGGGCGCCACCGCGCTCGGCCGAATCGAGTTCTGCCGCAGCGGCGGCAAGATGAACACCGATGCCCTGGACAACTCGGCGGGCGTCGACTGCTCCGACCACGAGGTCAATATCAAGGTCCTGCTCGACGGCGTGGTCAGCGCCGGTGACCTCGCCGCCGCCGACCGCAATCCGCTGCTGGCCTCGATGACCGACGAGGTCGCCCGAATGGTGTTGCAGGACAACGTCGATCAGAACGTGCTGATCGGCATCGCACGCACCGACGCGCCCGGGATGCTCAATGTGCACGGCCGGGTGATCGCCGACCTCGAACAGCGACGCGGCCTGGATCGGGAGCTCGAAGCGTTGCCGTCGAAGGCCGAACTGGCTCGCCGCGTCGAGGAGGGGGCCGGGCTCGCCTCACCCGAACTGGCCAACCTGCTCGCGCACGTGAAGCTCGGACTCAAGGCCGACCTGCTCGATACCGACATGCCCGACAGCACCTATTTCGCGAGCAAGCTGCCGCTGTACTTCCCGACACCGCTGCGTGAACAGTTCGGTGCGGCGATCAAGAAGCACCGGCTGCGTCGCGAGATCATCACCACGATGATCGTCAACGAGGTCGTCGACTACGGCGGCATCACCTACGCCCATCGGCTCAACGAAGAGGTCGGCGCCACCACCTCCGACACGGTGCGCGCGTTCGCCGCGGCCTCCGAGATCTTCCAGCTGCACGACGTGTGGTCGCGCATCCGCAGCGCCGACGCTCCGGCCGGGGTCTGTGACCTGCTGGAACTGGAATCCAAGCGGACGTTGGATCGGGCATCGCGCTGGCTGCTGAGCAACCGGCCACAGCCGATCGCGGTCGGCGCCGAGATCAACCGGTACCACCGCCGGGTGCAGAAGCTGGCGCCGCAGGTACCGGGGTGGTTGCGCGGGCACCACGTCACCTCGCTCACCCAGGGCTCCGCCGAGTTGATCGCCGATGGCGCACCGACCGACCTGGCCACCGAGGTGTTCGGGCTGCTCGGAATGTTCCCATTGCTCGACATCGTCGATATCGCCGATATCACCGATCGCGACGGTGCCGAGGTGGGCGCCCTGTATTACGCGCTCAACGACCATCTCAAGATCGACTGGCTGCTCGAGGCGGTGAGCCACCTCGAACGCGGCGACCGCTGGCATGCGCTGGCCCGGCTCGCTCTGCGCGACGACATGTACGGTTCGTTGCGCTCGCTCACCCTCGATGTGCTGTCCGCGGGTGACCCGGAGGAAACGCCGGACGAGAAAATTGCATACTGGGAGTCGAAGAACCAGTCCCGGCTGGGCCGTGCGCGCGCGGCACTGTCGGAATTGTTCGAGTCCGGGACCCACGACCTCGCCACACTGTCGGTTGCCGCGCGACAGGTGCGGAGCATGGTGAGCGGGGTGGGCGCCCAATCGGAGGTACCACGGTGACGAGTTCGCCGAACGGCAACATCGCCACGTCTGCACCGGATCTGGTGTTGCCGCAGCGTTTTCACGCGAAGGTCGAGATCCGCTGGTCGGATATGGATGTGTTCCAGCACGTCAACCACGCTCGGATGGTGACCCTGCTGGAAGAGGCGCGGATTCCGTGGCTGTTCGGTGACGACAAGCCGACGGCGTCGATGGGGCGGCAGGGCTGTGTGCTGGTCGACCTGCATGTGAAGTACCGCGGGCAGTTGCGTCACGAGGACACCCCGCTCGACATCGCCATGTGGGTCAAGCAATTGCGCGCGGTCGATTTCACCGTCGGCTACGAGGTGCGTGCCAACGGCGCGGCCCCCGATTCGCCGCCCGCGGTCCTCGCGACCACCCAGCTCGCCGCGTTCGACATCGACACCCAGCGGCTGCGTAGGCTCAGCGAGTCCGAACGCGACTACCTGTCACTGTGGCGGGCCTGATTTCGTGAGCTCCGAGCAGCGGGTGCTACACACGCCCGACCCGGCCGAACGCGAGAACCTGGCCACCTTCCTCACCCGCGCCATCCGCCTCGACCCGGCCGCTGTCGTCCGGTTGCGGCGGCGGGGATCCAGCCTCGTGTCAGCCTGGGTGGCAACGGGGTTCGAGACTCTGGCGGTGCGCACGATCACCGCTGAACTCGGCGTCGACGATGTCACTGTCGGTGCGGACGCGGTCCTCGCCGGGCTGGGAACCGGCCACCCGATAGACCTCGGTTACTCGATGGATTCCGCCTGGCGTGGCGCCCTTCCGCCCACCGACGGCTTCACTCATGTCGACGACGTTCCGGCGCGCACCCTGGTCGAGCTGGCCGAGCGCGGCGCGGATGTGGCCCGCGAACACGGCGGTCCCAAGGGGCCGCCCGCCTCCCTGCTCGACCAGTCGGTTCTCACCGTCACCGGCCCCGAAGATATCGAGGTCCAGGTGCCGATGCGCGTCGTCTTCGCGCTCACCGCGATGGATTTCATTCCGCACGCGGGGGAGAAGACGGAGTCGCGACGGATCCAGCCCTCGGAGCTGGTTCGGGTCCGTGCTACCCGCACCTGGTTGCGGTTGGATGCTCGGTACGGGTCCGTCGCGCGACGGCTGGGTGGGGGAATACCGTTGTCGCCCAGCTGAATGCGGCGGTCGGGGTCAGTGCACGCCGACCAGTCGCAGCAGGGCGGTTGTCGTGGCGGCGGCGAGCACCGTGACGAGCAGGGGAGCGCGCCGCCAGGCTAGGACTCCGCCGACGCCGACGCCGGCGGGCAGGGCGATGCCGAGGTGGCCGGAGCCGGTCGGCAGCGTGGCTGTCGCGACCAGGGCGGCGAGCAGGATGAGGGCGCCGGTGTCCAGGAGATGGATTGTCCTGGGGGACAGTCGCAGTCGATGGCGCATCGCGGGGCCGGTCCATCGCAGGGCGTACGTTCCCACGGCCAGCGCCAGCATGGCGGGAAGCAGGTATGGCGCGTTCATGCTGTGACCGGCTCGGCGGAAGGCGTCGGCGGGCGCAGTGCGAAGACCAGCCCGCCCAAGGCGATCAACACCGGAAGTCCGGCCGGTACATAGGGCGCGACCACCACCGCCGATCCCGCACCGGCGAGTACCGGCCGCAACGTGGCTCGATCGCGCAGTGCGGGCAGGATCAACGCCAGCAGAATCACCGGGAACACCGCGTCCAGTCCGAGCGCCGACGTGTCGGGCACCAGTGAACCCAGCGCCGCACCGAGGGTCGCCCCGAGCGGCCAGCACAGCGCGACCCCGATCCCGCACGCCCAGTACGCGGCGCGTTTGCGCTCCTGATCGCCCGGCGCGGCGGCGAAGGCCACCGACTCGTCGTTGAGGACGTGGATGCCGAGCACCCGTTTCCAGCCGCGCCCGAATACCTCCGGCGCCGACAATCCGTACGGCAGGTGCCGCGCGTTGAGCAGGAGTCCGGCCACCACCGCCGCCAGCGGACTGCCGCCGGCCGCGACGATCCCGAAGAACAGCAGCTCCGACCCGCCTGCCAGCACCGTCACCGCCATCACGATCGGCATCCACATCGGGAACCCGGCCGCGATCGTCGACGCGCCGTAGGACACACCGAACAGGCCGACGGCAAAGCACGCCGCGGCTACGGCAGCCACGGTTCCCCGGTCGAGTGTTCGCCAGATCGAACGCATGTTGTTTATATTGAACGCACAGGGTGGGTAAAGTCAACGCGGTATCGCCAGCCCTCAGGAGGCGTAGATGGACCGGCAGGACCCTGTCGTCGGACCGCCCCAGGCGGTGATCGCCGCGGCGCTGCGCCGCGAACGCGCCCGCGCAGGCTTATCGCTGACCGAGGTCGCCAATCGGGCAGGCGTCGCGAAATCCACACTGTCCCAACTGGAATCGGGTACCGGCAATCCCAGCCTGGAAACCCTGTGGGCATTGTGCGTCGCCCTGGAGATGCCGTTCTCCCGGCTGCTCGACCCGCCTCGATCCAACGTCCAGGTGATCCGCGCCGACGAGGGTTCGCCGGTACCGGCAGCCGACGCCGACTATCGGGTGACATTGCTCGCAGCAGGCCAGTCACACACCCGCTGCGACGTGTACCGCATCGCGGCCGAACCGGGACACACCCGGCGCTCGGAGCCGCACACTCCCGGCGTCGTGGAACACGTCGTGCTCGCGGCGGGGCACGCGATGGTCGGCCCGGCCGACGAGCCCGTGGAAATGCGCCCCGGCGACTACATCCGCTACCTGGGTGATCTTCCACACATCTTCGAAGCCCTCGAACCGGGTACCTGGGCGACGATGGTCATCGAGAGCGCCTGAACTGCTCGAGCGCGGTGTGTCAGGCGGCTCCTTCGCCGAGGTACTGCAACCAGATCGGGTCCAGATCGGCGGTGGTGGACAGCAGCCGCCAGTGCGGACCCTTGGGGGAGACCAGCGGGTGGCGCAGGTGCCAGCCCAGGTCGGACAGCATCTTGTCGGCCTTGCGGTGATTGCAGGGGGCGCAGCTGGCGACGCAGTTCTCCCACGAGTGCTCGCCGCCGCGACTGCGGGGGATCACGTGGTCGATGGTCTCGGCTTTGCCGCCGCAATAGCCGCATCGGTAGTGGTCGCGATGCATGAGCGCGGCGCGGGTCATCGGCACGCGGGCGCGGTAGGGCACCCGCACGTAGGTGCGCAGGCGGATGACGGACGGAATCGCCACTTCGGAGCCCGCGGAGTGCAGGACCGGGCCTTCGGGATCGTCGTGGACGGCGTCGGCCTTGGCGCAGATCAGCAGCACGACAGCGCGACGCGCGGACAGCGCGGTGAGCGGCTCGTAGGTGGCGTTGAGGAGGAGGACCCGGCGTTTGCGCCATGCGGCGGCGTCGTGGTCTCCGGCGAGATGCAGCGGCGCGGGGATATGCGGCAGGTCGTGAAGACCGTGTGCGCCCGGATGGTGATCGGACAGGATATGCAGCGGAACAGCCCCCGAGCCACGATTGTGGACGTCGGCGGGCTGGAGTTGTCGGTGCGTTCGCGCCTCGTGTGAACGGGCGCCCGGTCGCTGCTTCATCCTCTTGACCTCAATTTCATGATTGGCAGGATCATGTGGTATCTGGGGCCGATACTGCCCTCAGTTGACCATGGTTCCGGCGGTATTGCACGGCTATTTTTCAAACTTCCGGATGAACTGTGGTTGAAGGGCAGCGCGTTCGTGACCGTGGCGATCGGGGCACAATGGAACGCGTGACTTCCGGTGAGCAGACAACGACCTCCTTCTACGAAGCCGTGGGCGGCGCGGAGACGTTTCGCCGTCTGGTGTCGGTCTTCTATCGCGAGGTCGCGGCCGACGAGATCCTGCGTCCGTTGTACCCGGAGGAGGACCTCGGTCCGGCCGAGCGCCGGTTCCGGATGTTCCTCGAACAGTACTGGGGCGGTCCGCGTACCTACTCCGACGAGCGCGGACACCCGCGCCTGCGCATGCGCCACAACCCGTTCGTCATCGGGCCGCTCGAGCGCGACGCCTGGATGCGGTGCATGCGGATCGCCGTCGGTGAGATCGAACCGTCGATCCTGGACGACGAACACCGCAAGGCCCTGCTGGACTACTTCCAAATGGCCGCAGCTTCCCTGCAAAACGCCCCGATGTGACCCAGGCGTACACCGAGTCTCCCGCAGCTTCCCTGCAAAACGCCCCGATGTGACCAGGCGTACACCGACTTTCCGGCCTCGCCTGAGCCGACGGGTGCCCGCTGTTCGCTGATGACCGGCGGATAGCGGGCCGGTTTCGCGCTCATTCCGCCTTTTACCATGATGTTTCGTCATGGCGTGGCGAACGCTGGTGATTTGCCAGATTCGCAGAAAGTCTCGCCCCACATGAATATTGCGGGCGATCTTTGGCAATATTGCGGGTGTGACACAGACACCTGCCTCGCCGGTGCCGGGGGAAGCAAGCACCGCTCCGTGGTGGAAAACCGCCGTGTTCTATCAGGTCTATCCACGTTCGTTCGCCGACTCCGACGGTGACGGTGTCGGCGATCTGGGTGGTGTACGCGAGAAGATGGGGTACCTGGAGCTATTGGGCGTCGACGCGCTGTGGATCTGTCCGGTGATGCGGTCACCGCAGGCCGACGGCGGCTACGACGTCTCCGATCCGCGCGATATCGACCCGCTCTTCGGCGGACTGGAGGCGCTGGACGAGTTGATCGCCGAGGCGCACGACCGCGAGATCAAAGTGACGATGGATCTGGTGCCCAACCACACCAGCGTCGAGCACGCGTGGTTCGCCGAGGCGCTGGAGGCGGCGCCGGGCAGCCCCGAACGCGCCCGATACATCTTCCGCGACGGTCGCGGCGAGAACGGGGACGAGCCACCCAACAACTGGCCCAGCATCTTCGGCGGCCCGGCTTGGACCAGGATCGTCGAGCCCGACGGCACCCCCGGGCAGTGGTACCTGCACATCTTCGCGCCCGAACAACCCGACCTGAACTGGGACAATCCCGAGGTCGCCGACGATTTCGAGAAGACCCTGCGCTTCTGGCTCGACCGCGGCGTCGACGGTTTCCGCCTCGATGTCGCGCACGGCATGGCCAAACCCGAGGGCTTGCCCGACATGGACAAGGTCGACACCAAGATGCTGGTGCACGACGACGACGATCCCCGTTTCAACAACCCCGGCGTACACGCCATCCATCGCCGCATTCGTACGGTCCTCGACGATTACCCGCACGCGGTGTCGATCGGCGAGGTGTGGGTCGACGACAACGTCCGCTTCGGCGAATACGTCCGCCCCGACGAGCTGCACCTGGCGTTCAACTTCCGCCTCGCCGAGACTCCCTTCACCGCGCAGGGCGTCCACGACGCGATCACGCACTCGCTCGAGGCTGTCGCCGACGCGGGCGCCCCACCCACCTGGACGCTGTCCAATCACGACATCGAACGCGAGGTGACCCGCTACGGCGGCGGCAACACCGGCGTCGCGCGGGCGCGGGCGATGATGATGGTCGAGCTCGCCCTGCCCGGTGCGGTGTTCATCTACAACGGCGCCGAACTGGCGCTGCCCAACGTGGACGATCTGCCCGACGAGGTCTTGCAGGACCCCGTGTGGGAGCGCACGGGCCACCAGGAACGCGGTCGTGACGGTTGCCGGGTCCCGATGCCGTGGGAGGGCTCGGCCGTGCCGTTCGGTTTCACCGAGGGCAAGCCGTGGCTGCCGATCCCCGCCGACTGGGCCGACCGCACCGTCGAAGCGCAACTGGAAACCCTGCACTCGACGCTGTCGCTGTACCGCCTGGCGATCGACCTGCGCGCCACCCGGCCGGAGTTCGCGGGCCAGCGGATCGAGTGGTACGGCAGTCCCGACGGCTGTCTCGCGTTCCGCCGTCCGGGCGGGCTGATCTGCGTGCTCAACGCCTCCGAGGGCCCGATCCAGCTGCCGCCGGGGGAGGTGCTGCTGTCGAGTGCACCGGTTGCCGACGATCGGTTGCCACCGAACGCGGCGGCCTGGTTGGTGTAGTCGCGCCGGACACGCGGTGCGGGAACTGCCAGCCGGAGGATGAACTACTACACAGCATCGTCTACCGTTGGAGCGTGAGCATTCTCGAGACAGTGCTGATCTTCGTCGGCATCCCGGCCGTGATCTACTTCGCGATCGCGGGTTTGTCCTTTCTCGGTAAGCCATTCTCCGGTGAGAAGCCGGCCCACTTCGCACTCGGGCAGAAGTGGACCCACCGGCCGGTGCTGTGGAGTGCTACCGAAGAGGTGACCGCCGCGGCGGGGCACCACACCGCCGAGCCGCATGGCGATCATGCGGCTCTCGAAACCGCGCATGCGGAGCTGATCGGAGGCCGGGCAAGTGGCAAGTTCTAATTGGCCCGCGGTGGTCGAGGCCGACCTGCCGCACGGGTTCGCCCTGACCAGTAGCGGCCGTGTGTCCGGCGTGCACGAGCCGGGCACCGTGTTCGACGAGGTGCCGTTCACCGATCGTGAGCGCATCTCCCTCGACAACGCGCTCACCGAGGCGACCCGCGCCACCAAGGTCCGCTTCAACATCTACCTCGGCGACCTCGGTTCCGATCCGGCGGCCGGTGCCGACGCGATCCTGCCGAACACCCCGGAGTCGGCCGATTCGGTGCTCATCGCCGTGTCCCCGAACCAGGGCGCGATCGAGGTCCGCTCCGGTGCGAACGTGACCGAGCGCGCCAACGACCGCATCTGCCAGCTCGGCGTCACCGCCGCCCTGGCCTCGTTCCGTCAGGGCAACCTGATCGACGGTCTGATCTCGGCCACCCGCGTGATGGCCGCCGCGATCGGCCGCTAGTTCGTTCTCCACCGTCCGGCGCGTTCACCTCCTGGTGAACGCGCCGTTCGTGTCTGCGGCGTAGGAGACCTGCACGCCGCTGAATCCGAGATTGCCCGGCTGCGAACCGTTTTCGCGCCGATGACATTCGTGACGAAGGAATAGGATTCCTGATCGTCGTGTTCTAACCGCTGAAATTGATTTAGCAAGTTAGGACGTGACGGGTATGCGGCGTGAGCATCTCGCGTGGGCAGGACTGACGGCGATGACCGTTTCATTCGGCCTGAACTTCACCATGGGCGTGTTCTTCGCCCCCACCGCCGCCGCGTACGGCGTTTCGGCGACTGCGCTGGCCGTGGCCGCGGCGTTGAGCACCGCGGTCACCGGCCTGGCCCAGCAGAGCATCGGCCGGTTGCTCGACCTGCTCGGTCCCGAACGCGTGCTGATCGGCGGGCTCACCTTGATCTCGAGCAGCTATGTGGTGCTGGCCTCGGTCACCCAGACCTGGCAGTTCGTCGCGGCCTACATGGTGCTCGGCGGATTGGGCTTCGCGGCCTCGTCGACCCTCACCGTGACCACCCTGCTCGGGCGCGCACACGGTGCGCAGGTCGGCCCGGCCATGGCACGGGCCGCGATCGGCATCAACCTCGGCCAGCTGATCACGCCGTGGGCGGCGACCGCGCTGTTCGACCCGATCGGTGTGCGCGCCACCTTCGCGCTGCTCGGCGCGATCGGCCTGGCCGCCACCGTCGTGCTGTGGCTGCTGCTGCCCGCCGGTCAGCGGGTGAGCACCGGCGCGGGCGTCAAAGAATCGCTGGCCGACCGGTGGAAAGTGCTGGTGTCCTTCGGTTTCCACGCGGCGACCATGTACGTGGTCGTCTTGATGCTGCCGAAACACGCGGTGGAACAAGGCTGGTCGGTGGCCGGTGCGGGCAGGCTCGTGGCGTCGGCCGCGCTGGCGGCCGGGCTGACCTCGGCCGCGATGGTGCGGCTGTTGCGGCACTACCCACCGGAATCACTACTGCGGGTGCTGTATTCGGTGCGCCTGGTCGCCTTGCTGCCCGCGGTGTTCGTGCCGGGGCCGCGGGTGCTGGTCGTGGTCGCCGTGCTGTTCGGCATCGCCTCGTTCCCGGTCATCCCGCTGACCATGGCGATCCTGTCGCGTGGTCTCGACCCCGCTCGGATGGGCAGCACACTGGCGCCCGCCTGGGTGATCCACCAGCTCGCCGCCGCCTCGGGGCTCGGCGTGGCCACCGTCGTGCACGCCCTCACCGACAGCTATCGCGGCTATTTCGCCCTCGGCCTGGTGTTCACCGTCGTCGCCGTCGGACTGATCACCCCGGTTCGCCGTCGCGAACCGGTCACCGTCTGAATCCCTCGGCCGAGCGTGCCGGAGATCCCGGGCTCGGCGCGAGTATCACCCCCACAGAAAGAGATCCACGATGAACCAGATCAGCCACCGCACCGTCGAGATCCAGGGCCACTCGGTCTTCTACCGCGAGGCAGGCGACTCGAAAAAGCCGACTCTTCTTCTGCTGCACGGCTTCCCGTCCAGCTCGGCCATGTTCCGCAACCTGATCCCCGCACTGGTCGACGACTATCACGTGATCGCGCCCGATCATCTCGGCTTCGGCCAGTCGGCCATGCCGTCGGTCGACGAATTCGATTACAGCTTCGACGCGCTCACCGCGATCACCCTGGAACTGCTCGACACCCTCGGCGTCGACCGATTCGCGATCTACATCCACGACTACGGTGCCCCCATCGGCCTGCGCATCGCTTCGCGTCACCCCGAGCGGATCGCCGCGATCATCACCCAGAGCGGCAACGCCTACCTCGAAGGGTTCACCCCGTTCTGGGAAGTGCTGTTCGCGCACGCGAACGACCGTGTCACCCACGAGCCCCAGGTGCGCGAGCTGCTCGAGCTCGACGCGACGAAATGGCAGTACACGCACGGTGTTCCGGCCGACCGGCTCGCGCTGGCGAGCCCGGATGCGTGGACCCTCGATCAGGCCTACCTCGACCGCCCGGGCAACAAGGAGATCCAGCTGCAACTGTTCTTCGACTACAAGAACAACCTCGACGGTTACCCCGCCTTCCAGAAGTACTTCGCCGAGCACCGGCCGCCGACGCTCATCGCCTGGGGTTCCCACGACGAGATCTTCGGCGCCGATGGCGCCCGAGCGTATCTGCGCGACCTGCCCGATGCCGAACTGCACCTGCTCGACGCAGGTCACTTCGCGCTGGAGACGCACGGACCCGAGATCGCCGCGCTGATCCGCGACTTCCTCGGCCGGGTTCTGAGCTGAGTCCGGTGGACGGCTGGGCTCCTGGGGCGCCCAGTCGTCCGGATGGCATCGAGTAACCTGGTCGGCGGTTTATCGGCCACGTCATGGGCCGTCGGCGTATCGGGGGAAACTTGCACACACGTATTGCTCGGGTGATCGCGGCGGGGTGCCTCGCGCTGTTCGCATCGGCCTGCGCCCAGGACAGTCGGCCCGCCGAATTCGCCTCGGCCGCACCGCTTTCCGCGTTCTACAACCCCGGTGCGGAATCGATTCCGGGACAGCGCGGTTCGGTGATCCGCGCGCAGTCGCTCACCGGTCCGCAGGCGGTGCCCGGCGCCCGCAACTACCTCACGTTGTACCGGTCGCTGGACGCGCAGGAGAAGCCCGTCGCGGTGTCGGGGACGCTCGCGGTGCCGGAAGGGGCTGCGCCCGAGGGTGGTTGGCCGCTCATTTCCTGGGGGCCCGGTAGTACCGGAGTCGCCGATGTCTGCGCGGCCTCGCGCTCGGAAGGATCGTCCCCGAGCCGGGACGAACAAGCCCGCTGGGTGGCCAAGGGGTACGCGGTCGCCAGGACCGACTACCAGGGCCTGGGGACACCGGGCGGTCACGGGTACATGATCGGCGAAACCGAGCAGCGCGCGATGGCCGATATGGCTACGGCGGCAAGGGACGTCGACAAATCCGTCGGCTCGCGCTGGGTGGCGATGGGGCATTCGCAGGGTGGCCACGCGGCCCTGTTCGCCGCCGTCGACGCCGCGGGGTGGACGCCGAACACACCCCTGCTCGGCGCCATCGCGCTGGCGCCCGCCTCGCACCTCGGCGACCAGGTGCGCATGGCGAAGTGGGCGGCGTCGAATCCGCTGGGCAAGCTCGGTACCGGCGATGTGTCGGTGTACCTGCCGCTGCTGGTGCGCGGCGCCCAGACGGTGACCGATGTGGACCCCGCCCGGTTCCTCACCGGCCGTGCGCAGTCCCTGCTGCCGGTCGCCGACTCCGAATGCACCGGCGGGCTGCGCGACAAGGACAAGTGGGGCGGCCTGTCGCCGAAGGATGTGTTCACCGCCGACGGCGATGTCTCCGGACTGTTGCGAGTACTCGACGACAACGACCCGAGCGGCCTGCGATTCACCGTCCCGGTTCTCGTGCTCCAGGGCCGTTCCGACCTCACTGTCCCGCTGCAGGCGACCGACGCGATGGTCGCCGAGCAACAGGGGCGGGGCGAGTCGGTCGACTACCGCAAATACGACGACGTCGACCACAGCGAGATCGTCTCCGCGTCCTTCGCCGACGCGCTCGGCTGGGCAGACACCCGCTTCGGCATCACCCGCTGAATCTTTGGAGCGCTGGCGCGCTCGAGCGGGGCCCTTCGGGCCCCTGATCTTCCCTCCCTCCGGGTACTCCTTCGTCGCACCCTCCACTCAGTCCAGATCAGGGCGGGCCCCTTGTTCCTTCGGTTACGCCCAGAGCAGAAGAGCCGGGTGTTTCGGTCCGGGCATCCTTACGCTCGGAGTATGGGCGAGCACAGCGGGTTGCGGGTGATTCCAGGCGGACGCGGCGAACAGCAGTCGCGGCCGGAACCACTCTGGCGTGAGGCGCTGGGTGAACGGCTGCGCGCGCTGCGCTTGGAACAGCGCTCCACCCTTGTCGATACGGCGGGGCGCGCGGGCATCTCGCCGCAGTACCTCTCCGAGGTCGAGCGCGGGCGCAAGGAGCCATCGAGCGAGATGATCGCGGCCCTGGCCGGCGCCCTCGGTACCTCGCTGGGGGATCTAGTCGCGCAGGTAGCCGAATCCATGCGCAGGCACGCCCTCGTGCCGACGCGCGCGGTCGTGCTGGGCGGGCAACGCCAGATCGCCCCCTCGAGCTCCGCTCCTATCGCGCTGGCCCCGAACGCCGTCCTGCTCGCGGCCTGATCCACCTGACTCGCCGGCCGATCAACCGGCCTTCGCGCTCGGGCGATGTTCGCGTGACGCCCTGGCGATCAGCTGTCCACCGACGTGCTCGTCCGGGCGGCGGCGATCTGGCTGCGGAGTAGATCGACGATCGCGCTCACGGGGAGCTCGGGGTCGATCGCGCGTTGTACGCCGAGGCCGATACCGAGCGAGAGTAGTTGCAGCGCGGCATCTTCCGCGGCAATCGGGAGTTCGAGGCCGAGCTGGTCGGCCTGTGTCTGGATCACGGACGCGAGCATCGCCGTCAGGGTGCGTCGGCGATCGGCGAGCTCGGTGCGGATCTCGGGCATGTGCCGGGTGCTCGTCGCGAACTCGACTTCCAGCGCGGTCCAGCCGACATCACCGATGTTCTCGTCGGCCCACCGCGCGAAACCTTCGATCCGCTCCGCCATGTTGTCGTGCGGCAGCATCGCGTCCACGAGCGACTGCGCGCGCTCGACGTGGACGACGTCGATCACGGCCAGGCCCAATTCGTGCTTGGTCGCGAAGTTGGAGTACACCGCGCCCTTGGAGAACCCGGCCTCGGTGGCCACCTTCTCCAGCGGGGTCACGTTGTAGCCGTCGGCCATGAACAGTCGCTTGGCGGTCTCGACCAGTCGTTCACGCGTGAGAGCGTGCGACTCCTTGCGCGTCATCCTGGCCATGGGCAGGAGTTTAGCAAGATGGACTACCGCTGGAATTCAAATACCGTTAGTATTCGAAATATGACAACACGACGTGGCTTAGCGATCGGCTGTGGTGGCCTCCTCGGCTTCGCCTGGACCGCCGTAGCCCTCGACGCCGTCGAACGCGCGATGAACTGGGACACCCGCACCGCCGATGTCTTGATCGGCACCTCCGCGGGCGCGGAACTCGTGGCGGCGCTCGGCTCCGGGCGCACCCCCGCCGACCTGCTCGCCGCCCTCGACGCGGCTCCCGACGCCGACCCGATCCTGGCCGCGCACGTCGCCGTCGACCCCGGCAAAATTCCCCCGCTCCCCGGGCTCGGATTCCCCGGCCTCGGTCTGGTCGGCGCCGGTCTGCGCGCTCGCTCGCCCTACACCGCGCTGGCCGGCCTCCTGCCGCGCGGCCGCGGTGACGCCGGATGGTTGCGTTCCTTCGGTCAGGCGCTGAGTGGGCCGAGCGGCTGGGTGAGTCACCCCGCGACCTGGGTGGTCGGCGCCGACGCGGCGACGGGCGCGCGAGTCGCCTTCGGCGCGAACGAAACGGCCGATGGCATCGTGACGGCCGGGACATCGGGCGCTGCCGGTGCGGAGCCGGTCGAACTGGGTGACGCGATCGCCGCGTCCTGGGCCATCCCCGGGTGGTTCCCCCCGGTGCGGATCGGCGGCAACGACTACGTCGACGGTGGTTCGGTGTCGTCGGTGTCGGCCGATCTGCTGGTGCCGCTGGAACTCGACGAGGTGGTGGTGATCGCCCCGATGACGTCCGAGGGCGGCGCACCGGCCACCGGCCTTGACCGGGTCGAACGTCTGCTCCGCACACAGATGACCCGCGGCCTCGACCGAGAAGTGGCCCTGCTGCGCGCCGCGGGCACCCGGGTGATCCGCGTCGAACCCGGCCCGGAAGAACTCGCCGCCATGGGACCGAACTTCATGGATTCGGCCCGCCGCCCGGCCACCCTCGCCGCTGCCCGCCGCGCTATGGCGACCCGAGTCGCCGATGCGCTGCGCGGTCCCGCGGGCAGACTCGCGTGAATCGCCCTTTCGCGAAGCGCCTTCCGAGAGCTCTCGGTAGCGGTCGACGACCACGCAGCGCGTTCCCGACTCGGGGTCGGGTCGGCCGACGCCGTCGCTGCGTCGGCCCTCGTGCCAGGTAGTCGGTTCCGTATCTACTCGCGCCGTGATCGGCGCGCCGCTCGTTTAGTTCGAAGGAGAAATCGTATGAGCCGCCACCACGAGGTCGTTGTGATCGGAGCGGGAGTGTCCGGCATCTGTGCCGCGATCAAGTTGATCGAGGCCGGGGTCGAGGATGTGGTGATCGTCGAGAAAGCCGAAACCTTCGGCGGCACCTGGCGGGCCAACACCTACCCCGGCTGCGCGTGCGATGTTCCGTCCGGCCTGTACTCGTTCTCCTTCGCGCCGAACAGTGAGTGGTCGCGGCTGTTCGCGACCCAACCCGAGATCCTCGACTACGTCGACCGGGTGGCGCGCGAGCACGGGCTGGCCGAGCACACCCGCTTCGGCGTGACGGTCGAGGGTTCGCGGTTCGACGATGCCGCGCAGCTGTGGCGGCTGGAAACCAGCGAAGGCCCGCTGAGCGCCCGTTTCGTCGTCTCGGCCGCCGGTCCGTGGAACGAACCGCGCCTGCCCGAGATTCCGGGTCTGGCCGAATTCCCCGGCGAGGTCTTCCATTCCGCGCGCTGGAACCACGATTACGACCTGCGTGGCAAGCGGGTCGCGGTGGTCGGGTCCGGTGCGTCCGCGGTGCAGTTCGTGCCCGCGATCCAGCCCGAGGTCGCCGAACTGCACCTGTTCCAGCGCACCGCGCAGTGGGTGCTGCCGAAACTCGATCACCGCGTACCCGGCTTCGAGAAGAAGGTGATGCGCCGATTCCCGTTCGCGCACAAGGCCTTGCGCTCGACCGAGTACGCCCTGATGGAAGGTCTCGGGGTGGCGTTCCGGCATCCGCGACCGCTGATGCAGACCGTGCAGGCCGTGGGTTCGGCGTATCTGCGTGCCGTGGTGCGTGATCCGGCACTGCGGGCGAAGCTGCGGCCGGACTACCTGCTCGGCTGCAAGCGAATCCTCTTCTCCAACAGCTATCTCCAGTCGCTGACCAAGAGCAACGTCGACGTGCACGCCACCGGGGTCGCCGAATTCCGTGGCAACACCGTGGTCGGTGTCGACGGCACCACCGCCGAGGTCGACGCCGTCATCCTCGGTACCGGCTTCCACATCCTCGACACCCCCCTGTCCGACATCGTCCGCAGCGCCGACGGCCGCACGCTGGCCGAGCATTGGCAGGGCTCGCCCGAGGCCTACCTCGGCACCGTCACCACCGGTTTCCCCAACGCGTTCACCGTGCTCGGCCCCAGCCTCGGCACCGGCCACTCCTCGGCGTTCGCCATCCTCGAAGCCCAGGTCGCCTTCCTCGTCTCGGCGATCGAGAGCGCCCGGCGCGAAGGCTGGGCGGGGCTGGATGTGCGTCCCGAAGTGCAGGCGCGCTACGTCGACCAGGTGCAAACCGCGCTGGCGAGCACCGTCTACAACGCGGGCGGCTGCCACAGTTATTACATGGATGCCAACGGCCGCAACAGTTTCAGCTGGCCCTGGTCGACCGGTGAGCTCACCACCCGCGTCAGTGCGTTCGACCCCACCGACTTCACCATCACCCACGACGCGACGGTGCCCGCATGAGCGCCCGCGCCGACAACCGACGAGAGGCCACGACATGAGCTACCCCCGGATCGACCTCGAAGGCGCCACCATCGCGATCACCGGCGCCGCGCGCGGCATCGGACTCGCCACGGCCAAAGCCTTTGTCGAGCAAGGCGCGTACGTCGCGCTCGGTGACCTCGACGAAGCGCTGGCCGTGCAGGCCGCCGCCGAGATCGGCGACCACGCGATCGGCCACGCGCTCGACGTCACCGACAAGGCCTCCTACGCGGCGTTTCTCGATGCGACTGCCCAGTGGCGCGGCCCGCTGGACGTGCTGGTGAACAACGCGGGCGTGATGCCGAACGGCCCGTTCCTCGACCAGTCCGACCGCATCGACCAGCTCACCATGGACGTCAACGTCTACGGCGTCATCCACGGCATGCGCCTAGCCCTGCCCGCGATGGTCGCGCGCGGCTACGGCCACGTCGTGAACGTGGCCTCGCTGGCGGGCAAGTTCCCGATCAAGGGGTTGGCCGTGTACAACGCCAGCAAGTACGCGGTGGTCGGCCTGACCGCCGCCACCAGGCTGGAGATGGACGCCACCGGAGTGAGTGTGAGCGCGGTCCTCCCGTCCGCGGTGCGCACCGAACTCAGCTCCGGTATCGACTACGGCATCCTGCCCGCCGTCGACCCCGAAGACATCGCCGCCGCCGTGGTCCGCACGGTCAGGACCCGCGCGGCCGAGACCGCGGTGCCCGGGTATGTCGGCGCGCTGGCCAACGCGTCCGGTCTCGTGCCGGAGCCGGTGATGCGGGCCTTGCGCAAGGCGGCCCACGACGACGCCGCGATCACTCGCGTCGACGACAACGCCCGCCGCGTGTACCTGGACCGCATCGAAAAGCAGTGAGGTAACCACCACTCGGGTGCCCGGCGTGGTCGGCGCAGCGGGCGATCACTCGCGCTCATGCAGGACCTGGTCGACCAAGCCGTATTCGAGCGCGGTCTCGGCGGTGAAGACCCGGTCCCGATCGGTGTCGCGGCGCAGGGTTTCCGGGGTCTGGCCGGTGTGCTTGGACAGGATCGCCTCGATCGCCGCGCGCATCCGGACGATCTCGTCGGCCTGCAGGATCAGGTCGGGAATGGTGCCCTGGCCGCGAGTCGCCGGTTGGTGCAACACGATTCGAGTGTGCGGGAGCATCGCGCGGTGGCCGGGCGCGCCGCCGGCGAGCAGGACGGCACCGACGGCGATTGCCTGGCCGACGCAGGTGGTGTGCACCGGCGCCTTGATGAATCGCATGGTGTCGTACACGGCCAGCATGGCGGACAGGTCGCCGCCTTCGCAGTTGATGTAGAGGCTGATCGCCTGGCCGGGGCTGTCGGATTCCAGATGCAGCAGCTGGGCGATGAGCGCGTTGGCGACGCCGGAGTCGATGGGGGTGCCCAGGTAGACGATGCGTTCGCTGAGCAGGTGCGAGTAGATGTCGGTGATCCGCTCACCGCCGCCGCGATGCTGCGACACGACATTGGGAATGGTGTAGGTCATGAGCTCGCCTTCCTGACGATGGTGTTTCGGGGACCGGCTCTCATGCGGTGATCCCGATGTGGTGACGGTTCGGAACGACCTGGTCGAAGGATTCGACGATGTGGTCGATGAATCCGTACTCGAGTGCCTGGGGCGCGGTGAACCAGCGGTCGTGCAGCGAGTCCTCGTAGATGCGGTCGAAGGGTTGGCCGGTGTCGGCGGCGATGAGGCCGAGCACCGTGTCGACGGTGTGGCGCAGATCGTCGGCCTGCACCTCCACCTCCACCGCGCTGCCGCCGATTCCCGCCGACCCCTGGTGCATGAGGACGCGGGCGTGGGGCAGGGCGTAGCGCTTACCCGGCGTTCCGGAGGAGAGCAGGAATTGTCCTGCGCTGCATGCCAATCCGAGAGCCAGCGTGGAGACCTCGCAGGGAACGAGCCGCATCACATCGCGGATCGCCAGCATCGAGGGAACCGAACCGCCGGGGGAGTGGATCCACAGCGATATTCCGGCTTCCGGGGATTGTGCTGCGAGGGTGAGTAATTGGGTGATGAGCAGGGTGCCGTTGTCGTCGTCGAGGGGGCCGTCGAGGACGAGGATTCGGCGGCCGAACAGTTGTTCGCGGGCTCGCCAGCTGAACATCGGGGTCTTGTCGTCGTGTGCCATGAGTCCACGGTGCCTCGCGCCCACCCCCGCGCGCCGCCGTTGCTGCCCCCAGCAGATCTGCTCACAGCAGCAAGATCGTCCAGCGCAGGGCGCGGGGTTCCGGACAGGGCAAGGGCCCGGTGCGGCGACATCGCGCACCGGGCCCTTCGGTCGAGCTACTTGGCGTCGAATTCCCGTGCGCGCAGGGAACGTTCGATGCCCGCTCGGCCCTCGGAGACGAGGCGGTACAGGGCGGGCGGGTGGTCGCCTGCCAGGAACTCGTCGGCCTTGGTGACCGCTTCCTCGGTGATCGCCCAGTGCGGGTACAGGCCGATCACGACGGTCTGCGCGACCTCGCTCGAGCGGCGGTCCCACACCGCGGGGATCTCGGCGAAGTACTTGTCCACGTACGGCGCGAGCACGTCACCCTGACCGGCGGGGGCGAACCCGCCGACGATGGCGCGGGCGGTGATGTTGGGCACCGAGTCGTCGCCCATCACCGTGTCCCACGCCTGTGCCTTGACCTCGGCGATCGGGCGCGCGGTGGCCGCGGTGGCCGCCTGACGCTTGCCCGCCGCGGTCGGATCGCCCTGCAGTTCGGCGTCGATGGTCGGGGAGGCCGGACCGTCGGCGTCGATCCGACCCGCCGCGGCCAGCGCGGTGATGACGCGCCAGCGCAGGTCGGTGTCGACGGTGAGACCGGGCAGACCGGCCGCCGCCGGGTCGGCGTCGAGCAGCTGGGTCAGCACCTCGGTGTGGCGCGTTTCCAGCTTCGCTCCGGTCAATGCGTTGACGAAGGCGAGCTGGTGATCCGAACCCGCCTCGGCGCCGCGGGCCAGCTCGAGCAGCCGGTCGGCGTATGCCGCCCAGCCCTCCTGGTCGGCCCACGCCGGGTCGGCGTAGCTCGAGATGGCGGTGTTGGCCTGCATGAGCAGCCGCTGCACCACTCCGATCTCGGATTCGGAGCCGATTCCGCGCTGCACGAGGGCGACGAAATCGCGGGCCTTCATCTCGGCCTGACGGGTCATCTCCCAGGCCGCCGACCAAGCCAGCGTGCGCGGCAGCGAATCGGCGATGTCACCGACGCGCTGCACGACCACGTCGAGCGAGTCGGGGTCGAGGCGCAGCGAGCAGTAGGTGAGGTCGTCGTCGTTGACCAGCACCAGCGCACCGCGCGGCACGCCGACGAGCTCGGGCACCTCGGTGCGCCCGGCGGCGTCGAGATCGAGTTCGACTCGCTTGGTACGCACCAGCTTGCCGTCGACATCGTCGTAGATACCCACGGCGATCCGGTGCACGCGGTACTCGCCCGCGCCCGGCGTGGCGCCTTCCTGCACGACCGCGAAGCTCGAGAACGTGCCATCGGCCGCGACGACGAAATCGGGGCGAAGGATGTTGAGCCCGGTGGTCTTGAGCCACTGCGTGCCCCAGTCCGACAGGTCACGCCCCGACGCCTTCTCCAGCGCCGCGAGCAGATCGTCGAAAGTGGCGTTGCCGTAGGCATGATCGGCGAAGTAGTCGCGCAGACCGGCCAGGAACGGCTGCAGCCCCACGTAGGCGACCAGCTGCTTGAGCACCGAAGCGCCCTTGGCATAGGTGATGCCGTCGAAGTTCACCTCCACCGCGTGCAGGTCGGGGATGTCGGCGGCGATCGGGTGGGTCGAGGGCAGTTGGTCCTGGCGGTAGGCCCAGGACTTCTCCACATTCGCGAAAGTGGTCCAGGCGCTGGTGTATTCGGTGGCCTCGGCCTGGCACAGCACCGAGGCGAAGGTCGCGAACGACTCGTTCAACCACAGGTCGTCCCACCACTTCATGGTGACCAGGTCGCCGAACCACATGTGCGCCATCTCGTGCAGCACGGTCTCGGCACGACGCTCGTAGGACGCGCGGGTCACCTTGGACCGGAACACGTAGTCCTCGAGGTAAGTGACGGCGCCCGCGTTCTCCATCGCGCCCGCGTTGAACTCCGGCACGAACAGCTGGTCGTACTTGCCGAAGGCGTACGGCACGCCGAAGTTGTTGTGGTAGAACTCGAAACCCTGCTTGGTCTCGGTGAACAGCCGCTCGGCGTCCATGTGGTCGGCCAGCGAGGCGCGGCAGTACAGGCCGAGCGGAATCTCGCCGCTCGCGTCGGTGAAGGTGTCGGACCACTTCGCGTACGGGCCCGCGATCAGGGCGACCAGGTAGGTGCTCATCCGCGGGGTGGTGGCGAAGGTGTGGCGCACGACCGCGCCGATCTCGTGCTGCTCGATATCGGCACCGTTGGAGATGACGGCCCAGTCCGCGGGCGCGGTGGCGACGATGTCGAAGGTGGCCTTGAGATCGGGCTGATCGAAGCAGGCGAACATCCGCTTGGCATCAGCGGTCTCGAACTGCGAGTACAGGTACACCTTGTCGTCGGTCGGATCGACGAACCGGTGCAGGCCCTCACCGGTATGTGAGTACTCGCAATCGGCCTCGACGACCAGTTCGTTGTTCTCGGCCAGCCCCGGCAACGCGATGCCGGTCGACTCGTCATAGGCGCTCACATCGAGTGAGACCCCGTTGAGCGCCGCCGACCGCACTCGCTGCGCCACCAGATCGATGTAGGTGCTCGCACCAGGGGTGGCGGTGAAACTGACAGTGGTCTTCGATCCGAAGGTGTCCGACACCTCGGACCCCGCTCCGCGCGGCTGATCGGTGAGGTCGAGTTCGATCCGGTAGTTCTGCACGGCCACCACGGCCGCGCGTTCGACCGCCTGGTCGCGGGTGAGATTCGGGGCGGACATTGATCTCCTTCGTCGTCGACGAACACGGCACGGTAGTTCGGCGTCCACAATGCCACTTGCCGTCGGCGCCCGCTCACGAGTTTCCGGCGACGGGTGGGCCGGTAGGCATGAGAGCGGCAACAGGTGGGCCGGTAGAGTTCGGGGAAACCCGCAGGTACCGCACCGGAGATTCGGAGGCTCGACGTTGAAGCATGTGCACGCCGGGAAAGTTCGCGACCTCTACGAGGACGGCGACACCCTGCTGCTCGTCGCGTCGGACCGGGTTTCGGTCTACGACGTGGTGCTGCCGACGCCGATTCCGGACAAGGGCGCGTTGCTGACGCAGCTGTCGAACTGGTGGTTCGAGTACTTCACGGGGATTCCGAATCATGTGATCTCGGCGACCGATGTGCCCGCGGAGTTCGCGGGGCGTGGGATTCGGGTGAAGCCGCTGAAGATGCTGGCTGTCGAGTGCATCGCGCGCGGGTATCTGACCGGGTCGGGGCTCAAGGAGTACGAGCGGTCGGGGACGGTGTCGGGGATCGCGCTGCCCGCGGGTCTGCGCGACGGCGACAAGCTGCCCGAGCCGATCTTCACGCCGTCGACCAAGGCTTCCGAGGGGCACGACGAGGCGATCAGCTTCGCCGATGTGGTGAACCAGGAGGGCCGTGAGGTCGCCGAGAAGCTGCGCGATCTGACCCTCGAGATCTACTCGCGCGGGGCCGAGCACGCGGCGAAGGCGGGCGTGATCGTCGCCGATACGAAAGTCGAATTCGGCTGGGACGGTGATGTGCTCACCCTCGGGGACGAGGTGCTGACCTCGGACTCCTCGCGCTTCTGGCCTGCCGACGAGTGGGAGCCGGGCCGCGCCCAGAGCTCCTTCGACAAGCAGTTCGTGCGCGACTGGTCGACCTCCACCGGCTGGAACAAGGAATACCCGGGCCCGGAGATCCCCGCCGAGGTCGTCGAAGGCACTCGCCGCAAGTACGAAGAGGCTTTCGAGCGCATCACCGGCCAGAAATGGACCGGGATCCAGGCTTGACCCGAGGCGGCGCCGGTCGATGTTGCGGCGCCGCACTACTTCTGACCGGGGATGTCGCGTCAGTGCACGGGTGCGTCTACGCCCTTGACTGCGCAGATATGCACCATGTTCTCGTTGCCCCAGGCGCCGAGGGTGGACAGTGCGCCGTTGAGTGAGAGTCCGCGTTCGGTGAGCGAGTACTCGACTTTCGGGGGTACCTGCGCGTAGACCTCGCGGTGGACGATGCCGTCGTGCTCGAGTTCGCGCAGCTGCTGGATCAGCATCTTCTCCGTCACGCCTGGGACCAGGCGTTTCAGGTCGCCGAAGCGTTGAGTGCCGGTGGACAGCGCCCACAGGATCAGCGCTTTCCACTTGCCGCCGACGACGTCGAGCGCGGCATCGATACCGCAGGAATACGGGCGCTCTCGCTGCTTCATGCTCGCCTCACTTACTTTTTGGTGAGTATTGCACTTGATAGTCGGTACTTGTGGAGTCCACCGTAACCCACGAATCTAGGAGGGCGCTGCCGATCGGCGGTGAAAGGCTCTAGAACAAGGGGAATCGTGACTGATTCGGCAGCAGCACAACATGTTTCGTTGATCGGCCTCGGCGCGATGGGCACCGCGCTTGCCAAGGCTCTGCTGGCGGGCGGCCATGAGGTGACCGTGTGGAACCGCACCCCGGCGCGTGCCGAAGCGCTGGTGACCGACGGCGCGAAGGTGGCGGCGAGTTCTGCCGAGGCGATGGCCGCGGCCGATCTGGTGATCCTGTGTGTGCTCGACGATGCCGCGGTCCGCGAGCACCTCGAGCCCGCTGCCGCCCGGTTGCGGGGGCGCACGGTGGTGAACCTGACGACCACCACGCCCGAGCAGGCGCGGTCGCTGGGCGCGTGGGCCGAAGCCCGCGGAATCGAGTTGGTCGACGGCGGCATCATGGCGGTGCCCGCGATGATCGGCGGGCCCGGCGCCTTCGTGCTCTACAGCGGCGCGACCGCGGCAGTCGAGCGCTACCGGTCGGTGCTGGAACTGTTCGGCCGGGCCGAATTCGTCGGCGACGATCTCGGTGCCGCGGCGATGTACGACGTGTCGATCCTCGGCGGCATGTACGCCATGTTCGCCGCGTTCGGACAGGGCGGTGCGATGGTCCGCACCACCGGCGGCTCCGCGGCGCGCCTGGCCGAGTTGATGACGCCGTTCCTGCACGCCATGGCCACGATGCTCGCCGCGCAGGCGCCCGGCATCGACACCCCCGCCGACTTCGTCCAGGTCCAGAGCGACGAGTTCACCGCCGCCGCCCTCGATCTGATAGACCGGGCGGCGGTCGAATCCGGCACGCCCACAGAGCTTTACGGCGTGCTGCGCCGCACGCTCACCGGGCTCTGAGCTGAGCTGCTGCCGAGACACCCCGGGCAGGTCGGGCCCCCTCGCCGTGTTCGGCCGACCGGAGCAGGTTCCCGGTCGGCCGAACGGTCGGTTCAGGCGGCGACGCGACTCGCGCTGAGCAGTGCGTCGACGAAGCCCTCAGCCTTGGCGTCGAAGGCGGCGTAGTGGGTGGTCCGCGCGTCTCCGCTGATCGCCTCGCCGATCACGAGATTGCCCTCGGCGTCGAGACTTTGGGGCTGCTCCTCGGCATCGGGAAGCAGGCCGACCCGGGAATCCGCGAAACCGCTGTAGTAGGCCAAGCCCTCGTTGAGCTGGGCTTCCAGCAGCTGCTGCATACCGGGGACGATCGCGTCATCGGCTGTCGCGCCGGCCAATCCGAGCCACAGGATGCGCTTGCCCGCCAGTCGCGGCTTGCTGCGACCGTAGGCGAAACCGTAGTTCCAGACGGCATCGATCCAGCCCTTGAGCAAAGCGGGCACACTCTGCCAGTAGACCGGGAACACGACGACCACGACATCGGCGGCCAGCAGTCGCCGCATGTGCGCCTCGGCGGTGGGGGAGTAGACCTTGTCGCGATTGCCCCACTCGGGCTGGTCGGCCACGGCCATCCTCGGGTCGAAATTCTCGGCATGCAGATCGAGGAAGTCCACCGTGTACCCGGCGGCGGTGAGACGGCCGACGGCGCGGTCGGCGACATGGGCCGACAGCGAGTCGGAGCGGTGGTGACCGAGCACCACGAGCGCTGTCGCGCCCGGGGTGACGGAGTCGGCGACGCTCGATCCGGGGGTGACGAGTTCGGCGGTTTCGGTCGTGGTGGCGACAGACTGCGGCACGGGGAGCTCCTGTTCGATCATGGTGCGGGCTGGTCGGCCCGGTCCATTGAGTCAACCGCGAATCATGTGGACGATCTATGGGTGATCATCTCCACTCGATAGGAATTCGTCTACGCTGGTGGCGTGGATCCCCTGAGTTCATTGCTGAGTGGCATTCGTGCCGAGGGGTCGATCGTGGCCCATACCGTGCTGCGCCCGCCGTGGACGATTCGCTTCGCCGACCGCGCCCCGCTGATCATGGTGACGGTGCTGCGCGGCGGCGGCACGCTGGTTCTCCCCGACGGGTCACGGAGTTGCCTGGTGGCCGGCGACACCGCGCTGGTGCAGGCGGGTGAACCGTTCCACCTGGCCGACCCCGCCGCCGCGCTCGATCGACCCCATACGCGCTACGAGCTGTCCTGTTTCGTGCCCGACGGCTTCGGGCCCGCCGATATCAGTTGCGCGACACCGGAACTGATCGTGACGCCGTCGACAACCGGAGCGCCCGAGGAGACTTCGCTTCTCGTCGGCGCCTACCGGGCAGCCGGTCGCCGCCACGAACGCCTGTTGCGGGCGCTACCGCAGGTGATGGTGGTCCACGAAGACGCCGAAACATGTCTGTGGCTGGAGCGATCCGCCGCTGATGCCGTCCGGCTGAGCGCGGGCTCGCAGGCGCTGATGGACCGGCTGCTGGACTGGGCATTGGTCTGCACACTGCGCAGTTGGCTCGCCGAACAGCAGCACTGCGCCCCGGCCTGGTATCGGGGAATGTCGGATCCGGTGGTCGGCCCGGCGCTGTCGGCCATTCACGACAGACCGTTCGACCGCTGGACCGTGGCGAGCCTGGCCACCGAGGCGGCGGTCTCGCGCGCCCTGTTCGCCCGGCGGTTCACCGAGGTGATGGGCGAACCCCCGCTGGCCTACCTCACGGAATGGCGCATGGCCGAGGCCGAGGAACTACTCGCCGATCCCGCGCGCAGCGTCGCACAGGTGGCCACGACCGTCGGCTATTCCGATGCCTTCGGTTTCAGTGCGGCGTTCAAGCGGTTGCGTGGCACCAGCCCGACCGAGTTCCGGGTGGGGCTCAGCTCCTCGGCGTGAGCAGGACCAGGGGGATCTCGCGGGTGGTTTTGGTCTGGTAGTCGGCGTATCCATGGTAGGACGAGGTGACCCGCGGCCACAATGTCGCGCGTTCGTCGGAGGTGGCTACATGGGCTGTCATCGGGCGCTCGGGGCCGTTGCGCAACGCCACCTCGACGTTCGGGTTGTCCCGCAGGTTCATGAACCAGGCCGGGTGGGTGGGATCGCCGGCGCGCGAGGCGACGATCACGATCGTGTCGCCGTCGATGATCGGCGCGGTCAGCATGACCTTGCGCGGTTCACCGGATTTGCGGCCGATCGTGGTGAGTTGCAGCGACGGCATCCCGAAGAACGAGTTGCCGAGGCGCCCGCAGCTTACCGTGAGCAGCGCGCGGTGGACTCTGTTCGTGATCTTCAGCTGCAGGTCAGTGGGCATAGTCGAAATCTACTCCGATCTCAGTCCAGCTGATCGGTGAGGCGGGTGAGGAAGGGCCGCTGGCCTTTGCCGAGTTTTTCCGCCGCGGTGGCGGGGTCGAACCAGTCCGCTCGGTCGATCTCGGGAAATTCCGTGACCCGGCCCGACCTCGGCGGCCACTCCATCTCGAAGGTGCCCGGCACGACCTCGGCCGGGTCGAGATCACCCTCGACCGCCCACACGGTGAGGAACTTGCGCTTGGTCCCGCTGCGGTAACTCACCTCGCCGAGTTCAGTCCACTCGCCCTCCGGCACCGGCAGCCCGAGCTCCTCGGTGAACTCGCGCCGGGCGGCATCGCGCGCGGACTCCTCCTCGGCCACATACTCGCCCTTGGGAATCGACCACGCCGACGCGTCCTTCTTCGCCCACAGCGGCCCGCCCATGTGCCCGAGCAGTACTTCGATCCCGGCCTCGCCCCGGCGGTACACCAGCACGCCCGCGCTGAAAACGTCCGTCATCCGAGCGAGTCTGCCAGGTGCCTGCCGTGCGCCGTGCCGCGCGATCGCCCGGTGTCACTTCGCGTCGCCGACGCGCAGGCGGGCGGCACGCAGCAGCAGGTAGTCGCGTTCGGGCACGCTCGCCGTTTGCTGTGCGGCGCGGCGATATTCGGCGACAGCCGCAACGTGATCACCGGCCATCTCCTGCAGGTGTCCACGGACGGCTGCGAGGCGATGTGAGCGGGACAGTGGTTCGGCGACGCTGTCGGCTACCGCCAGCCCCGCGCCCGGACCGTGCACCATCGCGGTGGCGACGGCCCGGTTGAGGGTGATCATCGGGTTGGGGGTCGAGCGCTCGATCATGGTGTAGAGCTGCAGGATTCGTGCCCAGTCGGTGTCTTCGGGGTGGCGGGCCTCGGCGTGCAGACCCGCGACGGCGGCCTGCATCTGGTACAGCCCGGTCAGCCCGGCGGGCATGGTCGCGGTGAGCAGCCGCAAGCCCTCGGTGATCTGCGCGCGATCCCAGCGGGAGCGGTCCTGTTCGGTGAGCGGGATCAGTTCGCCGTGCGGTCCGGAGCGGGCGGCCCGGCGGGCGTCGGTGAGCAGCATCAGCGCGAGCAGGCCGGTGACCTCGGTGTTGTCGGGCAGGAGTCGGCGCAGCGCGCGGGTCAGCCGGATCGCCTCGGCCGACAGATCGCCGCGCCGCAATCCCGCACCGGAACTGCTGGTGTGGCCCTCGGTGAAGATCACGTACAGCACCTGCAGCACCGCACCGACCCGAGTGCTGTCGTGCGCGCCGTCGGCGAACGGTCGGTCGGATTCGGCCAGGCGCTTCTTCGCCCGCGAGATCCTCTGCGCCATGGTTGATTCCGGTACCAGGAAGGCGGTGGCGATCTCGGCGGTGCTCAACCCGCCGACCGCGCGCAAGGTGAGCGCGACAGCACCGGCGGGCGGCAGGTCGGGGTGACAGCACAGGAAGTACATGTCGAGGGTGTCGTCCCGCTCGATCGCGTCGACGGGCACATCCCGCACGAAAACCGTTGTCTCCCTGCGTCGCCGCGCTACCTCGGCCCGCACGGCATCGGCCATCCGCCGCTGCGCGACCTGGATCAGCCAGCCACGTGGATTGTCCGGAAGCCCGTCGCGATCCCACTGGGTCGCCGCCGCCAGCAGCGCATCCTGCACCGAGTCCTCGGCGAGGTCGAAATCGCCGAAGCGGCGGACCAAGACGCCGAGGACCTGCGGCGAGAGTTCACGCAGCAGGTCCTCGATGCGCGGCAGGGTCTCGGTCACGCGACGTCGGGCGCGCTCATGATCTGACGCACCTCGATGTATTCACCGATCGGCTTGCCGCCGGGGCCGGGCGCCGCGGAAGCCTGCGCGGCGATCTCGACCGCGCGCTCGACCGAATCGACGTCGACCACCCAGAAACCGGCGAGGAACTCCTTGGTCTCCGGGAAAGGCCCGTCGGTCACGACCGGCGCCGAGCGGCCGTCGGAGCACACGATCATCGCCTGATCCGGTGCGGCCAGGCCCTGCGCGTCGACGAGTTCGCCCGCGGCGGCGAGCTGTTCGCCCAGTGCCCGCTGGAAGTCGATGTGGGCGGCGATGTCCTCGGGTGCCCAATCCGGCAGCGCGATGTCGCAGTAGGCAGCTTCGGAATAGGTCTTGACCAGCATGAATTTCATGGTTCGGCTCCTGTTCGGTGCGCCCATGTGGCGCGTTCGACTGTTGGTCGGAGCTGATCCGCGGTCTTCGACACTCTTGTCTCTATGAACTGGATCACAGGGGAATGTTCGTGTCCGCCAGCTGGTCGGGATCGACGGGTTGCGCCGATCCGATCAACTCCTTGATCCGGTCGGTCACGTCCCAGACGTTGACGTTCATCCCCGCGCGCACCCTGTTCTGCGCGTCGAGCCAGAACGCGACGAACTCGCGCTCGTCCAGATCGCCGCGCACCACCACCCGCACGTCGTCGCCGCGCCCGACATAGCCGGAGTACTCCATCCCGACGTCGTACTGATCGCTGAAGAAGTAGGGCAGCCGGTCGTAGACAGCGGCTTTGCCCAGCATCGTCTGCGCGGCGACGGCGGGCTGGTTCAGCGCGGTCGCCCAGTGCTCGACGCGGACCGGCCGGTGCAACAGCGGATGCTCCTGTTCGGCGATATCGCCCACCGCGACCACATCGGGGTTGCTGGTGCACAGCGCGGCGTTCACGAGCACGCCGCCGTCGCTCGCCAGTCCGGCCGCGGTCGCCGTCTCGATATTGGGCTGCGCCCCCACCGCGACCAGTACCGCCTGCGCGGGCACCACGGTGCCGCCGCCGAGCCGCACGCCCGTCGCCTCACCGTCGTCGGTCAGGATCTCGTCGACGGAGGTGTTCACACGCAGGTCGACGCCGTGCGCGCGATGCAGATCGGCATAGAACCTGCCCATCTCCGGACCGAGCACACCGACCAGCGGCAGATCGGCCGTTTCGATCACCGTCACCTCGACGCCCTTGGCGCGGGCCTGCGCGGCGACCTCGAGTCCGATCCATCCGGCCCCGATGATGACAAGGCGCCGATCCGTGCGCAGGATCTCGAGCAGCGCGTTCGAATCGCCGATGGTGCGCAGCGTGTAGACATTCGGGGCGTCGGCGCCGGGAATGTCGAGGGTGCGGGCTCGCGAGCCGGTGGCGAGGGCCAGCTTGTCGTAGTCGAGGGTGGAACCGTCGGGCAGCGTCACCGTCTTGGCGATCGGATCGAACGCGGTGGCGGTGGTGCCGAGCCGCAGGTCGATGTGGTGATCGCGGTACCAGGCGGCCGTGTCGACGGTGAAATCGGGCAGTTGCTGGGTGCCCGCCAGATGCTGTTTGGACAGTGGCGGGCGCTCGTAGGGCAGCTCTTCTTCGGCGGCCAGCAGCGTGACGCGACCGTCGAAATCGTTGGCGCGTAGGGCTTCGGCGATCTTCGCTCCGCCCAGACCTCCACCGATAACGACGAAATGCTGATTCGAGCTCATGAACGGACCCCTTCTCGCGGACGACCCGGACTCCTCGCAACCCGAGCTTAGTGCGCGTTTTCGCCCACGGGAACGATTCCGGCGGTGATGCGGTTGCACCAGTCGGTGGGGCAGACCCGACCCGCTACAGCTGACCCGAGAGGAACCCATCGTGAGCGAGCAGGCCACCAAGGATGTCGCCGATTTCTGGTTCGACCCGCTGTGCCCGTGGTGCTGGATCACCTCCCGGTGGATCCTGGAAGTCGAGAAGGTGCGCGATATCGAGGCGCACTTCCACGTGATGAGTCTGGCGGTGCTCAACGAGGGCAAAGACGACCTGCCGCAGCGTTATGTCGACATGATGGCCGCCGCGTGGGGCCCGGTTCGAGTCGTCACCGCCGCTGGTCAGAAGTACGGCGACGAGATTCTGTCGCCGCTCTACACCGCGCTGGGGACCCGGATCCACGACCGCAAGGCCGAGTACGAGCGCGAGACGCCGCAGGAGACCTTCGTCGCGGTCGTCGCCGACGCGCTCGCCGAACTGAACCTGCCCGCCGAACTCGCCGAGGCCGCGAACAGCACCGACTACGACGAGGCGCTGCGGGCCAGCCATCACGCGGGCATGGACAAGGTCGGCCCCGATGTCGGCACGCCGACCATCCACATCAACGGGACCGCCTTCTTCGGGCCGGTGCTCTCGCGCATTCCGCGCGGTGAGGACGCGGGCCGGGTATGGGACGGCGTGGTCGCGCTGGCCTCGTACCCGCACTTCTTCGAGCTCAAGCGCACCAGGACTGAGGACCCGGTCTTCGACTGATCGTGCGGGTCGGGGGTGCCGCTCACCGCACCCCCGACCGATCAGACCGGCTTCGGCGACAGCGGGGGCGGGGCCGAGTTCAGCGGATATCCGCGCTGCGGCGGGATCATGCCGGGGTGCGGCGCGCTCGGTCGCCAGAACATCGGTCCTGGCTTGCTGCGATCACGCAGCGCCCACATCCGCCAGGTGAGCACCGGGTGGCTGGCCATGGCATTGACCAGCCAGATGAAACCGCCCCTGTCGAGTGCGGCCCGGTCGGCCATCTCGTCGACGCCGACATCACTGTTGAGGTACTTGCCCGCGGCAAGAGTCGCCATCGCGCTGGGCGCGCCGTGCGGTCGGAAGCAGAAGCCGTGATTATCGGCGGTGTACTCCTGGGCGCGGATCAACGACGACCCGAGCACCGGCAACCACGGTGCGACGAACATGCCGAGCTGACGCCAATAGGACACGTGGCCCGCGGCGATATGACCCACTTCGTGGCCGATGATGAACGCGAGCCCGTCCGGTTCGCGTGCGGCGCCGCCGATCTCGAACAGGTCGCTGTAGACCACGACGAACCGGCGGAACCCGTGTCCGGAAGCGAAGGCGTTGATCTTGCCGTTGCCCAGGATCACGTAGGCGTCCGGCGCTTTGTGCATCCCGAATCGCGCCGCCGCCTCCTGCACGAGGCGGTACCCCTCGGGGAACTGGGTGGGCGACATCTTCACGCCGTTCACGCGCTGGGTCGTGAAGTTCAGACCACGACCGGCCCACAGCAGCACCGGGGCGAACAACAGCAGCAGCACATACGGACTGGTGACGAGGGAACTGGTCTGCTCCACGCCCTTCTCGTCGACGACGGGATCGGTGAACAGTTCGACCGTCATGAGCAGGAGCGCGAACAGGTACGCGACCGCGGTGATCATGATGACCACAATCAGCAGCGGGATCTCCCACGAATGCCGGGCGGGGCGATCCCACGGCATCAGCCCGCGCGGTCGGTGCTGCGGCGGCGCGGGCGGACCGCTCGGCGGGTAGTAGCCGGGGGCGTACTGGCCCGGAGCGTACTGACCAGGGGCGACGGGCGGATACGAGCCGGTCGGCGGCTGCGGTGGGCTGTCGTGCGCGGGGAAACCGCCGGTTCGTGCATCAGATTGTGCCCACGGCGACGGCGGCGCAGTGTCGGAGTTCGGTAACGATGTTCGCTCGGGCTGGCTGCCCGTGTGCTCCGGCGGGGAACCCGCCGGATGCGGGGAATGCGGTTCGTGCGGGTGCATGAAACGACTCTAAGCGGGCCTGCGACAATCGCAGCCATGCGCGTTTACCTGGGTGCCGACCATGCCGGTTTCGAACTGAAGAATCACGTGAAGGCCCATCTGCAGGAGGCCGGAGTGGAGGTCGTCGACTGCGGCGCTCTCGAGTACGACGCTCTCGACGACTACCCCGCCTTCTGCATCGAGGCGGCTCGGCGCACCGTTGCCGACCCGGGCTCGCTCGGCCTGGTGTTCGGTGGCAGCGGCAACGGCGAGCAGATCGCCGCCAACAAGGTCGCGGGCGCCCGCTGCGCCCTGGCCTGGAGCGTCGAAACCGCCGTGCTGGCCCGCGAACACAACAATGCCAACCTGATCGGCATCGGCGGCCGCATGCACTCCACCGCCGAAGCCCTCGCCATCGTCGACGCGTTCCTCGCGGCGGCCTGGTCGGACGAGGCGCGCCACCAGCGTCGCATCGACATCCTCGCCGACTACGAGAAGACCGGCATCGCTCCCGAGATTCCCGCGTACTGAGGTAGTGCCAGAAGGACATACCCTCCACCGGATCGCCGACCTGCATCAGCAGCGGTTTTCCGGTGGGGTGGTACGGGTTTCGAGTCCGCAGGGGCGGTTCACCGAAGGCGCCGCGCTCGTGGACGGGCAGGTGTTCGAGCAGGCCGAGGCCTACGGCAAGCATCTGCTGCATCACTACGCGTCCGGGCTGACGGTGCATGTGCATCTCGGGCTGTACGGCATCTTCAGCGAGGTCGAGTTGCCGATGGCGCCGCCGGTCGGGCAGGTACGGATGCGAATGCTCGGTGCCGCAACAAATTTCGGTACCGATCTGCGCGGACCCACGGCGTGTGAAGTGTTGTCGCCGCCCGAAGTGGACGCGCTCACCGCGCGCCTCGGCGCCGACCCGTTGCGTGCCGACGCCGACCACGAACGCGCGGGCGCGCGAATTCGGCGTTCCCGCAGGGCGATCGGCGCGTTGCTGATGGACCAGGCCCTGATCGCCGGCGTCGGCAACGTCTACCGCGCGGAAGTCCTGTTCCGCCACGGCATCTCACCGTTCCGCCCCGGCACCTCGGTCACCGCTGAGGAATGGGACGCCCTCTGGGCCGACCTGGTCGAGCTCATGCCGATCGGCGTCACCACCGGCCGCATGCACGTGGTCCGCCCCGAACACGACACCGGCGCACCCTCGTACACCAAGGACCGCCCCCGCACCTACGTCTACCGCCGCCAGGGCGAACCGTGCCGAGTGTGCGCGACCCCCGTCGCGCACAAGGTCATGGAAGGCCGAAACCTCTTCTGGTGCCCCACCTGCCAGCCGGCAGAGTAATCGGCTGAGCCGGACCGCGAAGTGCAGGCTTCGCGATCCGACTCAGCCGGCGACCGCCGTTCCCAGTTCGGGGTCGCCCGATTCAGCGAGCGCGAAACGCCGCCCGCCCGCCGACTTCGCCGAGTACATCGCGCGGTCGGCGCGACGCAACAGGTCGGTGAAATCGCACGTCTTTCCCGGTGGGCAGAAAGCGGTGCCCACGCTGGCCGAAACCGGTACGGGGCCCGCGCTCGACCACACCGGGTCGCGCAGTGCCGCGACTACCCGGTGTGCCAGCTCGCCGAGGGTGTCGCGGCGCGGGTTGGCCGCCACCACGAACTCGTCGCCGCCGTATCGGCAGATCACCGTGTCGGGCGGGCACACCTCACGCAGCCGGTTGGCCAGTTCGACCAGTACCTCGTCGCCGATCGCGTGTCCGTAGCCGTCATTGATCTGTTTGAAGCGGTCGAGGTCCACCACCAGCACACCGACACCGCGGCTCGGGTCCGCGGCGAACGCACGTACCCGTTCCTGCAGCAGCGTGCGGTTCGCCAGATCGGTGAGTGCGTCGTGGGTCGCCTCGTGGCGCAAGCGGTGCTGCAGCGCGGCGATCTCCTGTACGCGCAGTGACACTTTCGCCGAGATGTTCTGTTCCTGTTGCGCCAGAGCGCGTTCCTGTAGTGCCTGTGCGTAGCTGTCGATGGCCTGGCTGGCCACCAGCGGCCAGCGGGTCGCCACCAGCGAGCCCGGAACCCCCGAGGGGAAGCCGAGCAGCCAGCGACTGGCATGGGCCAGCATCCTGGTGCGTTCGAAAGGCGCCTCGGCCAACCGCGCGCCGAGCTTGCGCGCCTGTGGTACCGGGAACGGTTCGGTCCGAGCCAGGTGCAGCAGCCGCTCGACGATGTCGACGAGCACCGGCTCCAACTGGTGCGGCGCCGTGGAAGAGCCCGGTTCGGCGCATACCGCGCGGGCCCAGGCGCGGGCCATCGCGGCGACCGGTGGCTCGATGTGGGTCATCGAGATCACCGGCGATAGGTGGCGACGGTCTTGCCACCTCGATCATTCGCACTGCTACGCGGTTGGGTCCACCGAGTTCGGCACACGCTCACCGCCCCCTTTCCAGATACCCCCGTCCGGCAAAAAGGATCCTAGCAAGCCACCCGAGACCGAAAATCCACGTTCTGGAACGTGTTCTCTGGTCTCTCGCGAATGGCGATCGGCTATGACATCGCTGCAGGGCCTTCGGCGTTACACATTTTCCGAAAGAATTTTCGGAAGCCCGAAACGTGCAGCGTGATGCCCTCCGCTGGGCGGTGGACGTTGTGTCGCCATGGGTCCCTCCTGGCACGGGGTGCGAGTTGTGACGATGTGGCAGTAGTCGTCACGCGCACTCTCATGGTGGCCTACTCGCCGCCCACGTGGCGGGTTTTCAAGGATAATTCTCCTATTTAATCCCCCCGGTGGAGCAGGCGCCGGTCCCCATGGGCGCACCAATCATCGTCGCCGGGAGGACGTTTCGGGGCTAGGGTCATTAGGCCCTAATCGGGCATAGCGGCGATTGATCGCAGAGAAGTTGGGTACACCGGCGGCCGAGGCGCATCAATCGGGCAGGCAGGGGCCGGATTGGCATTTTTCGCGCGGGGTTCGGTACAGTCGTGGCGCACACGACATCGTGGCGATCCCATCGATGTCGTATGCCTGCGGGTGTAGTTCAATGGTAGAACCTCAGCCTTCCAAGCTGATGGTGCGGGTTCGATTCCCGTCACCCGCTCAAACATGTATTGCCTCGACGGTGCTCTCGCCGGTGAGGTATCGGGGTGTAGCGCAGCTTGGTAGCGCATCCGCTTTGGGAGCGGAGGGTCGCAGGTTCAAATCCTGTCACCCCGACCATCACCATTCGCCCAGCTCAGGCTTGTAGGAGACGGATGCCCACGCAACGTAAGGTCGCGATCGTCACCGGAGCAGCCCGTGGCATCGGCGCCGCGGTCGCGGTCAAGCTCGCTGCCGACGGATATGCCGTCGCCGTGCTCGATCTCGACGAAGCCGCCTGCGCGGGCACCGTGGCCACCATCGCGTCCGCCGGGGGCGAAGCTCTCGCGGTCGGCGCCGATGTGGCCGACGAAGGGGCTGTCGCCGCCGCGGTGGAGCGGATCGCCACCGAACTCGGCTCGCCGACCGTGCTGGTCAACAACGCGGGCGTGCTGCGCGACAACCTGCTGTTCAAGATGTCGGTAGACGACTGGGACACCGTCATGAACGTGCACTTGCGCGGCGCCTTCCTGATGACCCGCGCCGTGCAGAAGTACATGGTCGAGGCGAAGTTCGGCCGCATCGTCAACCTGTCGAGCACCTCGGCGCTGGGCAATCGCGGCCAGGCCAACTACTCCGCGGCCAAGGCGGGCATGCAAGGCTTCACCAAGACTCTCGCCTTCGAACTCGGCAAATTCGGCGTCACCGCCAACGCGATCGCTCCCGGCTTCATCGAAACCGAGATGACCGCCGCGACGGCCGCCCGCGTCGGCGTCGAGTTCGAGGCGTTCAAAGCGGCTGCCGCCGCGCAGATCCCGGTCAACCGGGTCGGCACGCCCGACGACATCGCCAACACCGCCTCGTTCTTCGCGAGCGAGGGCGCCGGCTTCGTGTCGGGTCAGGTCATCTATGTGGCAGGCGGCCCGAAGGACTGACGCCGCCTCAGGCGCAGCCGAATCGGAAGTCCGCTCGCGCCTCGGTGCCCGCTGCCACGGTGACCCTGACCGGCTCCGTGACGGCCAACCCGCAGCCGCCGGGCACGGTCACCACCTCGGCCTCGTAGCAGCCCACCGGCAGCGCCACCGTGGCCCGCCCGTCGGCCCCGCTGACCAGCGTGGCGACCACCTGCTTCGCATCGCACGGCGTGACCTCGATATCGGCCCGATTCACCGGCATCGGCTCCCGGCCGGTGAATGTCCACACCGTCAGCGACCCCGTCCCCACGGGTGCCGGATCGGCGCTCGCGACACCGCTGACCATGAGCGGAGCGAGTACGGACAGTGCGAGAAATGTACGGCGCATGAACCTCTCCTCATCGATGAGTCGGGTCGTCCGCTGCTGATGGTAGGCCCATCCGGGTCCGAATCCGCACGTCACACCCGGATTCGGCGTTGACGATTCGGCGACGATCCGTGACCGGCGAACCTGTCGCCTGGTGAGAAACCGCTGGTCCGACCTAGTCGGACAGCGACATCGGATGTGTCAGGATCGGTCGATGACCTATGTCGCCGATCCGCGAGTCGACGCCTACATCGACGCGCTGCCCGTCTGGCAGCAGGGAATCTGTCGCCAGGTGCGCGAGATCGTCCACGCCGCCGACCCGGCCGTCACCGAGACGGTCAAACGTCGAATCCAGCCCTACTTCGTGCTCGACGGCAATATCTGCGCGCTGCTCGCCGCCAAGACGCACGTCAACATCTTCCTCTACGACGGCGCGATCGTCCCCGACCCCGACCACATCATCACCGGTGGTCACGACAACAAAACCGCCCGTACGGTCGCCGTGTACGAGGGGCAGGCCCTCAACGAACGAGCGCTGTCGACGATGCTGAAGCAGATCATCGCCGACAACCGGGCGGGTGGCTGGCGCAAGATCAAGAAGGAGCGCGGCGCGGGCTAGGGTTCGTGCCCGTCACACAGTCGGGGTGATGCCCGCGCGTTCGCTCCAGACCTGTTCCGCGGGGACCGAGATCGTGGTCAGCTCGGGGTAGCGCAGGGCGGAGAGGGTGCCGCCGAAGACGGCGCCGGTGTCGAGGCAGAGGGTGTTGTTGACCCAGGCGAGGGTGGGCACCGGGGTGTGGCCGTAGAGGACGGTGGGGGTGCCTCGATAGTCCTGGGCCCAGTCGTAGCGGATGGGATAGCCGTGTTCGTCCAGTTCGCCGGTGGGGGCGCCGTAGAGGGCGAAGGAGCGGGCTCGGCCGGAGGTGCTGCCGTGCAGGCTTTCCGGGAGACCGGCGTGGGCGACGACGAGCTTGCCGCGATCGAGCAGGTAGTGGCTCGGCAGGCCGCGCAGGAAAGTGTGTGCGGCGGTGCGGAACTCGAGGTCTTCGTCCGCCAGCTGGGACAGTGACTGTTCGAGGCCGTGCGCGATGCGGACGTTGCGACCGTCGAGGGCGCGCATCAGCTTGTGGTCGTGGTTGCCGGTGACACACAGGGCGGTCTTCGCGGCGACCATCCCCATCGCCAGGCGCAGCACGCCGGGGGTGTCGGGACCACGGTCGACGAGATCGCCGACGAAGACCACGGTGCGATCGTCGGGGTGGGAGGCGTCGATCGGACGGCCGCGGTCGTCGCGGTCCACGGTGTAGCCGAGTTCGCCGAGCAAGGTCTCCAGTTCGCTGCGGCAGCCGTGGACGTCGCCGATCACGTCGAACGGTCCGGTCAGGTCGCGGCGGTCGCGGGGGAGTAGGTCGGTGCGGCGGGGTTCGGTCATATCCCCTCCATCGTCGTGTAGGGCGGGCCCGCGCCGCAACCGCGTTACCCCGCGGTGGGGATCGCCGAGTCGGGCCAGACCCAATCGGCGACGACCGGGATGTCGGTGCCCTGTTCGCGGGTCCAGCGGCGCGCGATCAACCGGGCATCGACCATCTCCTGGCGCAGACCCGCCGCCCGCTCACGCAGTCCGGGCACGCGGTCGATCACATCGAGCACCAGATGGAAGCGGTCCAGATCGTTGAGCATCACCATGTCGAAGGGGGTGGTCGTGGTGCCCTTCTCCTTGTAACCGCGCACGTGCAGATTGGCGTGATTGGTGCGGCGGTAGGTGAGCCGGTGCACCAGCCACGGGTAGCCGTGGAAGGCGAAGATCACCGGGCGGTCGGTGGTGAACAGGGCGTCGAACTCGGCATCGGGCAGGCCGTGCGGGTGTTCGTCGGCGGGCAGCATGCGCATCAGGTCGACCACATTGACGAACCGAATGCGTAAGTCCGGCAGTCGATCTCGCAGAATCGCCACCGCCGCCAGGGCTTCCAGGGTCGGCACGTCGCCCGCGCACCCCAGCACCACATCGGGCGTGGTCCCGAGGTCGTCGTTGTGACACGCCCACTCCCAGATCCCGAGACCGCGCGTGCAGTGCAGCCCGGCCTCCTCGGCCGAAAGCCAGTCCGGCCCCGGCTGTTTGCCCGCCACGACCACGTTCGCGTAGTGCAGCGACCGCAGACAGTGGTCGTAGGTCGACAGCAGGGTATTGGCATCCGGCGGCAGATACACGCGCACGATATCGGGGCTCTTGTTCGCCACCACGTCGAGGAATCCGGGATCCTGATGGGTGAACCCGTTGTGATCCTGGCGCCACACGTGCGAGGTGAGCAGGTAGTTCAGGCTGGGGATCTTGCGTCGCCACGGCACCTTCAGGCTGGCGTCGAGCCATTTGGCGTGCTGGTTGAACATGGCGTCGACGATGTGGATGAACGCCTCGTAGCAGGTGAAGACGCCGTGGCGGCCCGTCAGCAGGTAACCCTCCAGCAGGCCCTCACACATGTGCTCGGAGAGCACTTCGACCGCGCGACCCACCGTCGAGAGATCGACATCCCAGCGCCCGACTTCTTCCTGCCAGTCGCGCCCGGTCACCTCGAGGATGTCCTGGAGCCGGTTGCTGGCCAGTTCGTCGGGAGCGAAGGTGAGGAAGTTGTGCGGATTGCGGGCGGTGACATCGCGCAGCCAACCGCCGAGCACCCTGGTCGCCTCGTGCTGACCCGCGCCCGGCGTCACGACATCCACGCAGTAGTCGCGCCAATCGGGCAGGTCGAGATCGTGAATCAGCGAGCCGCCGTTCGCGACGGGGTTGAGGCTCATCGGATGCGCCGGAACCTGTTCCAGCAGGGCGGGCACCGGCGAGCCGTCGTGGTCGAACAATTCCTCCGGCCGATACGACCGCAACCACAACTCCAGCACCCGCCGGTGTTCGGCGTCGGTGCGCGCGTTGGGCAACGGCACCTGATGGGCGCGGAAGGTGCCCTCGACCTGTTTGCCGTCGACCACCGGGGGACAGGTCCAGCCCTTCGGGGTGTGCATCACGATCATCGGCCAGCGGGGACGTGTCGTGTCACCGTCCTCGCGGGCGGCCCGCTGGAACTGCGCGATCCTGTCCATGCAGGTATTCATCGCCTCGGCCATCGCCTGGTGGACCGGTGCGGGGTCGTCGCCGGAGACGATCAGCGGCTCGTAACCGTAGCCGCGCAGCAGTTCGATCAGCTCTGCCTCGGGGATGCGGGCGAGAATGGTCGGATTGGCGATCTTGTACTCGTTGAGCGCGAGAATCGGCACCACCGCCCCGTCGCGGCCCGCGTTGAGGAATTTGTTCGCGTGCCAGCTGCCCGCGAGTGGCCCGGTTTCTGCCTCGCCGTCGCCGACCACGCAGAACACGATGAGGTCGGGGTTGTCCAGGGCGGCGCCGAAGGCGTGCAGCAGGCTGTAGCCGAGCTCACCGCCCTCGTGGAACGACCCCGGCGTCTCCGGAGCGCAGTGGCTCGGCACGCCGCCGGGGAAGGAGAACCGGTGGAAGAATCTGCGCATACCGTCGATGTCGCGCGGGATATCCGGCTCCAGTTCGGTGTAGGCGTCTTCGAGCCACGCGCAGGCGTTGGGCCCGGGCCCGCCGTGCCCGGGGCCCGCGACGTATACCGCGTTCAGGCCGCGATCGCGGATCACCCGGTTGGCGTGGGCCCACACCAGATTCAGGCCGGGCACGGTACCGAAGTGGCCGAGCAGGCGTGGCTTGATGTCCTCGGCGACCAGCGGGGTGCGCAGCAGCGGATTGCTCATCAGGTAGATCTGGCCGACCGCGAGATAGTTCGACGCCCGCCACCACGTGTCGACCGCGACGAGCTCCTCGCGCGAGAGCGGACCGGGTGCGTCGGTGAGGACGTAGGGCGTGGGAGCGATGGTCTCGCCCCGGCCGTCTCCCACGTTGTCGGCGGCGGTGTCGCCCTGGGTGTTCCCGGTCATCGCGGACTCTCCTCGAAATCGGTGAGTTCGCGGCGCCGTCCGCGCCGCGGTGCATGCACGGGCGCCGATCGAGGACCGGTGACACCCGGTGGGGAATCGCACCGCCGAGCCTACCGTCGTGCCGGTTTCCGCCCCCACTACGACAGTCGATTACTGTGCGGGCCATGCATTCTCTCGGCAGGATCATCGGAATCGGACTCGTCGCGGCCGCCGCGATCACGACAGCGGCCTGCGGCTCCGACGCGGATTCGACCAGCTCGCCGAGCTCGAGCTCGGTCGGCGGAAATCCCGCGAGCACGGGTCTCGAATGCACCGCCGACGACGTGAAGGTCAGCGGCGGTTTCGGCGAGGCGCCCAAGATCACCATCCCCGAGACCTGCGATCCGCCCAAGAGCCTGATCGTCAAGGATCTGGTGGCAGGCAACGGGCCCGGCGCGGCGGCCGGACAGCCGCTGACCATGAACTACGAGTTGGTCACCTGGTCGGACAAGCAGGTACTCGACAGCTCCTTCCAGCGCGGTAAGCCGTTCGGGCTGACCCTCGGCGCGGGCCAGGTCATCCAGGGCTGGGACGAAGGCCTGATCGGCGTACAGCAGGGCACCCGCAGGCTGCTGATCGTGCCACCGAACCTCGGCTACGGCGAAGGCGGCAACGGTGTGCCGCCGAACGAGACGTTGGTCTTCGTGACCGACGCCGTGCAGGTCGGCCGCTAGCGGCACCCTCAACCAAACACCGATTGCGCGACCGCGCGGGCGGTCAACTACCCTGGTCGGGATGCGCTTTATGCGCCGCACCTGGCTTAGCCGTGCCTGACTATGGCGCGTCGCCCCCTGTGGGGACACCACCATGAACTACGAACCAAGGAGTATGTCCGTGAAGAGCACCGTCGAGCAGCTGAGCCCGACCCGGGTCCGGATCAACGTCGAGGTGCCCTTCGAGGAGCTGAAGCCCGACTTCGACAAGGCGTACAAGGCGCTGGCGCAGCAGGTCAAGATCCCCGGCTTCCGTCCCGGCAAGGCTCCGGCCAAGCTGATCGAGACCCGTGTCGGCCGTGGCGCCGTGCTGGAGCAGGTCGTCAACGACGCGCTGCCCGCCCGCTACGCCGAGGCCGTGCAGGCCACCGAGGTCAAGGTCATCGGCCAGCCCGAGATCGAGATCACCAAGATCGAAGACGGCGAAGAGCTCGCGTTCACCGCTGAGGTCGACGTGCGCCCCGAGATCGCCCTGCCCGATTACTCGGGCATCGAGGTGAGTGTCGATTCCTTCACCATCGGCGACGACGACATCGAGGAGCAGCTCACCTCGCTGCGTCAGCGCTTCGGCACCCTCACCGGTGTCGAGCGCGCCGTGGCCGATGGCGACTTCGTATCGATCGACCTGTCGGCGACCGTCGACGGTGCGGACGTCCCCGAGGCGGCCACCACCGGCCTGTCGCACGAAGTCGGTTCGGGTCAGCTGATCGAGGGTCTCGACGAGGCGGTCATCGGCCTGAAGGCCGGCGAGTCCGCCGAGTTCACCTCCACCCTGGTCGCCGGCGACCACGCGGGCTCCGAAGCCGTGATCACCGTGACCGTGCAGTCGGTCAAGGAGCGCGAGCTGCCCGAGGCCGACGACGAGTTCGCTCAGCTGGCCAGTGAGTTCGACACCATCGACGAGCTCAAGGAAGACCTGAAGGGCCGCGTCGAGCGCGTCAAGAAGGTCGAGCAGGCCGGTTCGATCCGCGACAAGGTGCTCGACACCCTGCTCGAGACCGTCGAGGTCCCGCTGCCGGAGGCCGTGGTCAAGGCCGAGGTCGACGCCGTGGTCCACGACGCCGTGCACGGTTTCGACCACGACGAGGCCAAGCTGGCCGAGGCGCTCGAGGCGCAGGGCTCCTCCCGCGAGGAGTTCGACAAGGACACCCAGGAAGCCGCCGAGAAGTCGGTGAAGACCCAGCTGCTGCTCGACGCCATCGCCGAGGCCGAGAACACCCAGGTCGGCCAGCAGGAGCTGACCGAGCGAATCCTGTTCCAGGCACAGCGTTACGGCATGTCGCCGGAGCAGTTCATCCAGCAGGTGCAGCAGGCCGGCCAGCTCGGCGCGGTCTTCGCCGACGTGCGACGCGGCAAGGCGCTCGCCGGAGTTGTCGGTCAGGTGAAGGTTACCGACTCCGACGGCAACGTGGTCGACACCACCGAAATGTTCGGTGACCCTGCGGATTCCGCTGAAATCGAGCTGGACGAAGCCGCTGCTGAGTAGGTTTCGGCGGCGTGATTTGATTGCGCTGTGAGCGAAGAAGGGCGGTACCGGGAGTTCGGTGCCGCCCTGCTTCGTTAGTGTTTGTGACGACGAACCGTATTCGTATGGCCGTAGCAATCGGTGAGAAGAGAAGGCAGGTATCCGTGACGATCAACCAGGCAGGGGTCATGACAGCCGCTACCGCTGGACTCAACCTCAGTGATTCCGTATACGAACGGCTGCTTCGCGAGCGCATCATCTTCCTGGGCACCCAGGTCGACGATGAGATCGCGAACAAGATCTGCGCGCAGATCCTGCTGCTCTCGGCCGAGGACGCGACGAAGGACATCGCGCTCTACATCAACTCGCCCGGTGGCTCGGTCACTGCCGGCATGGCCATCTACGACACGATGCAGTTCGCCGAGTGCGACATCAAGACCGTCGCGATGGGTCTGGCCGCATCGATGGGACAGTTCCTGCTGACCGCGGGCACCAAGGGCAAGCGTTTCGCGCTGCCGCACACCCGGATCATGATGCACCAGCCCTCGGCGGGCATCGGTGGTTCGGCCGCCGACATCGCGATCATGGCCGAGCAGTTCGCCCACACCAAGCGTGAGCTCAACGAACTGCAGTCGCTGCACACCGGCAAGTCGGTGGAGCAGGTGACCGAGGACGCGGACCGCGACCGCTGGTTCACGGCGAAGGAAGCCCTGGAATACGGCTTCATCGACCACGTGGTCGCCCACGCGAACCAGGCGAAGTAGCGCAGGCCCGCGCCCCATCACACTCGAGACAAGCTTGGAGACCAAGATGGCCAATCTGATCGACCCGCGCGCAGGCTTGGGCGGCGCTGCTGCCGCCAACCCGCAGTCGCGCTACATCCTGCCGCAGTTCACCGAGCAGACTTCGTTCGGCGTCAAGACCTCCGACCCGTACAACAAGCTGTTCGAGGAGCGCATCATCTTCCTGGGCAACCAGGTCGACGACGTCTCGGCGAACGACATCATGGCGCAGCTGCTGGTGCTGGAGTCCCAGGACCCCGACCGCGACATCACCATGTACATCAACTCGCCCGGTGGCTCGTTCACCGCGCTGATGGCGATCTACGACACCATGCAGTACGTGCGCCCCGACGTGGTCACGGTCTGCCTGGGTCAGGCCGCCTCAGCCGCCGCGGTGCTGCTGGCCGCCGGAGCTCCCGGCAAGCGGGCCGCACTGCCCAACGCGCGCATCCTGATCCACCAGCCGTCTTCCGGCGGTGTGCAGGGTCAGGTGTCCGACCTCGAGATCGCCGCGGCCGAGATCGAGCGGATGCGTCGCTTGATGGAAGTCACCATCTCGCGCCACACCGGCAAGCCCGAGGAGCAGGTCCGCAAGGACACCGACCGCGACAAGATCCTGACCGCCGAGGAAGCCAAGGAATACGGCATCATCGATCAGGTCTTCGACTACCGCAAGCTCAGCGGACAGAAGTGACACGCCCGGGCCCGCTGTCCTGATCTGGGCGGCGGGCCCGGCTTTTTCACCCGCGGTGGCTCACAATGGTGAGGACCCGCACAGCACTCACGACAAACATGCGCGAGTTGTCGACCTCATTCGCGCACAACAGGTACGGTCGACTCAGGGACCATTGCTCTGATTGACGGCACCGAGACGTATTTCCGGCCCAATCGGGGGACGACGGTCGCACTCGGACAAGGAAGTAGGGACCTACGAGATGGCGCGCATCGGAGACGGCGGCGATCTGCTGAAGTGCTCGTTCTGCGGAAAGAGCCAGAAGCAGGTCAAGAAGCTCATCGCGGGCCCTGGGGTTTATATCTGCGACGAGTGCATCGATCTGTGCAACGAGATCATCGAAGAAGAGTTGGCCGAGTCGAGCGAAGTGAAGCTCGACGAGTTGCCCAAGCCTTCGGAGATTCGGGATTTCCTCGAGAACTACGTGATCGGCCAGGACACCGCCAAGCGGACCCTCGCCGTCGCGGTCTACAACCACTACAAGCGCATCCAGGCAGGCGACAAGGGCCGCGACAGCCGCGGTGAGGCCGTCGAACTGATGAAGTCGAACATCTTGATGCTCGGCCCCACCGGTTGCGGCAAGACCTACCTCGCGCAGACCCTGGCCAAGATGCTGAACGTCCCGTTCGCCATCGCCGACGCCACCGCCCTCACCGAGGCCGGCTATGTCGGTGAGGACGTCGAGAACATCCTGCTGAAGCTGATCCAGGCCGCCGACTACGACGTCAAGCGCGCCGAGACCGGCATCATCTACATCGACGAGGTCGACAAGATCGCCCGCAAGAGCGAGAACCCGTCGATCACCCGCGATGTCTCGGGCGAGGGTGTGCAGCAGGCGCTGCTGAAGATCCTGGAGGGCACCCAGGCGAGTGTGCCGCCGCAGGGCGGTCGTAAGCACCCGCACCAGGAGTTCATCCAGATCGACACCACCAACGTGCTGTTCATCGTCGCGGGTGCCTTCGCGGGCCTGGAGAAGATCATCTCCGACCGCACCGGCCACCGCGGCATCGGCTTCGGCGCCGAGGTGCGCTCCAAGGCCGAGGTCGACACCGATGACCACTTCGCCGACGTGATGCCGGAGGATCTGATCAAGTTCGGTCTGATCCCCGAGTTCATCGGCCGCCTGCCCATCGTCGCCTCGGTGACGAACCTGGACAAGGAATCGCTGGTCACTATTCTCTCCGAGCCGAAGAACGCACTGGTCAAGCAGTACGTTCGCCTGTTCGAGATGGACGGCGTCGACCTCGAGTTCACCACCGACGCCCTCGAAGCGATCGCCGATCAGGCGATCCTGCGCGGCACCGGTGCTCGCGGCCTTCGCGCCATCATGGAAGAGGTCCTGCTGCCGGTGATGTACGACATCCCCGGCCGCGACGACGTCGCCAAGGTGGTCGTGAACGCCGACACCGTCGTGCACAACGTCCTCCCGACGATCGTGCCGCGTAAGGCGCAGCGTCCCGAGCGTCGCGAGAAGTCGGCGTAACAAACCAACGGCAAAGGGCCCCTTCGGATCTGATCCGGAGGGGCCCTTCGCTGTGTGTCGGTGGAGGCTAGGTGGCGGCCGGGTTACCCATGCTCGGCGCGGACAGGAGATTGTCGGCCTCGTCTGCCGGGATCTCCGCGCTGGCACGGACGATCGCGGTGCTGTAGCGGGCGCTGGCGGCATTGTGGATGAGTAGCGCGACACCGATCATCACCGGGGCCACCGCGTGCACAGCGGCGTCGTACCAGTGCCCTGCGCTCAGGTGTGGGTAGGTGTTGAGGGCGATGGTCAGCGTGAGCAGGAACAGCTCGGCGATCAGCACCTGGTTGCGGTTGCCCATCACGCCCCACTCGGCCACCCGCGTGGTGCCGATCATGATGATGATCAGGCACACGCTGATCATCGCCTCCAGGCCGAAACTGGCCCAGTAGAGCGGATCGGTGGGCCCGCCAGGGGCGATGTTGTGCTGGACGTTCACCGCCGACCACAGCATGCCCGTGATCACCACGCCTGCCAGGGCCCGCAGCGACCAGGTGCGGTGCTGATAGAGCGAGGCGAGGCGAGCGCGCGGGTTGGACTCGCGGCGTTGCGCGGCGATGGCCTTGCGGGCCAGCATCAGGTCCGACATCTCGGCGCGCTCCAGCTCCGCGGTGGTGTCTCGCAGGCGGTCGGCGTGCGAGGAGGCGGCCTTGATCTGTTTCCAGCGCTGGTCGCGCTCGTAGGTGCGGATCTTCTCGGCGAGTTCGCGCTCGGCGCTCAACTCGTCTTCGGACAGCGCGTCGGTCAGGGCCGGATCGGACTGATAGGCGATGCGGCGCCTGGCCCGTTCCACCCGCACAGGCAGTGCGGTGACCTCGTGATCGAGCGGGTGTTCCTCGCGCATCGCAACTCCAGGTAGCAAAAGGGTTCGCCGGGTCGCGTCATTGTTGCGCATCGAGCGGGGGGAGAACACCCGTGGGCCCGAATTACTCGGTCCGAAGGCGCTGAAAATGTCTGGCGCACAACTGTGTAGCTGTTGACGGAGCGGTACGGGAGACGGTGACGACCGTTCGAGAATCGGTCGCGCCCGGGGCCGAGGAGCTTCGTTGATCCTCCGTGGTTCGCCGTTGAACCTTGATCCCGTAAAAGTGCTTCTGATGATGTGTCGTTGCTGGTCATCGGGGTGTTACTCCGGCCTGAACCGGTCGGTCTTTTCGTCCGTTTGGTCCGTCTCGCAGGGCCTTCATCGATTACGACGGGTTCGGCACGCAAAACTCATCGGCGTATCCTCGCGGTGTGTCGGACTGGTGCTGCCGATTTCGTGCTGTTTACTCGGTCCGTCAATCAGATGTTCGAGTGACGAGTGGAAGCGGAGGAGACATGGCACTGCCTACGATGACCGCCGAACAGCGCACCGAGGCGTTGGCCAAAGCGGCTGCCGTGCGCAAGGCGCGCTCGGAACTGATCGGCAAGGTGAAGGAGGGCAAGGTCACCGTCGCCGATCTGCTCAAGAAAGCCGACAGCGATGACCTGGTGAAAAAGACCAAGGTCGCTGCCGTGATCAAGGCACTGCCGGGCGTTGGTCCGGTCAAGGCCGCCAAGCTGATGGATCAGGCCGAGATTCCCGAAGATCGTCGTATCGGTGGCCTCGGTGCTCGTCAGCGCGCGGCCCTGCTCGACGCCCTCGAGGCCTGAGCCGATTAGCGATCCGACGCCCGTGGTGCTGGATGCACGGGCGTCGGGATGGTCTGTGAGTGATCTGGAACAAGTGAATTACACGCAATAGGTCAGCAGGAAGTCGTTGATCCGCAGGCGCCATCCCGGTTGCAATTCGATCGGGAGGGTGCCGACGCGAGACCAGCGTTCGCTGTCGGGGGCGGCGAAGAACGTTCCGGAGGTCGCGGGGGCCTCGCGGACGAACACCTTGCCACGGTCGGGGGCGACGAAGGCATGGACCCGCGAGACGAGCCGATCGCGCTCGATCAAAATCGGCGTCGCCGCGGAAGCGCGTACCGATTCTTCCCCCGAGGGATTGCGGCCGAGGACATAGGGCCGGTCCAAGGGGTAGCTCAGTCCTTCTTCGGTGACCAGTGCGCCACGCGAACTGCTGTGGGGCGCCGTGCCTTTGCTCAGCGCGACCGGTTCGGCGCGCTTGGCGGCTTCGAGAGGTTGGGACCAGGCGCGGGGCGCGTCGGCATTGGGGGAGTTGCGCGGGCCGGTGCTCACGGTGGCACCGTCGCCGGTGCTCGGTCGGCTGCCCGTGCTCACCGTTTCGCTGTCGGGTCGGCCCGCATCGGGCTGGAAACCCGAGGTCGCGGGCTTTTCGGGCGTCGGTGCCGGGAACCCGGCGGTGGCCGGGAGCGCGTCGCCGGCGTCGGTGGGTCGCGAGGTCGGGGCGCGAAGGGCTTGGAAGCCGGTGGCCTCGGTGGGTGCGGGCTCGTCGACGGATTCGACCCGGCGGGGCGGGGGATTGCGACGTCGGCCGAGGTTGAGCACGAAACCGTTACCGGTGACGATGCCGGCGCGCAGGTCGGTGCGTGGATTGGCGCTGGTGGGATCGGCCAGCTCGGCGCCCACCGCGATGCGTCGGACAGGTTCGCGGATGATCTCGTCGACCCAGGTGAAGGCCCGGTCGCCGGCGAGGCGGCGGTTGCCCTCCGCGCCGGAGATCTCGGCGATCACCGCGCCGCGCAACAGGATCAGCATGCCGTCGGCCGTCGGGGCGAGCACGCCGAAAGGTGGTGGGGCAGAAGCTCCGCCGAACACCACGCCCGCCAGCCGCTGTGCCAGGGCCGCACCGGGTGCGCTCGCCGCCGTGTTGTTGGCGACGGTTTCCACCGCGCCGAGTAACCGATCGGTCGACGGCGTTTCCCCGGCCAGATAGACGACGACATCGCCGAATCTGGCGACGATCCCGGTCCCCGGCACGATGGCCACGGTGGACGAATGCGCGTGCATCAACGCCTCCTTGTCGGACTGGCCTTTACCGCCGCCTCGGCCGACCCCCGCTGTGCGTCAGACCGCGACCTAGCTCTCCGCCGCCAGCATAGATGGCCCGACGCCCGGGGATAAGGCCCGAAGGCGAACTTCGAACGGCGTTCGTGCCAAACGATGTTCGTCGGACGCGTAGGATCGGCGCATGAACGCCGCACCCGTCAGCCGCCGGGCCCGACCGGCGAAAGTGCCCCTGAGCCGCGATCTCGTCATCGAGACCGGATTGCGCATCCTCGACACCGAAGGTTCGGCCGCGCTCACCATGCGCAGGGTCGCCAAGGAACTCGACACCGGCGCCGCGTCGCTCTACGTCTACGTCGCCCATCGCGACGACCTGCTGACCGGCATGCTCGATCACGTCCTGTCCCAGGTCCGGGTGCCCACCGAGGGCGACTGGCGTGCGCGGGTGACCCAGTTGGTCGAAAACGCGATCGAGGCTCTCGGCCGCCACGACGGTCTCGCGCTCGTCGCCTTCGGCCGCTTCCCGACCACCGAGCACGCCCTCGGCTTGATCGAACAGTTGCGCGCCCTCCTGCGCGAAGGGGGCCTCGCCCCCGCGACTGCCACCTGGGCCGTCGACCTGATCTACCGGCACATCGCGGCCGAGTCGGTGGAGCGCGCCACCCACCCAGCCGGTGACGTCCGGGCGCGCTGGGCTCTGCGCACGCTGCTCAATGGGATCGTCGCCACCCCGGTGGCCGGTGGACCTGCTCGGCTCGCGCGCGAGGAGGAGATCGCGGACCTGCAGGAGATCGAGCGACGGGCGGGCGCGCCGTTCGGCGAGGTGGGCATGATCGCGATCGCCGAGGACGACCCGCCGTCGTGGGAAGTGTTGCGGGCCTTCGTCGTAGAGGGGCGCGCGTGGGTGTGGCCGGACGACGACGATCACCCGGTCGGTTACCTGGTTCTCGGTCTCGTCGACGGTCAGCCCCACATCGACCAGGTCTCCGTCGACCCGGCCCATGCGGGCGCGCGGATCGGCAAGCGACTGATCGACCATGCGGTGCGGTGGGCGAAAGACCACGACCTCCACGAGATCACGCTCACCACGTTCGCCGAAGTCCCCTGGAACGGGCCGTATTACGAACGCCTCGGCTTCGCCTACATCTCGGTGGCGGACGAGCCGCCGGGCCTGCGCGCGATCCGTGCCACCGAAATAGCCCATGGCCTCGACGAATGGCCTCGCGCGTGCATGCGGGCCGAGCTCGCGACATGGAGATTCGACTGACGACGCTCGCGGCCTGATCCGCAGCGGCTCAGCGGGTGATCGCGGCGTGTCTAGCGAAAGCGGCTTCGGCCGCGGGGGCGGCGGCTTCGCGGTCGGTGGGGATCAGGCCGATGCGGGTGCGGCGGTCGAGGAGGTCGTCGATGGTGAGGGCGGCCTCATGGGTGATCGCGAAGTCGAATTCGGCTGCGGTGACATCGATTCCGGGGGCGACCGGTGCGGCGAGGGCGGGGTCGGCGAGCCAGGCGGAGACGATGTGGCTCGCTTCGCTGCCGTAGCGCTCGATGAGGACCGGCGGGGCGTCGATGCGGTCGCGGGCGGCTCCGGACACCGCGCCGACGAGGGGGAACTGGGTGGTGCGGCAGGGACCGGCCGTGAGCGCTGACTGCGCCACCGCCGCGTCGACCGCGTCCTGGGCCATCTGGCGGTACGTGGTGAGCTTGCCGCCGACGACGGTGATCAGACCGTCCGGGGCGGTGAGGACCGCGTGCTCGCGGGAGATGTCGGCGGTGCTGTCATCGGCGGTTTTGAGCAGTGGGCGCAGGCCGGCGAACTTGCCGCGGATATCGGAGCGCGTCAACGGTTCCCGCAGGGCCGTATTGATGGTGTCGAGCAGGAAGTCGATCTCGGTCTCGGTGGGCTGGGGCTCGTCGGGGATCGGGCCTGGCGCGTCCTCGTCGGTGAGGCCCAGATAGACCCGGCCGTGCGCGGCGGGCAGCGCGAAGACGAACCGGCTGATGCTGCCCGGTACCGGCACCGTCAGCGCGGCACTGAGTCCACCGAAGGCCGCGGCGTCGAAGACGAGGTGGGTGCCACGGCTCGGCCGCAGCTCGATGCTGTGGTCGACCTCGCCCGCCCACACGCCGGTGGCGTTCACGACCGCGCGCGCCCGCACGGCCAGGGTCTCGCCGGAAAGGGTGTCGCGCAGCTGGACCGAATCACCGGTGGCGGTGACGGCTTCCACGCGGGTGAGAACCGTCGCGCCCGCCGAGGCCGCGGTGCGAGCCAAGGCGACGACCAAGCGGGCATCGTCGACGAGCTGACCGTCCCACGCCTGCAAGCCGCCGCGCAGCCCGTCGCGCCGCACGGTCGGCGCCAAGCGCAGTGCCTCGGCGGCGGCCACCCGGCGCGAGCGCGGCAACGTGTCGACGGAGGTGTGCGCCGCGATCCGCAGCGCGTCGCCCGCGGCGAACCCCGCGCGGATGAGCGAACTCTGGGCCAGCTTGATGCCGGGCAGCAACGGAACGAGTTGGGGGAGCGGACGCACCAGATGCGGTGCGGTGGTGCGCAACAGGATGCCGCGTTCGACCGCGCTCTCGTGCGCGATCCCGACCCGTCCGCTCGCCAGATACCGCAGCCCGCCGTGCACCAGCTTCGAACTCCAGCGGCTGGTGCCGAACGCGAAGTCGTTGCGCTCCACCAGGATGGTGCGCAGACCGCGCGCGGCGGCGTCGAGGGCGACGCCGGTTCCGGTCACGCCGCCGCCGATCACCACCACGTCGACCTCGGGATTCTCGCCGAGCGCGGTGAGGTCGGTGGTGCGTCGCGCCGCGTTCAGGGTGGCGCCGGAAGAGGGGGAGTCAGCAGACATCTGGGTCCTTCTCGGGTAGCGGGAGCAGATAACCCTCGATAGCCCTGGACAATTCGGCGTCGAACTCCGCACCGGCCAGCAACGACTCCACCGTGCCCGCCGACTGCACCGCGGACTGGGTGATGAGCAGCAGCATGGTGGCCATGTGCTCGGCATCACCCGCCCGGATCGACCCGTCGCGGTGGCCGAGTTCGATCACGGTCGCGAACAGCCCGATCAACGTGCGCTGATTGCGGCCCAACCGGCCGAACACATAGGTGAGCATCAGGTCGGTGTCGGTGCGGAAGATCTTGGCGAACACCGCGTTCGACCGAATCGCCGCCGCACCGGACACGATGCCGTGGACCAGCCGATCCCGGCCGAGGCCGGTGTCGGGCATGGTCTCGGCGACGATCGTGCGCAGTTCACGGACCAGCAGCTCGGCGATCAGCGACCCGGTGTCGGGCCAGCGCCGATAGACCGTCGGCCTGCTCACACCCGCCCGCCGCGCCACCTCGGTGAGCGTGGTCCGGCGAACGCCGAAATCGACGACGCAGGCCCGCGTGGCATCGAGAATCGCCACGTCTGTAGGCGAAAGCTGGTCAGCGTGGGTCGCGAGATCGATCATCGTGCTTCACCGCCGGTGTGTTCGGTGGCGCCGGGGACTGAAAGCGCCGTGGTCGGGCTGGAATCGCCCAAGGGTATCGAGCGGACCAGCAGGGTTGCCGTCGTGAATGGCCGGTAGTGACATCCGACAGCGGTACGGATGTCGACTCTGGGACATATCGTTGGTTACTGCTTGACACTATATGTCATTATGTAACGCATGGTCGAGACGCAACGCGAACAATCCGGGTCTGCCACCCTGGCGCCGAACATGGTGTGGGACGCCTGGGGCGTCGCCGCCGCTCATCAGCCGCTGTCAGCGCAGATCCGTGGCCTGCTCGCGCAGGTGTTCGGGATCTCGGGTGAGCCGGTCACCCGCCGTGACGAGAACGAGGTGCCGCTGATCCCCACCACGCTCACGGACGCCGATAGGGCGGGCCTGACCGGAATCGTCGGTGACGAATATCTCACTACCGACGACATCGACCGACTCCGGCACGCCGGCGGCAAGAGCACCCCCGACCTGCTGCGCCGCCGCGCGAGCACACCGCAGGACGCCCCCGACGCCGTCGTCTTCCCCGCCGACCACCCACAGGTTCTCGCGCTGCTCGGGTACTGCGCCGAACACGGCATCGCGGTCGTCCCGTTCGGTGGCGGAACCAGCGTGGTCGGCGGCGTGGATCCGGTGCGCGGACAGTTCGACACCGTGATCGCGCTCGATCTGCGCAGGCTCGACACACTCACCGCGGTCGATCCGGCCAGCGGCACCGCCACCCTCGGCGCCGGACTCACCGGGCCGCAGGCCGAGGCATTGCTCGGCGCGCACGGGCTCTCGCTCGGGCACTTTCCGCAGAGTTTCGAATTCGCCAGCATCGGCGGGTTCGCCGCGACCAGGTCGTCGGGTCAGGCGTCGGCGGGCTACGGCCGGTTCGACGACATGGTCGAACGCCTGGTGATCGCGACCCCGCAGGGCACCCTCGACCTCGGTCGCGCCCCGGCGTCGGCGGCCGGACCCGACCTGCGCGAGTTGTTCGTCGGGTCGGAGGGCGCACTCGGCATCATCACCTCGGTCACTTTGCGGGTACACCCCGTGCCGGAAACCGTTGGCTACCAGGCCTGGTCGTTCCCCGACTTCGCCACCGGAGCCGCCGCGCTGCGCACGGTGGTGCAGGCAGGCGCCGCGCCGACGGTGATGCGCTTGTCCGACGAGGCCGAGACGGGCCTGAACCTGGCGCGTTCCGCCGATGTCGGCGGCAACCCGGTCTCGGGTTGTCTCGCCATCACCACCTTCGAGGGCAGCCGGGCCCACGTCGCCGCCCGATCGGCGGAAGCGAGTGCCTTGCTCGCGGCCTCGGGTGGCACCGCGCTCGGCGAGGCGCCGGCACGGCAGTGGGAGCACGGTCGGTTCGCCGCGCCCTACATGCGTGACGCGCTGCTCGATGTCGGTGTGCTGTGCGAGACCCTCGAAACCGCCACCAGCTGGGCCAATCTGGCCAATCTCAAGGTGAAGGTCACCGGCGCGCTGATGGACGCGCTGGGTTCGCAGGGCACACCCGCGCTGGTCATGTGCCACATCTCGCACACCTACCCGACCGGGGCGTCGTTGTACTTCACCGTTGTGGCCAAACAGCTCGATGATCCGATCGCGCAGTGGCGCATCGCCAAATCCGCCGCGAGCGACGCGATGGTCGCCGCGGGCGGCACCATCACCCACCACCACGCCGTCGGCGCCGACCACCGGCCGTGGATGGGCGCCGAAATCGGTGACCTGGGAGTTCGGGTGTTGCGCGCGGTGAAGCGCGAACTCGACCCCACCGGAGTGCTCAACCCTGGGAAGCTGGTGCCGTGAGCGAACAGTCGGTGCGGCGTGTGGTGGTTGTCACGAACCCGCATTCCGGGGCGGGGCGCGGCGACGGTGTCGCCGAGACGGTGCTGGCCGAACTACAACTACTGGCCAGCGGTGTCGAGGTGGTGGAGGTACGGGCGCCGAGTGCGGACGAGTCGGTGAGGCAGGTCAGGAGGCTCGTCGCGGGCCAGGACCGGCCGGACGCGGTGATCTGCGTCGGTGGTGACGGTCTGATGAACGTGTTGCTGGCGGCGCTCGCGCACAGCGGGGTGCCGCTTGGACTGGTGCCCGCGGGCACCGGCAACGACCTGGCACGCGAATTCGGCATACCGACCGGAGACCCGAGGGCGGCCGTCGAGATCGTGCTGGGTGGTCGAGTTCGGACCATCGATCTGGGTCGGATCGAATCGCCGGACGCCGCACCCAGTTGGTTCGCGACTGTGGTCGGCACCGGGTTCGACGCACGAGTCACTTTGCGCGCCAACAAGATGCGCTACCCCCGCGGACCCCTCCGCTACACCGCCGCCGCTGTCGTCGAACTCATGCGCGGCTACACACTGCCGTTCCGGATCGAGTTGTCCGGCCTCGCGCCCGGTGCGCTCGATAATCCACCCGACTCGCACGTGGTGATCCTCACCGACGCGGTGATGGCGCCGATCGGCAATACCCGCACCTACGGCGGCGGGATGTTGGTGTGTCCGGAAGCACTCGCCGACGACGGCTATCTCGACATCACCGTGGTCGGTGCGGTGTCGCGGCTGGAGATGGCGCGGCTGCTGCCCGCGTTGTCGGCGGGCAAACGGATCGACCATCCCGCGACGAAGCGATATCGGGCCCGGCGGATCACGGTCGGCGCCGAGGGCGGGTACGCGACAGCCGACGGTGAGCCCGCTGGGATGCTGCCGGTGACGGTGCAGGCGATGCCGGGGGCGCTGAGCCTGCTGGTGCCCTGATCAGACCGCGTCGAAGGCGATGCGGGACACGGCGTGCAGCGTCGGGCGGTCGATGATCACCACCGATGTCGAGGACAGCGGTCGTGGGTCCGGCGCGAGGGTGGCGTCGCGGGCGCCGAGGGAATCCATCATCGTTTCCCAGCGGCGACAGTGCCCCGTGAAGGCAACACTGTTGACGCTTCTCCCTCGGCTGATCTGACCGGATCTGGCCTGCTCAGGGGGCACGTCGATGAGCACCATGTGCAGTTCGCGGCGGCCCTGCTCGGCCCAGCGGGCGATCAGGCGACGGCTCCAGCGGAAGGTCGCGCAGTCGTGGATGGCGACCGGTCCGTCACCGGCGCGGATCGCGGCGCGGATCGCCCGGTAGTGCGCGAGGTGGACCAGCGGGCGCCACAGGGAATACGGCGCCCAGCCCAACCGGTGGCGCAGACGATTGCGAGTGTGGTTCGAGTCGAGAACCAGGGCGCCGGACGCGGTGCGCACCGGATGTTCGGCGTCGGGGCCCACGCCGAAGAAGCGGTGTAGTGCGGTGGACTTTCCCGCGCCCGGCACGCCGGCGAAGACCAGCACGGTGGTGCCGGGGTAGCGCAGTTCTTCTACCTCGCTCGCGCGCAGGTCCACCAGCGCGATCGGGGTGATGACCTTCGGCGCCGACGGGGAAACGGGGGACGAGGAATCGAGCGGGGGCGTCACCCTCTCCAGGGTCCGGTAAATCGGACAAAACGGCAATCCGTGGTTACCCGGATATTTCGGGTTCGAGGCTTGGGGGACAAGGGTTTCCGTGTGTCGTAGTGGCGCGTCACAAGCCTTGCCGACCAGCGCGGTGCAGAAGCTGAGAATTGCATATGGATTCTGCTCGGCGGGGTTGATCGCCGGTAGGATCAGGGCTGTAGGCGGAGTCTTCGGTGTCCCTCATCCACCGAAGATTCCGTCTTTTTTTGTCCTCGGGTAGGCGGGGAAAAAGCTGGTTGCCGCTCCCCTTAGGATTGGGACGTGACCAGCGCAGCCCCTGACAACTCGCGTAATCGTGCCGATGCCCTGCCCAAGAGCTGGAACCCCAGCGAGGTAGAGGCCGACCTGTACGAGGGCTGGGTAAACGCCGGGTACTTCGCCGCCGACGCCTCCTCCGGCAAGCCGCCGTACTCGATCGTGCTGCCGCCGCCGAACGTCACCGGGACCTTGCACATGGGCCACGCGCTCGACCACACGATCATGGACCTGCTCACCCGCCGCAAGCGGATGCAGGGCTACGAGGTGCTGTGGCTGCCTGGTATGGACCACGCGGGCATCGCCACGCAGACGGTGGTGGAGAAGCAGCTCGCCGTCGACGGGAAGTCCAAGGAGGGCTTCGGGCGTGAGCTGTTCATCGACAAGGTGTGGGACTGGAAGCGCGAATCCGGCGGGCAGATCCAGGGACAGATGCGTCGCCTCGGTGACGGCGTCGACTGGAGCCGCGACCGCTTCACCATGGACGACGGCCTCTCGCGCGCCGTGCAGACGATCTTCAAGCGGCTCTACGACTCGGGCCTGATCTACCGTGCCGAGCGCCTGGTGAACTGGTCGCCGGTGCTGCAGACCGGCATCTCCGACCTCGAGGTGGACCACAAGGAGGTCGACGGCGAGCTCGTGAGCATGCGGTTCGGCTCGCTGAACGACGACGAACCGCACGTGATCGTGGCCACCACCCGCGTGGAGACGATGCTCGGTGACACCGCCGTCGCGGTCCACCCGGACGACGAGCGGTACAAGGCGCTGATCGGCACCACGCTCTACCACCCGATCACCGGTCGCCAGATCCCGATCGTCGCCGACGACTACGTCGACCCCGAATTCGGTTCCGGCGCAGTGAAGATCACCCCGGCGCACGACCCCAACGACTTCGAACTCGGCCTGCGCCACGGGCTGCCGATGCCGACGATCATGGACAAGACCGGCCGGATCGCCGACAGCGGAACCGAATTCGACGGCATGGACCGCTTCGAGGCTCGGGTGAAGATCCGCGAGCGTCTCGAGGCCGAGGGTCGCATCGTCGGCCGCAAGTTCCCCTACAAGCACCAGGTCGGTCACTCGGAGCGCTCCGGCGAGCCGATCGAGCCGCGCCTGTCGATGCAGTGGTGGGTCAAGGTCGACACCCTGGCCAAGGCCGCAGGCGACGCCGTGCGCGAAGGCGATGTGAAGATCCACCCGGCCAGCCAGGAACCGCGCTGGTTCGACTGGGTGGACAACATGCACGACTGGTGCATCTCGCGGCAGCTGTGGTGGGGTCACCGCATCCCGATCTGGTACGGCCCCGAAGGCGAGATCGTGTGCCTCGGCCCCGGCGAGGAAGCGCCAGAGGGCTGGGTGCAGGACCCCGACGTCCTCGACACCTGGTTCTCCTCGGGCCTGTGGCCGTTCTCCACGATGGGCTGGCCCGACTCGACCCCCGAGCTGTCGAAGTTCTATCCCACCAGCGTGCTCGTCACCGGCTACGACATCCTGTTCTTCTGGGTGGCCCGGATGATGATGTTCGGCATGTACGTCAGCGACGATCCGGTGCTCGCCGCCGGTAAGGGCGCCCAGAAGCAGGTGCCGTTCGAAGACGTGTTCCTGCACGGCCTGATCCGCGACCAGCACGGCAAGAAGATGTCGAAGTCGCGCGGCAACGGCATCGACCCGCTCGACTGGATCAACTCCTACGGCGCCGACGCCCTGCGCTTCACCCTGGCCCGCGGCGCCCAGCCCGGCGGCGATCTGTCCGTCGGCGACGCGCACGCGCTGGCCTCGCGCAGCTTCGTCACCAAGCTGTTCAACGCCACCAAGTTCGCGCTGATGAACGGCGCGCGCACCGGCGAGGTGCCCCCGCGCGAGACCCTCACCGACGCCGACCGCTGGATCATCGACCGGCTCGACGCGGTGCGTGCCGAGGTCGACACCGCCTTCGACGCCTACGAATTCGGTAAGGCGTGCGAGGCGCTCTACCACTTCGCGTGGGACGAGCTGTGCGACTGGTACCTGGAGCTGTCCAAGGTGCAGTTCGCCGAATCCGACGCGCGTGCCGAGAGCACCGCGGTGGTGCTCGGCAGTGTGCTCGACGCGGTGCTCCGCCTGCTGCACCCGGTGATCCCGTTCGTCACCGAGACCCTGTGGAAGGCGCTCACCGGCGGCGAATCGCTGGTGATCGCCCCGTGGCCGCAGGCCGGCGGCATCGCGACCGACGAGGTCGCGGCCCAGCGCGTGGCCGATACGCAGCGGCTGATCACCGAGATCCGCCGGTTCCGCGGCGATCAGGGGCTGGCCGACAAGCAGAAGGTGAAGGCCACCCTCGTCGGGATCGACGAGGCCGGGCTCGGCGCGTTCGCCGACTCGGTGGCCAACCTGGCCCGTCTCACCGAACCGGGTGAGGACTTCGCCACCACCGCCGAAGTGCAGGTCCGGCTGTCCAGCGCGACCGTCACCGTGCAGCTCGACACCTCCGGCGCGATCGACCTCGACGCCGAGCGCCGCAGGCTGGAGAAGGACCTCGCGGCCGCGCAGAAGGATCTCGACACCACCACGGCGAAACTCGGCAACGAGGCCTTCCTGGCCAAGGCGCCGCAGCCGGTGGTCGACAAGATCACCGGGCGGCGTGATGTGGCCGCGGCCGAAGTCACGCGCATCGGCGCCCGCCTGGCGGAACTGAGCGCCAAGTGAGCGACACGGGCCCCGGCGACCTCGACCCCGAAGACGCCGACTTCGGCGGCACCGACTACAGCGCGGCCCAGCTCAGCACCGGCCCGTCGCCGGTCGACCTCGCCGAGATGGCCCTGGTCGAGGCCGAACTCGACAAGCGCTGGCCCGAAACCAAGATCGAGCCGTCGCTCACCAGGATCGCCACCCTGATGGATCTGCTGGGTAACCCGCAGAACAACTATCCGGCGATCCACATCGCGGGCACCAACGGCAAGACCTCGGTGACCAGGATGATCGACGCCCTGCTCACCGCGCTGCACCGGCGCACCGGCCGGATCACCAGCCCGCACCTGCAGCTGGCGACCGAGCGGATCAGTATCGACAACGCGCCGATCTCGCCCGCCGACTACGTGGCGACCTATCACGAGCTCGCGCCCTATATCGGCATGATCGACCAGCGCTCCGCCGAATCCGACGGCCCGGCGATGAGCAAGTTCGAGGTGCTCACCGGCATGGCCTACGCCGCGTTCGCCGAGGCGCCGGTCGACGTGGCCGTCGTGGAAACCGGCATGGGCGGCACCTGGGACGCCACCAATGTGATCGACGCGCAGGTCGCGGTGATCACCCCGATCGGCCTCGATCACACCGACTACCTCGGCCCCGACCTCGAGTCGATCGCCAAGGAGAAGGCCGGGATCATCAAGCGCGCTCCCGAGGCGCTGATCCCGACCGACACCGTCGCGGTCATCGCCGAGCAGGAGCCCGAGGTGATGGACGTGCTGCTGCGCCGGGCCGTGGCCGAGGACGCCGCGGTGGCCCGCGAGGGCGCGGAGTTCCGGGTGCTGGAACGGGGCGTCGCCGTCGGCGGACAGCTGCTCACCCTGCAGGGACTCGGCGGGGTCTACGACGAGATCTTCCTGCCGCTGCACGGCGAGCACCAGGCCCGCAACGCGGCGCTGGCGCTGGCCGCGGTGGAGGCGTTCTTCGGCGCGGGCGCGGATCGCCAGCTCGATATCGAGGCCGTGCGAACCGGTTTCGCGACAGTGTCGAGCCCGGGGCGGATGGAACGGATGCGCAACGCGCCGACCATCTTCGTCGACGCCGCCCACAACCCCGCGGGCGCGCAGGCGCTGGCCGCGACGCTCACCGGCGAGTTCGACTTCCGCAAGCTGGTCGGAGTTGTCGCGGTGCTCGCCGACAAGGACGCCGCCGGGATTCTCGACGCGCTCGAACCGGTCTTCGACGAAATCGTCGTCACCAGCAACGGTTCACCGCGGGCCATGGATGTGGACGCACTCGCCGACCTGGCCGTGCAGCGCTTCGGCGACGAACGAGTGATCACCGCCGACACCCTGCCCGACGCGCTGGAGTCGGCGATCGCGCTGGCCGAGCAGGCGGGCGACGAGGGCGACGTGATCTCCGGCGCCGGCGTGGTGGTCACCGGGTCGGTCGTCACCGCGGGCGCGGCGCGCGCCCTGTTCGGAAAGGCTCCGGCATGAGTGACATGAGTGAAGTGCCTCCTCCCGCCAACGATCCGTGGAAGGGTCTGCGCGGGGTCATGGCGGGGACGTTGATCCTCGAGGCGATCGTGGTCCTGCTGGCGCTGCCGGTGGTCGCCGATGTCGGCGGCGGTGTCACCTGGTTGTCCGGGACCTACCTCGTGGTGCTCTCGGTGCTGATGATCCTGGGCGCGGGTGTGCAGCGCAAGCCGTGGGCGATCCCGTTCAACCTGGGTCTGCAGGTGTTGCTGCTCGCGGGAACATTCATCCACCTGTCGATCGGCGTGATCGCGGTGGTGTTCATCGCAGTATGGGCATTCATCCTCGTCCTGCGCTCGGACGTCCAGCGCAGAATGGACGCAGGTCTACTTCCCAGCCAGCGAATGCGTACGAAGTCCTGACGGCTGCTGGTATGCCGGTCTACTCCCCAGTCAGCGAATGGGCACCAAGTCCTGACCGCTCGAGGGCCCGATCGGCGTGCTGACACGGCCGACGCTAGGGTTACCCCGTGACTGAGCAGACGTTGGTACTCATCAAGCCGGACGGTGTCTCCCGTGGCCTCACCGGCGAGATCCTCGCGCGCATCGAGCGCAAGGGCCTCATTTTCCAGGCGCTGGAGCTGAAGAACGTGTCCGCGGAACTCGCGGCCGAGCACTATGCCGAACACGCCGAGCGGCCCTTCTTCGGCTCGCTCATCGAATTCATCACCTCCGGCCCGGTCGTCGCGGCCATCCTCGAGGGCCCGCGCGCGATCGCGGCGTTCCGTCAGCTCGCCGGTGGCACCGACCCGGTGGAGAAGGCCGTGCCCGGCACCATCCGCGGCGACTTCGGCCTGGAGACCCAGTTCAACCTGGTCCACGGATCCGACTCGCCCGAGTCCGCCAAGCGCGAGATCGCCCTCTGGTTCCCCGAATTTCCCGCCTGACCCGCAGCGGTCAGTAGCGCACCAAAGGTAGTAGGACACCCGGTCAGGCGGTATCGAACTCCGCTCGGCCGGGTCGCCCTCGCTCGCTGGGTCCGCCGGATGAACGACGGCCGCGAGCGGGGCGGAGTTCGCGTGAGTTGCGCCGATGGCGATCCCCGCGCGAACCGTATGGGATACTGACTACGGATGTGTTCGACGCCGACCTGTCGCGCAGGTACGTGACGCGGCGGCGGACATGACCGGATTGACACCGCGGTTGATGCCGATCATCGCTGCCACGGATGGCCCTGTTGCTGGGGTTGCCCGCACCGGCACGCTGGATGAGCGCTCGAAAGCGCGGTGCCACGCCGTACAGCCAGGCGCCGTGTGACCGGTTGGCGCGCCAGACGATCGATCAAGGTGCGACCGGACACGCGGGGCGAGACCAGATGACCCTCGTACCATCGGGTACGAGGTGCACGGACGATGCCCCCGCGTCGGCCGCGTCACTCCCGTACCGGGGAAGGACGCGCCCGGGGGCCCGAGGAGACTTCGTGGCCGAAAAAGAGCCGCTGGACACAACACAACAGGATGCCGATCAATTGCCGGAGCGAATTCGAGTTCATGCACTGGCCAAACGGTTGGGAGTGACCAGCAAACGCATCCTGGCCAAACTGGCCGAGTTGGGCGCCGAGGCGCGCAGCGTGCAATCCAATGTCGACCGCTCGGTGGCCGAAACGGTGCGCGACGCGATCGCCGCCGCTGACGCCGAACCCGGCGCCCCCGACGAAGCACCAGCACCGACTACGCGCGCGAAGAAGCGCGCCGCGTCCACACCCGTCGCCGAGCAGCCGGCCGACACCTCAGCGGCGCCCGCGTCGCTGTTCTCCGCGCCGCACGTCGCGCGCACCGACGAGGTGTTCGCCGCGATGCGCGACGACGCGCACACCGACCTGTTCACCCACCGGGTGTCCGAGAGCCCCGCGCAGGCCGAGCCGGTCACCTTCGAGGCGCCCGCCTCGGTGGGTATGCCGCTGTTCCTCCCGCCGGACGCCACCGCCGCCGAGGAAGCCCGCAAGCGCCGTCGCGCCGAGCGGACCCCCAAGAAGACCGAAGAGCCCGCCGCACCGTCGGTCGACGAGCAGCCCGTCGCGCCCAAGGCCGAGGAGCCCGAAGCCGAGGTCGACGACGAGTCCGCCGATCAGTCCGGTGACAACGACGCCGACGGCCAGCCGCGCCGCCGTCGCCGTGGCCGCCGTGGCCGTGGTCGCGGTCGTGGCGAGCAGTCCGCCGACGGCGAGGACAACGAGTCCGACGCCGATGACGACGACACCGACGAGGCCGAGCAGCCGGCCGAGCAGGTCGGCGCCGAGGCCGAACAGGTCGACGACACCGAATCCGAGACCGATGACGAAGACGGCTCCTCCGATGGCGCGAGCCGTCGTCGCCGTCGGCGTCGCCGCCGCAAGGTCGGTGGTGAGTCCGGCGACGCCGAGGCGGCCACCGAAGACGATCCGCCGAACACCGTGGTGCACGAGCGCGAACCCCGCAACAAGCGTCGCGAACGTTCCAGCGCGAACAACCCCGACGAAGTGCAGGGCATCTCCGGCTCCACCCGCCTGGAGGCCAAGCGTCAGCGCCGCCGTGACGGCCGGGAAGCCGGGCGTCGCCGTCCGCCGATCCTGACCGAGTCGGAGTTCCTGGCCCGCCGTGAGGCGGTCGACCGGGTGATGGTCGTGCGCGAGAAGGCGTTCGACCCCGCCGAACACGCGCCGGGCCACCAGACCACCACCCAGGTGGCGGTCCTGGAGGACAACATCCTCGTCGAGCACTTCGTGACCAGTTCCGGTCAGGCGTCGATGGTGGGCAATGTCTACCTCGGCAAGGTGCAGAACGTGCTGCCCAGCATGGAGGCGGCGTTCATCGACATCGGCCGCGGCCGCAACGGTGTGCTCTACGCCGGTGAGGTGAACTGGGAGGCCGCCGGTCTCGGTGGTCGTGAGCGCAAGATCGAGCAGGCGCTCAAGCCCGGCGATCAGGTGCTGGTGCAGGTGTCCAAGGACCCGGTCGGGCACAAGGGCGCCCGTCTGACCACCCAGATCTCGCTCGCCGGTCGCTTCCTGGTGTACGTGCCCGGTGGCACGTCGACCGGGATCAGCCGCAAGCTGCCCGACACCGAGCGCAAGCGTCTCAAGGAGATCCTGCGCGAGATCGTCCCGTCCGACGCCGGTGTGATCATCCGGACCGCGTCCGAGGGCGTCAGCGAGCCCGAGCTGGCTCGCGACGTCGAGCGGCTGCAGGCTGCCTGGCGCACCATCGAAGAGGCCGCCGCCAAGGAGACCAACGCACCGAAGGCGCTCTACGAAGAGCCCGACATGCTGGTCAAGGTCATCCGCGACCTGTTCAACGAGGACTTCGCCAAGCTGGTCATCGAGGGCGAGCGTGCGTGGAGCACCGTCGAGACCTATGTCCGCACCGTGGCGCCCGACCTGCTCGGACGGGTCAACCGGCACGAGAACAACGGTGTCGACGTGTTCGACGCCTACCGGATCGACGAGCAGCTGGCCAAGGCGCTCGATCGCAAGGTGTGGCTGCCCTCGGGCGGCACCCTGGTGATCGACCGCACCGAGGCGATGACCGTCGTCGACGTCAACACCGGCAAGTTCACCGGCTCGGGCTCGTCGAACCTCGAAGAGACCGTCACCAAGAACAACCTGGAAGCGGCCGAAGAGATCGTGCGCCAGATGCGGCTGCGCGATATCGGCGGCATGATCGTCGTCGACTTCATCGACATGGTCCTCGAATCCAACCGTGACCTGGTGCTGCGCCGTCTCACCGAGGCACTCGGACGCGACCGCACCCGCCACCAGGTATCGGAGGTCACCTCGCTTGGCCTGGTCCAGATGACCCGCAAGAAGCTGGGCACCGGACTGGTCGAGGCGTTCTCCACCACCTGTGAGCACTGCCACGGGCGCGGCATTCTCGTGCACTCCTACCCGGTGGACTCCGGGTCCGGGGTCGAGGAACCGCGGGCCAAGGAGAGCGGTTCGCGCCGTCGCCGCGGCAAGGAACGCGACAAGCCGGCCACCACCGCCGCACCCGCGACCAACGGCACCGCACCGGCCGCCGAACACGCCGAAGAGGACATCGCGGTCAAGCGTGCCCACCCGGTCGTGCTCGCGATGGCAGGTCATCATGACGACGAGCACGGCGACGAGCACACCGAGGCCGTCGAGGAAGCGCCCGCAGAGCCGACCAGGTCGCGTTCGCGTTCGCGTTCGCGCCGGGCGGGTCGTGGTGCCGCTGCCGCGAACACCGAGCAGAGCACCGAGGGTCCGCTCACCGGGGTCATCTCCGGCGAGGCGGAACCCGAGGCCGCCGAGGTCGAGGAGGAAGCGGTGAGCTCGGCGCCCGCCGAGGCCGCCGCCGAGACTCCGGTCGTGGAGACCCCGCAGCCAGAACCGGCCGCGGTCGTCGAGACGCCGGAGCCCGAACCGGCTCCGGTCGCCGAGGAACCCGCACCGCGGGCGCCTCGTAGGCGTCGCGTAGCCCGGTCGACGGCAGCGCCCGCACCGGACAGCGCGGGAGCCGTGTTCGTCCTGTCGGCGAACGAGCAGCCGCCCGCAGCGGCTGTCGTGGACTTCGCCGCGGAGCCCGTCGTCGTCCCGGAACGCAAGCCGCGCCGTCGCGCCGTGGGTCGTCCCGCGGGCGCTCCGGCCGCCGAATCGAAGTAACCTGACGCTTGCGTGCGCGGATCGCCCCGCGCACGCAAGCTCTCGATTCGTGCCCTGACCGGCCGAATTGGGGGAGTGGATACCGCTCTGGTAACCTAGGTCGGTCGCTGCCCAGTGATTGAGCATCTGGCCGAACAGGCCGGGTGTATACCGCAGGCAGCAAACGTTCTTCCCCCGCTCTGCGGGGATGAGCCCAGGAATACGCGTCGCAGCTGCGGCGTGGACATGTGCAGGACCAATGTGAGTGGAGGAAGCCGACCGATGGCAGCGTACGCAATCGTCAAGACCGGCGGAAAGCAGTACAAGGTCGCGGTCGGTGACCTGGTGAAGGTCGAGAAGATCGAGGGTCCCGTCGGCACCGCCGTGGCGCTGACCCCGGTTCTCGTCGTCGACGGCGCCGATCTGACCACCGACGCCGACAAGCTGGCCAAGATCTCCGTGGCCGCTGAGGTCATCGACCAGACCAAGGGCCCGAAGATCCGGATCCACAAGTTCAAGAACAAGACCGGCTACCACAAGCGCCAGGGTCACCGTCAGCCGCTGACGGTCATCAAGGTCACCGGCATCAAGTAAGAATTTTCCCGAGGAGACGAAGCAATGGCACATAAGAAGGGCGCATCCAGCTCCCGGAACGGCCGCGATTCGAACGCCCAGCGCCTCGGCGTGAAGCGTTTCGGCGGCCAGAAGGTCAGCGCGGGCGAGATCCTGGTCCGTCAGCGTGGAACCCACTTCCACCCGGGCGTGAACGTCGGCCGTGGTGGCGACGACACGCTGTTCGCCCTCGAGGCGGGCGCGGTCGAGTTCGGCACCAAGCGTGGCCGCAAGACCGTGAACATTGTTGTACCGGAGCCGGTCCAGGCCTGACCGCCTGGAGCTTTCGCTCCCCACGGACACCAGAGCGGGTCAGGGATTTCCTGACCCGCTCTGTCGTGTTCGTCCACCCTTACCGAAAACGACAAGTCAGAAGGAGGAGGATCAACCCATGTCCAAATTCATCGACCGCGTCGTGCTGCATGTTCGTGCCGGTAGAGGTGGACACGGTTGCGCCTCGGTGCATCGTGAGAAGTTCAAGCCGCTCGGCGGGCCCGACGGCGGCAACGGCGGCAGCGGTGGCGACGTGATCCTGGAGGTCGACGCCAACGTCCACACCCTGCTCGATTTCCACTTCCATCCCAACGCCAAGGCAGGCAACGGCAAGCCGGGCGAGGGCAGCAACCGGGAGGGCAAGAACGGCGCCGACCTGGTGCTGCAGGTCCCCGACGGCACGGTCGTCGTCGATGACGACGGCAAGGTGGTCTGCGACCTCGTCGGCGCGGGCAACCGATTCATCATCGCCCGTGGCGGCCGCGGTGGCCTCGGCAACGCCTCGCTGGCGTCGAAGGCCCGCAAGGCGCCCGGTTTCGCGCTGCTCGGTGAAGAGGGCGACGAGGTCGATGTCGTTCTCGAGCTGAAGTCGGTCGCCGACGTCGGACTGGTCGGTTTCCCGTCCGCGGGCAAGTCGTCGCTGGTCTCGGTGCTGTCCGCGGCAAAGCCGAAGATCGCCGATTATCCGTTCACCACGCTGGTTCCCAACCTGGGCGTCGTGCTCTCCGGTGACACGACCTTCACCATCGCCGACGTGCCCGGCCTGATCCCCGGCGCCAGCGAAGGCCGCGGCCTCGGCCTGGACTTCCTGCGCCACATCGAACGCTGCGCGGTGCTCGCCCACGTCGTCGACTGTGCGACCCTGGAACCCGGCCGTGACCCGGTCTCCGACGTCGACGCGCTCGAAGCCGAGCTTGCCGCCTACAAGCCCGCTTTGTCCGGTGACGCCAGCCTCGGCGATCTGGCCGACCGCCCGCGCGTGGTGATCCTCAACAAGACCGACGTGCCCGATGCGGCCGAGCTGGCCGAAATGGTGTCCGCCGAGTTCGCTGAACGTGGCTGGCCGGTGTTCGAGATCTCCGCCGTGAGCCGCGCGGGCCTGCGCCCGTTGACTTTCGCGCTGGCCGACATGGTTCGTCAGTATCGCGAGGATCACCCCAAGGCCGCGCCCAAGCGCACCATCATCCGCCCGATCGCGACCGACGAGACCGGTTTCAGCGTCATCGCCGACCCGGAGGAGGCGGGTGGTTTCATCGTGCGTGGCACTCGCCCCGAGCGCTGGATCCGGCAGACCGATTTCAACAACGACGAGGCCGTCGGCTATCTGGCCGACCGCTTGGCTCGCCTCGGTGTCGAAGCCGAGCTGGTCAAGCAGGGCGCGCAGCCGGGTTGCCCGGTCACCATCGCCGGTGTCACCTTCGAATGGGAGCCGATGATCTCGGCGGGCGTCGATATGCAGCCGACCGGCCGCGGTACCGACCTCCGGCTCGAGACCAACGACCGTATCGGTGCGGCCGAGCGCAAGCTCGCCTCGCAGGCGCGGCGCGGTCTGCTCGACGAAAACGGTGAGCGAAAAGAGTGAGAGTGGTCGCGTTCGGCGAAATTCGCTGTCGGACAAGACCATTGGATGGGCATACTGCGATGGGTTGGCGAGGTAGCTCGGTGATCACGGTGCAGGGAGTTGGACGATGCAGGTGGATTCGGAGCTGAGTCAGGGGCGCGCGGCGATCGTGTCGGCGCGCACCGTCGTGGTGAAGATCGGTTCGTCGGCGTTGACCAGCCTCGAAGGCGGGCTCGACACCGGTCGACTCGATCTGCTGGCCGACGCGGTCGAAGCCCGCATGCGGGCGGGATCGGACGTGGTGGTCGTGTCCTCGGGCGCGATCGGTGCGGGACTCGCACCGCTCGGCCTGTCGAAGCGGCCCAAGGACCTGGCGACCAAGCAGGCCGCGGCCAGCGTCGGCCAGCTGGCTCTCGCCCACGCCTGGGGTACCTCGTTCGCCCGCTATGACCGCACCGTCGGCCAGATCCTGCTCTCCGCCGACGATTTCGCCCGTCGCGAGCATCACCGCAACGCCCAGCGCACCCTTGACCGATTGCGTTCGCTCGGCGCGATCGCGGTGGTGAACGAGAACGACACCGTCGCCACCGAGGAGATCCGCTTCGGCGACAACGACCGACTGGCCGCTCTGGTGGCGCACCTGGTGGGTGCCGAAGCGCTGATCCTGCTGTCGGATGTGGCCGGCCTCTACGACGGTGACCCGCGCAAGGGTGCCGCCAATTTCATCCCCGAGGTGCGCGGCAGCGCCGACCTCGACGGCGTCATCGCGGGCAGCGGTGGCGCGCTCGGCACCGGCGGCATGGCTTCCAAGCTCTCCGCCGCCCGCCTGGCCGCCGACGCGGGCATCCCCGTCCTGCTGGCCTCGGCCGCCGACGCTTCGTCCGCTCTCACCGACGGCATGGTGGGTACCGCTTTCGCCGCGCGCCCGATCCGCCTGTCCGGCCGCAAGTTCTGGGTCCGGCACGCCGCCGACCCCCGTGGCGCGGTGATGCTCGACGCGGGTGCGGTGGACGCGGTGGCGCAACGCCATTCGCTGCTGGCGGCAGGCATCACCGGCATTCGCGGCCGCTTCTTCGGCGGCGATGTGGTCGATCTGGTCGGTCCCGACGACGAGGTCGTCGCCCGTGGCGTCATCGAATACGACAGCACCGAACTCACCACCATGCTCGGTCGCTCGACCACCGACCTCCCCGACACCATGCAGCGCCCCGTCATCCACGCCGACGACCTCGTCAAGGTTTGATCCGCCCGACGAACTACCGCCGTGGTGGAACCACTCCAGGCTGTGCGGTGTCGGTAGGTGGTGCGGGCCGGACAGGTTCCGGCGGGCCTTCGGTCCCGGGAACCGGTCCCGTGACGCCGGGCTGACCGCCGGGGTCGGACATGTCGGGCATGCCTGGCAGCGGAAGTGGTTGTGGCGCTTGGCGACCGGGCGGGGCAGGGGAGGCCGGTTGCTCCGAGGTCGGCGGGGGCACGTTCGGCTGCGGCGTCGACTCGGTGGCAGGCGGCTGTGGGGACGGCGAGACCGGCGGTGGCGCGGGGGTTTCCGTCGTCGGCGGAGCCTCCACGGTCGGTGGCTTCGGGGCAGGCGGATTCGAATCCTGCTGTGTCGGTAGCTGGCTCGGCGGTGAAGGCGGGGGCGTGGGTGTCTCGCTGGGCGAACTCGTCGGGGCCTGGCTCTGCGGAGCGGGCGGTTCGGTGGAGGGTGCGGGTGGTTCGGGTGCTGGCGCTTCGGTGGGCGGCGCGGGCGTTTCCGACGGCGGCCCGGGAGCTTGGGCGGATGGCGCGCTCGGTGGTGCGGGTGCTTCGGAAGTGGGTACGGGCGCTTCGGTGGGCGGTGCGGGCGCTTCGCTTGTGGGAGCGGGCGGCTCGGTAGTGGAAGTGGGCGCTTGAGTGGATGGCGCAGGCGGCTCGGTGGTAGGAGCCGGCGCTCGAGTAGTTGGCGCGGGCGGCTCGGTAGTGGGAGCGGGTGTGCCCGGTGTCGGAGACGGTGAAGTAGAGCCCTGGGGCGCAGGGCTTTCCGTCGGTGCCGGAGTCCGGTCTGTAGGTTCTTCGCCCGGCGTCACAGTGGTGCCGGGCGCTGGGGTCTCAGTGGATCCCGGGTCCTGCGGCGATTCCGGCGAATTGCCCTGTGGTGCCGAGGGACTCGTGCCAGGGCTCGGCGTCGACCCGTTGCCCTGCGAGGGCGAGCCCCCTCGACCCGACGGCGCTTCCGCCTCCCCGGGCGCGATGGGCAACGCTGGAACACCCGTTCCGGCAAGCGAATACGCCGGCTTGTAGATCATGTTCATCGCCAGCACCGCTTCCTGGCGCAGTGCCTCGGCCGCCATCTGCGCATCGATCACCTGCGCGGACTCGAGCAGACGGGCGATCGCCCCGATCGGACCCGACCCGCCCGGCGCGACGACAGCCAGCTTCACGGCTTCGGCGGCCGCGGCGACACCACCGAGGCGGGCGCCGACTTCGGCCATCACCACAGCGAGTTCGTCGATGGAGGCGGCGAAGCTGCGGGTGCTCGCGGCGGCGGCATCGGCGGCGGTTCCGGTCCAGCCGGTTTCGTTGATCACCCGGTCGGCGCCGGATTTGGTCAGCGGCATCGAGCTGGTGAGAGTAGCGGCGGTCTCCAGCCACGTCATCGACGCGCCGAGGATGGCGCCGGCGTCGATCTGCTGGGCGCGCGTGTAGATCTGTTCGTGCGGCATGGATTCGAAATGTTCCATCGCACTGATGTAGGTGGGGTCGGTGCTCATCCGCGCACCCTCGTATCGACGGCGCGCAGCGCGGCGGCCGCGGCGGCGTCGGCTTCCTCGTAGAGGCCCGCGCTGAGCAGGAACGCCTCCTTCATCCGGTAGGCCGCTTCGATGTAGCGGTCGAGCAGTTCGGCGGCGTCACGTGCCTTGTGCGCGAAGCCCGCTTGCAACTGCTGGGCGGAGACGAAACCGCCGAAACCCTCTGTCTCGGCAGCATTCTCGAGCCCCTGACGCAACTGGGCGAGATGCTCGGCCTGCTGTTCGTAGAGGTCGGCGCACCGACGTGCGGCATCGGGGTCGAAACTGAATGTCCCCGCCGCGGCGGCACTGCGGAACCGGGAGATCTCGGCTCTGCTGCTCTCGATCGTCATCGCGTCTCCCCTCCAGATGAAGCGTGGAGTCCAGATTAGCCGGACCTTCTGCTGTGTGAACTGTGCGCAGGCACCAACCTTCGCTGTAACTGTGCCGCTAGTTGACCAGTGGACGCAGGCACCACGTGCACGGTTTCGCCCGCTCGCAGCAGGTATCGACCATCGTTGGCCACATCGATCCAGCTGTAGTGCACCGGCGGACTCGGCGCCGGACGGTCGAGCCCGGTTTCGATGCGGATGTGGCCCTCGGCGGTGTGCGGCCTGCGCAGTAATCGCTGGATGCGTGGCACGGCGGGATGGGTCGCGAGCACCGCTTCCTCGTCGCGCACGGCGTCGGTCGCGGCCTCGCGCGCGGGTTCGCGACCGGGCGGAGTATCGGGCAGACAGGCCGCCACGCGGGCGCCGATCCCCGCGGTGTGCCCGATCGAAACACGCACGCTGCCACCGTAATCGGGCCGGGTACTCGGATCCTGCACCACAAGTACCGCATGGTCGTAGACCGCGCAGGCGAGTAGCCGGATTTCGCTGCCGGGAGTATGGGCGCCGCCCACCAGCACTACCCTGACGTGCGGTTCGGCGATGATCCGCAGACAGGCAGCCAGGTCGGGGTCGCCCCCGGGTAGTCGGTCGCGTAGTCCCGTGCGCAATCGGGCCGCGTCGTTCTCGGTGCGCGGTGACTCGAGCACGCGCAGCGGAAACGGCATGCGGTCCTGACCCGATTCCCGCCAGACGTGCGCGAATTCGTCAGCGGTGAAGGTCCATCCCATTGCCGATCCCATCCTTACCGAACCAGGACGAGGGACAGCCTAACCCGCGGTATCCGATTCCGGCGTGCCGATAAGGTCCCATCCGCCCGAATGGAATCTTTTGCCGCTCAGTAACCCCGCGCGGTGTCGATGATCGCTTCCAACGGCTCACCCACGACGAATCGCGCCACATTCGCGCCGACATGATCGGCGAACGCCGCCAACCGCAGCTGGGGTGGGTTCGAATCGTGCGGGGTGATGATCGCGTTCGGCAGAGTCCACAGCGGATGCCCGTCGGGCAGCGGTTCCGGGTCGGTGACGTCGAGTCCGGCGCCACCGATCAATCCGCCGGTGAGCGCGTCGACCAGCGCGTCGGTGTCGATCAGGCTGCCACGGGCCACATTGATCACCCACGACGACGGCTTGAGCCTGGCCAGTTCGTCCGCGCCGATGAGGTGGCGGGTCTGCGCCGTCGCCGGTGCCGCGACCACCACATGATCGGTATGCGACCACACCCGCGCGAGCTGATCGGTGGACACCGTCTCGACATCGGCGGGAATGCCGTGACCGCTCACCGGGCGTCCCGACCGGTTCACCGCGATCACATGGGCGCCCAGCGGCGCCAGCATCGGGATCAACGCGCGCCCGATCCCGCCCGCGCCGACGATCGTCACGGTCTTGCCGCGCAGCGAGCCGATGTGCGGGAAGAACTCGCGCTGCTGCCACGACGTCGCGCGCAACTGCTCGGGCAGATACCGCACCCCGGCCAGCAACATCATCAGCGCGTGCTCGGCGACACTGTGCGAGAACGCCCCGGCCGCGGAGGTGAACAGCACATCCGGGTGTGCGGTGAACACGCCGACGTCGAAGAAGTCCTCGATCCCCGCGGCGGGCAACTGCGCCCAGCGCACCGACGCGGGCAGGGTCGTCGGAAAGTCGCCGGGTTTGCCGGTCCAGATCAGTGCGTCGGCCTCCGCGAGCTCACCGACCCGAGCGCCCGCCCCGACTACCGCTTTCTCGAGCAAGCGCGGCGCCGGCTGGTCCGGGGCGATCGCGATCGTGGTCGCGGAATCCTGCACTGAAGCCTCCTGGGTCGATCGGCTGTCTGCGCCGCATTGCGCGGCTCGAGCGCTGTCATCGGCGCCGCACACGGTCGCCGGACTCTGATTCTTCCTCGTCGCTGTCCACGGCGCGGCCGCACCCTCCCCGTGCGCGGACGGTTCACGATTCGTCGAGGTCGACGGGCTCCTCGACGCCGTGCCGATCGGCCAGTTCCAGCAGGGGAGCGATGTCGAAGACGGCCTGGTCCATGTCGGCCTGCAGATCGCCGAGCTCGGCGTATCGGGCGGGCACGGTCTGGATGGTGAAGTCGCGCGGGGCGATGTCGTCGATCTCGGTCCAGCGAACCGGGGTCGACACGGTCGCCTCCGGGACGCCCCGCACGGAGTAGGCCGCGGCGATGGTGTGGTCGCGTGCGTTCTGGTTGTAGTCGACGAACAGCTGCGCGGGATCGCGGTCTTTGCGCCACCAGGCCGTCGTCACATCCTCGGGCGCGCGCCGCTGCACCTCCTGCGCGAACGCGAGCGCCGCCCGTCGGACCTGTCCGAACCCGTACTCAGGCGCGATCCGCACATACACGTGCAGCCCGGACCCACCGGAGGTCTTCGGCCAGCCGACGGCCCCGAGCTCGTCGAGTACCTCGTGCACCACCCCGGCCACCCGCTGCACCCGCGACCACGGGCAGTCCGGCATCGGATCGAGGTCGATGCGCCATTCGTCGGGTGACTCGGTATCGGTAGCCCGCGAATTCCACGGATGGAACTCCACCGTGGACATCTGCACCGCCCAGATCACGTCCGCGAGCTCGCGCACGCACAGCTCGTCGGCATGCCTGCCGTAGCGCGGGAAATGCACGCGCACCGTCGAAATCCAGTCCGGCGCACCGGCGGGCACCCGCTTCTGATGCACCTTTCCGCCAGGGAGACCTTTGGGGAATCGGTGCAGCATGCAGGGCCGATCCCGCAAGGCGTTGACGATCCCGTCCCCGACGCTCAGGTAGTACTGCGCCAGGTCGAGCTTGGTCACGCCGAGCTCGGGAAAGTACACCCGGCCGGGATTGCTGACCCGCACCGTGTGCTCACCCACCGAGAGTTCGACCGCGGGCGCCGCAGACTTGGCCACCCGCCCAACGATAGACGAGCAGGCCCGCTCCCGACGGGGGAGCGGACCTGCGTCGCGTGGTGCGTCGGACTGCTCGCTGTCAGCGGCTGTGCTCCGTCGGCGGCGTGTAGTAACTCTCGGCGTAGGAGTGCTGCGCCCAGCGCGACTCGGTGTCCTCGTCGCTGTCAGCACCGTGGCCGGGCCACCACGCACGGCGCCCGAGCAACGCGGTCACCGCGGGAGTGAAGAACAGCGCCATGACGAACGCGGCGATCGCGATACCCACCGAGATGGCGAAGCCCATCTGCGCCAGAGTGCTGTTGCCCGCCAACATCATCGAGGCGAACGTCCCCGCCAGGATGAGACCGGCCGCGGCCACCGTCGGACCCGTATGGCGCACGGCCAGCGCCGCCGCTTCCCGTGGTGTGTGCCCCTCGCGGGCTTCCTCCCGCAAACGGGCGACCATGAGGATGTTGTAGTCGGTGCCCAGCGCGACGACGAACAGGTACATGATCACCGGCAGCGTGAAGATCAGGCCGTTCTCACCCTGGATCTGCTGGAACACCAACACCGTCGCACCGAGCGTCGCGGCGAAGCCGAGGAACACCGAGGCCATCAGGTACCAGGGGGCGACGAGACTGCGCAGCAGCAGCGCCAGTACGAGCATGATCAGGATCGCGGCCACCGGGAACACGATCGCGTAGTCGTGGTTCATCGCGTCCTTGAAGTCCACGAACACCGCGGTCATGCCGCCGACCGCCGCCGTGGCCCCCTCGGGCGCCGCTTGATGCGCGACCTCACGCAGCGGACCGGCCACCGTGTCGAGTGCGGCATCGGATTCCGGCGTCTCGGTGAGCGTCACCTGGAAGCTCGCGATGGTCCGATCCGGCGACAGCTGCGCCTGCCCGACCTGCCCGACGCCCTCGACCTGGGTCAACGCCGTCCGGTAGCTCGTGAGCTGGTCATCGCGCAGCGGCCCACCGGGCGAGTGCAACAGCACATCGGAGGGCTGGGTGGCGCCCGCGGGCATGCCTTTGAGTAGCTCGGTGGTGAAGACCACCGATTCGGAGGCGTCGGAGGTGGACCCCGAGCTCAGATCGAAGGTCGGGTTGAAGCCGATCGCGAACACCCCGAGCGCAACCAGCACGCCGCCGGAGGCGACGGCGAACACGCCGGGCCGCCTGCCCATCGCCGCGCCGATCGCGCCGAATCGGGCGCCCCGCGGCTCGACCTGCCAGGCTTTCGACGGCCAGAACACCTTGGTACCCAGCAGCGAGACGATCGCGGGCACCAGCGTGAGGCCGGCCAGCAGCGCCACCGCGACCGCGATCGCCAGCGCCGGACCCAGCGCCCGGAACATCCCGAGGCTCGACAGCGTCAGCGCCATGAACGCGATGATCACGGCGGCCGCCGCCGAGGTGATGGCCTCACCGACGCGGGCCACGGCATTGACCATCGCGGTCTTCGGCTCGTCGCCTGCCCGCAGCCGTTCCCGGTAGCGGAACATCAGGAACAGGATGTAGTCCGTCCCGACACCGAACAGCACGACCAGCAGGATCGCGCTGATCGAGGTGTCGATGTCGAGGTCGAATGCCTTGGCGGCCATCGCGATCAGGCCGCTGACGGTACTCGAGATCGCACCGATGGTGATCACCGGCAGCAAGGCGATGACCGGGCTGCGGAAGATGATCAGCAGCAGCACCAGGATCAGGACGATCGTGGCGATGCCGATGATCGCCATGCCCTTCTCACCCTCCTCGGTCTGATCGAGGGTCTGCGCCGCCGTTCCGGTGATGCCTGCCTTCAACCCGGTGTCACGGACCTGCTCTCGCAGCTGCTCGCGCAGGCTCTTCACCGCCTCGCCCTGTGTCTTGTCGGCGGCGTCGGTCAGCTTGGTCATCTGTACCGCGATGACCTGGATCAGACGGTTTTCCGACGGCGGAGTCACCTGAATGCCGGTGACGCCCTTGATGTTGCGTGCCGTGAGTGCGTCGGCGGTCGCGGTGACCGCGGCCGAGTCGTCATCGGTCAACGCCGCGCCGTCCGCGCGGACCACCACGATGAGAGAGGCAGGCGCGGCGTACTGCGGAAATGCCTGCTCCTGCAACTTCATCGCTTGAATCGACTCGTAATGCGAAGGCAGGAACTCGGATTGGTCGGTGGTCGCGGTGAGCGTCGGGGCCGTCGACAACACGGCGACGATCGCGAGCACCCACAGGCCGATCACTTTCCAGGGATGGTGAACGACGACGCGTCCCAGTCTGGCGAACATGGTGGTAGGTCCTTTCCTGGCCTGCTGGTCAGACGTCGAGGTCGTGGTTCAGCGGGTGCTGGACGCGGTCGACGATCATCAGGTGGACCTTCGGCGAGACCAGTGGACGCAGTGCGTCGAGCGAATCGACGACCTCGGTGGTGTAGTCGCCCCAGCTCTGCTCGCCCTTGCCGAGGATCGAGCGCCAGTTCTTCCAGTCCTGGGTCCAGTCGCCGAGCTCGTTGTAGTCCGACCACGCGGAGGTCTGCTTGTGCACCAGGTAGTTGCCCTTGCGGGTGAGGTAGACCCGGACGGTGTCGATGGCCTTGCGGGTCACCTGACGTGATTCGCCGACCTGTCGGCCGGCGAAGCGCTGGGTGCGGCCGCCGCCGGGGCCGACCTTGACGATGATCGGGGCGAACCCGTCGGTGTCCTGGTCGGTGGTGTTCGGCTTTGTTGTGTCGACGACAGCCAGGTCGGTGTCGTGTGTGGGATGGGGTTCGGTGGTCATCGATCGCTCCGATTTCGATAAGATAGTGCGCATATGGGCATGGATGTACGAGCGGCGTGCCCCTCGTTGCGGGCCGTCGCAGTGGGTCTGTGTCGGTTAGTACGTGTGTTCCGCCTGACTCACTATAAGTAGATGTATACGTATAGATCAAGGGGTAAAAAAAAGTCCGCACGGATCAGCTCCGCGCGGACTGCTACTTCGGGGCCGAACTACAGCTCGTAGACCCCGAACGCCCGGTTCTGGATGCACATCGGCATCACATGAACTCGGTCGGTCCATTCGAATCTGGCTGCCGCCTCGACGGTTTCGCGTTCCGCGATGCACACGCTCGCGGTACCGGGCATGGTCAGCGGATTGAGCACGGCCAGCGGGATGCCGGCGTGCACGCCGCTGTAGAGGCCGCCACTGAAGCACAACGGCGTGATGGCGATGCCGCGGATGGCGCTCTCGCGGTCGGCGGCAGCCTGGGCGCCGGGGACGCCGGCGCAGTCGAGGGGGTTCTCGTTCGACGCCTGGGCGGGAACGGTCAAGAGGGTGAATCCGGCCGCACAGCCCGCGGCAACGGCCATCAGGGTTCGAGCAAATGTGGTCCTGGTCATAGGCGCATTCAAGCACCGGAGATGGTGGGCGCACACAATCTGGGCGGCGTGTTGGACTTTTGGCCTGTGGGTGGGTCAGGTAGGGGTCGCCAGGGCGAAGGGGAGGACCGCGTCGGCGCCGCTGGTGCGTAGGGCGTGGGCGGCGACGGTCATGGTCCAGCCGGTCTCGGTAAGGGTGTCCACGAGCAGGATCGGCCCGTCGACCCCGGAGAGGTCGGGGACCTCCCACGAGTCGAACAGCCCGGCTACTCGATGGGCGGAGTTCGCCGCGGAGACCGGCGGCCGATCAGGTCTGGTGTGCAGGGTGCCGAGATCGTCGAGTTTGCCGATCTGGGCCAGACGCGCGGCAAGGCTGGTGGTGAGCTGGGGGTGGCGGGGGGATTCCAGGGCCAGCACCGAGGTGGGACGGGTGGTCCAGGTCCAGTCGCGGAGCACGGCGATGCAGGCGTCGAAGACCGCGTCGGGGACCGGTGCGTCGGGGGCGTCGAGCAGGGCTCGTAAACGCATGCCCCAGCCGAGGTCGGTGAGTCGGCCGAGTACCCGGCCGGTTTCGGCGCCGCCGGAGATCTTGCCCGACAACGGGATTCCCAATTTCGCCATGCCGCTCGGCCACTGCTTGCGGGGTGCGAGGTCGAGGCCGGGTCGGTCGAGGCGGGCTCGGGTGGCGGCGATCGCGGCGTCGTCGACGGTGGTGTCGGCGCGTGTGCCGGTGCAGTTGTCGCAGCGGCCGCAATCGAGTTCCGCTGTCGCCAGCCCGGCGAGGCCGGGGTCGTCGAGTTGACGGCGCAGGAAGGTCATCCGGCAGGTAGACGTCGACTGGTAGTCGATCATCGCCTGTTGTTCGGCGTCGCGTGCCGCGGCCAAGCCCTCGTAGCGCTCGGTGTCGTAGGTCCAGTCCTGGCCGGTCGAGAGCCACCCACCGCGCACCCGACGCACGGCACCGTCGACATCGAGCACCTTGAGCACCATCTCGAGCCGCGATCGGTTCAGCTCGACGAGCGGTTCGAGCGCCACCGTCGACATCGCCCTGTCGGTGTCCAGCGCGGCGAGCACCGAACGCACGATGTGCTCACGCGGGAAGGCCACGGACGCGAAGTAGCTCCAGATCCGCGCGTCCTCGGGGCCGGGCAGCAGGACGACCTCGGCCCGCTCGGTGCCGCGGCCCGCACGACCGACCTGCTGGTAGTAGGCGATCGGCGAGGACGGGGCCCCGACATGAACGACGAAACCGAGATCGGGCTTGTCGAAGCCCATCCCGAGCGCCGACGTCGCGATCAATGCTTTGACCTCGTTGTTCAGCAGCGCGGCTTCGAGCAGCTCACGTTCGGCGGGGTCGGTCTGGCCGGTGTAGGCGGCGACGGTGTGGCCGTGTGAATTCAGCAGGTCGGCCAGATCGTTGGCCGCGGCGACGGTGAGGCAGTAGATGATGCCCGAACCCGGCATCCGGGTGAGCTGTTCACCCAGCCACGCCGTGCGCTGCACCGCGTCGTCGAACCGCACCACCGACAGGTGCAGCGACTCGCGATCCAGCGTGCCGCGCAACACCAGCGTGTCGGTGCCGATCTGTCCGGCCACATCGGTGACCACCCGGTCGTTGGCGGTCGCGGTAGTCGCCAGCACCGGCACATCGGATCCCAGGTCGGCGATCAGCGTGCGAATGCGGCGGTAATCGGGCCGGAAGTCGTGCCCCCAGTCCGACACACAGTGCGCCTCGTCGATGACGACCAGCCCGGCGTCGGCGGCCAGACGCGGCAGCACCTGATCGCGAAAGTCGGGATTGTTCAACCGTTCCGGACTCACCAACAGCACATCGACCTCGCCGTCGGCCACGCGCTGATGGATCTCGTCCCACTCGGTGACATTGCCCGAGTTGATCGTGGCCGCCACCACCCCGGCCCGCTCGGCGGCCGCCACCTGGTTGCGCATCAACGCCAGCAGCGGCGACACGATCACCGTCGGCCCCCGCCCCGCCCCCCGCAAGAGCTTGGCCGCGATGAAATACACCGCCGACTTTCCCCACCCGGTCCGCTGCACCACCAGCGCCCGCCTGCGCTGCACCACCAGCGCTTCGATCGCGATCCACTGATCCTCCCGCAACCGCGCGTCGGGCCCGGCGAGCTCACGGAGCAGCTCCTCGGCTCGTTCGCGCAGGTCAGGAGCCGTCAGGTCGAGCACATCGTTGCCTGCGGGTGAGGTCATGCGCCTATCGTGCCGCACCCCTCCGACAGGTTCGATCGGCAACACAGACAGGGGGCGTGCACGGGGCTGGCAGGATGGCCACATCTGGTTTCGCGGGGAGTGACGAAGCGATCGGGGAATTCGGTATGACGGGCCGCACAATCGACTCGTCGCGATGGTGTCGCCAGCGTGATGGTGCTCAATCACGCTGCCGCCCGGTTCGCGGCTTGGGCGTGGTACTCGCCTGATGTCATAGGAGTCGACCGGAAGCACACCATCGCGGCTCGCGTTGCTCGTTGGACCCCGCCACCAGAGAAAGCAGGGCGTTATGGCGCCCTGCGGAAGCCGTGGACAGCAGCAGACGACGGCGTCGTCTTGGAGTTCGGGTCGGCGGAAGCCGCTGAGCTGCTGGGCCGCACCGTTTCCAGCGTGTCGGCGCGGCGTCGGCGACTGCGGAATGGTGCTGCTTGACTCTGTGGGCTTCCTCGGTCACTCGCCGTGTAGCGCTGCCGTAATTTCTTCGCGATCGGGGATCGACGAGCTGGCTCCGAGGCGGGTGGTCGCCAGTGCGCCGGTGGTGTTCGCCCAGTTCAGTGCGGTAGTCGGGCCCTGGTTCCAGGTAGCGGCCAGTCCGCCGGTGAACGCGTCACCGGCGCCCGTCGTGTCGACTACATCGACGGCGAGTCCCGTGACGGAGAGCTCGGTCCCGTCCTCGCCGCGATACACCGCCCCGTCACCGCCGAGCGTGCGCACCACGTGCGCGACCTGGGCCAGCTCAGCCGAATACTGTTCGTACTCTAGGGAATTCACGATCGCGAGGTCGACGGCAGTCCACAGTTCGGTGGGCAACGGCTGAACCGGCGAGGGATTCAGGGCGACGACCGTGCCCGACGCGCGAGCATGTCGAGCGGCGGCGAGCACGGTGTCGATCGGAATCTCCAACTGGCACAACAGGATGTCGGCCGCCGCGATCGCCGCGAGTTCGGCGGCCGTTGGATCGGTCACCCGGCCGTTGGCTCCCGCCACCACGATGATGCTGTTCTCGCCGGTGTCGTCGACGATGATCGAGGCGATCCCGCTGGCACCGTCGACCCTGCGAACAAGGGAGGTATCGATGCCCGCGTCCGACAGCGTCATCGTCAGTTCCGCCCCGAACGCGTCATCGCCGATCGCACCGAGAAACCGCACCCGCGCCCCGGACCGTGCCGCCGCGATCGCCTGATTCGCACCCTTCCCGCCGGGCACCGTCGCGAACTCGGTCCCGAGCACCGTCTCGCCCGGTGCGGGCCTGCGCGAGACAGTCGTGACCAGGTCCATGTTGACGCTGCCCAGCACGACGACGGTCGGCGAATCTGTGCGATCCATAGCGCTGAATCTAGCCGTGACGGCGCCACCCGACCTGCGGGGCGGCGGTATGGATATCGGCGCCGACAGCTCCGCCGAACCTGTGGATAACTCGGTCCCGCCGCCGGTCGGAGCCGTATTCCGCGCGGCGGGCGGCGTCGAGTGCGCGCGGCGGACTGCGTACGCTGATACCCATGACGGTAGAAGTGACCCCCGAGCTGGACATCCGCGCAGCGGTGCACGACGCCGCCCGCAGGGCTCGCGTCGCGTCCCGTGTGCTGGCTCAGCTGACCACGGCGCAGAAGAACGACGCACTGCACGCGGCGGCCGACGCCCTGCTCGCCGCCGCCGATCGCGTGCTCGCGGCCAATGCCGCCGACATCGCGACCGCGCAAGCCGCCGGTACCGAGGAGAATCTGCTCGACCGGCTGCGGCTCACCGAAGCCCGCATCGACGGCATCGCCTCGGGTCTGCGTCAGGTCGCCACGCTGCCCGATCCGGTCGGCGTCATCGTGCGCGGCTCCACCCTGCCCAACGGCCTCGAGATCCGCCAGACCCGTGTTCCGCTCGGCGTGGTCGGCATGGTCTACGAGGCACGGCCCAATGTCACCGTCGACGCCTTCGGCCTCGCCCTCAAGTCGGGCAACGCGGCGCTGCTGCGTGGGTCGTCCTCGGCCGCGAACTCCAACGCGGCGCTGGTCGAGGTATTGCGCGAAGCCCTTGTCGTCCAGGGCGTCCCGGCCGACGCCGTGCAGCTGCTGCCCAGCAACGACCGCTCCAGCGTCACCCACCTGATCCAGGCCCGCGGCCTCGTCGACGTGGTGATCCCGCGCGGCGGTGCCGGCCTGATCAACGCCGTCGTCCGCGACGCGCAGGTGCCCACCATCGAGACCGGCACCGGCAACTGCCACGTCTACGTGCATGCTGCCGCCGACCTGGACATGGCCGAGGCCATCGTGCTCAATGCCAAGACCCGCCGTCCCAGCGTCTGCAATGCCGCCGAGACCGTACTCATCGACGCCGCCGTCGCCGAGACCGCGCTGCCCCGCCTCAGCAAGGCACTCGACGACGCGGGCGTCACCATCCACGGTGATCTGCCCGGTCAGGTCCCGGCCACCGATGCCGACTGGGGTGAGGAGTACCTCACCATGGATATCGCGCTGAAGGTCGTCGACGACCTCGATGCCGCCGTCGAGCACATCAACACCTGGGGGACCGGCCACACCGAGGCCATCGTCACCGCCGACCTGGCCGCCGCTCGCGAGTTCACCGCTCGCGTGGACGCCGCCGCGGTGATGGTGAACGCGTCCACCGCGTTCACCGACGGCGAGCAGTTCGGCTTCGGCGCCGAGATCGGCATCTCCACCCAGAAGCTGCATGCCCGCGGCCCGATGGCACTGCCCGAACTCACCTCCACGAAGTGGATCGTGTGGGGCGACGGCCAGACTCGGCCGGTGTGATCATGACTCTCGTACAGGATCCGATCTTCACCTCGGTCGACGATGTCATCGACCGGCTCGCGACCACCGGCTACCTGGCCGACAAGGCAACGGCCACGTCGGTCTTCCTCGCCGATCGGCTGGGTAAGCCGCTGCTCATCGAAGGCCCGGCCGGTGTCGGCAAGACCGAACTGTCGCGAGCGGTGGCCCAGGTCGCCGACGCCGAACTGGTTCGCCTGCAGTGTTACGAAGGCGTCGACGAAGCCCGCGCGCTCTACGAGTGGAACCACGCCAAGCAGATCTTGCGAATTCAGGCGTCGAGTGAAAACGATTGGGCCGAAACCAAAGCCGACGTCTTCACCGAGGAATTCCTGCTCTCGCGCCCGTTGCTCACCGCCATCCGCCGTACCGAGCCGACGGTGCTGCTGATCGATGAGACCGACAAGGCCGATGTCGAGATCGAGGGTCTGCTGCTCGAGGTGCTCAGCGATTTCGCGGTGACCGTGCCCGAACTGGGCACCATCACCGCCACCCGCAAGCCGTTCGTGGTGCTCACCTCGAACGCCACCAGGGAACTGTCGGAGGCGCTCAAACGCCGCTGCCTGTACCTGCACCTGGACTTCCCCGACGAAGACCTCGAGCGTCGAATCCTGGCCAGCCGCGTACCGGAACTCCCGAACACCGTGGCCGAGCAACTGGTGCGGGTCGTGCACGTGCTGCGCGGCATGCAACTCAAGAAGCTGCCCTCGGTGGCCGAAACGATCGACTGGGGCAACACCTTGCTCGCCCTCGGCGCCGCCGATCTCGACGACGCGACCGTGCGCGCCACGCTCGGCGTGGTGCTCAAACACCGCAGCGATCACCAGCGCGCGCTGGCCGAGCTGAAACTGGCCTGATCATGACCGCACCGGCACCACACGGAATCGGCGGCCACGTCGCCGGTTTCGTCGGTGCGCTCCGGGCCCGTGGCGTGCCGGTCGGCCCGTCGGAAACCGTCGACGCCGGCCGGGTGTTGACCGTATTGGACCTGCTCGATCGTGAGGCCGTGCGCGAGGGGCTGGCCTGCGCGCTGCTGCGCAGACCCACCCATCGCGCCACCTTCGACGGGCTGTTCGACCTGTGGTTCCCCGTTGCCGTCGGTGATCGCACCGGCGAGGCTCCAGACCTGCCGCGCACCCCCGACGGGCAGGTCGACCTCGCCGCGCTACGCGAGCAACTGGCCGAGTTGCTCGCCGCCGAGGACAGCGGCCCCCAACAGCAATTGCTCGCCGGGCAGATAGTCGAGCAACTCGGGCAATACCAGTCGGCGCGCGGGCCGTCGTTCTCCGCGTACCAGGCGCTCAAAGACGTTGCGCCCCAGTCCTTGCTCGCCAAGATACTCGCGGGTCTCGGCCTGCCGCCGGATGCGAGTGAGCGAGACACCGAGGTCGCCCGTCGCGTCGCCAGGGAACGCATCGCGGGGTTCCGGGCCAGCGTGGAAGCCGAGACCAACCGGCGGGTGGCCGAGCAGATCGGGCGCGAACGCGTCGCGACCTATGGCGTCGCCCGCCAGGCCGAGGACGCCGACTTCCTCCGTGCTTCCGAACGCGAGCTCACCGAATTGCGGCGCGGCACTCAGCGTTTGGCTCGGATCCTGGCCTCCCGACTGGCGGTGCGGCGCAAACGGGCCAGGCGCGGCGAGATCGATCTGCGCAAAACCCTGCGCGCGTCGATGTCGACCGGTGGGGTGCCGATCGACCTGGTGAACCGTAAACCTCGCCCCGGCCGACCGGAACTGGTGCTGCTGTGCGATATCTCGGGCTCGGTGGCCGGGTTCAGTAACTTCACGCTGCTGCTGGTGAGCGCGTTACGTGAGCAGTTCTCGCGGGTGCGGATCTTCGCCTTCGTCGACCGCACCGACGAGGTCACCGGTTTCTTCGAGCCGTACGCCGGCCTCGACGATGTGATGACCCGGATCTTCACCGAGTCGCGCATCATCGACGCCGACGGGCATTCCGATTACGGCTACGCGCTGACCAGTTTCGCCGAGAACTTCGGCGAAGCCGTCACCAGCCGTAGCTCGCTGCTGGTCCTCGGCGACGGCCGCACCAACTATCGCAACCCGCAACTGGACACGCTGCGCGAACTGGTCGGTACCGCCCGGCACGCGCACTGGCTCAATCCCGAACCCAAGAATCTCTGGGGGACAGGCGATTCGGCGGCTCGCGACTACGGTTCGGTGATCGAGATGCACGAATGTCGATCAGCTCGGCAGCTGACCGAGGTGGTCTCCAGGTTGTTGCCCGTCTGAAGGAGCTGGCGATGAGTGTTGACGTCTTGGCCTACTGCCTGGCGAAACCGGGTGCCTGGGAAGACGAGCCATGGGAGGGCGACACCGTCGCCAAGGTCGGCGACAAAGTGTTCGCGTTCCTCGGTGCGGGCACGTCGATCGGCCTCAAATGCGGCCGCGACCGCACCGAAGCCGACGAGTTGGTCAGCATCTACCCCGCCGATGTCACCGCGTCGGCCTACATCGGCCGCTACGGCTGGAACAGCATTCGCGTCGGCGGCGCGGTCCCCGACGACGAACTGCGCGAGCTGATCGATGCCTCCTACGACGCGGTCGTCGCCAAACTCCCGAAAGCGAAGCGCCCCACTGCCTGAGCTTTTCAGCCGACGTTAAGCGCCTCACATGGCACCACAACGAAGATCACGCCCATGCTGGCAGGGGCGTCGCGCGACGACGAGCGATCCGATCGACGGATATCGGACGTAGGGAAGGTGCGATCGGGTCATTCCCTCACCGGCTGGGCGTGGTTCGCTCGGTGACCGACCCGCTCACGAACGAGACCGATCGCTCTCGGGACGAACCCATCATCATCGGCGGTCCTGCCGACTCGGCGGAAGATCCAGGACGTCGAACCATCGCAGCGCCGGATGCAGCTGTGGCCGGAGACCTGGGACGACAACGCGCGCCGGGGCTGACGAGCGATGCTGTCGCAGCGTGGGGCGCAGCCGCCGCGGAAGACGCCCTCCGACGCCCCGCGCCCGGTTCGGGGGCACGGGCCGCGCGGCGGCTGGCCGGAATCGCCGCGGCACGCCTTGTAGATGCCCCGGCCGCGGCGGAGGAACAGCTGCGAAGGGCGCTCGTCGTCGGCGCCGGTGAACTGGGCGGTCGAGAACTCGCCGCGATGCGCACCCAGCTGGTCACCGCCGTCGCCGCCCAGCCGGGGCGCGACCGCGAGATGGCTCGTGCCGCCGCGTCGGCCGCCGCCAGCTGGCAGCCGATCTCGCAGGCCGATGCTGTCCATCTGTGGCTGGTCGCCGGGCGCGCCTGGCATCGGGCGGGCAGGCACGGCGAGGCGGTGGTCGCCTTCGACCGTCCGCTGCTGACCGGAACGGTCGGCTACCCACCCGCTGAGCTCGCGCGGGTCCGCGCCCAGTTCGCCGAATCACTGAATCACCTCGGCCGCTACCGCCAGGCCGCGTGGCAGTTCGCCGAGGCGGCCCGGCTGATCGCCGGTTCGCCCGCGCAGCGCCGCCGTCATGCCGATCTGGTGTGGTCGGCCGCGGTCGCCCGTGAGTGCTGTGGGCAGGAGTCCGAGGCACTCGGGGGCTACCTGCGCGCCGCGGGGCTGTGGGGTGAACAGGACAAGATCGTGCCGAGGGCCCGCTGCCTGCGCGCCGCCGCCTGGCTGCAACTGCGCGGGCCCCAGGGGCGCGTGCGTGGGCCGTGGTGGGTGACGATCGATGTATTGCTGACCGAACTGAATCGCCGGGTAGCCGCCGATCCGGCCGCGCACCTCGTCGAAGAGCTGAAACACACCCGCGCCCAGTTCGCCCAGATGTGCGCGCAGGCGACCCGACCTCGCGAGCGCCGTGACGGCCCGGAGTAGTCCGGTCCGCCCCGGTCCGGTCGGCCGGATTAAGCTCAGACCTCATGCACGAAACAGCTCGGCCGCGCCGCAAGCTCGGCGTCATGGGCGGCACCTTCGACCCGATCCACCACGGACACCTGGTCGCGGCGAGCGAGGTCGCGAACCGGTTCGAGCTCGACGAAGTGATCTTCGTCCCGACCGGTCAGCCGTGGCAGAAGGTCAACAAGCAGGTCAGCCCCGCCGAGGATCGCTACCTGATGACGGTCATCGCCACCGCGTCCAACCCGAGGTTCTCCGTCAGCCGGGCCGACATCGAACGCAACAAGGTCACCTACACGGTGGACACCCTGCGCGAGATGCAAAACACGCACCCCGACGCGGAGCTGTACTTCATCACCGGTGCGGACGCGCTGGCCAACATCCTGACATGGCAGGATTGGACCGAACTGTTCGAACTGGCGAAGTTCGTCGGGGTGAGCCGACCGGGTTACGAACTGAACACCGATCATCTCGAGGAGCATCTGCGGGACCTTCCCGCCGACGCCGTGACGATGGTCGAGATCCCCGCGCTGGCCATCTCGTCGAGCGAATGCCGCCGCCGCGCAGCGGATGGTCGGCCGGTCTGGTACCTCGTCCCCGACGGCGTGGTGCAGTACATATCGAAGCGGCACCTCTACGTGCCCGCAGGAACGGAAGGTAGCTGACGTTGAGCCACATGAGCGAGGGTCTGACCCCACAGGAGGAGACCGTATGAGTGCCTCTACCGAAGCGATCGAGATGGCAACGGTCGCCGCACTCGCTGCCGACGACAAGCTCGCCACCGATGTCGTCGTGCTCGACGTCTCCGAGCAGCTGGTGATCACTGACTGCTTCGTGATCGCCTCGGCGCCCAACGAGCGCCAGGTCAACGCGATCGTCGACAACATCGAGGACAAGCTGCGTGAAGCCGGTCACAAGCCGGTCCGTCGCGAAGGCACCCGTGAGGGTCGCTGGGCACTGCTCGACTACGTCGACATCGTCGTACACGTCCAGCACAACGACGAGCGCAATTTCTACGCACTCGAGCGCCTGTGGCGTGACTGCCCGGCAGTCCCCGTCGAGGGCATCGCCGCACTCCCGACTCCGGCAGCGGACGACGACGCGCAGGTAGAGGGAATCAACGAGTGAGTAAGTACGCCCATGTGCGCAACCTGATCCTGTTGCGGCACGGGCAGACCGAATGGAACGCGGCCGACCGGATGCAGGGCCAGATCGACACCGATCTCACCGAACTCGGTCGCCAACAGGCCAAAGAGGCTGCGCGCGAACTGGGTTCACGCAACGCCATCGCGATCCACGCTTCCGATCTGCGCCGCGCCAAGGAAACCGCGCAGGCGCTCGGCGACATCAGCGATCTGCCTGTCCTCACCGATCAGCGGCTGCGCGAGACCAACCTGGGTGACTGGGAAGGCCTGACCCACCTCGAAGTCGACGCCGACTACCCCGGCGCGCGTGTGCAGTGGCGTCTGGACGCCACCTACACACCGCCCGGTGGCGAGAGCAAGCTCGAGGTCGGTGCGCGGGCACTGCCTGTGGTGCGCGAACTGTACAACGAGCGGCAGGATTGGCCCGGTCGGACTATCATCCTGGTTGCGCACGGCGGGCTGATCGCTGCTCTGACGGCCGCGTTGCTGGAACTGCCACCGGAGAACTGGCCTGCCCTAGGCGGGCTGGCCAATACCAGCTGGGTGCAGCTTTCCAGTCACGGCCCGGATGTCGACCGACCCGGCTGGCGCCTCGATGTTTGGAACGCAGCGGCGAAGGTAGCTCCCGATGTCCAATGAAGAGCCCGTCCGATCGGTACCCGATGAGATGTTCCAGCAGGTGACGGCCAAAGCCGGACGGCAATTGCCGGACGCGCTATTCGGTCCGCCACCTGCTCGCGCAGAGCGCGAGGAACCGATCCGTTCGGTACCGGACGAACTCTTCAAGCAGGTCACCGCGCGCAGCGAACGATCGCTGCCCGATGCCCTGTTCGGCCCGCTTCCCCCGCCGGTCGTCGCTGAACCCGAGCCGGTCGACTCGGCGGCAGCAGCCGTCGAGTCCGGCTCGGAGGCAGCGGATTCCGAGCCGGCCGTCGAGGTTCGCTCGGACGGCAGCGTCGATGCCGACAGTGCGGTGACCGCGATCGGTGACGATGCCGAGGGTTCCGCTGTGCGGGAAGCAGGACCCGGCGACGTGGATTCCGCTGTCGTAGATACGGATACCGACCAGTCGCCTGCGGAGGCCATCGCGGCCGATCCGGCTGCGGATTCGGCTCCCGTCGGCGACGTCTCCGCTGAGGCTTCGGAGGTAGTCGCCGAGCCGCTCGCGGATGCCACCGATTCGATCGATCCGGCTGTGCCACAAACACTCCGACCGAAAACGGCTGATCCGGTTCGGTCCGACGCCGAGGTCACTACCTCCGTCGACGATCCCGGAGCTGCTTCGGTCGAGGTCGCGCCAGCCGCCGACGGAATCGATCCTGCTGATGCGCAGGCCGATCCCGCCGCTGCACGCCAGGACCTGGACTCCGCGGACAGCTTGCTGACGACTTCGCCTGCCGCAGGCGCGGATCTCGTTGTCGCGGCGTCCACGAACGCGGTTGCACCGCAGGGCGAATCGGTTGCGGTGGCAACCGCCGGTTCTTTGCTCGTCGAGGAAGCCGGTTCGCCGAGGCCGGTGGATTCCGCCGCACCGCGCCCCGTGCTGCTGGTGATCGCGGACTCGCTCGCCTATTACGGTCCGAAAGGCGGCCTGCCCGCCGACGATCCGCGGATCTGGCCGAATATGGTGGCCGCGGAACTGGATTGGGATGTCGAACTCATCGCGCGGATCGGCTGGACCTGTCGCGACGCGTACTGGGCACTGATCGGTGATCCGCGGGTATGGGCCGCGGTGCCGCGTGCCGGGGCGGTCGTGTTCGCCGTCGGCGGCATGGACACCCTGCCGTCTCCGCTGCCCACCGCGCTGCGGGAGATGATCCGCTACATCCGTCCGCCGCGTCTGCGCCGTGGCGTGCGAGCGACTTACAACTGGTTGCAGCCGAAGCTGTCGAAACTCGGTCGCCCGGTTGCCCTTCCGCCGAGGGTGAGCGTGGACTACCTGGAGCAGTCGCGGACCGCGTTGAACCATCTGCGGCCGGAGCTGCCGGTCGTGGCGGTGCTGCCGTCGGTGCACAAGTGCGACGCCTACGGGCGGGTGCACAAAGGCAGGGCACGGGCGGTCAAGGCCTTGCAGGCGTGGTCCGGTCGCACCTCGGTGCCGCTCGTCGACCTCGGCGAGGCCGTGCGTGACGACATCGAGTCGGGCTCGGCGAACCCGGACGGCATCCACTGGGGCTGGGCTGGGCACGCGGCAGTGGCGACGGCGATGACCAAGGCGCTGCAGGAGGTCCGGTAGTCCGTGGCCGTTGTGGTGGTCACCGATTCGGCGGCGGGATTGTCCGCTGATCTCGTCGCCGAGTTCGGTATCGAAGTGGTGCCGTTGCATGTGCTCGTCGGTGAGCGGGAGATCCGGGAGGGCGTCGATCCGATCGAGATCGACTACACGGCGGACTCGGTCACCACCTCGGCCGCCTCGCCCGGAGAACTGCGCGAAGCCTACGAACGCGCGTTGAGCCACAGCGATGGTGACGGGGTCGTCGCGGTGCATCTGTCGCGCCGGTTGTCGGCGACCTGGGAATCGGGTCGTCAGGCGGTGCGCGACATGGGCGCCGAAGATCGTGTGCGCGTGGTCGATTCGCTCGGTGCCGGTCTTGCCACCGGTCTGCCGGTGCTGGCCGCCGCGCGCAGGGCGATGGCAGGCGAGGCGCTGGACGATGTCTACGAGTGCGCGGTGTCGGCCGCGACCCGTTCTCGCACATTCATCCTGGTCAACCGCACTGAGCAACTCCGCAAGGGCGGCAGGCTGAGCAGCGCCGCTGCGTTCTTCGGCAGCGAACTGGTGACGAAGCCGCTGCTGCAGCTGGTGGAGGGCAAGCTCGAAATGCGCGAGAAGGTGCGCACCAGATCGCGCGCCTACACCAAGCTGGTAGCCGCCGCGGTGGACGCGGCCGCGTCCGACGGTGCGGCCCTTGGCATTCAGCATCTCGGTGCTCCCGAGGCCGCCGAGAACATTGCGGCGCAACTGCGTGAGCAGCTGCCGGAGGTTCGGGAACTCTATGTCGCCGAGTTCGGCCCCGCGCTCGGCGTGCACCTCGGTGTCGGCGCGGTCGCCGTCGCGGTGTTGCCGGGCGGATGTGTCTGAGCGGTGCCGGTTCAGAATCTCGCTGAGGGTAAACCCTTCGGTGCCGGCGATCCGGTGCCTACCGTAGGTGGCATGGCTGGCACCACCTCTCCACGAACCGACCTCCCATTGCGGGTACTCGAAGTCGACTGGGACCATCCCGACGCCGAGACGCTTCGCGCGGAGATGTCGGCGGAGGTCGGCCCTCGCTACGCCTACCTCGAGCTCGCCGAGCGTGGGCTCGCGCCCAATGCGGTCGATCTTTCCAGCGTGCACCGAACCTTCGTCGCCTACGCGGCGGTAGAACCAGCCGGCCACGCCGCATTGCGGTGGAACTCCGATGATCTGGAACTCAAGCGGATGTTCGTCCGCCCCGCCTATCGCGGCACCGGAACCGCGACCGCGCTCCTGCACGCGGCCGAGGCGGCTGTCCGAGCGGCGGGCAGGCCCCGGATGATCCTGCAGACCGGGCATTTGCAGCCCGACGCGGTGCGTTTCTACGAACGCAGCGGGTATCACCGGATTCCGTTGTTCGCGCCATATCACGTCCTGCCGTTGTCGAACTGTTTCGCGAGGAACCTGCACTGAAGTGGTGATCGCGTGGGGATCTACGATTCCCCGATGACCGGATACGACGACTTCGACCAGCTCGACGCCGCGAACCTGCCTCCCCGCAGGCAACACATCCTCGCCGTGATCAGGGATTCGGTGCTCGCCCACGGCTACGCGCCGAGCACACGGGAGATCGCCGACGCGGTGGGCCTGCGCTCCACATCCACGGTCTCCCAACACCTGAAGGCGTTGGAGGAGGACGGTTTCCTACGCCGTGCAGCCACCATGGCTCGTCCCATCGACGTGCGCCTGTTCCTGCGTGGCACACCCACCACCGACTCCGACGCCTCGGTGTCGGTGCCCGTCGTGGGCGACATCGCCGCGGGCGCCCCGATCCTGGCCGAGCACAACCCCGACGACGTCCTGACGCTGCCGCGTGAACTGGTCGGCCGCGGTGAGGTTTTCGGTCTGCGGGTACGCGGTGACTCGATGATCGACGCCGCGATCTGCGACGGCGATCTCGTCGTGGTCCGTAGTCAGCGAGAAGCCAACTCCGGCGACATCGTCGCCGCCATGATCGGCGAGGAGGCCACGGTCAAGGTGTATCGCCGCCGCAACGGCCATGTCCACCTCGAACCCCGCAACCCCGCCTACTCCGTGATCGACGGCGACGAAGCGGTCATCCTGGGTCGCGTCGTGTCGGTGATGCGCCGACTCTGAGGTCGCTACGCCGGGCCGAACCAGTCCAGCGACTGGCCGTGCGGCCCGGCGAAAGCCAACGGCTCGTCGTCGAGGGCGAGGACCAACCGGGCCGCTTCGGACTCGCGCGCAGGCAGCCGATCGACCAGCGAGGCGATCACGCCGGCGCCCTCCTGCGAAACCCAATGGCAGGGCAGATCCTGCACCGTCGCGCGGAAGTCCGCGCGCGCCCGCGGTGAGAGGTAGGTGAGCACGGCGCTGTGGAACACCACCACCGTGCTGTCGCGTGGTGCCTCGTGGACCTGCTCGGTGACCTGCTCGTTCAAGTCGCCGGTCGAGATGGTCGCGGGATCCGCGGCGGCGATCGCACAGGCCGCGCGCAGCCGAGTCAGCCGCTCGTCCTGACCCGGCCAGACGAGGGCAGACAACCACTGCTGGTCGTCCTCGTCGCCGGCATCGAGCGGGTTCAGGTCCACTCCTGCTCGATGGACGACTCGGGGGAGCCGGTCCGGGATCGGCACCGGACCGGTTGTCTCGCAGGTCAACACAACCGGCGACGGGCCGTCGGACGGATCCAACGCGGCTCCGTCGTAGCGGTAGCTGAAACGGTCCGGGTACAGGCACAGTCCGGCCGAGGCGCCGACCTCGATGAGTGACAGGGGCCCGGGTAGCCGGGCCAGTACCGGCAGTAAGGTCGCTGTCCGGCCCGCTTCGTTCGTCTGCGTTCGCCGGGTCAGTGCCGTGGCCGAGATCGCCGGCCAGTTCTCGTGCAGCTGTTCGCGGAACTCGCTGTAGGGAACCGCGATCGCACCGTTCACTCGCGCGGCAGCCAGGATCAGGTTGGGTTGCTGCTTGTCCGTCGGCAATCCGGCGATCAGCGCCAGTGTCGCCGGATCCGTGCTGATATCCAGGGCCCGTCGGTGATAGAGCGGGGAATTGTCGCGCGCCTCGCGGAGTGCGAAGTCGCGGAATCGTTGTGCGAGTTCCATACGTACCTGAGTACTTCGAGTCGGCCATGAGCGCACGGTATCCACTCGGGCAGGCCGGAATCCGTGCGCGAGGGCCGCCGAGGGTGGGTTGTCCACAGGCTCGGAGTTATCCACAGGTTTCTTTCCGGCCCAGGTCAGCGGGTTTTCGCCGGTCCGGCGTCGGCATAGCGTCGCTGCCATGTCACGACACGAGGAGCACGAACGGGTACGGCGGCGGCTGGGTGGTCTGGCGGTCCGCGAGCGAGGACGACCGAGCAGTCAACCGCCGCGCGAGTCCGGGAGGGGTTCCAGGACGGCTGATTCGCGCGTCGACGACGATGCAGGGCAGTGGGACGAAGACGAACTCGCGCCCTCGTCCGGGCCGCCGGGAGCGGTCGCGACACCAGTGTGGCTCGACGACGGTGCTTCGGGAGGGCGAAACCGGCTGGTGCCCGAGCGCTTTCGTGAAGCACGGCTGGATCCGGGTCGTCGCGGAGCGATCGTTCTCGGCTTGGTGGGAGTCATCGCCGTGGTGCTGACCGGTGTGATTGTGCTGCGCGATCAGCCTGTGGCGCGGGCGGTGCCACCGGTGCCGGCACTCCGGGCGGAGAGCATCGCGGTGCAAGCCGATCCGACCGTTGCGGTTGCGGCCGTGTCGGGCCGAGGACCGAGTACGAGTGCTGAGGTTGTTGTCAGTGTGGTCGGTTTGGTCGAGCGGGCTGGGCTGCACCGACTGCCGGACGGATCTCGGATCGCCGACGCTCTCGAAGAAGCCGGCGGGACCCGAGAAGGTGCTGATCTGGCAGGGCTGAACCTGGCCCAACGGCTTTCCGACGGTGATCAGGTCGTCGTCGGTGCGACCGACCCCCAGGTCGGACAACCACGCCTCGGCAGCATCATGATCGGTGCCGGTCGCGCCGCCCCACCCGCGCCGAACAGTGCAGGCCCGAGCAGGGTGGGTTCTGATTCCGCAGGTCCCAGCACCGGGGGTGGTACGGGCGCCAAATCCCGCCTCGATCTGAACACCGCGACCGAAGCCGAATTGGACGCACTACCTGGAGTCGGCCCAGTCACCGCCAAAGCGATCCTCGCGTGGCGCTCGGCCAACGGCCGTTTCACCGATGTTGCTCAACTCGGCGAGGTCGACGGCATCGGTCCAGCACGCTTGGCCCGACTGCGCGAGCTGGTGACGACATGATGCCTCCGCGCGGTAGCGGACAACACGAAAGCCGTTGCACCGCGACCGATCACCAGATGGTCGCTGACGCAGCGGAGGCGACCGCATGACCTGCCCGATGTGGCCGTGCGTGCGGCAGGAAAGTCTGCGCGCCACAGACCGATCCGCGGAAACGCTGGACGACCAGGCCTCAGAGCCGGGTGAGCTTCCCGCGGCATGCGCGATCGGACTCGGCGAAACACAGTGCGCCGCAAACATGCCCACGGGGAATTCGGACAGCGGCAGGTCCAGACGTGACGACGTGGCCGGCGGATGAGAGCGGCGCTGGGCGAGGAGGCGGTTCGGGAGGAGTCAGCGGAGCGGCGAGCATCGAGGGCCGTGCCGCGGGTGAGGGCCGGGAAGCTTCGGCGGACATGGGTAGCGCGGTTCTGGCACGCAGTGGGAAGACCGGAACGGGACCGGCGGATGAGCGCGGGGGCGCAGGGGGAGGCAGTCGGTGCCGAGGTGGAGCCTCAGGTGCTCGATATGCGGCTGGTGCCCGCGGCGCTCGGGTGCTGGGTGGCGACGATCGTCGCGGTGACCGTGGGGTGGGTTGCGGGCTCGGTGTTGGCCGTAGGTGCCGTGGTGGTGGCGATCGGGCTGTGGGTGGTGCTGTTGTGGGCGATGGCGCATCGGCGGGAGCGGTGGCGGGTTGTCGCGGTTACCGGGTTGGCGACGATGTTGCTCAGCGCAGGCTTCGCGGCTGCGGGTGCTTGGCAGGAGCATCATGTCCAGTCGCACCCGCTGCGAGAGTCGTTCGGTCGCTCGGTAAGTGTGTTCGCGGTCGTCACCGACGATGCGAAGCCGATGCGCGCCGGTGGGTTCGGTGGCGAGCGACGGTGGATTGTTCGCGCGGGTCTGCGCGAGTTCGGTCAGGGTCGGGAGTGGACACAGGCGAGCGGTTCGATCGTGGTGCTCGCGCAGGGGAGCGAATGGGCGGAGTTGTCACCTGGACAGCTGGTGCGGTTCCGGGCAGAGGTCAGCGAGCCGAGCCGCGCGGATCTGACTGTTGCCACGCTGCGCGCCACCGATGCACCGAAGCTGATCGGCGAGCCGCCGTGGTGGCAGCGCGTCGCGGCGAACGTGCGATCTGACCTGGTCGAAGCCTCTGCCGCGGCACTGCCGCCTACCGCGGCAGGGTTGCTGCCCGCGCTCGTCGTGGGCGATACCGTCGCATTGTCAGAAGAAGTGCGTGACGCGTTCGAAGTGGCTGGGCTGCAGCACCTTTGTGTTGTCAGCGGAGCCAATTTCACGATCCTGTTGACGGCTCTGTTGGCACTCACCCGACTGCTCACGGCAGGTCCCCGGCTCAGCGCCGCCGCGGCGGCGGGGATCGTCGTACTGTTCGTCGTCATCGCGCGTCCCGACCCGAGTGTGCTGCGCGCGGCAGCGATGGGTTCGGTGACAGTGCTGGCTCTGCTCACCGGACGCCGCAAACAGGCGCTACCCGCGCTATGCGCGGCCGTGATCGGATTACTCGCCGTCGCACCACAATTGGCGGTGAGCGCGGGATTCGCACTATCCGTGATCGCTACGGCGGGGCTCATTCTGCTGGCGCCCAGCTGGGCGGACTGGTTGCGAGCGCGCGGATGGTGGCGCGCGCCCGCGGAGATCGTCGCGGTATCGGCGGCCGCATTCGTCGTCACCCTGCCGCTGATGGTCGCCCTGTCGGGGCGGGTGAGTCTGGTGGCGATCGTGGCGAACGCGCTCGTCGCACCGGTGGTAGGGCTGATCACGGTGATCGGTGCGGTAGGCGCGGTGGTGGCGTGCGGGTGGGGTGGTGGTGCGGTGTGGGTGCTCTGGTGTGCCCGCCCACCGATGTGGTGGTTGCTCGGCGTCGCCGATCGCGCTGCTTCAGTGCCGGGCGCCGCGGTCACTGTGCCAGGAGGTGCTGCTGGGGGAGCGGTCGCGGCAGTGGTCGTCGTGGCGGTCGTGGCGGCCTTGCGCTGGTCGCACACCCGCAGATTCCTTGCCGTAGCGGCGTTGGGTGTGTCGATAGTGCTGGTCCCGGTGCGCTTCTTGCAGCCGGGTTGGCCGCCACCGGGTTGGGTGCTCGCGATGTGCGACGTGGGCCAAGGTGATGGCCTGGCCTTGTCGGTCGCTCCTGGGGCCGCGGTCGTCGTAGACGTCGGCCCCGATCCTCGCCCGATGCGGGCGTGCCTGGACCGCCTGAGAATCACCCACATCCCCCTACTCGTCCTCACCCACCCCCACGCCGACCACATCAACGGACTCGCAGGCGCCCTCCGCGGCCGCACCGTCGACGCGATTGCCACCGCCCCGGGCGAATTTCGCCCAGCCATCGCCCGAACCTGCGCCGTCGCGAACCGAACCCACGAGCCGACGTCGGCCCCGGAACCGACACCGACCGCGTCCAGGGAATCGCAGCTGGCTACGGCCTCACACCAGAGGGAGCGAGCACCGACTGTGGGTGGCGCTACGCGTCCGAGGACGGGTAGCGATCAGGTCGTCTGCCCGAGTGGAACCCCGGGGGAGAGCCTGGCGAAGGGTGATGGGCGGTCAACGGACCACGGTGTTTCCCAGCGAGAATGGCACGGCCACAGTGACGACTCCGGGGGAGTCGAGCGGGTGGCGCAACTCGCTGGTGCGGCCGGTATTCCGCTCATGGAACTCCACGCAGGACACGAAATAACCTTCGGGACAGTCGGATTACGTGTGCTGGCGCCGAGCAAGGAGGAGCCGACATCCTTGGCGGCCGATGAGGCCAACAATCGGTCGCTGGTGATGCGGGCTCGTACTCCGGCTGGGACGATCCTGTTCACCGGTGACATCGAGGCCGAGGCGCAGGACCGGATCGTGCGCGGCGGCGATGTCAGGGCGGACATTCTCAAGGTGCCGCATCACGGATCACGCACCACCACAGCGGAATTCCTCCGTGCCGTCCGCCCGCGGCTGGCCTTGGTCAGCGCCGGGTCAGGCAACACCTTCGGTCACCCGCATCCAACGGTGACCACCGCCCTTGCCGCGCTCGGCACCACCGTGGCTCGGACCGACGTCGACGGTGACGTCGTGATCGTGGGCACCGCCTCCGAACTGCGGACTGTCACGTCCCGCCGACGCGCGCCACCGGCGCGCCACGGACCCGCGCCCCGATGGCGTCGGCATGGTTTCGGGGTGAATCGTCGGAGGTGGCGCGTGTCCGGGTTGTCGGTGGGCGTACGTAGGATCGCCTGGTGAGCGAACGCCCTGCCTCGGTGCACCTGGTCCTCGGCGACGAGGAACTGCTGGTCGAACGTGCGGTTGCGAAGGTGACCGCACAGGTGCGGGCCTGTGCGCCCGATCCGGATTCGGTGCCGGTCGATCGACTGCGCGCCGGTGACGCGAGCACCGCTGAGCTGGCCGAGTTGCTCAGTCCGTCGCTGTTCGCCGAGGACCGGGTGATCGTGCTCGAGTCGGCGGCCGAAGCGGGCAAGGACGCGGTCGCGGTGATCACCGAGGCCGCGGCCGATCCGCCCGACGGCGTGGTGCTCATGGTTCTGCACTCGGGCGGCGGCCGGGCCAAGGCGCTGGCACCCGCGCTGCAGAAGAAGGGCGCGACCGTCCACGAGTGCACGAAGCTCAACAAGGGCGCCGAGCGGGCGGAGTTCGTGCGGGGCGAGTTCCGGGCGCTCGGGGTCAAGGTACCGACCGAAGTCGTGCAGGTCCTGCTCGAATCCGTCGGTTCGGAGCTGCGCGAATTGGCCGCCGCCTGTTCGCAATTGGTGTCCGACACCGGTGGCAAGGTCGACGCGAACGCGGTCCGTCGCTACTACTCCGGCCGAGCCGAGGTCACCGGCTTCGACGTTGCCGATCTCGCCGTCGCCGGCGACCGCCCCGGCGCGATGGAGGCCCTGCGCTGGGCTACCGACCGCGGTGTCCCACACGTTCTGTTGGCCGACGCCCTCGCCGACTCCGTCCACACCATCGCCAAAGTCGGCTCGGCAGGGCGAGGCGACCCGTTCGCCCTCGCCCAGAAACTCGGCATGCCCCCCTGGAAGATCAAAAAAGCCCAGGCCCAGGCCCGCGGCTGGAACCCCACCACCATCGGCACCGCCCTACAGGTAGTCGCCACCCTCAACGCCGACGTGAAGGGCGGCGCCGCCGATGCCACCTACGCTGTGGAACACGCCCTCGCCCGCATCCTCGACCTCCGCACCACCGGCTAGCCTGCGGATTTCCCAGGATCTCGGCACCCGGCCCACTGAACAGGCGCGCCGCACCTCCATCCAATCGGGATCGAATCGCGATACCAGGTCACTATCGCGGCTGGCACAGTTGATCATGAGATGGTTGAGCCGAGTGGTAGCCGGGATGGAAGAGGCGAACGCGGTCGACGCGGTCGGGGCTCGGCGGGGCGAACAGCACGGCAGGTAGTAAAGGTTGTCGCGGCGGTGTTGTCGGCCGCGGTGGTGGTTGTCACGGCGTATGGGTGGTCGACGGCGGGGAGTTTCGACGCGGGGTTCTTGCGGTCGCGGGCGATCGGTGACGACGCACCGCATTCACTCGGGGGCGATCTCAATATCCTGCTGATCGGCTTGGACACCCGGCGCGATCAGGACGGCAACGAGCTCCCGTCCGAAGTCCTCGATCAACTGCACGCGGGCGACGGTGACGAGGGCGGATACAACGCCAATACCCTGATCCTGGTACACATTCCGGCCGCGATGGACAAGATCGTCGCGGTATCGATTCCCCGCGACGACTATGTGCCGGTCAGCGGCATCCCGGGCTACACCCACGCCAAGATCAAGGAGACGTACGGGTTGAAGAAGGCCGCCGTGCAGGACCAGCTGATCGCGCGGGGCGTCACCGATCAGCGGAAGCTGGAACAGGCTGGTCGAGAGGCGGGGCGGGCCTCGACCGTGGCCGCGGTCCGGGATCTGACGGGGGTGCCGATCGACAGGTTCGCCGAGGTCACCCTGGGGGGATTCTACGATCTGGCCGCCGCGCTCGGCGGCGTGGAGGTCTGCTTGAACAGGCCGGTGAAGGACGACGAGTTCTCCGGCGCCGATTTCCCCGCGGGCCGCCAGCAGCTGGATCCGGCACAGGCGCTGGCCTTCGTCCGGCAGCGACACGGACTGGAGAACGGTGACCTGGACCGAACCCACCGTCAGCAGGCGTTCCTGACCTCGGTGGCCAGGCAGCTACGGAGCGCGGGCACGCTCACCGACCCGGGCAAGCTCTCGGCGCTGATGGATGTGGCGCATCGCAACATCGTGCTGTCGGACGGTTGGAACATGACCGAATTCGTCCGTACTCTTGGCGCCGCCGACGATCCGCAGGTCGAATTCCGCACCCTGCCGGTGCTGCGCTACGACGTGATCAACGGCCAGGACGTGAACATCGTCGACCGGCCATCGATCCGCCGCGAGATCGCCGCGGCCTTCGGAATGCCGGTACCGACAGCCACTACCGCCAAGCGCACCGGGCAACGCACGGAACCGCCTGCCGCCTGGTCGTCGGAGTCGACAGCGAGCGCTTGGCGAACCAGCACGACCACCTCGGAGACGGAGACTCCCGACGCGGGCAAGCCGGTCCGCAGCGATATCACCTCGGGGCAGGTGCCCTGCGTGAACTGACTACTCGCCGGCCACGACGAGCGAGACGTCCACTTCGTCGTCGTCGGCGTCGTCGAGATCGTCGTAGCGTCCCTCCCACTCGTCGTAGAGGGGGACTTCGTCTTCACGGGTGACGATCCACGCGGCGCCGTAACCGCCCTCCTCGTCGGGCACCATCACATTTTCGACCTTGAGACCGATGCCGAGGATCTCCGCCGCGCGGATCACCTCGGCCAGGTCATCGCCTCGTACCACCGTCTGATTCGCGTACACCGTCAACATGGCGCGAATGGTAGCCGGTGGGAAGGAACGACAAAAGCCGCCGTGGTCATCGAGGCCACGGCGGCTGCGTCTTGCGAGGTATTACCAGCGAGCACCAGGCTCGCCGACGATCAGATCTTGTTCAGAGCCAGCGCGAGCGCGGACTTCTTGTTGGCCGCCTGGTTGGCGTGGATGACGCCCTTGGACGCGGCCTTGTCGAGCTTGCGGCTCGCGAACTGCAGCTGCTCAGCAGCCTTTTCCTTGTCACCGCTGGAGGCAGCTTCACGGAAGTTGCGGATCGCGGTGCGCAGCGCGGACTTGACCGACTGGTTACGCTTGCGCGCTTCCTCGTTGGTACGGATCCGCTTCATCTGGGACTTGATGTTGGCCACGCCTGTATCCTCTGGTTTCCTGTCGCTGGGTGGTATTCCTTGAAAGCTCGTCGGGCGCGCGCCCACGATGCAGCAGATGGTGCTGAACTACGGGTAACACCGCGCCGAAGATCGAGGTTACCAGCTCGGCACCCCCCGGCGAAATCGGCCCTCGATCCACTCCGACCGGGGAGACGACGCCGATTTCACCCGTTTCAGGTGATGCAAAGAATTTACCTGTGTCACACACGACCCTGCCGCCGGGTGATGCAGAGTTTTTGTCATGACCTCCACCACTGCGCCGAGTACGGCTCGATCTGCATCACCGGCCATGGTGAGAACGAACGGCCATCCGACTGCCACGCACACCGGATTGTTCGAGGGGTACGGCCCCGGCCGCTTCGCCGACGCGTTCGACGAGATGTTCGACGGGTCGGGAAAAGTACGGGCACCGTACAAGGGAATCCATGCCGCGATGGCGGCCAATGACGTCGATGACCTGGCCAAACGATCCGACGCGCTGGACCGCGCGTTCATCGACCAGGGCATCACCTTCTCCCTCTCCGGTCAGGAGCGGCCGTTCCCGCTGGATCTGGTGCCGCGGGTGATCGCCGCCGCGGAGTGGGCCAAGCTCGAACGCGGGATAAAACAGCGGGTTACCGCGATGGAGCTGTTCCTGGCCGACGTCTACGGCGAGCAGAACATCCTGCGTGATCAGGTGATCCCCAAGCGGCTGGTCACCTCGTGCGAACACTTCCATCGCGAGGCCGCGGGGCTGGTGCCGCCCAACGGCGTGCGTATCCACGTCTCCGGCATCGACCTGGTCCGCGACGAGAAGGGCGACTTCCGGGTACTGGAGGACAATCTGCGTTCGCCGTCGGGGGTGTCCTATGTGATGGAGAACCGGCGCACGATGGCCAGGGTCTTCCCCGATCTGTTCTCCTCGCACCGGGTGCGCGCGGTGGGCGACTATCCGGGCCACCTGCTGCGCGCCCTGCGGGCCTCGGCGGCGCCCAACGAGGTCGACCCGACCGTGGTGGTGCTCACGCCGGGCGTACACAACGCCGCCTACTTCGAGCATTCGCTGCTCGCCAGGCAGATGGGCGTCGAGCTGGTGGAGGGTCGCGACCTGTTCTGCCGCGACAACGTCGTCTACATGCGTACGACGGCAGGTGAGCGTCAGGTCGACGTGATCTACCGGCGCATCGACGACACCTTCCTCGACCCGATGCACTTCCGCCCCGACTCCGTGCTCGGCGTCGCCGGGGTGCTCAACGCCGCGCGCGCGGGCAATGTGGTGATCTCGAGCGCGGTCGGCAACGGCGTCGGCGACGACAAGCTCATCTACACCTACGTGCCCAAGATCATCGAGTACTACCTCGGTGAGAAGCCGATCCTGCCCAATGTCGACACCTTCCGCTGCTGGCTCGACGACGAACGTGAGGAAGTGCTCGATCGGGTCGGCGAACTGGTGGTCAAACCGGTCGAGGGTTCCGGCGGCTACGGCATCGTGATCGGGCCCGACGCGTCGGCGCGCGAGCTGGAGGCGATCAAGCGCAAGATCAAGGCCGACCCGCGTGGCTGGATCGCTCAGCCGGTGGTGCAGCTCTCGACGGTGCCGACCAAGATCGGTGACGATCTCGCGCCTCGCCACGTGGACCTGCGTCCGTTCGCGGTCAACGACGGTGACGACATCTGGGTGCTGCCCGGCGGTCTCACCCGGGTCGCGCTGCCGGAGGGCTCGCTGGTGGTGAACTCCAGTCAGGGCGGCGGCAGCAAGGACACCTGGGTGCTGGCCGGGCGCGCGGGGTCGGTCGACCGGGAACTGGCCGGACCCGAACTCGTCAGCGAACCGCCGCAAACGGATTCGTTCGAGCTCGGTCGCGAACTCAGCACGCCGCAGGCCAATCAGCAACAGCAGCAACAACAGCAGACACAGCGGTTGATCGGGGAATAGGGAAATGCTTGCTCGAAACGCCGAATCCCTCTATTGGATCGGTCGATACGTCGAGCGCGCCGACGATACAGCGCGCATCCTGGACGTGGCAGTCCACCAACTGCTCGAAGACGCTACCGTCGACGCGGACCGCACCTCCCGCGTACTGCTGAAGGTGCTCGGGATCGAACCGCCCGAGGGCCTGAGCCTCGACGTGTGGTCGGTCACCGATCTCGTCGCCTACAGCCACGACCACGGTGTCTCGATCAGCGACTCCATCACCAAGGCCCGCGAGAACGCCCGCGGCGCACGCGAAGTCACCTCGAGCGAGATGTGGGAATGCCTCAATGCCACCTACAACGGCATGGCCGCGGCGGAGCGGGCAGCACGTGGCCTCGGCCCGCACGAGTTCTTCTCCTACATCAAGGGCAGGGCGGCGATGTTCACCGGACTGACCGACTCGACCCTGAGTCGCGACGACGGCTACCGCTTCCTGCTGCTCGGGCGCTCCATCGAACGCGTCGACATGATGGTGCGACTGCTGCTCTCGCGTGCCGGTGACAAGACCTCCTCGCCCGCGTGGGTGACCGTGCTGCGCTCGGCGGGCGCGCACGACACCTACCTGCGCACCCATCGCGGCGCCCTCGACGCCGCCAGGGTCGCCGAGTTCATCCTGATCGACCGCCTGTTCCCGCGTTCGGTGTTCCACACGCTGCGGGTCGCCGAGGCATGCTTGACCGAGCTCGATCAGCGTCCCGGCAGCCGCGTCGGCGCGCGGCACGAGGCGCAACGGGTGCTCGGACGCGCGCGTAGCGAACTCGAATTCCTGCCGCCGGGAGTGTTGTTGGAAGATCTGCAGAGCCGCCTGCTTGCCCTGCAGAAATCGTGCCGCGAGCTCAGTGAAGCCGTGTCACGCCAGTACTTCCATGCCGCCCCGTGGGTGGCGTGGACCGATGTGCGCAGCAAGCAGGACAGCCGCGTGCAGGTAGAGGGAGAGCTATGAGTTGGCGGATCAGGGTGGTGCACACCACCGGTTATGTCTACGACGCGCCTGTGACGCGATCGTTCAACGAGGCCAGGCTCACTCCGCGCGCCGACAGCAGACAGAACGTGATCCTCAATCGCGTCGAAACCGTGCCCGCGACAAGGGCTTATCGCTACACCGACTACTGGGGCACCGCGGTCACGGCCTTCGACCTGCACGCGCCGCACACCGAACTCGAGGTGACCGGGTCCTCGGTGGTCGAGACCGAACCGTTCGCCGAACCCACCGAGGAACTGAGCTGGGACGAACTGCAGGGCGGGCGGGTCATCGACCGGTTCGACGAGATGCTCAGTCCCACCGCCTATGTGCCGCGCGATCGCAAACTGTCGACCGTGGCGCGCCAGCTCTCGCGCGGTGAGGAGCCGGCCAAGGCAGTGGTGCGCGCGGCCGAGTGGGTGCACAAGGAAATGGACTACATCGCGGGCACCACCTCGGTGCACACCTCGGCGTTGGAGGCCTTCGCCGAGCGTCGTGGCGTGTGCCAGGACTACGCCCACCTGACGCTGGTGTTGTTGCGCAGCATGGGAATTCCCAGTCGCTACGTATCCGGGTATCTGCATCCGAAGCCGGGCGCGGAGATCGGCGAGACGGTGGCGGGCCAGTCGCACGCGTGGATCGAGGCGTGGACCGGGCAGTGGTGGGGATACGACCCGACAAACAATCTCGCCGTCAACGAACAGCACGTTTCGGTCGGTGTCGGACGTGACTACGCCGACGTGCCGCCGTTGAAAGGCGTGTTCTCCGGCGGCGGCTCGACGGACCTGGAGGTCGTTGTGGAGGTCACCCGCCTCGCGTAGTGTCCGAGAGGCTCGTGCGGACCCCGCTCGCCGCGGGGTTGATTCCTCCCGGAGAGGTGGCAGCCGATGTCTCCCACTGCACAGGAACTCGTCGAAATCGAAGTCGTCCCCGAGCCGAAGAAGTGGGCGGCCGAGGGGCTCGGCAGCTTCATCCTCGTGATCTGTGGCGTCGGCACGATGGTCTTGGCGGGCGATCGGGTCGGCCCGCTCGGCGTCGCCTTCGCCTTCGGGTTGTCGCTGATGTTCCTGGTCTACGCGATCGGGCCGATCTCGGGGTGTCACGTCAATCCGGCTGTCACGCTCGGGCACCTGCTGCTCGGGCGGATCAGCGCGATCGGCGCGGTCGGCTATGTCATCGCTCAGCTGGTTGGCGCGTTCCTCGCCGGACTTGTGCTGTTCGCGTTGGCCAACAATCTGCCCGCCTACGACCGCACCGTCGACGGTCTCGGTGCCAACGGCTGGGGTGCGCACAGCCCGTCGGCGGTGACCGGGCCCCTCGGTGAGGTCGTCGTGCAGAACGGGTACGGCTTGGCGGCCACCATCATCATCGAGGTGATGTTGACCGCGCTGCTGGTGTTCGTGGTGCTGGCCTCGACCGACCAGATCTCCGACGTGCCGCTGGCCGGGCTCTCGATCGGCGTCACCCTCACCGTGGTCTTCCTGGTCTCGTTGCCGATCGACAACACCTCGGTGAACCCGGCGCGCAGCCTCGGCGTCGCGCCGTATCAGGTCGGGGCGATGGGGCAGGTGTGGGCGTTCATCGTGTTCCCACTGATCGGCGGGGCACTGGGGGCACTGCTCTACGGCCTGATCTTCGGCCGGTCCAAGGACGTGCTCACCTAGCGACCGAACAATCGACCCTCGATCCGGTGCACCCGGGTCGGGGGTCGATCGTCGTTCAGCTCCAGCTGTATTCGGCGACCAAGCGGTGCGCGACCAGGTCGAAGGTCTTGCGCTCGACGATCGCGCCCTCGCGCCGGATGCCGTCCTCCGGGACGTCGAGCACCCGGTCCAGTCGCACCCAGCTCGGCCTGCCGTCGTGATCCCACGGCCCGGTGCCGATCCCGACCCAGTTGTGGTCGTGTGCGCGGTCGGCCTTGGACGACAGCATCAGCCCGAGCAGGGTCTTGCGGTCGCGTCCGACCACCAGCACCGGTCGGTCCTTGCCATTGGTCGGGTCTTCTTCGAAGGGCACCCAGGTCCACACGATCTCGCCGGGGTCGGCGCGCCCGTCGAGCTGCGGGCAGTAGACGATCTGGCGGGCGCGATGAGCCGTCGGCACGGGGGTCGAGGCTGTCGGGCGAACCGCGACGGCGGGTCCGGACTTGGTCGCTAGGGCGTCCACCAGCTTCTCGAGCAGTCGCGGCCCCTGCTTGCGCACGATTTTGGGCCCCTGCTCCTTGGCGATGACGCCGAGCTGCTTGCCGAGACTATTCCAACTGCTGGCCATCACTGAAATATAACGCCGACCCACCCTTGGAGCGCACCGGTGGCACAGTCGCGGTGGCGCGCATGGGACGATGGGCGCAGTTCGCCTATACCCCGCGAGGAGTGGAGTGGCTTCCAGTTTTGCCGATACGACGTTCACCGATCCGTCCCGGATCCGGAACTTCTGCATCATCGCGCAGATGGATTCTCGGATCGCCCGGTAGGGCTGGGTTTGGCCTGGTAGTCGCCTATTTTTCATACTTCCCAACGCTTCCCGGCGCGACCTGGTGTTTCCCGTGGTGTTGTGTTGGGCGATGGGATGAGAATGGGATGAGTTCGGCTGCAGGCTTGCCGAGCGTCGAGCTGGCGCCGCCCATGTAGGCACCCGGACTCGTCGGCGTGTCGCAATCCGACACGCCGACGAGTTTTCCAAGTCGGCAATCTTATAGCTACCTCAGACGCGGTCGGCCGAATCGGCGGGAACTACGAGGGTTGTCTCGCCTGCTCGGGATCTTTGATATCGCGATCCGCCCCGTCTCGGGCTGCTGGCTGGTTGGGCGGCTCGAGCGCTGCTGCTACTCAAGCTGTACGTCGGAGTATTGCAGTACGCCCAGGTCTCCTCTGCCTGGACGTCAGTTCCTCCCGCACTGAACTCGGCCTTGAACTCGCCGCCTGGGTGTGGAAGCGGCTGCCATTCGATTCCATGGGGCACACAGGCTGAGGATGTGCTCTTCTGCCTCGCGGGTTGCAATATGTAGCGCAAGACCCATCGGCTTGATCGGTGATGGTCCACCACGCCAACACGTCGGCTTTGCCGTTGCGAATTTGTCAGCGACTGGCATCGGGTGCGTAGTCGAAGTTCAGACGCCAGGCGCCAACGAGTCCGCGGGACTCGAGCGCTTCGAGCGCCTCTCCGATATGGCGTTGACGGGCGATGCGATATGGATATCGGTCAACCAGGGACATCGGGGCGACACGCTACATCTGGTGGACCGAGTTTGCTCGCATGTACAAGCGTCGAGTGTGGCTCGCTGGCAATACCCGGCAGCGTGACTCGCCGCTTTCCTGACAGAGGCTCATACGGCGGGCCCGATCGCTTCCATTGAACGGCGTATCAGCATCGAGCAAGTAGTCGAGATGGCAGTAGTGCCCCAGGCTCTGCCGCCCGCCTGGACGGCCACCGCAGCGTCGAACCATTTGGTGTGGTCGTGAACGAGAGGCTCGCGCCGGGAACGTGTCGATGCGGTCGTTGCGCCGGGATGACTAATCCACGCGCGGCCGTTCATACAGAACCCGGTGCGGGGTGGTCGCGGGTGGCAGTCCAGCAATCGCCCCATCCTCTGAAAGGCGGGCAAGGCTCAACACTCGGGAACGGTTCTTGAGAAATTTCCGCACCCCGAATTCCCCCCGGTACCCAGATGGGTGCCGGGCGCCGTTCATCTCAGCGAGGAAGACGGACCCGGACAGCGCGTAACCACCAGCGGCCTCAAAGACTGCCCTGTTCTCAATGAAGCTCACGGCCAAGTCGACATCGCTCACACGCTGCCGATTTGGGTCCATCATCGAGCCGAACAGCACCACGCGATCAACGACCACCAAGTGTCAATGCCGAGCCAAAGCTGGTTCTGGCACACTTTCCGTGATGCGGTTGGGGTGGATTGCTCAGTCGCTCAGCAGGATTCGCTTGCGGAGGAGGTCCGGTTTCGCGCGTCCGAACATCTGGCGCTTGAGCATCTTGATTCTGTTGACGTGCCCTTCGACCGCACCGCTGTTCCAGGGCAGGGTAAGACCGGCGGTGACCGCGTCCTGGTCGCGGCGTAAGCCGCGGACGAAGGAGTGCAGGGCGGGCTGATCATCAGCATCGACGGTGTTCATCCATTTTTCGAGGTCGCCCCCGCGCAGTTCCTTCATGATCGCGGCGAACGAGCGAACGTGACCAGCGAGTGCCGCTAGTCCGGGGCTTGCGGTCAGAATCAAGTCGAGGCGGCGCTGGTCACCGGGGTCTATGCGAGCGGGATCGGTCATGATCCAGGCCGTGACTCGGCGCGGCGCGGGTGCTTTTGGTGGGGGTCCGGGGACGTGAGCGGTGCCGCGGAAGGCCTGCAGGTAGGCGCGGACGAGGTTGGGCTGACCTCGATAGCCGCGGGCGGTGATCTCGTCAAACAACAGGGCAGCGTTGGCGCATCCTTCGTTCCACCGCTGATGCAGGTAGGGCTTGAACTCGTCGAGGATGCTGGCCCGGTAGCCAGTGCGATTGTTGACGAGCAACTCCTCGGGTGATTCTGCGCGCGCGAAGCGGCGGGCCGTGCCTCGCGCCAACCCGAGCTCGGTGCTGATGCCGCGAATGCTCTTGCCCTGGGCCAACAATGCCTGGACCTCGGCGAAACGCTGCTTGGTCCGGATCGCGACCCGATCCTGGCGCAGACCCGGCTCGACCGGACCACGATGCAAGCCTGCGGAGACCTCGGCGATATCGGGTAGTTGCGGGACGTCATCGAGGCCGCCCACCGCGGCGATCAGGCAGTGTCGGTGCCGTGCGATGGTGCGTTCGACGGCGTCACCGAGGTTCTTCCAGATGTGCCACCGATCAGCGACCTGGATCGCTAGCGGCGCCCAGCTGGCCACGCCTTCGGCGTAGGCGCCGGCCCGGTCGCGGCACACGATCTCGATGCCAGTTCGGGCCTGCAACCATGTTCTCAGAGTCTCGGCGCTGCGATCGGTGAGCACGTCGATCGGGCGGCGAGATTCCATGTCGATCAGGATCGTGCCGTAGCGGTGTCCGCGGCGGAGCGCGAAGTCATCCACGCCTAACACCCGAGGCGTCGGTTGCGACGGGTCAGGGAGCGCACGAACATGTCGGAGCAGGGTCATCCGGCTCACCCGCGCCGCGAGATGTCCAGTCAACCGCGCTCCCGGGCGGCCGCCCAGGGCTAACGCGACCGCACCCAGGACCCGCTGCAGCAACAACGTCCGTCGCCCGTGGCGTGCGGCGAGCCAGGGTACTTGCTCGGCGAAAGTCTTTTTCCCGCAGTCGATGTTGTCGCAGAACAATCTGCGGACTCGCAACATGATCACCACTTCGCGGCCAGTGACCGAGGTATCGGCCAGTTGCCGCCGATACCGGCTGTGAACCCGCCGAGACGGCGCTGAGCAACTCGGGCAGGGCGCCACTGCGTCGCAAGTTGCGGCTTCGATGCGAACCACGGACCCGACCCCACGAACCGCATCGACCACCAGGCCGTCTAGGTGCGGGAACAGGACCCTCAACACTCCAAGATCAGAACACCGGCCACATGATCAACCATCAAGCGCACCAACGCATCCCGAGCAGGGTCAATCACCAAGAGTGTGCCAGATCCAGTATTCAGTCGGCACCGACACCAAGTTCATCGGATCGGCTGCGGCTTGCCCCACTCGCTGTAGGAAGCCCGCAAGTGCCTTTTCTGCCGTGGCGCGGTGCACGGGTGTCGTCGCGCTAGCATTCGCCAAAGCATAGGCTTTGCTCGTTGGGTGATAGGTCGTCTCGACAATCTGTTCGTGATCGCGGGTTTCGGGATTCCAGACGGCGACTGAGGTGGTTCCCTCCGCCTCCAGGTAGTCCTGCTCGATCAGAACGTCGAACACAGCGGCAGGGTTCTTGAGATCTTTCGCTAGCGACCTTTCGTACCAGTGCCTATGGACGAACAGCTGGTTGCCCATCACTCGAAGGCGGTCGCGCACCCGTAGGTAGGTGTTTCCGGTGTGTTCGAATTCTGCCTGGCCGTCGATATTGATAGGTCCCCCAGTCTGTGGTCGATCGAAGGAACTGTCGGTCGCCCTGGGTCGGGGTGAAACCGTCTTGTCCAGGAGCCTTGCTTTTGCTGACTGCGCGGTATGGGGATTGTGCTGTGCACGCATACCGCGTTCAGTCTCGTTCCGCCACTAACCCAGTTGGGACCGGCGTTCTCCTCTGGCGGGGATGCAATGCGAAAGCTCCTAGGACGGACCCTAGTCGAAGGCGCTGTCACCTGCTGCCGGGGTAAGGAGGACAGATTGCTACTCGGGAGACTGGGCATTGCGCGGGCGGGCCATGCCCATACCGCGTCGCTGGTTGAGCACCTCTACTACGCCTCGGGTGTGGAAGAGAGTGCGTGCGCCGCGGTCGGTGTGGTCAACCTGTTCGTTGAGGGTGTCGCGGTACTGGGTCACGGTTTTGCCGTCGACGCCGAGCAAACGGGCGATCGCGCCCAGGGTTCGGTATTCCTCGGGTCCGTCGGGCATGGGCAACGGTGCAGGGCGCTTGGCGGCTTCCCAGCGTGCTGCGAAGTCGTCGAGTTCGTCGCTGTCGTACTCAAGGGCTGGGGTGCCTGCGCCCATACCTGTTCGTGAGCGGGGCGGTCTCGGCCTTGGGAAGTCCGGGTCGCCTACCCAGGTGTTGCGGATTGAGCCGTAGCTGCGTCCGTGTAGTGCGGCCCATTCCTTCAGTGTGATCAGTGTTCCCACACCCTGATTGTGGCCGGTCACTCCCGCAGGGCTCAAGCCGGCTTCGGGTACGGCGGGCACCATGAATGACCTCTTTCCGAGGTGAGTGGCGAACAGGGGCGCGCCCGGCGGTACTGGGTTGCTAGACTCGTTCCTGCCCTTCCTTTTGCGAGTGGGGCACTTTCGGGCGGCCTGGCGTGTCCGAGCTGCGGTCTCACGACCGTGGCTTCGCCAAGCCGCCCGACCTCTGCCTGTGACTCCCCGTTACGGGGTGGGAGCGCTGTACTGAGCCTTCCCGCTGGGCTGGCCGCGAGGCCGTTTGCACCTCCGTTGGGATGGCTGCTGGTTACGTCGGCGATCGGAGGTCGGCTCGGGAAGTGGCGGCGTAAGTGGACGAAACAAAGGGGGCAGGGGAGGACCGAGGACGTCAAGCCCTCCCCGTCCGACTAGGCAGCCAGCCCGTAGCGGTCGAGCTCTTCGCCGGTGATGGCCTCTACCAGCGCGGAGATGAGGATTTCGGCGGCGGGCGGGGTGACGGCGTTGCCGAGTTGCCGCACTCGCTGGCGTTTGTTGCCTAGGACGATGTAGTCGGAACGGAACGCCATGGCGTTCTGGATTTCCTCGGGCTCCAGCATGCGGAAGCGCACGGCGTCGATGTCGCGCTCGGTGATCGTGTCGACGAGAGCGAACCGATCGCGGGTGGTGATCGCGCCGATCGGGTCCGCGACTGGGCGCGCGGTGCCAGTGCCGTAGTACGGCAGCAGCATCGAGTTCCACAGCTGAGTCGACATCCCCGTCGGCGGGGTGACCAGGCCGTGGTGGTTGCCGCTGGCGGTGACGGTAGCGAGCGGGTCGGTCGCGGCGCGTGCGTCCGAGTAGCCGCCCCGCATCTCGGCGATGAATGGCAAAAATGCCACGGCCGTCTCGTTGCGGGTGGTCTGGGTGCGTAAAGGCTGTGAGGCCAGCTGGGCTTCTTTGCCGTCGCGGCCCTCCATCGGGACCATCAGCGGCGGTGGGACGGCGAGGCTGTGGTTGGAGCCGTCGCCGACGATGGTGGCCCGGGGCTCGTGCAGACCGATCGTGCGGGGCCGGTCTGAGCGCAGTTGTGCGTGAAACGGCTGCGGGATCGCCAGGCCGTCGTTCTCGCGGGTGGTGCGGGCGGCCATCGGCCCGGTGACCTGGGTGGCGTCGTCGCGCCAGGTACCTCCGGCGGGAACCATCATCGGCATGGCCGAGGCGTAGCGGCGCATGCCGACGCGGATGCGCTCCATGGTCTTGTCGGCCAGGGGCTTGTCTCGGTCGCCGATGCGGGTGCCTGGCAGGGTCCAGTCGATCGCGGCGGCTGCCGGGAGCACGGGCGGCTCGACGATCGAGTTGCGGCAGCTGACCCGAGGGCAGCGGTACACGTACTGGGTGCGGTAGCGGCCCATGTCGGCGTTGGGCTTCTTGAAGACCTGAAGGGCGTTGATCCATTCGTCGCAGGCCACGCAGAAGGCGCGTGGGCGCAACCACTTGTTCCAGTTGGGCTCGCGGCCGAGCGTGAGATCCCAGTAGGCGACGTAGAGCCGGTCGCGGCTCTGCGGGGCTGCCGGGGTGCGGACCGGTTGGGCGTGGCTGGAGTTCAGGGCGATGACTTTGACTCCGTAGCCCAGGGCTCGGATCTCGCCGATCCAGCGGTTCCACTGGTCCCACTGGCGAACCTCGACCACGTTCTCCACGACTCCGGCGCGGACCCGGCCGCCGCGCTCGATGACGCCGCGCAAATACATCGGAACCTCTTCCATCAGCGCACGTGAGCGGTCGGCTTCCTCGTCGCGCTGGAGGTCGAGCAGGTCGCCTTGCATGGTGTTGTCGAAGTCGCGCTTCTTGCCACGCGCCGAGGACCACTGCGGGCATTCCGGGCTTGCCCAGAACAGGTCGGCGGCAGGCCATTTCGCGATCTTCTCTTTGGCCTCTTCGGTGCTCAGGTCGCCGAGGAAGTGGTCGGCCTCGGGGTAGTTGGCCATGTGGGTCTCGACGGCCTTGCCCCAGTGATTCGCCGCACGGGTGATGCGCACACCGGGCACCTTCGCCGCGCCCTGCGTAGAGCCGCCAGCGCCGCAGAACCAATCCATCAATTCGAGCATGGGAAATCCCTTCGTGTCTTGCGAGTGGGGTCGAAGAGGGCGGGGTGTCCGGTCCCGCAATCTTCTATGTCATATATTACCCGTTAATTGGTTCAGGGTCAAGGTGGTTTCACTGAAACCAACTGTGCAGCACTGGATTTCAGTGGTGACCGCTTCGGGATTGGGTGCTCGTGGTCTGGCTGTGGGGACGTGAATGTGGTCGGCTGGGAGAGCAACTGATCGGCGGTGTCGGGCGCGGTGTCCGCGTGCCCTGTGGTTTCGGGTCAGTTGGCGCACCGCTGGGTTCTCGACTGGGCTTCACGTCCCGGCTGCCGTACGCTTTGCGTCGGAAAGCAATCAACCAACGTCGAGCCTTCCGATACCCAGAAAGCCCTCACCCGCCTCGATGGCAGGTGAGGGCTTTCTAGGTCTCGCCCATGCCCGCGAACCTTCAGGTCTGGCCCCCGACTCGCGAAAGCGGGTCGCCGCTGTCGTCGGGATCGGGCCCGGGGGCGTCAGCGTTCAAGGGTGGGGAGGATGTCGATCGGTCGTCGTGGTCAGGTTAGAATGGGGAGCCGAAACGCAGTGCGGCGTGGCACTCCTCGGCCCTTGGTCGACATGCTGCACCGCAGGCTGCCGCCCACCTGCGGCTGTGCACCCTCGATGTAGAGCCGTTGCGGCGAACGTGAATCGTCGAACACGGCCACGCCTGTCCCGTCGGTGCGCGCCCGGCGAGCAGACCGTCCGATCTGGATGAACCGAATTCGATGCCGTGCGAGCAGCGGGAGCACGATCTCGCTCACGTCACGGGCGGTGTCTTCCCACTCGTCGCCCACCATGGCGGTGACGACAACCAATTCCCCTCAGATCGAAGTCGCGGCCTTCGGGCTCGAAGATCCAGCGAAGCCGGAGCGCCGCGCTGTCGGCTCCAAGCCTTCTCCCGCCGGTGCTGCCTTGTTGCAATTGACGGCAGTTCTGTGGTGCGCAGGCGGAGCTACGCCGCGACAATCAGGCATTGCTCCGAGCCGGGTGGGCGGCGAACTGGGTGATCGCGTCGAGGCTGGGCTGGTACCCATCGGTGGTGTCGACCACCAGTTCCGCGAGGTCCATACTCACCGGGACGAACGCGCCGATAGGTTGGCCACCAGCGGCGATCGCTGCGAGGAGACCCTGGTCGTTGTGGGCTTGCCGACGGGGATCGCTCTCCGCGCGGTGGGCGATGCGTTCATGCAGGACCGATTGCGGTGCGGTGCAGTGGATGATGCGGATCTCAGCGAGTTCGGCCAGCGGGATCAGGCCGGGACGCCACAACCTATCCTGGAACGCTGCTTCTGCCACCGTGCTGACCCCGGCGCGGGCCAGCACGGTCAAGACGTCGAAGAAGGCGTGCAGCACGGGAATGTCGAGGTCGTCGTAATCGGTGTCGCGCGCCGGGGTAGCCAGGACCATGCCCTGTTTGATCTCATCGCGGATGATCGCTGGGACACCGATTTCTGTGGCGAGGGCGTGAGCGAGGGTGGATTTGCCCGATCCCGGAGGCCCGCTGACAACGACGAGCACTGGAAAATTCGGGGAATTGGCCATGACGAATTTTGGCACGTCAGGCAACGCCGTCGATCCCACCGTCGCTGGTGGCCGCTTTGGAGAGTCGGTAGGCGATGAAACCCGGCTGGCGGGTGAGGGTTTCGAACTCGGCGGGGTGGGTTCGAGCCATCTCGGCGGCGGGCTGGTGCTCGGTGATCGCGTCGATGGTGAAACCGGCCGCGGTGAACTCCGCGCACCATGCCTGCAACGGTTGATGCCAGAAGCGGTGCGTGATGCCGCACGACCACCGTTGTTGCACCCATCCGGTGTCGAAGTAGCTGCCCTCGGCGGTGAGCCAGTCCGCGGTCGGGTGGCTGGTGGACACGATGAGGTGGCCGCCTGGGCGCAGGACGCGGTGGAGTTCGCGCAGCAGCGCGATCCGGTCGTCGATGTAGTGGATGACCAGGGCGAGTAGGACGATGTCGACAGTGTTGTTGGACAGCCAGTACAGGGGTTGGGTGAGGTCGTGCTGGCGCAGGGTGATCTGTCCAGCGGCATGTCGGCGGGCGAGGTCGATCATGTTCGCGGAGGCATCGATGGCGATGACGTGGGCGCCGCGAGCGAGCAGGTCGGTGACGTAGAGCCCGGGGCCGCACCCGGCGTCGAGGACGACGCGGTCGGTGAGCTCGCCCAACAGGTCCAAGACAGCGGGGCGGTCGTAGTGGGCGTTGTAGGGGCTGTGGGCGGCTTCGGCGGCGAACGCGGCGGCGTGCTGGTCGTAGGACGTGGTGACGGCGTCATCGGTGCGCATCGGTTACCTGGCCCTTGCTGGTTGACGGTGGGGTGAGTGGTGTTCGGGCAGAAGTGAATCCAGCACGGTGTGATCGGCGCGATGGCCGGTGACGAAGCGGTGATGCAGCGTGCGCACCGCTGACTCATAGATATGGACCGGGGCCGGTCGGCTGTCTTCGATGAGTCGGTCGAGACGGGCGTCGAACTCGGTGAACCAGGCGCGGTAGTCGACAATCTGCGGGTCGGTGCTCGGCCACGTGCGAAACATGTTGCGGCGGGCGAGGGTGAACGGCGTCGGGCTCGACAGGTAGGCCGCCGAGACCGCACCGCCGCACTGGGGCACTTGGTGATAGACGCTGGTGGTTTCGCCGAGGTAGGCGAACCGGTAGCCGAGGCTGGCGTGTAAGGCCAGCCACAGGTCCCAGTCCTCGCAGTGGGTCATCGACTCGGTGAACTGGGCGGCGGTGTCGGTGAAGTTGCGGCACACGAGCGAGCCTGTGTGAATGAAGTTGGCGCACAGCAGGAATCGGCTGTCGAACTCGTAGTCCTTGCGTGGTAGCCAGCGGGCGTTGTGGGGAATGGATTCGATCCATCGGGAGCTGACGAGCGCGCCGCCATAGACCGCGTCGGCGGTGCCGCGGTCGAGCACCGTGTGGGCGGCGCGCAGGTGTCGGGGGAACACGATGTCGTCATCGTCGAGGAAGGCGACGTATTCGCCGTTCGCTGCGGCCATTGCGGTGTTGCGGGCGGCCGAGACGCCGCAGTGGTCTGTCTCGATCAAGCGGATCGGCAGCGCCGTGCGCCAGCTGTCGGTGACCGGGCGCACGGGTGAATTGCCGCCGTCGTCGACGACGATGACTTCGAAGTCGGTGAATTCCTGGCGTGCGAGGCTGCGCAGAGCTCGGTTCAAGGGACCGGGCCGGTTGAGGGTGGGGATGATGACGCTGATCATGGTGTCCTCGCGAGGTCGAGCAGTTCGCAGCGCACCAGATCGCGGGCCGATCGGGTGGCAGGGCCATCGGTCGGTCCGAGCACCGACGCGGCGGTCGTGGGCGCGACGGCTGCCATTCGGTAGAACTGGGCGCGTTCACCGGCGGTGGTCAGAGTCCGCACTGCCCACGCGGTGTGACCGTCGCGGGTCACTTCGAGCGCCTGACCGGCTTGGGCGTCGCTGATCAGGATGTT
>NZ_BDBR01000013.1 GCF_001613085.1 Nocardia salmonicida NBRC 13393
CCGCGAGTGGGCCAGGTCACCCTGGAGTATGTTGTCGAGAACAACATTCGCTCCAGCTCGACCGCCCACAGGCGGTGGTTCCACGAAAGGCCCACGCTCATGCGTCAGGGGATCTTCGGCATCGCGGCCGTCTCGATCGCACTTCTCACGTCGCTCACCGCCTGCGGCGGCGACACTACGAACTCCTCGGGAGGCGGCGCCAAGATCGGCGTGATCCTGCCCGACAGCAAGACCTCGGCGAGGTGGGAGACAGCGGACCGGAAGTATCTCCAGCAGGCGTTCGACGCCGCGGGGATCAAGGCAGACATCCAGAACGCCCAGGGCGACAAGAACGCCTTCCAGACCATCGCCGACCAGATGATCACCAACGGCGCCTCGGTGCTGATGATCACCAACCTCGACAGCGGCACCGGCAAGGCCGTCATCCAGAAGGCAAAAGCGCAGGGCGTCACCGTGATCGACTACGACCGGCTGACCCTCGGCGGCGGTGCGCCGTACTACGTGTCGTTCGACAACGTGAAGGTCGGACAGCTCATGGGCGACGGTCTCGCGAAGTGCCTGGCCGACAAGCAGGCGGCCAAGCCGGTGGTCGCCTACCTCAACGGCGGCCCCACCGACAACAACGCCGCCCTGTTCAAGGGCGGTTACGACGGCGCGCTGAAGCCGAAGTTCGATGCGGGCGAATACGTGAAGGGCCCGGATCAGGCCGTCCCGGAGTGGGACAACACCAAGGCGGGCACCATCTTCGAACAGATGCTCACCGGTACGCCGAACCTCGGTGGCGCCGTGGCGGCCAACGACGGTCTGGCCAATGCCGCCATCGCCGTGCTGAAGAAGCAGAAGCTCAACGGGCAGATTCCGGTGACGGGTCAGGACGCCACGGTGCAGGGTCTGCAGAACGTCCTGGCCGGTGACCAGTGCATGACCGTGTACAAGGCGATCAACCTCGAGGCCGCCGCCGGCGCGAAGCTGGCGATCGCGCTGGCCAACGGTGAGAAGGGCGAGGCGCCGAGCACCGTCGACGACCCAGAGGCGAAGACGAAGGTGCCCGCCGTGCTGCTCGAGCCGAAGGCGATCTTCAAGAACAACGTGAACGACGTCGTGGCGGACGGTTTCGTCGACAAGGCCGAGCTCTGCACCGGTGAATTCGCCAAGCTCTGCGCGGATAACGGCGTGCGCTGATGACCGAGACCCCGCTCATCGAATTGCGCGGATTAGAGAAGAGTTTCGGCCCGGTTCATGTCCTGCACGACATCGACTTCTCCGCCTACCGCGGTGAGGTGACAGCGCTGGTCGGCGACAACGGCGCCGGCAAGTCCACGCTGGTCAAGTGCGTCGGCGGCACCCACGCCATCGACGCGGGCGAAGTGCTGTTCGACGGTGAGCCGGTGCAGATCGGCAATCCGAGGGACGCGGCCGAACTGGGGATCGAGATCGTCTATCAGGATCTCGCGCTCTGCGACAACCTCGACATCGTGCAGAACATGTTCCTCGGCCGCGAGAAGAAGCACGGCATCGTGCTCGACGAGTACGGCATGGAGGAACTCGCGGGCTCGACGCTGGCCGGTCTGTCGGTGCGGACGGTGAAGTCCGTGCGGCAGAAGGTGGCGAGCCTGTCGGGCGGACAACGCCAGACCGTCGCCATCGCCAAGGCCGTGCTGTGGAACAGCAAGGTGGTGATTCTGGACGAGCCGACCGCGGCGCTCGGTGTCGCCCAGACCCAACAGGTCCTCGAACTGGTTCGCCGCTTGGCCGACAAAGGTCTTGCGGTGGTGCTGATCTCGCACAACATGAACGACGTGTTCGCGGTATCGGATCGCATCGCGGCGCTGTATCTGGGCCGGATGGCCGCACAGGTGCGGACCGCCGATGTGACCCATTCGCAGGTCGTGGAACTGATCACCTCCGGCCGCAGCGGGAGTCTCGGAATCGGAGTGCGGGCATGAGCGTGGTCGTGACGGACAAGGCCGCCGAGCCTGCCGCGCCGATGACCGAATTGGTCACCGGCTATGTCGGGCGGATTCGCAGCGGCAACATGGGTGCGCTGCCCTCGGTCATCGCGCTGGTCGTGCTGTCGGTCGTGTTCTGGATCGCGCGGCCGGTATTCATGACCCAGGGCAATATCGCGAACCTGCTCACCCAGGGTGCCGCCATCGCGGTGATCGCGATGGGGTTGATCTTCGTGCTGTTGCTCGGGGAGATCGACCTCTCGGCCGGCTTCACCAGTGGTGTATGCGCGGCGGTGCTCGCGGTGCTGCTCACCGACAAGGGGTGGCCCTGGTACGCGGCGGTACTCGTGTCGCTGCTCACCGGCGTCGTGATCGGGCTGACCATCGGTGCGATAGTGGTGAAGATCGGTGTCCCGTCGTTCGTCGTGACGCTGGCCGCGTTCCTCGCGCTGCAGGGTGTCGCACTGAAGATCATGGACAACGGCCGCAATATCTCCATTCACGACGAGACGATCCTGGCGATCGCCAACAAGAACGTGCCGCCCCTGCTCGGCTGGGTGATGTACCTGGTTTTGCTCGGCGGGTTCTCGTTCGCGCAGTACCGAAAGTTGCGGGCGCGCAACACACTCGGGCTGACCGGCGAGACTGCGCGGGTGGTCGCGTTGCGGATCGCGGCGGTCGCGCTCGTCGCGGGGGTGGCGGTGCTGGTGCTCAATGACGAGCGCAGCCGTAACCCCGAGGTCAACTCGCTGCAGGGCATGCCGATCGTGGTGCCGATCATCATCGCGCTGCTGCTGCTGTGGACCTTCGTGCTCAATCGCACCTCGTTCGGCAGGCATGTCTACGCGGTCGGCGGCAGCGTGGAAGCTGCTCGGCGCGCGGGTATTCCGGTCGATCGGATCAAGATCAGCGCGTTCGTGCTCTGTTCGACGATGGCCGCCGTCGGCGGGTTGATCGCGGCCTCGCGGGCCAACTCCGTCGATCCGAACACCGGCGGTTCCGATGTGCTGCTCACCGCGGTCGGTGCGGCGGTGATCGGTGGCACCAGCCTGTTCGGTGGTCGCGGCCGGATGCTCGACGCGGTGCTCGGCGCCGCGGTGGTCGCGGTGATCAACAACGGGATGGGGCTGATGGGCTACAGCGCGGGCACGAAATTCGTTGTGACAGGATTTGTCCTGCTGCTCGCGGCGGGGGTGGACGCGCTGTCGCGCAAGCGTTCGCTGCCAGGAAGTTGACCATCGACCGGGAAGGCTGGGCCGAATGAGGGCTGCACCCGCCCCGGACGAGATCCGCACCCGCAACCTCGCCGCGTTGCTGCGCCACGTCCATGTGAGTGGCCCGGTCTCGCGGGCGGTGCTGGCCGAGCGAATGGGCTTGAACCGCAGCACGATTCTGGCCTTGACCACCGATCTCGCCGCTGCCGGGCTGGTGAGTGAGGAACTGCCACGCCAGACGGGCCGGGCCGGACGACCGTCGCTGGTGGTGCGACCCGAATCGGAGCGGGTGTATGTGCTCGCGTTGGATGTCGGCGCCGACCGGCTCGCGGTGGCGCGGGTCGGTCTCGGCGGCGTGATTCTCGACCGGCGCGAAACACCGCGTGACAGTATGGCATTCGATCCCGATGAGGTGATCGAATCACTGGCGGTGATGGCCGAGACGATGATCGGCTCGGCCGGGCCCGACAGTGTCTGTGTGGGTGTCGGGCTCGCGTTCTGTGGCATGGTGCGCGAAGGCGACGGCGTCGTGCGGTACGGGCCGAATATCGGCTGGGTGGATGTGCCGGTCGGCGCGCTGCTGTCCGAGCGGCTCGGTGTTCGGGTCGTGGTCGGCAACAATGCCAACCTGGGCGCGCTGGCCGAGCGTGAGCGCGGTGTCGGCGCCGGGGTGTCGGATCTGATCTATCTGCACGGTGAAGTCGGCATCGGCGGCGGCGTCATCATGGGCGGCGAGCTGCTCGGCGGTGAGGGCGGCTACGGCGGCGAGGTGGGGCACATGATCGTGAACCCCGGCGGCCGGGCGTGCAGGTGTGGTTCGCGCGGTTGCCTGGAGGCGGAGGCGGGGGAGCTGGCGCTGATCGCGGTGGCGGGCCGGGCCGGGCTCACCGGCCGGGCGGCGGTCGAGGCGATAGTCGACGCGGCGGCCCGTGGTGACGCGACCGCCCGCGATGCGCTGCACCAGGTCGGCGACTGGCTCGGGTTCGGGGTGGCCAACCTGGTCAATATCTTCAACCCGACGATGGTCGTGTTCGGCGGGGTACTGCGCGAGATCTACCTCGCCTCGGCCGCGCAGGTTCGGAGCCGGTTGGCCGTGAACGGGCTGTTGGCGGTCCGTGAGCGCGTCCGGCTCCGGACCTCCGCGCTGGCCGACGACGCCCCGCTGATCGGGGCCGCGGAACTGGCGTTCGTCGACGTGCTGACCGATCCACTGCAGACACTGGCACGCGCCTGCGGCAGTTGATCGATCGGCGCCGGTGTGGCGACTATCGTGAAGTCATGGCGACCACCAGGATCGGTACGCACATCAATGCGCCTCGCTCCACCGTCTACCGCCTGTTGCTCGACGGCGACGCGGTAGGTGTCTGGATGGTGCCCGACGGGATGACCAGCGAGGTGCATCGGTTCGAGCCGGTCGAGGGCGGATCGTTCTCGATCACCATCACCTACGACGCCTCCACCGACGCGGGCGATACAGATCTGCAGCACGATGCCTACTTCGGGACGTTCCGATCGCTGGTTCCGGACGAACAGGTGGTCGAGGTGCTGGAGTTCGTCACGGTGCGGCCGGAGATGACCGGCGCACAGTCGGTCACCTTCACACTGACCGACGTTGACGGTGGCACCCTCCTCGATGTCCTGCACGAAGGGGTTCCGCCGGGACTCGGTCTCGCCGACAACGAGGGGACCTGGCAGATAGCGTTGACCAAGCTGGCCTCGCTGGCGGAGCGGGGCACGATCGACTGAAACACGGTGCGCCGCAACGACTGGTGCCGACCCACCGCTGCCGGCAGCTTGCGTGGCGCCGTTCGGAGCCGCACCGGGTTCCCGTACCCGCCGGGGATGACGCCCGACTCCGACGTGGTACTCGATGCCGAGAAGTAGCCGAGCACTTCGAATCATGGCAAGGCTAATGGTGTTCGGGGGTGATCGCGGTTGCTTGAATCCTTCTATGCACCGACCGAACACCTTTCGACCCGGCCTGCGTGGCCGCGCCACCGCCGCACTCCTCGCGATGGCAACCGTTGCGACGCTCGGCCTGACCGGCTGCGCGCAAGGCAACGACACACCGGTCGGCACCCCCGACGCGCCACTGCCCACCGAGGTTCCGCCGGGGACCACGCTCGTCGTCGCCGATCAGTCGGAACGTCTGCAATCGGCGCTGCGGTTGTCCGGCGAGCTGGACAAGCTGCCGTTCAAGATCGAGTTCGCGAACTTCGTCGGCGGCCCGGCCATCCTCGAGGCCTTCCGAGCGGGCGCGGCCGACGTCGGTCAGGTCGGCGATGTGCCGCCGATCCACGCCTTGGCCGCGGGCCAGGACGTGCCGATCATCGGTTCCTATCAGACCAACCCCCAGGCCCTGAAACTCGCTGTGGCGCCGGGCCGTTCGATCACCAAGCTCACGGATCTGAAGGGCAAGAAGATCGCCTACGCCGAGGGCACCGCCCAGCAGGCGGCGGTGTTGAAGGCGCTCACCAAGGCGGGTCTGAAGCCCACCGATGTGGAGCTGGTCCGGCTGCAGCTGGCCGAGTTCCCTGACGCGGTCCGCACCGCTCAGGTCGACGTCGCGCCGCTGATCGAACCCAACGTGACCCGGTTCCTCCGCACCGAGGGCGCCTCGCTGATCCCGGATTCGGAGACCACGGGCATCTACAGCGGCCTCGCCTACGTGTACGCGCGCCGGGCGGTGGTCCAGGATCCGGCGAAGGCCGCCGCGACCCGTGCTCTGGTCGGCGCGTTCGTGCGGGCCTGGCAGTGGACCAACACCCATCGCGAGGAATGGGCCACCCGCTACTACGTCGGAAGCCAGAAGGTCAGCGCCGACGACGCCAAGCGGATCGTCGAATCGCTGGGCACCTACACCTTCCCGCACCTCGACCAGCAGTTGATCGCCCGGCAGCAGACCACCATCGACGCGATCGACGCCGTGGGCGAGCTGCCGAAGAAGATCAAGGCCGTGGACGGTTTCGACCTGCGCTTCGATGCCGCGGTCACCGAGGCCGTCACTGCCAGCGGGGCCGCGTTCGCACCGGCGGTGAGCTGATGGCCACCATCGACGCGGGGGCACTGCGCAAGCTCAGGAACAGCACCGCCCCGGTCGAGGCGCTCGCCCCGCGTGGGCGGGGTCGGCGCAAACTGGGACCGGGCAAGCCGATCCCGTTCGGTTTCGCTCTCGGTCCGGTGCTGCTCATCGGCACCTGGGTGATCGGTTCCGCGATCGGTGCCATCGACCCGGAGACCCTGCCCGCGCCGTGGACGGTCGCGCAGACCGCGGGTGATCTGATCGCCGACGGACGGTTGCAGTCGAACCTGCTGACCTCGTTGCAGCGTGCTGTGATCGGTCTCGTTCTCGGTGTGGCGATCGGCGTGGTGCTCGCGCTGGTCGCGGGGCTGAGCCGGATCGGTGAGGCGGTGGTCGACGGTCCCGTGCAGATCAAGCGGGCGATCCCGACGCTGGCGCTGATCCCGTTGTTCATCGTCTGGTTCGGGATCGGCGAGCAGATGAAGCTGATCGTGATCACCACCAGCGTGCTCATTCCGATCTACATCAATACCCACGCCTACCTGCGCAGCGTCGACTCGCGCTATGTGGAACTGGCCGAGACCGTCGGGCTGTCGCGGTGGGGATTCCTGCGGCGCATCGCGTTGCCGGGCTCGTTGCCGGGCTTCTTCCTCGGACTGCGGCTGGCGGTGACCATTTCCTGGTTGGCGCTGGTGGTGGTCGAACAGGTCAACGCGACCAGCGGCATCGGCTACCTGATGACCCAGGCGCGCACCTACGGCCAGATCGACGTGATCGTCGTCGGTCTGGTGATCTACGGGCTGCTCGGACTGTTCGGTGATCTCGCCGTGCGGGCAACGGAACGAAAGGTGCTGGCATGGCGACAGACACTGGGCGACTGAGCTCCGACGAGCGGGTCGTCGTACGCACCCGCGCCCTGACCCGCGGCTTCGGTGAGCGAATTGTGTTGAACGGCATCGACATCGAGATCCGGCGCGGTGAGTTCGTCGCGCTGCTCGGGCGCAGCGGTTCCGGTAAGAGCACGCTGCTGCGGGCGCTGGCTGAACTCGATTCCGAGGTACCCGGATCCGGCGAGCTGACGGTGCCGACACAACGCGCGGTGGTGTTCCAGGATTCGCGGCTGCTGCCGTGGTCGCGCGTCCTCGACAATGTGGTGCTCGGGTTGACCGGGCGCGACGCGCAGCAGCGCGGGCGGTCCGCACTGGCCGAGGTCGGGCTGGCCGGACGCGAGAAGGCTTGGCCGCGTGAGCTTTCCGGCGGCGAGCAGCAGCGGGTGGCCTTGGCCAGGTCGCTGGTGCGTGAGCCGGAACTGCTCCTGGCCGACGAACCGTTCGGCGCGCTCGACGCGCTGACCCGGATTCGGATGCACGCCCTGCTCCAGGCCCTGTGCGCGCGGCATCGGCCCGCCGTGCTGCTGGTGACCCACGATGTGGACGAGGCCGTGCTGCTCGCCGATCGGGTGCTGGTTCTCGACGAGGGCCGGATCACGATCGATCAGCGCATCGAGACCCCGCGCCCGCGCAGGCACGCCCACCCGGAGTTCGTCCGGCTACGGGAAGTGCTGTTGACCGGGCTCGGCGTCGACACAACAGATTCAGAGAAAGTGAAACAAGCGTCATGAGTGCACCGCGTCAACTGAGTCTGAACGCGTTCATCTACCCGTCCGGGCACCATGAGGCCGCCTGGCGGCATCCCGACAGCAGGCCCGACCGCATCTACGACGTCTCCTACTACCAGGAGATCGGGCGTACCGCGGAGGCGGCGAAGCTCGACGCGGTGTTCTTCGCCGACGGCCCCGCCCTGCGCACCGATGTGCGGCACAACGCCGCGCCCGGCTTGGAGCCGATCACGCTGCTCACCGCGATCGCCGCGGCGACAACACATCTCGGCCTGATCGCCACCGCGTCGACCACCTACTACGAGCCCTACAACCTGGCGCGGCTGTTCTCCTCGCTCGACCACATCTCCGGTGGACGCGCGGGCTGGAACATCGTCACCACCGGCACCGACCTGGCCGCGGCCAACTTCGGGCTCGAACGCCACCCGGACCACGCCGAACGCTATGCCCGCGCACGGGAATTCGTCGACGCGGTGGTCGGGCTGTGGGACAGCTGGGAGGACGACGCGATCGTGCTCGACCGCGCCGCCGGTGTGTACGCCGATCCGGACAAGATCCATCCGATCGACTTCGTCGGCGAACATCTCAGTGTGCGTGGGCCGTTCAACTCGGCGCGGACCCCGCAGGGACGTCCGGTGCTGGTGCAGGCCGGGGCGTCGAACGAGGGTCGTGCCTTCGCGGGCAAGTACGCGGAGGCGATCTTCACGGCCCATCAGCGACTGTCGGACGCGCAGTCCTTCTACGCCGATATCAAGTCCAAGGCCACCGAGTTCGGCCGTACCGCCGACGAGGTGAAGATCCTGCCCGGGATCAGCCCGTTCATCGCCGACACCGAGGCCGCGGCGCTGCGTTTGGAACGCGAGTTCAACGAGCTGACGGTCCCCGAATACGGGCTCAAGCAGCTGGAATCGATCACCGGTACCTCGCTGCGCAGCCTCGCGCTCGACGAGCTGGTGCCCGTCGAAACGTTCGCGGGGGCGGGCGATGTCACCGACAACGCGCGCAGCAGGTTGCAGGTGGTGGCGGGCATCGTCGAGCGGGAACGGCCGACCCTGCGTGGGCTGCTGCACCGGCTGGCCGGCGCGCGCGGACACCGGGTGTTCGCGGGAACGCCCGAGCAAGTGGCCGACACCATCGAAGAGTGGTTCACCCAGGGCGCGGCGGACGGCTTCAACGTGATGCCGCCGTACTACCCCGGTGGCCTCGAGGTATTCGCCGAAACGGTCGTGCCGATCCTGCAGGAGCGCGGGCTGTTCCGCACCGAGTACACCGGGACCACGTTGCGCGACCACTTCGGGCTCGCGCGCCCGGAGAGTCAGTTCGCCCGCAGTGCCGCACTAGCCGGATGACGGTGGGCTGTAGCAGCCGGCACGGCACTCGCCGGTCGGTGGCGGCGTCGTGACTCAGCTGCGATCCATGGCGCTGGCGGTCTTCGTTCCGTCCGCCATCTACGGAATCGGTTCGGGCGCAGCGGCTCCCATGCTGCCGCTGCGCGCACTCGAACTCGGCGCGTCGGTCGGAACCGCGGGCGTGGTCGTCGCCATGATGGGCTTCGGGCTCATCCTCGGCGATCTGCCCGCGGGTTGGCTGGTGGCGCGCACGGGGGAGCGCAAGGCGATCGCGCTCGGTTCCTTCACCTGCGCGCTGGGTCTGCTCGTGGCCATCCTCGCGCCGAATATCGGCGTATTCGCGGTCGGGCTGCTGATCAACGGCGCCTCGGGTGCGGTGTGGGGGCTGGCCAGACAGACCTACATCGTGGCCGTGGTGCCGAGTGCCGATCGGGGACGGGCCTTTTCGGCGCTGGCCGGGTGGATGCGGTTCGGGTTCTTCGCCGGACCCTTCCTCGGGGCGGGCGCGGTGCACTGGCTCGGCCCGATCGGTGGGCTGTGGATCCAGCTCGTGGCCATGCTCGTCGCGGGTGTGCTGGTGTTCGCCATGCCGGAGACCGAGGGTTCGCCGACGGTGGTCAGCGACAACACGATTCGCTCGGTGGTGGTCGAGCATCGCAAGCTGCTCAGCACGCTCGGACTCGGCGCTCTGCTCATGGGCGCGGCACGGGCCGCTCGGCAATCGCTGCTGCCGTTGTGGGCGGTGCACATCGGTGCCGACGCGGCGACCACCAGCATCGTGTTCGGTATCGCGGGCGCGGTGGACGTGCTGATGTCGTATCCGGCCGGAATCTGGCTGGATCGCTACGGTCGCAAGGCGATCGGCGTTCCCGCGATGTTCGCCTTCGCCGCGGGGTACGCCCTGTTGCCGTTGGCGGGGTCGGTGGTCGGGCTGACCGCTGTCGCCGTGCTGCTCGGCTTCGCCAACGGGTTGAGCAACGGCGTGATCATGACTGTGGGCGCCGATGTCGCGCCGCCAGGTCAGCGCGCGGAGTTCCTCGGCGCCTGGCGGCTCACCCATGACATCGGCATGTTCGCGGGTCCGATCGCGGTCGGCGCGATCAGCGCGGTGACGGTGCTCGGCGCGGCGGCGGGCGCGCTCGCGGTGGCGGGTCTCGGTGGAGCGGCCGCGATGTATCGCTGGTTCCCCGGACGCCCGGTGGCCCCGATCCCGGTGCCCGAACAGAAGACCGCGGGTCTGCGCGAGCCCCGGGAGTCGGTGGACAGCAACTGACCTCGCACGCCCGGTCGGTCGCCTACGGCCAGGAGGGGTCGCGTCCGGTGAGGCCGAGGATGCGGTCGAGCAGGGGAGCGGTGGCATCGACGGGGACTTCAGGGCTGTAGATGCCCATCTGGCGACCCTGTTCGGCGGTGGCGGCCGTCTCGTCGTAGGTAGTGCGCAGGAAATCGTCGTCCCAGTGTGGCGTGGCGCCGACGGCACGGGCGAGGTCCCAGCCGTGGACGATCAGTTCGCCGACCACCATCCCGCCGACCAGCGGTGCGGGCAGTTCCGTCGGCCCGCCCATGTGGGTGACTCCCCGCCACGCGGCGGGGTCGGTCCACGCGGTGGCGAGTGCGTCGAGGTGCGCGTCGAGGGCCGCGGCCCAGTCGCCCGCGGTCAGGTCGATATCGGTTTCGGCGGCTGCCGGGGGTGCGACCGCCTCCTTGCGTGCGGCGCCGACCAGCGACGGACCCCAGAAGAGCAGGTGGTTGAGCAGGGCTCGGATATCGAACTCGGCGCAGGGGGTGGGGTCGGACAGTCGGGCGGGATCGACCGTGTGGAGGAGCTTCGACAGCGGTGTCGCGGCGTGCGCTACGCGTTCGGTTTCGGACATGTACCGAGGTAACCACCGCGACGCCGCGCTGTCTTGAACAAACGCGACAAAGACCCGCCGGGTGGAACGCGACCCCCGTGAACTGGGCGGTGCCTGGCAGATGCTCGCGGGGCGCTGCGGGACGAGTGTCCGCCGGGTGCAGCGGTTGTTCGCCGAACATGTCGGCATCGGGCCCAAGTGGGTGATCCGCCGCTACCGCCTGCACGAGATCACCGAGCGGCTCGCCGACGGCGTCGACATCGATTGGGCGGTGCTCGCCGCCGACCTCGGGTACGCGGACCAGCCGCACCTCAGCCGCGATTTCCGCAAGATCTTCGGCGAGCCACCGACCAGCTACGCACAGCGGTACGAGCGGTAGCCGGCGCGACAGGTAGAGCGGGGCACCGCGCGGGCGCCCCTACAGTGGAGTGATGTCGTCATTCGATCGGCATCCGTCCACCGTCGCGGACTTCGACGATGCGCGTCGGCGGGATCGGTTGCGTGAAACCAGGCTGGGACACGGGTGGCGCGGTTGGCGCCGGACCAGGCTGGCGGTGCTGCGAATCCTCGGGGTGCTGCTGGTCGCGATGATCGTGTTCGGGCAGTACTGGGTGCACGATGTGGCTCCCGAACGCGATCGGCTGGCACAGACCACGCCGGAGTTGTTGCCCGCGAATCTGCCTGCGGACGCGCGGGATTGGGATACCGCGGTCGTCGATATGGTGGGGCTCGGGGGAGTCAACGCGGCACCGACCGCCAAAGCCCTGCCCGCGCTCAGTCGCCTCGGGGTGGTGTGGGCGGTGCGCTACGACAACGCGGGTATCGACACCAAGGTCATCGCCGAGATGATCGTGCGGGCCGCGCGGTACGGCAATGTGCGCAATATCGTGCTGGTCGGTCACAGCATGGGCGGGATCATCGCGCTCGAGGTGGCGCGCCATATCCACCTGGGCAGCGATCGGCGATTGGTGGCCGTCGTGCTGGACTGCACGCCGATGGATCTGGACGCGGTCCGACCCGAGAGTCGCAGCCGCGGCGCCGATCTGGTGCGGTGGGTGGGGTGGTTGCCCGGGGCGCGGGAGAGCAGGCTCCTGCGCTTCGTGGTCGAGATGTCGGCTCGGCGTGAACGTTTCGCGCAGCGGGACGGACTGTTCTTCGATATCGACTACCGCGCCATGGGGCAGGCGGCCTCAGAGGTATTGCGCGACAAGATCTTCTCTCGTGATGCCGCCAGCAACGGGTTGATCGAGGCGCAGTTCCTGGCGATCGTGGCAGGCGGCGGCACGGCGGATCTGCGGGCGCTCGGCAAGCCGAATCCGGACAAGCGAAACCCGGCGATCGTGTTCATCCGGCCCCGCGAGGCGTCGCGCGATGACGTGGTGGACGTGGAGTATTCGCACAGGGTGCTGATCGAACAGTCCGGCGGCGTCAACGGCACTCTCTCGGTGGTGCGGCCGACTCGGACCGAGCACGCGAATCCGATTCAGCGACCGCGTGAATACAACGAGGTCATCGAAGCGCAGGTACTGCCGTTCGTGCGCCGCTATCAGGAGGCCAATCGCAATGATCCGCCCTGATCAGCGCACGCGGGCCCCGAGGATGGTGCGCACGCCCGCGATGAACAGCTGCAGACCGAAGTCGAATCGAGCTGTGGGATCGGGAGTGTCGAGCAAAGGGGTGTTGTCCTCGGATAGCGCGCCGACGGAATCCATCTGCATGCGCGACTGTTCGTCGACGGTCTGGCCGAGCACGTAGTAGAGCAGGGTGTAGGCCGTGAGATCGGCTTCCTCCCTGGTCATTCCGGCACGGATGACAATGCCCGCCAGGCGTTCACGCGCCTTGCTCGTGGTCAGACGCGAGGCGTAGGTGGCCGAGACCAGCTCGGCGCCGTCGCGATAGGCGAGCAGGCAGTCGCGCAGTCGGTGGGCGAGTTCGGTGAGCTGCGCGGGCCATTCGGTGGCGGTGATCGGCTCGTCCATCGGAGCGAGAATCCGGTCGGCCACCGCGCCGAGCAGGGACTGCTTGTCCTTGACGTGCCAGTACAGCGCCCCCGGCTGCACCTGCAGCGAGCCGGCGAGCCGGCGCATCGTCAGGTCGGCGAGCCCGTACTGATCGAGAATCGCGACGGCGGCATCGACCACATCCGTCTTCCGCAGTTGCACGCGCGTCCTTCCGTCCGATTTTCCGACCCGAGTGTCGTGACTCACTCGCAGCCGCTACCCTATCCTGAACACCGTTCAAGTTGCACGGCCACGCCGGGTGGATCACACCCACGGCTCGTGCGCACACCCCCGTCGAAGGGACATCACGTCGTGACGCAGGCACCCGTCCAGACCGATATTCTGGCCATCGCCCGTGAGCAGGTGCTCGAGCGCGGCGAGGGCCTCACCGAGCAGCAGGCCGTCGAGGTGCTGCGCCTGGGTGACGAGCACCTGGAAGCGCTGCTCGAGCTGGCCCACGACGTGCGGATGAAGTGGTGCGGCCCCGAGGTCGAGGTCGAGGGCATCATCAGCCTCAAGACCGGCGGTTGCCCCGAGGACTGCCACTTCTGCTCACAGTCGGGCCTGTTCCAGTCGCCCGTGCGCGCGGCCTGGCTCGACATCCCCAGCCTGGTCGAGGCGGCCAAGCAGACCGCCAAGACCGGCGCCACCGAGTTCTGCATCGTCGCCGCGGTGCGTGGTCCCGACGAGCGCCTGATGGCGCAGGTCGCCGCGGGTGTGGAGGCCATCCGCAACGAGGTGGACATCCAGGTCGCGTGCTCGCTGGGCATGCTGAACCAGGAGCAGGTCGACCAGCTCGCCGCGATGGGCGTGCACCGCTACAACCACAATCTCGAGACTGCCAAGTCGCACTTCCCCAAGGTGGTCACCACCCACTCCTACGAGGAGCGCTTCGAAACCCTGCGGATGGTGCGCGAAGCGGGCATGGAGGTGTGCTGCGGCGGCATCCTCGGTATGGGCGAGAGCATCGAGCAGCGCGCGGAGTTCGCCACGCAGCTGGCCGCGCTGAGTCCCGACGAGGTTCCGCTGAACTTCCTCAACCCGCGACCCGGCACCCCGTTCGGTGACCTCGAGGTGCTGCCCGCCGCCGACGCGCTGCGCGCGATCGCCACGTTCCGGCTCGCGATGCCGCGCACCATCCTGCGTTTCGCCGGTGGTCGGGAGATCACCCTCGGCGACCTGGGCGCCAAGCAGGGCATGCTCGGCGGGATCAACGCCGTGATCGTCGGCAACTACCTCACCACCCTCGGCCGCCCCGCCGAGTCCGATCTCGATCTGCTCGGTGAGCTGAGCATGCCGATCAAGGCGCTCAACGACACCCTGTAAAACGCTGTGTACGATCGAGTATCGACCCAGGTCGCGGCCGTCGAGTCGCACTTCGCAGAGGCGGTAACAGCATTGGACGAGCGCTACAACCCGTTCACGGGTAAGCGGATCGTGCCCGGGCTCGACGACGCGATGCCCGTGTCGGCCGCGCTCGGTCTCGAACCGCCGCGATTCTGCGAGCAGTGCGGTCGCCGGATGGTCGTGCAGATCAGTCCCGACGGCTGGTGGGCCAAGTGCTCGCGCCACGGTGTCATCGAATCGGCACGGTTGGAACGTCGGTAGTGCTCGGCCGCGGGGAGCGCCCTGAGGTGTTGCGTCGTGAGGTCGTCGGCGTCGGCATCGTCGTCGCGGCGGTGCTGGTCGCGAGCGTGGCGGCCGGGGTGGTGTGGGGTCTGCTCGCGCCGACCGAGCGGTTGCGGGTGACCCAGCCCGGCCGCGCGGCCGTGCTCACCGGCGAGAGTCTGCACCTGTTCGACGCGGTCGGGATGTTCCTGTGCATCGGCGCGGTGGTCGCGGTGCTGAGTGCGGTCGGTGCTTGGCGGGTCCGGATCACCCGTGGGCCCGCTCTCGTGCTCGGCATGCTGGTCGCCTCGGGGCTCGGCGCGGCGCTGATGATGTGGATCGGGGAATGGGTTGCGGGCGTGCGGCATCCGCGTCCCGACGATCCGGCGATCGGCCAGATCATCGCGCTGCCAGCGGAAGTCGGCACCGATCTCGCCCTGCTGGTACAGCCGTTCCTCGCTGCCCTCGTGCTGTTGTTTCTCGCCGCACTGCACCCGTCCGTCGATCTCGGTTCCGGTGCCGGCGGACTGCTCGGTGACCTGCGCCCGGCCGATTTCGGCGACGATCCCGACGCCTACCGCCTGCCGTACGGAGTCGAACAGTATCGGCCCAGCGGCGATTTCGATCCGAGTTCGCAACCACGCGGCTGAGCGATCATTGCGCGATACCATTTCTGCATAACAGCAGTTAGATGCCTTGCTGTGGTGCGAGAGGAACGGTCGTGGCATTCATCGGTGGTGGTCCGGTCGTCGAGGAACTCGACGCGAAATTCTGGCGGCTCACCGAACCGCTCACCTATGAGGGCGCGGTCGAAACCTTCACGGTGCCTGCCGGATTCCGCACCGACTTCGCCTCGGTGCCGCGCGCGTTGGTGTGGCTGATCCCGCGCTACGGCGTCTACACCAGGGCCGCGATCCTGCACGACTATCTGTGCCGCACAGCCGAAGTCGGGCCCGCCGACGCGGACGGGATATTCCGGCGCAGCCTGCACGAGGCCGGGGTGTCGGTGCCGCGACGCTGGATGATGTGGACGGCCGTTCGCCTCGGTAGCCGGTTGCGCGGAGCGCGTGCGGTCGACATGCTCGGCTGGTTGCTGATCGCGGTGCCCTCGCTGGTCTTTCTCGCGGTCCCGGTACTGGTGGTGACCGCTGCGCTGCTGGTGTTCTGGGTGGTCGAGCTGGGGTTCTGGGCCCTGGGTCGGATCACGCGCAGTACCGCGGCACCCCCGCCGAAGCCCCAGATGAAAACGGCCTGAGCCCGGATCTCACCCGGAATGGGGGAGGCGGCCCCACCTTCGCGTGGCTACCGTTCGGCGCATGTCCGAGCCGAGCACCGAACCCGCGACCGCGGCCCCGCCTGCCGAATGGTCGATTCCGCGCGGACTGATCGTGCTGTTGTCGCTCGCGGCCATGGTGGTCACCATCGCCGGACTGGAGGCCTTCTCCGGCGTGGTCGGACCGGTCTTCCTCGCACTCATGCTGACCATCGCGGTGCAGCCGATCCAGACCTGGGCACTGCGCAAGGGCTGGCCCGCCTGGCTCGGCATGGCGGCGGCGCTGGTGGCGGTGGTCGCGATTCTGTTCGGAATCGGTGGTGCGCTGGCACTGTCGGCGGCGCAGCTGGCCTCACTGCTGCCCAACTATGCCGACGAACTCAACAGATTGCTCGACCATGGGCGCGACTGGCTGTCGAGTGCGGGGGTGAGTTCCGATCAGATCCACAAGGCGCTGAGCGGGATCGATGTGGGCAAGGCCGCCGGTGTGATCGAGGAGGTACTCGGCGGCGTGCTCGGGGTCTTCTCGAATCTGTTCTTCGTCCTGGCGCTGCTGCTGTTCATGGCCGTCGACGGGATGACGATGAACCGTCGGCTGGCGATGGTGGCCCACGAGCGGCCCGCGATCGCGCAGGCACTGGGCGATTTCGTTGCCGGGACCCGCAAATACCTCATTGTCTCCACGGTATTCGGCGCCATCGTGGCCGTGATCGATGGTGGCGCACTGTGGTTGATGGGCGTGCCGCTGCCGATCCTGTGGGCCTTGCTGTCGTTCATCACCAACTACATTCCGAACGTCGGGTTCGTCATCGGCGTCATTCCGCCCGCGCTGCTCGCCCTGCTCGACAGCGGGCCGGAGCTGATGATCTGGGTGATCGTGGTCTATTCGGGGATCAACTTCGTGATCCAGTCGATCATTCAACCCAAGTTCGTCGGTGATGCCGTCGGCCTCGGGGTGACCATCACGTTCGTGTCGTTGGTGTTCTGGGCATGGGTGCTCGGTGCGCTCGGTGCGCTGCTGGCGATTCCGCTGACGTTGCTGGTGAAGGCGCTGCTGTTCGACATCGATCCGACAACGCGATGGGCGGACGTGTTGCTCGGTGCGCCCATGGAGAAAAAGCCCGCGCCGCGCGAGAAACCGGACGAGCCCGCACAGACCGAGGCGGCGGTGGACAAGGAATAGCGGGCGCCATGGATCGGTTCACCGGAAAACCAGTGGAATGTGGTCGTACCCGCTCCCTATCCTGGCGGCATCGTGATTTTCGGGGGAGGACCTTGACCATGAAGACCGCAGCCGAGCAGGTCGCAGCGCAGCCCGCCGAGCGACCCGATCTGGTCGCCTGGCGCCGCCGCCATGCCCTACGCAGCTCGTCGGCCGCCACCGCGGTACCCAGCGGTCGCACCTATCGGCGCTCGTCGAAGCATCGCGATCGTCGCCACGATTCCTGAACGGGGCCGGGCTTTTCCGGTTTCGTCCTGCCGCCACGGCTACGCGGTCTGCACGGTGATCCGGTAGCCGACGCCGATCCCCTTGCCGATGTACGCGGCTCCGCCGAGGTGGAGCCAACGGTCGGTGCCGCCGCGCGGATCAGCCAGGAACGCGGCACGCACGTATTCGACGCCGACGGGGAATCCGCCGGCGGGGGAGGACACGGTGCTCATGACATATGCCTCAGCCCACACCCGGGGTTCGTCCGCGATGTCGCGCACGGGCGCCACATCGGGGACGAAGACGCCGAACTCGTCGGCCGGTGCACGAAGAGACTGGAGGAACTTCCCCGTGACGGCGAGCCGCACCACGCCGGTGTAGACGGTGCAGCCCGGTGTCAGCCGCAACGGCGGGGCGGGTTGGATGTCGCACTGCAAGGCCATGTTCCGACTGTACGGACTGCCGGGAGTGGGGCTTCGGTCTCACATATCGAGCCCGAGATCGAGTACGCGCACGGAGTGCGTCAGGGCGCCGATGGCGAGGTAGTCGACGCCGGTGCTCGCGTACTCGGCGGCTTGATCGAGCGAAAGTCCGCCGGAGGACTCGAGTTTCGTGTCGGGAGCCGCCGCGTTGCGGCGCTGGACGGCGGCCTGCGTCTGCCAGAGCGCGAAGTTGTCCAGCAGCACCAGTTCGACGTTCTCGGCGAGCACCGCGTCGAGTTGTTCGAGGCTGTCGACCTCGACCTCGCAGGCGATATCCGGGGCCAATTCGCGGACCGCGCGCAAAGCGTTGACGACCGAACCCGCGGCGACCACGTGGTTGTCCTTGATCAGCGCGGCATCGCCGAGCCCCATCCGATGGTTCACGCCGCCACCGACGCGGACCGCGTACTTCTGCAGGGCGCGCAGGCCGGGCAACGTTTTCCGGCTGTCGCGGATCTTGCACTCGGTGCCGTCGACCGCGTCGACCCAGGCGGCCGTCGCGGTGGCGATGCCGGACAGATGGCAGACCAGGTTGAGCATGGTCCGTTCGGCGGTGAGCAGGCCGCGGGTGGGCGCGACGACGCTCAGCACCGACGTGCCCGGCTCCACCCGGGTGCCGTCGGGGACTCGCGCGGTGATCTCGTAGGCATCAGCGCCGAGCACCTCGTCGAGAACGAGCAGCCCGGCGTCGATGCCCGCGACGGTGCCGTGCTGGCGCGAGACCACCGAGGCCTTGCTCACGGCGTCTTCGGCGACGGTGGCGACCGTGGTGACGTCGGGCCCGTAGCGCAGGTCCTCGTCGAGAGCGGTACGGATCAGCGTCAGCAGCTCATCACGGTCCAGGGTGGCGTCCAGAGCCATTACTGCACTCCTGTTCTCCGGGCGACTGTGCGCCGCGTCGATCGGGCGGGGCGAGTCTCGCTCCGCCGGAATTTCTTGAACAACAGACCGGGCGTGCGATGTCACCGCACCCCGGTCGGCAAGGGCGCGAAATCGACTGCCGCGGTGGATAGCTCGAGTGCGCCGCGCGCGTCGAGAGCGACCGCGATGCTGTGCCGCTGCCCGTCGACGGGCCCCGGATACTCCGAGCGGGTGTGGCAGCCGCGACTCTCCTGACGTGCCGCCGCCGCGAGCAGCAGGGCGCGCGCCGTCACGGTGAGCGCCGCGTCCTCGATACGGCGCAGGTGCGGGGCCGCGGTCACCGAATCCTCGGCAGTGTCGAGCATCGGCACGATCGAACTCGCCGCATCGATACGCGTCAGCGCCTCGGTGAGCCCGGCGCCGTCACGCACGACGGAAGCGCGCTCGGTCATCGCCTGCTGTACCACCGAACGTTCAGCGAATTCCAGTGTCCACGAGTAGATCTCGTCGACCCGAGCGCGCGTTCCGACACGTTCGGCCGCCGCCGCGCCTGCCCGCTCGCCCACCACCAGCCCTTCGAGCAAACTGTTGGAGGCCAGTCGGTTCGCGCCGTGCAGTCCCGTTCTGGCGACCTCGCCCGCGGCGTAGAGCCCCGCGACGCCGGTGCGCCCGTGCGTATCGGTGACGACGCCACCGCACTGGTAGTGCGCGGCGGGCGCGACCGGGATCAGTTGCGCCGCAGGGTCGATCCCCGCCGCCAGGCACGACGCGGTGATCGTCGGGAACCGCTGGGCGAACCCGTCGACGGCGCGCGCGTCGAGGAAGACATGGTCGGTGCCCGACGCCCGCATGCGCTCCGCGATCGCGCGCGACACCACATCCCGGGGAGCCAGGTCGCCTCGCGGATGCACCCCTTCGGTCACCGAGCGCCCCTGGGAATCCACGAGTATCGCGCCTTCGCCACGAACCGCCTCGCTGATCAACGGCCGCCTGCCCACTCCGCCCGGGGTGTAGAGCACGGTCGGATGGAACTGCACGAACTCGAGATCGGCCACCGCCGCCCCGGCCCACAAGGCCAGCGCCACACCGTCACCGGTCGCTCCCGGCGGATTGGTACTGAGCGCGTAGAGCTGCCCGAGCCCGCCGGTGGCCAGCAGGACAGCGGGCGTGTGCACGACACCGAAACCGTTGTCCGACACCGCGATAACGCCCTGCACGCCGTCGGCGCCGGTCACCACGCGCAGTGCGGCGGCGCCGAAGATCACCGGCAGTCCCGCCGCGTTGAGCGCGCGCTGCACCTCGGCGCCGGTGGCGTCGCCGCCGGCGTGGATGATGCGACGCGTGCTGTGCCCGCCCTCGCGAGTGCGCGAGATCTGCCCGTCACGACCGAGGTCGAAGACCGCGCCGAGGTCGGTCAGCGCGGCCACCGCGGCCTGGCCGCCCTCGACGATCGAACGCACCGCGTCGACCTCGCACAACCCGGCGCCTGCCTCGACCGTGTCGAGCACGTGCGAGTCCACCGAGTCGCCGAGCGGTGCGACGACAGCGATGCCGCCTTGCGCGTACTGGGTCGAGGTATCGGTCGGGCCACCCTTGCTGAGGATGAGCACCCGCAGCCCACGCAACGACGCCGTACGCGCCGCGGTGAGACCGGCCACGCCCCCGCCGATGACGACCAGGTCGACCTCGGCCTCCCAGGAAACCGGAACCGTCATGGTCGTTACCGGCTCGGCCCCGCGGCGGCGGTCATTCGCCACCGCCGGAGTTGCCGATGGCGATCATCCGCTGCACCGAGGCGCGACCGGCCTCGGCCATCGCCAGGTCGACGTGCACCTCGTCGGCGCCCTCGACCAGGCAGCGCAGCAGCGCGGCCGGGGTGATCATCTTCATGTACTTGCAGGACGCGCGATCGTTGACGGCCTGGAAGTCGATTCCGGGCGCCGCCTTGCGCAGCTGGTGCAGCATGCCGATCTCGGTCGCCACCAGCACCTGGGTGGAGTGCGAGGCCTTCGCCGCGTCGATCATCCCGCCGGTCGACAGGATGTGCACCCGCTCGGCCGGGAACGCGCCCTCGCCGGCCAGATACAGCGCCGAGGTGGCGCAACCGCACTCCGGGTGCACGAACAGCTCGGCATCGGGGTGGGTGCGGGCCTGCTCGGTGAGCTCGTCGCCGTTGATACCGGCGTGCACGTGGCATTCGCCCGCCCAGATGTGCATGTTCTCGCGGCCGGTCTCGCGCTTGACGTGCGCGCCGAGGAACTGGTCGGGCAGGAACAGCACCTCACGGTCGCGGTCGATCGAGTCGACCACGTCGACGGCGTTGGAGGAGGTGCAGCAGATGTCGGTGAGCGCCTTCACCTCGGCGGTGGTGTTCACGTACGACACCACCATCGCCTCGGGGTGCTCGGCCTTCCAGGCACGCAGTTCCTCGGCGGAGATCGAATCGGCCAGCGAGCAGCCCGCGCGCTGATCCGGGATGAGCACGGTCTTGGCCGGGCTCAGGATCTTGGCGGTCTCGGCCATGAAGTGCACGCCGCAGAACACGATGGTGTCCTCTTCGGCCTCGGCCGCGATGCGCGAGAGCGCCAGCGAGTCGCCGACGTGGTCGGCCACGTCCTGGATCTCGGGCAGCTGGTAGTTGTGCGCGAGGATGGTCGCATTGCGTTCGCGCGCCAGGCGGCGCACCTCCTGCGCCCATTCCGGCGTCGCCTCGACACCCGCGTAGCCCGTGGGTCCGTCGAAGACGGAATCCATCAGCGTCCGCTGTGCAGTCGTCGTCGCCATGGTGGCTCCCTTCATCGTGCGAGCGGCTCCATCGCCGCGATTCGCACCTAACCAGGTTTTCGACTTATAATCGAAAACGTGCCCCATAGTAACACCATCCACGAATCGCTCACCGCGGTGTTCCAGGTACGCCGCTTCCCTCCGAGCATTTCCGCAGGTAGAGGCGCCAAGCACCCGGAGTTGGCGGTTCTGCTGTGGGAACGTGCGCTCGATCCGCAGAAAGGCACGTGGTCGCTACCCGGCGGCCGCCTGCGCGACGACGAAGACCTCGACACCTCCGCCCGGCGCCAGCTCGCCGAGAAGGTCGACGTGCGCGATCTGCACCACCTCGAGCAGGTGTCGGTGTTCAGCAACCCCGACCGGGTCCCCGCGCCGCGCCGCATCGCCTCGGCCTACCTCGGCCTCGTCCCCCTCACCACCGAACCCGAACTCCCCTCCGACACCACCTGGCACCCGGTCTCGAACCTGCCCGACATGTCCTTCGATCACCGCACCGTCGTCGACCATGCCCGCACCCGCCTGGCCGCCAAGCTCTCCTATACCAACATCGCCTACGCACTGGCTCCCGACACGTTCACCATGTCGACGTTGCGCGAAATCTATTGCGCCGCACTCGGCTACGACGTCGATACCACCAACCTCCAGCGAGTTCTCACCCGCCGCAAGGTGATCACGCCCACCGGCGACACCGCTCCCTCCGGGCGGGCGGGAGGTCGGCCCGCGGCGCTGTACCGCTTCACCGACTCCGGCCTGCGCGTCACCGACGAATTCGCCGCGCTACGGCCACCGGGCTGAGAGCGAGACTCAGGCGCGGGTCGGCACCAATTCGGCGACAAGGGCTTCGATGCGAGACCTGATCTCGTCGCGGATCGGGCGCACCGACTCCATGTCCTTGCCCGCCGGGTCTTCCAGGACCCAGTCGCGATAACTCACGCCGGGGAATACGGGACAGGTGTCGCCGCAGCCCATGGTGATGACGACGTCGGAGGTTTCCACGGCGTCGTAGGTGAGGATCTTCGGCGTCTGGTCGGCGATGTCGATGCCGAGTTCGGCCATCGCCGCGACCGCGGCCGGGTTGATCGTCTCGGCGGGCGCGCTGCCCGCGGACCTGACCTCGACGGCGTCACCGGCGAGGTGGGTGAGGAAACCGGCGGCCATCTGGGAGCGACCGGCGTTGTGGACGCAGACGAACAACACGCTGGGCTTGGTGGTCATGTGGGGCAATGCCTTTCAGTGGGCCGGGGAGGCCGAGGGCGTGGTGGTGGGAAATCGTTGACGTAGTGCCAGCGAGACATAGACCAGCGCGACGAGGACGGGGACCTCGATCAGGGGGCCGACGACTCCGGCGAGTGCCTGGCCGGAGGTGGCGCCGAAGGTGGCGATCGCTACCGCGATGGCGAGTTCGAAGTTGTTGCCCGCGGCGGTGAACGCGAGGGTGGTGGTGCGGGCGTAGCCGAGGCCCATGGCGGCGCCGAGGGCGTAGCCGCCGCCCCACATCACGGCGAAGTACGCCAGCAAGGGCAGGGCGATGCGCACGACGTCGACGGGGTGGGCGGTGATCTGCTCGCCCTGCAAGGCGAACAGGATCACGATGGTGAACAGCAGACCGTAGAGCGCCCATGGGCCGATCCGTGGCAGGAATCTCTCCTCGTACCAGTCGCGGCCCTTGGCGCGTTCGCCCAGGCGGCGGGAGAGGAAACCGGCGAGCAGCGGGATGCCGAGGAAGATCAGGACCGATTTCGCGATCTGCCAGGGGGAGACGTCGATCGTGGTCTGTTCGAGGCCGAGCCACCCGGGCAGGACCGACAGGTAGAACCAGCCGAGCACGGCGAACATGAGGACCTGGAAGACCGAGTTCAGGGCCACCAGTACGGCGGCGGCTTCGCGATCGCCGCAGGCCAGGTCGTTCCAGATGATCACCATGGCGATGCAGCGGGCCAGGCCGACGATGATCAGGCCGGTGCGGTATTCGGGCAGGTCGGGCAGAAATAGCCAGGCCAGGGCGAACATCAGCGCGGGGCCGAGTACCCAGTTCAGGACCAGCGAGCCGATCAGCAGCTTGCGGTCGCCGGTGACCGAGTCGAGGCGGTCGTAGCGCACCTTGGCCAGCACCGGGTACATCATGATCAGCAGGCCGAGTGCGATCGGCAGGGAGATGCCGTCGATCTCGACCGCGCTCAACGCGTCGCCGAGGCCGGGGATCATGCGCCCGAGCAGCAACCCGGCGGCCATCGCCACCCCGATCCAGACCGGAAGGAAGCGGTCGAGCGTGGACAGTTTGCCCACGACGGCGGGATGCTCGGTCGCGGTGCTCATAGGGTCACCGCTCCGGCCTCGGTCGCGAGTACCTCCGACAGCCGCGCCAACGCGTGCGGGACGACCCGGTAGTACACCCAGGACGCGCGGCGTTCGCTGGTCAGCAAACCGGCTTCGCGCAGCACCTTCAGGTGGTGGGAGATGGTCGGTTGGGTCACGTCGATCCCCGTCGACAGGTCGCAGACGCAGGCCTCGCCGCCGGCGCGGGACGCGATCGCCGAGAGCAGCCGCAGGCGAACCGGGTCGGCGAGCGCCTTGAACAGCACGGCCAGCTCGGTGGCGGTCTCGCCGGTCATCGGTGCGCGGGTGCTGAGTGTGGCCTCACACGAGGGTGCGGCCACACTCAGCGGCAGATCCTGATTCGACATACGTCGATATTGATCGATGTCTAATCAAGAAGGCAAGCGAACACTGTGTGAACTTGCTCGCGGTAGAGGCCGGTCAGCCGCAGCAGCTCGCGCCGGAGTCGACCGCCTTCGCCTTGGCCTCGGTGCCGCAGCAGGCGCCCTCGGCCTCGGCTTCGGCCGCGGTGCCGCAGCAGACCTCGACCGCTTCGGCGTCGGTGCGGCCGAGTTCGGGTGCGGTGCCGAAGGTTTCGCTGTCGGACAGCACTGTGTAGACCTCCCACCGTTCGGCGCTCGGCCCGGTCACCCACACCTTGTCCTGGGTGGCGAAGCAACAGGTGGTCGCGATCTGTTCCTCGGTGAACAGGCCCGCTTGCGAGAGTCGGGCGATCTCGCCGTGTACCTGCTCGGAGGATTCGACCTCGACTCCGAGGTGGTTGAGGGACCCGCCCTGGCCCGCGTTCTCGATCAGTACGAGCTTGAGCGGGGGCTCGGCGATCGCGAAGTTGGCGTAGCCGGGCTTGCGCTTGGCCGGTTCGGTGGCGAACAGAGTGGAATAGAACCGCACGGCGGTGTCGAGGTCGTCGACGTTGAGGGCCAGCTGGATACGAGACATGATCGAACCTCCACTTGTGTGACATATATCGAAGAACTTGTGAGGCCGAGTCTGCCCACCTTTTCGACATATGTCAATACCGCGGGTAAGGTCGATGTCATGCCGAAGGCGCTACCGATGATCGATATGTCCGCCCCCGTCTGCTGCGCGCCCGTGGCGGCGGGGCCCGTCGACGACGCCGCCGCGCTGGAGGTGGCGCTGCGGCTCAAGGCGATCGCCGACCCGGCCAGGGTCAGATTGCTGTCACTGCTACTGACCAGCCCGCTCGGTGAGGAGAACGGCGGCGACCTCGCCGCCGCGGTCGGTCTGAGCGAGTCCACCGTCTCTCACCATCTCGGCCAGTTGCGCAAAGCGGGCCTGGTGGAGTCCGAACGGCGGGGGATGAACACCATCCATCGCGCCCGCCGCGACGCACTGTCCGCACTGTGCACGGTGCTCGATCCCAACTGCTGCACATAGTCTTCCGCCGTTCGAGCTTCGTCGTGGGTTGATTCGCCCTCAGGCGGTGAGTTCGCGTTGCAAAGGGGTGCGGAAGCGGGGGATGGCTCGGACTTCACCGAACCAGGTTGTGGTGCGGGCGATTTCGGCGTCGATAAGTTTTTCGGTGTCGGCGCCGACATCTTCGAGTAGGCGGGTCACTACTTCGCCGTCGGGGCGTTGGGCCCAGCCGCCCACTATGCGGCCGTCGGCCCAGATGGTGGGGCCGATATTGCCGTTGGTGTCGAAAAGCGCAGGGGTGTGGGGGCCGAGGAACCATGCTCGGGATTGCCAGCCCATGGGGGTCGGGTCGAGGGCGGGGAGTAGGGCTGCCCACGGTTCGGGGGTGGGGGCGGGGGCGAGGTCGTCGGCGAGGATTATGCCGGGGGTGCCGTCGAGGTCTACCTCGACTGTGTCGAGTTCCGCCAAGGCTTTCCGGACTTCACCGAGCGTCCAGCCGGTCCACCATTTCAGGTCGGTGACCGGGGCCGGTCCGAAGGTGCGCAACCACTGACGTACCAGTTCGACGCGGGCCCGTGCGGCGGGCAACGGTGAAAACCCTTCGGGTAGCCAGGTTTCCACGGGGGCCCAGGTGTACTGGCTGCTGGTCCAGCTGCCGTTCGGGCGGCCGCGCACGATGCGACCTTCGGCGCCGAGGACGACCAGGACCCAGGTGGTGATGCTGGTCGGTTTGGAATAGGACTTGCCGGGCGCGGTGTCTATCTGGGTGCGCAGGCGTGGCACGTCCTTGCTCAGCTGGACGCCGGTCGCCGCGCCGCGGGTCAGCAATGCCGCGTGGGTCTCGGCTTCCACGTCGGCGAGCCAGGTCGAGATGTCGCCGTCGACCACGCCGGCCTGTTCGATGAAGCGACCGTAGGTGCGGCGTTGTTTGTGGGCCAGCGCATCGCAGGTGGAGGCCTGTAGAACAGGGAGCAACTCGGTCGGCGCGACGAACATCGTGCGGCGCATGGCGAGCATGCGAATCAGGGCGCGGTCGTCGTACAACGCCTTCTCGACATGGGCCGGAGTGAGATCGATGCCACGGGCGCCGACCGAAAGGAACACCGTCGCCGGGTCGGTGGCGTGCAGAACCACCATCGAGCGCGCGATGTCGACCGGGTCGTTCGAGCGGGCCGACGGCGCGAGGCGATGCCTGGTCGCCAATCTGGCGCGACGCTGCGCGGTATCGATCGAGAGCATGAGCGGATGGTATGCGGGGACACCGACAACCACGCGCGTGTGCGGCGCGAGCGGGTTCGGATCGGCTGTGCTGTCGAGGGCGCGTCAGCTCGGCGGTGGGACGGGGGTGAGACCGTCGAGGAACTTCGCGGCCGCGCGATGTGAGCCGAGCCGAACGAAGGTGAGGTTCTGAAATACCGGGTCGGATTGTGCCGCAAGGTAATTCATCCGGTTCTTCGCATGGGTCGTCCAGGCCCACGCGATCACCGATCGTTGCGGGTCGAGCGAGATCATGTCGCGCCAGCGTTCCCGATTGCCGTTCCACAGCTCGCGCCCGGCCAGTGCGCGGCCCACCGTCCGGCGGACGATCTGGCGCATGACCAGCGACCGGGGCAGATCGAACCAGGCCACCGTATCGGCCTGTCGCCACACCAGATCGCCGAGTTTGCCTCGGTAATTGCCGTCGACCACCCAGGCTTCCTCGGCGATCCGCTCGGCGACGGCGGCCTGGAAATCGGGCGCGGGCATCGGCGTCCAGTTCGCTTGATGATGGATCGCGTCCAGCTCGATGTGCGGGATATCGAGCTGAGCCGAGATCTGCCGGGCCAGGGTGCTCTTGCCCGACCCCGATGTCCCCACCACGAGAATTCGTCGCATCCCAGCCACCACGACAGTATCCACCCCGGTTCGGTCGGGATCGAGAGTTATTCGGGGCGCCAGGTGCGGACGAGGTCGAGGAGGCCGGGGAAGCGGGTGTCGAGGTCGGCGACTCGGACCTGGCTGCGGCGTTCGAGGCCATAGCGGTGCTGGCGGGTGATGCCTGCTTCGCGGAGAGCGCGGAAGTGGTGGGTGAGCGTCGACTTGGGGCGGTCGATGCCGAACCAGCTGCAGGGGCGGTCGAGGCCGGGGGATTCGATGAGGAGCTTGTGCACGATCCCGAGGCGGAGTGGATCGCTGAGTGCGCCGAGAACGACATCGAGGCGCAGGTCTGCGCGCGCGGGCTCGGGGAGTCGTTCGGCTTCGATCGCTGCCTGCATCGGACACCTTCCACTTCGGGGGTTGTACGAATCTTATCGTACTGAGTATGTTCGATTTATCTCGTACTAGTACGAGTTAAATCGAACTAGGGAGTGGGCATGACGATTCAGGCAGCGGCACCACGAGTGCGCGATGGGGCGATATGGGCGGCGGCGTGGCCGGTGCTCGCGGTGTTCGTGCTCTCGAACGCGGCGACCCCGCTCTATGTCGTGTGGCAGCGGGAGATGGGATTCTCCTCTGGCACGCTCACACTCGTGTTCGCCAGCTATATCGCGGGATTGCTCGGGGCGCTGACCGTCGCGGGGGTGGTCTCCGACCGGGTGGGGCGCAAACCGGTGCTGCTGCCCGCGATCGTGCTGGCGATGGTGGCGTGTGTGCTGTTCGCCTGTGCTGGTTCGGTGCTCGTGCTCGCCCTGGCGCGGTTGCTCACCGGCATCGCCGTGGGCTGCGCGGTCTCGGCCGGTATGGCGGCGGTAACCGATATCGCCGGCTGGGGCCGGATGGCGAAGGGTGCCTTGGCCGCTTCGGTGGCCATGGTGCTCGGCGCCGGACTGGGTCCGCTGCTGTCCGGGGTGCTGTCGGAGCTGGCGCCCGGCGCGACGGTGACGGTGTTCGTCGTCGAAATCGTGCTGCTTGCCGTCGCTTTCGTGGTGGTACTGCGGATGGATCTGCCGAGCGGCGCGGGCGGGCGTGGCCCGTGGATCCGGTTGCCCGCAGTGCCCGTGCAGGGCCGGACAGCGGTGCTGCTCGGGATCGCTGCCTTCGCCCCGGGCATCACGGCCACTTCCTTCGTCCTGTCGCTCGGCCCTTCGGTGCTCGGGTTGCTCGGGTCGGCGAATCGGGTCGTGGCGGGCGGGACGGCCTTCGTGATGTTCCTGGCCGCGACAGGGATTCAGTTCGCGGTGCGGCACAGGGGTGTTCGCGTGATCTTGGTCGGCAGCTCGGTGGCGACGACCGCGAGCACTGTCGCGCTGGCCGGTGCGGTCGCGACGGCGTCGGTGCCGGTGTTCGGTGTCGCCGCGGTACTGGCGGGGATGGGGCAGGGACTCGGGCAGCTGGGAGGATTGACCGCGATCGGGTCGACGGTGCCGGCGGATCGGTTGGCCGAGGCCAACGCCGCGCAGAACGTGGGCGGATACCTCCCCGCCGCGGTCGTGCCGCTAACGGCCGGATTTCTCGGCGACGCGGCCGGGCTGGCTACGGCCACAACGGTGTTCGCGGTCGTCGTCGCGGTCACGGCCCTCGTGGGTGCCACCTTCGCGCTGTGCCGGGGTGCGGAGGTGGATCGTGGTGTGGGGCAACGATGATCGCCACTCGTGCGTAGTGTCCATTTTGTACAGACTGTACGGTTGTCGATTTCGTCACCGGGCAGGAATCTCGTTGCTATCGTCCGCTCATGAACGCGGCGCCACCTGTTGTCACTGCGGCTGAGGTGGGGGTGGACGACGAAGAGCGGCCCGCGCGGGTGCTCTCCGGATTTCCCGGTCGGCTGGTCGGTGTTGTCGCGCTCGGGCTCGCGCTGTTGTCGGTGTGGCAGGTGTTTCGGCCGTTGGCGCAGGGCAGTCAGTACTACCTGGTCATCTTTCTGGCTGTCGCGCTGCCGCTGGTGTATCTGAGCTACCGGTCGTGGTGGGGTCCACTCGATCGGGCGGACGGGCCCTCGGTGCTCGACTGGGTGCTGGCCGGAATCACGGTGGTGGTGTGTCTGTATCCGGTGCTGCCGATCCGGATCGGTGACGCGGGCGGCGGATACGACGCGTTCCTCGATCGCCAGGGAATGCTGGCGCCGCTCGACGTGGTGATGGGCGGGCTGCTGCTGGTGCTGGTGCTCGAGGCGTGCAGGCGTACCACCGGGGTGATCTTGCCGATCGTGTGTCTGGTGTTCCTCGGGTACGGGTACTACGGGGGTCTGCTGCCGCAGGACTGGTCGATCGCGCACGCGGGGCTCGATGTCGATCAGATCGTCGACGCGCTCTACAACTCCGGCAGTGGCTTCTACGGCACGCCGCTGGACGTGGCCGCCAGTTACATCGTGTTGTTCACGCTGTACGGGGCGGTGCTCGAATTCTCCGGTGCCGCGAGGTTCTTCGTCGATCTGTCGGTGTCGTTGTTCCGTCGCTCGCACAGTGCGGCGGGGCGGACAGCGGTGGCGTCGGGATTTCTGCTCGGGACCGTCTCGGGGTCGGGGACCGCGACCGCGGTGAGCACCGGCGCGGTGACCTGGCCGATTCTGCGCAAGGCCGGATACCGGCCCGAGCAGGCGGGCGGGATGCTGGCCGCGGCGGGCGTCGGTGCGATTCTGTCGCCGCCGACGCTGGGTGTCGCGGCGTTCATCGTCGCCGAGTATCTCGACGTGTCGTATGTGACGGTGCTCGGGTGGGCGCTGATCCCGACATTGCTGTACTACCTCGGTATCCTGCTGTCGGTCGAGATCGACGCGCGCCGCATCCACGCGGAAGGCCGCGCGCCCGCGGATCTGGCCGATGGTCCGCTGCCGACGCCGTGGTGGAAGCTGCTGGGGCGCTTCGGGTATCACTTCTCGTCGCTGCTCGTGATCGTCGTGCTCTTGCTGGCCGGTGTGAGCGCGACCCGCGCGGTCGTCTACGCGACGGTGCTCGCGCTGCTGCTCGCGATCCCGGACCGGATGCTGCGGACTGCCGCCGACGACAGTGCGAGCCCCGCCGATCTGACGAAAACGCCCGCCGGACAGGGGGTTGCGGAATCGGCTGACAGTGCGATCACCGACCGTGGCTCGGCTCCGAAGACAGGTGGGTTCAGCTGGTCACGGAAGAGCTTGGGGCAGTTCGTGATCGAGGCATTGCGCTCGCTGTCGTATGGCATGCGCTCGGCGCTGCCCGTGGTCGCGGTGTGTGCCGCCGCCGGCGTGATCACCGCGATGACCACCAAGACCGGACTCGGAGCGCAACTGGCCGCGCTGCTGGTCAAGGCCGGATCGGCACTGTCCGATGATCCCGCCGTGGTGCTGGCGACCACTGCGGTGCTGGCGGCGATCGCGTTGTCGCTGCTCGGCCTCGCGGTGCCGGTGACGGCGTCGTTCGTCATCGGCTGGGTGATCATCGGGCCCGCGCTGCTCGACCTGCACGTGGCCGCACCCGCCGCCGCCATGTTCGTCTTCTACTTCTCGGTGCTCTCGGAGGTGACGCCGCCGACCGCGCTCGCCGCCGTCGGCGCGGCCGCCGTGACCGGCGCGAAGGCCATGCCGACGATGTGGCACGCCCTGCGGTACGCGCTGCCCGCGTTCCTGGTGCCGCTGATGTTCGTGCTCACCGACTCCGGACAGCATCTGCTCGGACTCGGCGCGGTGCTCGACGTGCTGTGGGTCAGCGCGGCCGCCTGCGTGGGTGTCGCGGCGCTGGCCGCCGCGACGGGCGGATGGTTGTTCGGAATCGGGGCGATCGGCCCGATCGCGCGTGCGATCGCCGCCGCGGCGGGGCTGACATTGCTGTACCCGAATCCGGTCGCCACGGGGATCGGGCTCGGACTGCTGGTCCTCGCCGCGGTGGCGGGTCTGGTCGAACGGGCGAACAGAACATCCACGGACACACCGTGATCCGTGGGAACAGGCAGGCGGCCTCGCCGTCGACGGAAGGGGACCGCATGGTCAGAACAATTGTCGCCGTGGTCGCGGCCGCCGCGTTACTCACCGGCTGCGGTGGGCGCCAGGACACCCCGACGGCCGACGCGGGTGGTGAGGTGAGCTGTGAGGTGAAGCAGAACACCAGGATCGGCATCGCCACCGGCAACGCGACCGGGGTGTACTTCGCGCTGGGCAACGCCTATGCCGAGCAGATCTCCTCCGCCACCGGCGGCACCGTGAAGGCGACCGCGGCCGAGACCGGCGCCTCGGTGCAGAACATCCAGCAGGTCGTCGGCGGCACCTATCAGGTCGGCTTCTCGCTCGCCGACTCCGCGGCCGACGCGGTCGCGGGCAAGGGCAGCTTCACCAGCGAGCAGCCGATTCGCGCACTGGCCCGGCTCTACGACAATTACACCCAGGTCATCGTGCGCACCGACGCGGGCATCAACTCCCTCGCCGACCTGCGCGGCAAACGGGTCTCCACCGGCTCGCCGAAATCGGGCACGGAGGTGATCGCCCAACGCGTGCTGCAAGCCGCGGGGCTAAACCCGGACAGCGATGTCTCCGCCCAGCGCCTCGACCTGACCAAGACCGTCGACGGGCTCGAGGACGGGTCTATCGACGCCATGTTCTGGTCCGGGGGCCTGCCGACACCGGGCATCACCGACCTGTTCACCACCGCGAAGGACAAGGTCCGCTTCCTCGACATCACCGGGGTGCTGCCGAAACTGAAGGAGATCAACCCGGTCTACGAGACGGGCTCGATCCCGGCCGCCACCTATGGCCTGTCCGCCGACACACCGACCATCGTGGTGCCCAACCTGCTGGTGGTGCGCGAGGACCTCGACGCGAACCTGGCCTGCGTGCTCACGACAACGTTGCTGGATCGCAAACCCCAACTGGAACAAGCGAATCCGGCCGCCAAGGGGATCAGCGCCGACACCGCGAGCAAGACGGCGCCGGTGCAGTTGCATCGCGGGTCGGAGGTCGCGCTGCGCTGAGGTCACCTCGGACGGACCCGCGCCGACACACGGGTTCCGGCGGTCCTCGCGACCCCTACGACTGGTAGAGGTCGCGAGGACCGTGTCAGGTGAGCGTGGGAACGCGCGAGGATGTGCTGGACCCCCGCCGACCGGTGGCGGACAATCGCGGCATGAAGCGGGTCGGAGTCGTCGTGGCGGTGTGCGCGTTGCTGTTCGCGATGGCGGCCGCGGTCGGACCCGCCTTGCGTGCGCAACCGCCGTGCACGGCGGGCGTCGATCTGCGACAGGTCGCGATCACGGTGGACGGTGAGCGTGCGACCGGGCGCGTATACGAGCCATATCGCTGTGTCCCCGGCGATATCCCGGCCACGAAGTTGGTGGTCGCGGTCCACGGTCACGGCGGGTCCTCGGCCGATTTCGCGCCGTATATGTCCGCGCTCGCCCGCACGGGCGGGTCGCCGATTCTGCTCATGGATCTGCGCAGCGCCGACGGACCGTGGCGCACCGGTGACTGGAATCTGTGGGCGGGCTGGCACGACCTGGTGGCGGCGACGCAGTGGTATCGCGGCGAACATCCCGATATCGCGTCCACCGTCCTGTGGGGATGGAGTCAGGGCGGCATCACCAGCGGGCTCGCGGTGGCGCACGGTCCGCCCGGGCTGTTCGACTACTGGGTCGACAACTACGGTCCCTCCGACGATTTCACCATGTGGGCGGCCAGCGGGTCGGTGAACCCGGCGCTGCCGCGACAGATCGAACGTGACGCGGGCGGCTGCACACCGATGATCTGCCCGCTCGCCTACATCGAGCGCTCGCCCGCGCTGCTCGCCGACCGGATGAGCATGCGCAGGGCCTTTCTGATCCACGGCACCGCCGATGCCGTCGTGCCCTTCGCCACCAGTGTGGAATTGCGCGCGGCGCTGACCGCGGCGGGCAAACCGTTCTCCTTCTACACCGTGGTCAGCGGGCGCGATCTCACCGGCGCGATCGTCCCCGGCGATCACGCTGTCGGACCCGCGCTGTTCGAGGGCGGCTGTGTGGTGTTGCGGCTGCTCGCGGGGACCGAGCCGCTCGCGCCGCAGGTCAGCGACTATGTCGTCGATGTCGGGCACGACCTGGTCACCGCGCCCCCGGCGCCCGCGGGCGCGAAGTGCGCGGCCTGAGGCGCCAGGGAACAACGTTCGCCGGACCGCGGTTGTGCGAAAGACACCGACCGGAACGAGGATGCGATGACCGACCCAGTGCCCGACGATCACGGCTGGCGGGGCGCCGAGCTCGACCTGGACGCCTACCTGGCCCGAATCGGCTTTGCCGGGCCGCGCACCGCCTCGGTCGACACCCTGCGCGCACTCGTGCGCGCCCACACGACCTCGATCCCCTTCGAGAATCTCGAGATCATCCTCGGACGGGGCATCCCGCTCGACCTCGACTCGCTGCAGCGCAAGCTGATCCTTCAGCGTCGCGGTGGTTACTGCTACGAGAACGTCGGGGTGTTCGCCGCCGCGCTCGAACGGTTCGGTTTCGGTGTCAGCGGACTCAGCGGGCGGGTCACCTACGGTGTGGCCGATACCGGCGTGCTGCGGCCGGCGACCCACGCCCTGCTGCGCGTGAGCACCCCTGACGACGATCGCGTCTGGATCTGCGATGTCGGTTTCGGTTTCGGACCGCTGGAACCGTTCGAACTGGTCGACAGCGGCGGCGAATTCGCGCTCGGCGACTGGCGCTACCGGCTGGAGCACCGGGCCGGTGGCCTGTGGGTGCTGTACCAGTTCAGCCGCGACGGCTGGACGGACCGCTATACCTTCACCGAGAACCCGCAGTTCCGCATCGACTACGCGGTCGGCAACCACTTCGTGTCGACCTCGCCACGCTCGCCGTTCACCACCCGCCCCTTCCTCCAGCGATTCCTGCCCGAGGTCCACCATGTGCTCGACGACCTGACGCTGAGCTCGGAATACCCCGACGGCACCGCCACTTCGCATGACCTCGATCCCAGCGAGCTGACCAAGGTGCTGGCCGAAGTATTCGACATCGACCTCGACGAAGCCGACGCGGCCACCCTGGCGACCACGCCCTGGCGAACCCGATAGCACCCTCTCCGCGCGGCACGGCGGTTTGCTTCCTGGGTGTCCCTACGGCAAATTGATGGTTACTTGCCGGGAAACAAATCTGTTGTGGGGGCCGATTCTGTGGGGTCGTTGGTGCCGAATATCCGGACCGCATCGCCGCTCGTGCCGGGTGCGGCGGCGGTTCGCGGCACCGTCGAACGGCGCCAGGATCTGGACGGACTGCGCGGGGTAGCGATCGCGCTCGTGGTGGCGTTCCACGTGTGGGCGGGCCGCGTATCCGGCGGAGTCGACGTTTTCCTCGTGCTGTCGGGATTCTTCTTCACCGGCGCGGTGGTGCGCGGGGTGGAGCGCAGCGGTGGGGTGTCGGCCAAGGAGACGGCGCGACGGACCGTGCGCAGGCTGATGCCGTCGTTGGTCGTGGTGTTAGGGGCGATTCTGCTCGCCACGGTGGTGATGCGGCCGTATACCCAGCTGGGCGAGGCCGCGGCGCAGACGTTGGCCTCGATGTTCTACGGCCAGAACTGGTATCTGGCCACCGCCGAGCTCGACTACCTCTCACCCGATCCCTCGGTGAGCCCGTTGCAGCACCTGTGGTCGATGTCGGTGCAGGGGCAGTTCTACCTGGTGATCCTCGCGCTGCTGGCGGGGTGGGCCTGGTTGCGCAGACGCGGTTCGGCCGGGCGGCTCACCCTGGTGATCGTGCTGGGCGGGCTGGCGTCGCTGTCGTTCTGGTACGCCGTTTCGGGGACCGGGCAGCACCAGGCGTGGACCTACTACGACAGCGTCGCGCGCGGCTGGGAGTTGCTCGCCGGTGCGATGCTGGCCGTCGCGGCACCCTGGTTGCGGTTGCCGAATCGGCTGCGTGGGCTCGCGGCCGCGCTCGGGCTGGCGATGGTGCTGTCGTGCGGACCGCTGTTCGACGGCGCGAATCAGTTCCCCGGTGTCGCGGCGCTGTGGCCGGTGGCGGCCGCCTGCCTGGTGATCGCCTCGGGGTTCGCGGCGGCAACGCAGGCGTGGCCGAACCGGCTGCTGGCCGGACGGTTCTGTACCGAACTCGGCGCGCTGGCCTACCCGCTGTACCTGTGGCACTGGCCGATCCTGATCTTCTATCTGGGCGAGACCGGGCGCGCGAATGCCGGGATCGTCGACGGGCTGGTGGTGATCGGCGCCTCGCTGGCGCTGGCCTACGCGACCACTCGGCTGATCGAGACGCCGCTGCGCATGCCGCCTCGGGGCGAGCGGCCGGAAACCCGCAAGGCGGCCGGCGCCCTGGTCACCGCCACCGCGGTGGCGGTCCTGATCGCCTCGGTGGGGTGGCAGGTGGTGCTGGTGGCCAACCCGGCGGTGCCGCCGCAGGCACTCGACACCCACCGCTATCCGGGCGCCGCCGCCCTGTACTCCGGCGCCGAGTACTCGCCGGAACCCATGCGCCCCACGGTCTTCGAAGGCCAGGCCGACACCCCGTCGCCGACCACCGACGGCTGTATCACGCCCAACCGCGAAGTCCGCGTCTGTACCTACGGCGACCCCACCGCAACCCGCTCGATCGCGCTGGTCGGCGGCTCGCACTCCGAGCACTGGCTGCCCGCGTTGGAACCGCTCGCCGTCGAACACGGGTTCCGGGTGGTCTCCTATCTCAAGGAAGGGTGCCCGGTGGTCCTCGCCGATCAGCCGTCCTATGCCGAGTGGCCCTTCCCGGAGTGTCACGAATGGTCGGTGGAGGTGCTCGACCGGCTGTCGGCCGAACCGCCTGACTGGGTGCTGACCCTGTCCACCCGCTACCGCATGAACGGCGTGGGCGACGAGGTGCCCGCCGAATACCTCGAGGTGTGGACGGCGATGCAGGATCGGGGCTTCAACGTGCTCGCGCTGCGTGACACCCCACGGCTGCGCCGCGACGGCGTCCTCTACCGCGCCACCGATTGCCTGGCCCACCGCGGCGACCCCGACAGCTGCGGCCTCGATCGCGGCGAGGTCCTCGACCCGCACGATCCCGCCGAGATACCGGCGGCCGGCTACCCGAATATCCATCCGCTGGACCTGTCCGATGCCGTCTGCCGACCGCAGCGCTGCCGGGTGGTCGAGGGCAATGTGCTCATCTATCGCGACGAGCATCACCTGACCGCCAGTTATGCCCGCTCGCTCGCTCCCGAACTCGGCCGCCAGATCGGGGCGATCACCGGGTGGTGGTAGCGGATGGCCTCGTCACAGCAGAAACGACAACCCCACCGGCACCACGGATCGAGCTAGTCTCGGACCCGTGCGCACTCCACGGAAGGCATCGGTCCTACTCGTCGCGCTCGCTGCGCTGCCCCTGGCCTGCTCGTCCGGACCCGACCAACCACAGACCGTTGCCGAGTCCTTCGCCGCCGCGCTGACCAGCGGAGACGCCGCCGCCGCTGCCGAACTCACCGACGCACCCGAGGCAGCCCGCCCGGTGCTGACGGCGCTGTTCGACAACCTCGGCAAGAACGACACAGTCCGGGTGTCGTCCACCGACGACAAGTCGTTCACGCTGGAATCCACCTGGAAATTCGGCCCAGACGGCCGCAACGCGTGGACCTACTCGAGTGCCGGAACCACCACCGGCGCCGACGGGTGGAAGATCGCCTGGCAGCCGACCACGGTCGCGCCCGGCCTCGACCTCGGCGCGCTGAGCTACAGCCCGGTCGCCGCGAAACCGGCCAGAGTGCTCGACGCCTCCGGTGGTGACCTGATGACCCAGCAGGTGGTCACGCTGGTGAACGTCGCGCCCGATGCCGACCTGTCCGCCGCCGCCGCGCTGCTCGCGCCGCAGGGGGTCAGCGAGGCCACCTTACGGGCGGATCTGGCTGCGGCACAGGGCAAACCGATTACCGCCGTCGCCCTGCGCGATGCCGACATCGCGCCGGTGCAGCAGGCACTGACCGGCGTGCGCGGCGTGACGCTCGCGCCACAGATTCGGCTGCTCACCGTCGACAAGACGCTGGCCGGACCCACCATCGGCGGGCTCGCCGAGGTCTGGCAGGACCAAGCCGACACCGCCGCGGGCTGGGCGATCCGCGCGCAGACCGCCGAGGGCACCCAGCGCATCGCCGGACCCGACGCGAAGCCGACCCCCGACATCGCCAGCACCCTCGACATCGACCTCCAGCACGCGGCGGAGGACGCGCTGACCCCGATCGCCACCCCGTCCGCCATCGTCGCGCTGCGACCCTCGACCGGCGAGGTGCTGGCCGTCGCGCAGAACGCGCCCGCCGACGCCCAGGGCCCGATCGCGCTGACCGGGCTCTACCCGCCGGGCTCCACGTTCAAGACCGTCACGGTTTCGGCGGCCCTGCAAGCGGGCGGCGTCACCCCCGACACCGTGCTGCCCTGCCCGGGCCGCGCCACCATCGAGGGCCGCACGATTCCCAACGACAACGGCTTCGACCTGGGTATGGTGCCCCTGCACACCGCGTTCGCGCGTTCGTGCAACACCACGATGGCCGAGTTGGGAGTGCAATTGCCCGCCGACGGATTGACCGCGGCCGCCCAACAGCTGGGCCTCGGGGTGGATTATGTGACACCCGGCTTGACGACTGTCACAGGGAAAGTTCCACCCGCCGAAAATCCGGCGCAACGGGTCGAATCGAGCATCGGACAGGGCACGGTGACCGCCTCGCCGTTCGGGATGGCGCTCGTCGCGGCCTCCCTGGTGCACGGTTCCGCGCCCGCGCCGAGCCTCATCCGCGGCCGTCCCGGCACCCCGGATCGGACTTCGCCGCCGGTGCCCGCGACGGTGACGTCGCAGCTAGAGACCATGATGGGGGAGACGGTGAGTGCGGGCACAGCCACCGCGCTGCGCGACATCCCCGGTCTGCTCGGCAAGACCGGCACCGCGGAGTATCTCGACGACACCCACGCCCACGGCTGGTTCGTCGGCATCGAGGGTGATCTGGCGTTCGCGGTGTTCGTCGCGGACGCCGGAAGCTCCGGACCGGCGGTCGAGGCAGCGGGACGGATGCTACGTGTGACACCATGAGTCGTCTTTCCCCCCGCAGGCGAGCAATCCCCCCGCTGCCGCACGCGGTCATCACTGCGCCAGCTACACTCGGCGGCGGACCATACCCATGGTCAATACGCGGGATGTCACAATTTCGAGAAGGTTCGGAGTAGGCGCCATCGATACCGGTCAGAAGATCGCGGAGCATTACCGCCTGGTCGAGCGTATTGGTAGCGGCGGCACAGGCGTTGTATGGCGTGCTGTCGACGAACGCCTCCAACGCTCCGTGGCTGTGAAGCAGATCCACATCAAACCCAGCTTGCCCGAGGGCGAGCGGGATGTGTTGCGCCAGCGCGCGATTCGGGAGGCCCGCAACGCGGCGCGCTTCCAGCATCCCAATGCCATCGTGGTATTCGACATCACCGAGCACAACGGTGATCCGTGCCTGGTGATGGAGTACCTCAAGTCGGTCAGCCTCGCGGGGGAGCTGGGTCAGAAGGGCCCGCTGCCGCTGCTCGAGGTCGCCCGCATCGGTGAGATGGTCGCTTCCTCGCTGATCGCCGCCCACCAGGCCGGTTTGGTGCACCGCGACGTGAAACCGGGCAATATCCTGCTCGGCGACCACGGTGAGGTGAAGATCACCGACTTCGGCATCTCCCGTGCGGCCGGCGACGTGACGCTCACCGAGACCGGGTTGATCTGCGGAACTGCCGCTTATCTGGCACCCGAGGTGGCACGCGGCTCCGACCCCACGCCCGCCGCCGACGTATTCGCCCTAGGCGCAACGCTTTTCCATGCGCTGGAAGGCGAACCGCCCTACGGCGCCAACTCCAACCCCCTCGCGGTGCTCTACGCCGCCGCCAACGGTCAGGTGCGCGAGCCCCACAACGCGGGCCCCGCCACCGACTTCCTGCTCGACCTGCTCAGTCCGGACCCTCTCGACCGTCCGACGATGACCGAAGCCCGCGACGCGCTGGCTTCGTTCGCTGAGGACGACGCGGTCCCCGCCGGGTTCGTGCCTGCCAGTGAGGCTTTCAATCGTCGCAACTCCGCGGCGACCACCCAGGTGATCCGGCAGTCCGGTCGCCGGGCCTCCCACGCGGGCGCGTCCACGGCCACAACCCGCCAGATCCGCTCGAATCCGCGTCCGCAGGTCCGGCAGGACACCGCGGCGCACCCGCAGACCCAGGCTCATCCCATGCCCGCCCCGCGCAAGCAGGCAGGCAAGGGGCGTGCGGTGCTGATCGGATCCGGTGTCGGCGCGCTTGTCGCTGCGATCGCCGTCGCCGTCAGCGCGCTGAGCAGCTCCGATTCCGATTCACCGCGGGTGCAGGCGAGTCCGCCGACCTCGGTGCAGGCCTCGGCGGCTCCCAAGCCGAGCGCGGCGGTTCCTCCGCTCGGGCAGGCCGGCAATGTCGGCACGGTGGACATCGGTTCGGCCGGTCTGCTGGTCGAGAACTTCTTCAGCAACCCAGGCGGTTCGTGGTCGCTGCTCACCCCCGCCGCGCAGGAGGTGTACGGCAGTGAGTCCGCGTTCCGCGAATACTGGAACGACCGCACTGTCGAGAACTTCGCCAGCATCACCGCGGTCAGCGGCAACAATGCCGACGGCTCCACGAATATGCGCCTGGCCAGCATCACCATCAACGGCTCGACAAAGGCCATGGTCATGCGTGTGGTGAGCTCGGGTGGCAGTCTGCGCATCGACGGAGACACCCGCTAGGTGGTACGTGCGACGGATCCGTAGGACGGGTCCGTCGCCTCGGCGGGATGTGGGTGGAAAAGCGATGGCGGGCGACCATTAGGCTGGTACCTGACCTGAGCCCCACCACAGAACAGGACCGTACCCCGATATGACTTCCCGCATCGAGCTCGCCCGCGTCGATCTGCGCGGTCGTACTCCTTCCGCTGCCGAGCTGCGCACCGCGCTGCCGCGCGGAGGGGTCGACGTGGACTCGGTGCTGCATCATGTGCGGCCGGTCGTCGAGGACATCCGCGATCGGGGCGCCGCGGCGGCGCTGGACTACAGCGAGAAGTTCGACGGTGTGCGGCCCGCCGTGGTGCGGGTGCCGGTCGGCGAGCTGACCAAGGCGCTGGCCGAGTTGGACCCGGCCGTGCGCGCCGCACTCGAGGTGGCGATCGAACGGACCAGGAAGGTACACGCTGATCAGCGGCGCACCGACACGGTGACCGAGGTCGTGCCCGGCGGCACCGTCACCGAGAAGTGGCTGCCGGTGGAGCGGGTCGGGCTGTATGTGCCCGGCGGCAACGCGGTGTATCCGTCCTCGGTCGTGATGAACGTGGTGCCCGCGCAGGCCGCCGGTGTCGAATCGCTGGTGGTGGCCTCGCCGCCGCAGGCGCAGTTCGGCGGGCTGCCGCACCCGACGATCATGGCGGCCGCCGCGCTGCTCGGGGTCGACGAGGTGTGGGCGGTCGGTGGCGCGCAGGCGGTGGCGTTGCTGTCGTACGGCGGTGTCGATACCGACGGTGGGGCGCTCGAGCCCGTCGATCTCATCACCGGTCCCGGCAATATCTATGTCACCGCGGCCAAGCGACTGTGCCGTGGGCTGGTCGGCATCGATGCCGAGGCGGGCCCGACCGAGATCGCGGTGCTGGCCGACGCCACGGCCGATCCGGTGCATGTGGCCGCTGATCTGATCAGTCAGGCCGAGCACGATGTGCTCGCGGCCAGTGTGCTCGTCACCGATTCCGTAGCGCTGGCCGACGCGGTCGACGCCGCGCTGAATGCTCAACTCGCCGTGGTCAAGCACAACGATCGTGTGCGGGAAGCGTTGAGCGGCAAGCAGTCCGGGACCGTGCTCGTCGACGACATCGCGCAGGGCCTTCGGGTGGTCGATGCCTATGCCGCCGAGCATCTCGAGATCCAGACCGTCGACGCCGCCGCGGTCGCCGCTCGGGTGCGCAGCGCGGGCGCGATCTTCGTCGGGCCGTGGGCGCCCGTCAGCCTGGGCGACTACTGCGCAGGCTCCAATCACGTGCTGCCGACCGCGGGTTGCGCCCGGCATTCCTCGGGGCTGAGCGTGCAGACGTTCCTGCGTGGCATCCACATCGTGGAGTACACCGAGGCGGCGTTGAAGGATGTGGCCGGACACGTTGTCGCCCTGGCCGACGCGGAGGATCTGCCCGCGCACGGTCAGGCTGTGCAGGCGCGTTTCGAGGCGCTGTCGTGAGCACTCCCACCGTGCCCGGCGCCTCGGCGACCCTGGATCAACTGCCGTTGCGGGACAATCTGCGGGGCAAATCGCCTTATGGCGCACCGCAATTGACGGTGCCCGTCCAGCTCAATACCAACGAGAACCCACACCCGCCGAGCAAGGCGCTGATCGACGACGTCGCCGAATCGGTGCGGGCCGCCGCCGTGGACCTGCACCGGTACCCGGATCGCGACGCCGTCGCACTGCGTCACGACCTGGCCGAGTACCTGACCCGCCAGACCGGCGTCGCTGTCGACACCGCGAACGTGTGGGCGGCCAACGGCTCCAACGAGATTCTGCAGCAGCTGTTGCAGGCCTTCGGCGGGCCCGGCCGCAGCGCACTGGGTTTCGTGCCGTCGTACTCGATGCACCCGATCATCTCGGAGGGCATCGACACCGAGTGGGTCGAGGCGAAGCGCAGCGGTGACTTCTCGCTCGACATCGACTACGCGGTGGCCCAGATCGTCGAACGCCGCCCCGATGTGGTGTTCGTGACGAGCCCGAACAATCCGACCGGGCACAGCATTCCGATCGACGAGCTCGAGCGGATTCTCGATGTCGCGCCCGGCATCGTCGTCGTGGACGAGGCCTATGGCGAGTTCTCGGCGGCGCCGAGCGCGATCACGTTGATCGACCGGTTCCCGACCGAGCTCGTGGTCACTCGGACCATGAGCAAGGCGTTCGCCTTCGCGGGTGGGCGCCTGGGTTACCTGGCCGCCTCGCCCGCGGTGATCGACGCGATTCTGTTGGTGCGGTTGCCGTATCACCTGTCGGTCGTCACCCAGGCCGCGGCGCGCGCCGCCCTGCGCCATGCCGACGAGACCCTCGGCAGCGTGGCGGAACTGGCGGCTCAGCGTGACCGGGTCGCCGCCGCGCTGGTGGCGCTCGGCTTCGATGTGATCCCCAGCGACGCCAACTTCGTGCTGTTCGGCCGGTTCACCGATGCGGGCGCGGCGTGGCAGCACTACCTCGACGCGGGCGTGCTGATCCGCGACGTCGGGATCCCCGGTTACCTGCGCGCCACCATCGGCCTGCCCGCGGAGAACGACGAATTCCTGCGCGTGAGCCGCGATATCGCGGGCACCGACCTTACTCACTGAATCCACCTGTGGAGGAACACATCATGAGCAGAACAGCGCGGGTGGAACGCGTCACCAAAGAGTCCTCGATTCTGGTGGAGCTGAACCTCGACGGCACCGGGCAGACCGAGATCTCCACCGGGGTGCCGTTCTACGACCACATGCTGACCGCACTGGGCGCGCACGCCGGGTTCGACCTGGTCGTGCGGGCCGAGGGCGACATCGAGATCGAAGCCCACCACACGGTCGAGGACACCGCGATCGTGCTGGGTCAGGCACTCGGCCAGGCGCTGGGCGACAAGAAGGGCATCCGCCGCTTCGGCGACGCGTTCATCCCGATGGACGAGACCCTCGCGCACGCCGCCGTCGACGTGTCCGGTCGCCCCTACTGCGTGTTCACCGGCGAGCCGGAACACCTGGTGCACACCATCATTCCCAGCGCGGGCCCCGGCGCCTCGTACTCGACCGTGCTCAACAAGCACGTCTTCGAGTCGATCGCGCAGAACGCCCGTATCGCCCTGCACGTGCGGGTGCTCTACGGCCGCGACCAGCACCACATCACCGAGGCCGAATTCAAGGCTGTCGCGCGGGCTCTGCGCGCCGCCGTCGAGATCGACCCGCGGGTCAGCGGTGTGCCGTCCACGAAGGGTGTGCTGTGAGATCGGTTGTTCTGCTCGACTACGGTTCCGGCAACCTGCACTCCGCCGAACGCGCGCTGGTGCGTGCGGGCGCGCAGGTAGAGGTCACCGCCGATCCCCAGGCCGCGTTGGCGGCCGACGGACTCGTCGTCCCCGGCGTCGGCGCGTACGCGGCCTGCATGGCCGGGCTGCTCGCGGTGCGCGGTGACCGGATCATCGGCCAGCGCCTCGCCGGTGGGCGTCCCGTGCTCGGCATCTGCGTCGGCATGCAGGTCATGTTCGACCGCGGCGTCGAGTTCGGCGTCGAGACCGAAGGTTGCGGCGAATGGCCCGGCACGGTCGCGGGCCTGGACGCCCCCGTCCTGCCGCACATGGGCTGGAACACGGTGAAGGCCCCCGCCGACAGCACCCTGTTCGCCGGTATGGACGCCGACACCCGCTTCTATTTCGTCCACTCCTACGCGGCCCAGCAGTGGGAACTGCCCGAGAACGAGCACATCGCCTCCCCGAAGCTCACCTGGGCCGAGCACGGCGTGCCGTTCCTCGCCGCGGTAGAGAACGGGCCGCTGTCGGCTACTCAGTTCCACCCGGAGAAGTCCGGCGACGCGGGGGCGCAGCTGCTGCGCAACTGGATCGGCTCGCTGTAGCTCTATCGAGGGCCTCGAATCGTTGTCGGGTCAGGGGTTGTCGACGTCGGCTCGGTCGGCGGCTTCGGTGCCCGCGGTCCAGCCTTCGGCGCTGCGGATGGTGATGCCCCGGGTGCGGACGGTGGGGAAGTAGGTGTCGAAGGCTTTGTCCACTCGTTGCTGGTGGGTGGCCAGGACCGGGAGTAGGTGGGTGGGGTCGGGGGAGTCGGCGATGGTCGCTTCGGCGGCCTCGGCGAGGCGTTCGCCGATGCGGGTGGCGTAGGCGGTGAGGAAGGCCTTGCGGTAGTGGCGGGAGCGGGATTCCTCGGTGGCGGCGTTGTCGATCATGGTGCGGGTGGCTTGGACGAGTAGGGAAGTCGACAGGATTTCCACGGCGTCGAGGTCGGGATCGTCGCCGACGATCGTGACGAAACCCCAGTCGGCGACGAAGATCGCGCGGGAGCGGTTGGCGCGGGTGACCATGTCGATGAGCAGGGCTTTGGCGTCGGTGTAGGGGGTTTCGAGCCAGATACGGCGGGCGGCGGGGAGGTCGGGGTCGGTGCGCTGGGAATCGATCAGGGCACGGTCGATCGCGTACTTGGTCATGAGTTCCTGCGCCTTGGCGGACAGGGTTTCGGCTTCCTCGGCGAAGGACGTCGACTCGGCTTTGGCCAGGAGACCGCGGACTCGGCCGAGGGTTCTCTCGTCGACGTGGTGGTGGGTGACGGTCTGCCCGCGGGTACCGGGCAGGGGAACGATCTGCTCGAGTTTCGGGAGTTGGATGAGCAGGGCCAGGGCGCCGAGGGCCGACTCGAGGGCCTCGTCGTCGGTGAGCAGTGCACGGTCGGCCCACTGTTGGAGGTGGGGGCGCTCGGCTGTCCACCACACCGTGGCGCCCAGTTCGTCCAGTTGGGACTGCCAGATCTCGTCCACCGACTCGGACGCGAAGCCGACCCGGTGTTCGGCCAGCAGATCGGTCAGATAGCCGACCGCGAACTCGTCGACCCGCCTGCGCGCGGCCTCGTGAACATCCCTGGGCAACCAGCCGAACTCGAAGGCGCGGGCGATGATTCGTCGCGCGGCGAGCTGGACCCCGGCGGCCGACTCCGCGCCCGCCACCTGTTCGACGAACCTCGTGATCGCGATCTTGTCGCCCTGCGCGGCGAGGAAGGCGACGGTCGCGATCGCGTCGGCGACCTGCGACGGATCGCCCGACAACGCGGCATCGATCGGGAGTCCAGGAGCGGCTGTCGGTTTGCGACCGGTCCGGCGCCGACGATTCTGCTTGGCCAAGGTGTGCGCCGATCCTGTTCGTGAGGTGAAAGCGGGCAGCGGAGGAGAAGTTCGCGGCGTTCATTGTCGCGCATCGCCGCACGGTCGGCTTCGACGCGTCGGTCCAGGTCAGCCGCCCTGGACGGATCACGGATCGTAATCACTCCTCGCCCAGCAGAATCCGACCGTGGAAGGATTCGCCGAGGCGATCGGTCCGATTAGGGTGGCGGTATGAGTTATCGGGGGATGCTGGTCGACGAACGGGCCGAACTGGTCGAACTGCTGCGGGGGTTGAGCGAGCAGGAATGGGAGACGCCGTCGCTGTGCGCGGGGTGGCGGGTTCGCGACGTCGTGGGACACCTGATGCAGGACACGCTGAGTCCGCTGAGTTACGCGGGGGTGGTGCTGAAGAGTCGCGGGTCGGTGAATCGCACCAATAATGCTCTCGCGCAGTCGTTCTCGGGGCTTTCGACCGAGCAGTTGGTGGACAAACTCGACAGGGAGTCGGGTCGGTTGTCGAAGTATTCGCCCCGGCTCATGCTCTCCGACCTCGTGGTCCACCACCAGGACATCCGCCGCCCGCTGGGTCGTCCTCGCACCATCCCCGCCGACCGCCTCGTCGCGGTCCTGTCCTACCCCGATCCCTTCGCCTTCCCCGGCAGATTCACCAAGGGGCTGCGTTTCGTCGCCACCGACGTGTCCTGGTCCTCGGGCGAGGGCCCGGAAGTTCGCGGCCCAGGTGAGGCCATCGTCCTGGCCGTGGTCGGCCGCACCGTCGCGCTCGACGATCTCACCGGCGACGGACTGCCCGAACTCCGCCGCCGCTTGGCCTGACCCACCTCGACGAGATCGCGCGCGGCGCCGATCGGTTCAGCGTCGCAGCGCTGTCTCCGTCTCCGTTCGCGACAACTTGTCGGGATTGCGCACGGAGTAGAGCCCGGTGATCAGACCGTCGTCGACGCGCACCGCGAACACCGTGTCGATCGCGCCGTCGAGTCGCAGGATCAGGGCCGGGTGGCCGTTGAGCTGGGCTGGTTCGACGGTCATCTCGGCGCTGATCCTCGGCACACTGGCGGTGAGCAGGGCGGCGACCAGGTCGGCTCCCACGATGGGCGAGAGTGCGGCCTGTTTGATTCCGCCACCGTCGCCGAGAAAGACGACATCCGGCGCGAGGAGGTCGAGCAGGTTCTGTAGATCACCGGTTTCGATCGCGTGCTGGAAGGCCGCGAGCGCGTCGCGCGACTGGCTCGCGGACACGATCCCGCGCGGTCGGCGGGCAGCGACGTGGGCCCGCGCTCGGTAGGCCAGCTGGCGGACGGCGGGCGGGCTCTTGTCGACGGCGTCGGCGATCTCGTCGTAGTTCAGATCGAATACTTCGCGCAGCACGAACACCGCCCGCTCGATCGGTGCCAGCGTCTCCAGAACCAGCAGCATCGCCATCGAGACGCTCTCGGCCAATTCGACGTCCTCGGCCACGTCGGGCGTGGTCAGTAGGGGCTCGGGTAACCAGGGACCGACATAGGTCTCCTTGCGGCGGCCGAGCGTGCGCAGGCGATCGAGCGACTGGCGGGTCGTGATCCTGACCAGATACGCGCGCTGGTCGCGCACCGCGGCGAGATCGACTCCCACCCAACGCAGCCAGGTCTCCTGCAGGACGTCCTCGGCGTCGGCGGCCGAGCCGAGCATCTCGTAGGCGACGGTGAACAGCAGATTGCGGTGGGCGACGAACACCTCGGTCGCCGGGTCCTTCGCTGTGCCGTCGGGTGTGGTGTGCGGCGCCATGGGTTGCTCCTGTTTCCGCTCGGGTGTGTCACCACCAGACGCCGGCCACCGCCGTGGCGTAACACCGACGCGCCATGGCGTCCGTCACGCCGGGAACGTGTTACGCGGATCCGGTCGTCGCCGTCTCATGGTCGTTCGATTCAGCACAACCAGTGAGGAACACGTCATGGAACCCCGATTCAACCTGTTCGATACCGCGGTCGGCGCGAAGTTCGCCAAGCGGTTCGCCAACGCCAGCCTGGCCCTGCTCCAGTCGAGCCTGCCGAAGGCCACTCAGGATCTGGTGATGTTGCGCGCCAGCCAGATCAACGGCTGCGGCTACTGCACCGACGCGCACAGCAAGGATCTGGCGCACGCGGGAGAGGCCGCGACGCGGATCAACCTGGTCGCCGCGTGGCGCGAGTCCACCGTGTTCACCGAGGCGGAGCGCGCTGCCCTGGCACTCGCCGAGGAAGGCACCCGCGTCGCCGACGCCGCGCAGGGCGTGTCCGACGAGACCTGGGCGCAGGTGCGCGAGCACTACGACGACGAACAGCTCGCCGCCTTGGTCGCGGTGGTGGCGCAGATCAACGCGGCCAACCGGCTCGGGGTGATCCTGCGTCAGCAGGGCGGCTCCTATGAGCCCGGCATGTTCGAAGCCGCGGCCGACTGAGCGCGCACGGCGTGGTTCGCGTGACACGGGCCTCACCGCCGCGGACCGTTGCGGGAACGCGGACACAGACCTACTAGTCTGAATGGGTGAGTCTTGTGCTGTTGCCCGCTGTCGATGTCGCCAATGGTGAGGCCGTGCGCCTCGTGCAAGGGGAGGCCGGTAGCGAAACGAGCTATGGGTCGCCTCGGGACGCGGCGTTGGCGTGGCAGCAAGCGGGGGCCGAGTGGGTGCATCTGGTCGATCTGGACGCGGCCTTCGGCAAGGGGAGCAATCGCGAACTGATCGCCCAGGTCGTCGGCGAGCTCGATGTGAAGGTCGAACTGTCCGGTGGTATCCGTGACGACGACTCACTGAAGGCGGCGCTGGCGACCGGGTGCGCGCGGGTGAACATCGGCACCGCGGCGATCGAGAACCCGCAGTGGTGTGCCCGGGTACTCGGCGAATACGGCGACCGGATCGCGGTCGGGCTCGACGTCAAGCAGATCGACGGACAGTGGCGCCTGCGCGGCCGTGGCTGGGTGAGCGACGGCGGCGACCTGTGGGAGGTGCTCGAACGCCTCGAGCGCGACGGGTGCGCGCGCTATGTCGTCACCGACGTCTCCAAGGACGGCACGCTGACCGGGCCGAACCTGGAACTGCTGAGCGAGGTCGCCAATGCCGCCGAGGCTCCGGTGGTCGCCTCCGGCGGTATCTCGGTGCTCGACGACCTCGTCGCCATCGCGGGCCTGACCGACGACGGTGTGGAGGGCGCGATCATCGGCAAGGCGTTGTACGCGGGCCGGTTCACGCTGCCGCAAGCGCTGGCCGCGGTGCGCTGACACCACTGATGACCGCCACGCCGAGCACTGCCGAACTGACCGACCTGCTGACCGTCGCCACCCAGATCCTGGACGGCGTGGTGCCGCGTTTCGTCGAAGGACTCGGCGCGCCGAGCGCGGTGACCAAGGGCCGCAACGACTTCGCCACCGAACTCGATCTCGAGCTGGAACGCACCATCTCCGCCGAACTCCAGCAACGCACCGGGATCGCGGTGCACGGCGAGGAATTCGGTGGGCCCGCGCTCACCTCGGGCACGGCCTGGGTGCTCGATCCGATCGACGGCACCTTCAATTACTCCTCCGGCCACCCCATGTCGGGCACGCTGCTGGCACTGGTGCACGAGGGTGAGCCGGTGATCGGCCTGACCTGGCTGCCCATGCTCGGCCGCCGCTACGCCGCGGTGACCGGTGGGCCGGTGTACCTCGACGGTGTGGCGTTGCCGCCGTTGGCACCGGGCAGACTCGCCGACGCGATGATCGGGTTCGGCGCCTTCAATCTCGACTCGGCGGGCCGCATCCCCGGCCAGTTCCGATTCGACCTGCTCGGAGCGCTGAGCCGGTTGTCCTCGCGGGTGCGCATGCACGGCGCGACCGGCATCGACTTGGCGTTCACCGCGTCCGGGGCGCTCGGCGGCGCGGTCGTGTTCGGGCACCATCCATGGGACAACGCGGCCGGGGTGGCGCTGGTGCGCGCCGCGGGTGGCGTGGTCACCGACCTCGCCGGCGCGCCGTGGACCATCACCTCCGGTTCGGTGCTGGCCGCCGCGCCGGGCGTGCACGAAGAACTGCTGGAAATGATTTGCACTGTCAGCGAAGAAGAACGAGGGTGAACCGCATGACACCGCGCACCGACGAACGAGCGAGCACCACGGCGCCGAGCACCCTGGCGGTCCGCGTGATCCCGTGCCTCGACGTCGACGCGGGTCGTGTGGTCAAGGGCGTGAACTTCCAGAACCTGCGCGACGCGGGCGATCCGGTGGAACTGGCCGCGACCTACGACGCCCAGGGCGCCGACGAGCTGACCTTCCTCGACGTCACCGCCTCCACCGGCGACCGCGGCACCATGCTCGACGTGGTGACCCGCACCGCCGAACAGATCTTCATCCCGCTCACCGTCGGCGGCGGCGTGCGCACGGTCGAAGACGTCGACCGGCTGCTGCGCGCGGGCGCGGACAAGGTGTCGGTGAACACCGCCGCCATCGCGCGCCCCGAAGTGCTGTTCGAGATGTCGCAGCGCTTCGGCGCCCAGTGCATCGTGCTCTCGGTCGACGCGCGCACCGTGCCCGACGGTGCGCCCGACACCCCGTCCGGCTGGGAGGTCACCACGCACGGCGGCAAGCGCGGTACCGGTATCGACGCGGTCGAATGGGCCATCCGCGGCGCTGAACTCGGCGTGGGCGAGATCCTGCTGAACTCGATGGACGCCGACGGCACCAAGGCCGGTTTCGATCTGCCGATGATCACCGCGGTGCGCGCGGCGGTGCGGGTGCCGGTGATCGCCAGCGGCGGCGCGGGCGCGGTCGAACACTTTCCGCCCGCCGTGCACGCCGGTGCCGACGCGGTGCTGGCCGCGAGCGTGTTCCACTTCGGCGACCTCACCATCGGTCAGGTGAAGGACGCGATGCGCGCGGACGGCATCACCGTTCGCTGACGCGAGCTCCGGCCGAATTCGCCGGACGCCGAGACTGTTCCGACGATGAAATCCCCGTGCGTCGATCGTGACGACTCGCGATATCGGCGGTGTTGTCACCGGGTCGCCGCGGCGGCTGGGCAGGCCGCGACCTCGTATCATCGCGATGGTTCCCGGTGTCGTCACCGCCGACGTCGCCGAGGCGCGCGGCATCGCCGAGGCGAAAACCGCCTTCTACGACACGCCACCGATGTGGTGTTCTCGCAGACCGACCTGACCACGCCCGAAGACCAGCAGCGCACCTGGCGACTGCTCGATGAGCTGAACCGCGCCCGCTGACCCGGTCTCACAGGCCCATCTCGGCGGCGATGATCGCGCGAAGGACATCGCTGGTGCCGCCCATGATGCGGTCGATCCGGTGGTCGGCGTAGAGGCGGGCGATGGGGGAGTCCGCGAGATAGCCTAGGCCGCCGTGCAATTGGAGGCAGCGGTCGATCACCCGGCCCGCCGACTCGGTGCAGAACAGTTTGGCCGAGGCCGCGTCGGCGGGGGCCAGGTCGCCGCGGTCGTGGGCGGCCAGCGCGCGGTCGACGACCGCCTCGACGGCATCGACCTCGGCGCGGCAGGCGGCCAGTTCGAACCCGGTGTTCTGGAAACTCGCCACCGAGTGCGCTGACGCGGTGCGCTCGGTGGTGAAGCGGTGGGCGAAACGTACTGCCGCCCTGGCTTGCGCGTGGGCACCGACGGCGATGGTCAGACGTTCCCGTGGCAGCTGCGCGGCGAGATGAGCTTGGCCGCGATGTGGCTGGCCTAGGCGATCACTCACCGGCACCCGCACATCGGTGAAGGTGAGTTCGGCTGTGTCGGAGACCTTTCGGCCGAGGGTGTCGAGTGCGCGGCCCACCCGGTAGCCGGGCGCCGTGGCATCGACGACCAGCAGCGACAGGCCGTAGGTGGGGTCCGCGGAATTCGGGGACGCGGTGCGCGCGCACACGATGACGCGGTCGGCGTGTACACCACCGATGACGAAGGTCTTCGAACCGTTGAGCAGGTATTCGGTGCCGTCCAGCGACAACGGGGCGGTGGTGCGCATGCCGGAGGGCTCCGTGTCGGTCCCCGGTTCGGCGACCGCGAGCGCGAACATCGTTTCACCGGTGACCGATCCCGGCAGCCAACGCTGCCGCTGTTCGGCGGTCCCCAGTTCGTCGAGCAGCGGCAGACAGCGCGACACATGGGCGCTCGAACCACCGAAAGACACTGCGGCGCGGGCGATCTCCTCGGCGAGCACCGCGCGGTAGCGGATCGACTCGAGGCCGGAGCCGCCGTACTCGACGGGCACCTCCAAGCCGAGGATCCCGAGTTCGCCCAGCCGGTAATAGAATTCGCGCGGCACCCGTCCCTCGTCGTACCACTTGCCGAAACTCGGCACGACTTCGTCCTCGATGAACGCGCGCATCGACGCCCGGAAGGCGCGGTGCTCGGCATCGAAAACTGTTCTGCGCATGAGATTCCTAACCGGCCGGAAACGGCCACGAGCCGGCCCGCCCGACGAGGTGATCGAGGGCGGGCCGGCGAGAACGGCGGTGGGAGACTACTTCGGCGGTGTGGGAACCGCGGGGTCCTTGCAGTACGCTCCGAGCTCGGCCGGGCACGGCGCGAGAATGGTGGAGAAGTACTGGTAGGCGGAGAAGACCGCCAGCGGACCACCGACGGTGACCAGGCCCAGCATCGTGCCGACCGCGCCGAGCGTGGCCGCGCCGAGCACACAACCGGCCACCGTGGCGCCGACCCACGGCACCAGCAGCACGATCACCGGGCTGGCGATGGCCGCACCCGCGGCACCGCCGACCAGACAGCCGACGCCGCCGCCGACCACCGCGCCGACGATGGCCGCCACGGCGCCGCCGACGCCGAGGCGCTGGCTGAGCACGCCGAGCGCGGCTTGATCACGCGGGGTGAAGGACTCGGCGATCTGCTGCGCGGCCACATCCTGGGTGATCACGTTCGTGGCCGCGGCCACCGGGGCACCGTTCTCCTTGGACGGTGTCAGGGTCGCGGTGCCGCCGTCGATGGTGGCCGAGATCGGGAACACCTTGTCGTCCATGCGGTAGGTCAGCGGCAGGGCGGCGACCGGGGTGTCGGCGCCGGTGGTGAGCAGCAGCTGGCCGTCGACGATGTGCAGTTTGCCGTCGGTGGACAGCACCGCGGAGTCACCCTGCCTGCTCACCTCGTAGCGCACCTCGGTCTGCGGTGCCGGATCGGCGTTACCGGTCCCGGTGCTGACGCACAGCGCCAGTGCGGTCATGGCCGCCGTGGCCAGAGTGGTTGACAACTTCATATTCGGATCCTCATCGTTCGGATATTTCGAAAAGCCGCGCACGCTGGGCTGCGCTGCGCAACGTCGAGGGGCGACTACTTGCCGCTGGTGTCGATCAGGCCGCCGTCGGTCAGCGACCAGTGCTCGCCGACGAAGGTCTGGATACCGACGGCCTGGAGCGGATAGCCGTCGTCGGTGCCGGTTTTCATCGAGATGCCGGGCAGCATCAGGTCGGCGGAGACGTTGTCGAGCGAGCGCATCGCGTCACGCAGGCCCTCTCGCGTCGGGCACTTCGCCGCTTCCATGGTCTTGCGGAAGCTCTCGGCCATCGTCCATCCGGCCATGGCGTGCTGGTTCTCGGGATCGGCGCCGGGGGCGTACTGCGCCAGCTTGGATCGGTAGGTCTGCATGCCCGCGTCGGAGGCCCAGCGCGGGTCGGCGGCGTCCTTGAGGAATGCCGCGGTCACCGTGCCCTGGACGTTGGGCAGGCCCACTGGACGCAGGGTGGCCATGGTGTTGGAGACCACGGCGAGCACGTGCAACGGATTCCAGTCGGCGTTGCGCACATCGGCGGCCAGCGCCTGCGAGGCGAACTTCGGGGTCGAGAAGTTCAGCAGCACATCGGCTTTGGAGTTGGCCAGGTTGCGCACCTGGGCGTCGACGGTGGGGTCGGTGACCTCGAAGCTCTGCTCGGCGATCACCTTCACCCCGCTGCCGGCGACGCCCTCGGTGAACGCCGCGAGCAGGTCCTTGCCGAAGTCGTCGTTCTGGTAGAGCACCGCCACGGTGGCGTTCGGCCGCTGCGCCTTCACGTACTGCGCGTAGGCCAGACCCTCGGTGCGGTAGCTGGGCTGCCAGCCGATGGTCCACGGGTGCTCGGTGCCCGCACCGAATTTGTTCGCCCCGGTGGCGACGAAGACCTGGGGCACCTTGCGCTGGTTGAGGTAGTCGGTGACCGCCGAAGAGGTTGCCGTGCCGAGGGTTTGGAAGACCGCGAACACTTGGTCCTGTTCGACCAGGCGGCGGGTCTCCTCGACGGTCTTGGGCGGCTGGTAGCCGTCGTCGCGGACGATGTACTCGACTTTGCGTCCGTCGATGCCGCCCTGTTCGGCGTTGATGTAGTCGAAGTAGGCCTTGGCGCCCTTGGGTACCTCGCTGTAGGCCGAGGCCGGACCCGACAGCGGGTAGGCCCCGCCGAGTTTAATGGTGGTGTCGGTGATTCCGGTGGTCTGCTGACCCTGGCAGTCGCCTTGACCGACGGAGCCGTTCTCCTCGCCGCGACCACCGCAGGCGGTGAGGGTCGCGAGAAGCGCGGCCGTGACCCCGATGGAGCGGATTGCCCTAGTGCGCATGAGTTTTCCCTTTCCGGACACGATGTCCGAGCCATTGCGTCCACTGGGTGGCCAGGCCGGCCAATCCCTTGGGCGCGAGGTACATGACCGCGATGATCAGCAGTCCGAAGATGACGCCGGGTGCGGCTTGGTTGACGTCCTGGGCGAAGCTGGGCACGAACATCACGAACAGTCCGCCCAGCAGCGGGCCCCAGGTGGTGCCGAGCCCGCCGACGACGAGTCCGGCCAGCAGCGTGATCGACAACGTCAGCGCGAAGGAGTCGGGCGAGACGAACGCGATCACCCAGGTGTAGACACAGCCGGCCACACCGGCCAGTAGCGCGCTCCAGGCGAAGGCGAGCGTCTTGTAGTGCGCCAGGTTCACCCCGAGCACCTCGGCGGCGATCTCGTTGTCGCGCATCGCGTGTAGTGCCCGCCCGACTCGTGAGCGCAGCATTCCGGCGACCAGCACGAAGCTGAGCACGGTGGTGGCCAGTGCCAGGAAGTACAGCCACTGGTCCTCGGCGAGGCCGGTCCAGGCGGGCGGTACCGGCTTGTCGACGACGAGTCCCATCGAGCCGCCGGTCAGGCCGTCGAACCGCTTGAGCAGGGGGACCAGGAAGATCGCGATGGCCAGGGTGACCAGGGCCAGGTACAGCCCGCGCAGTCGCAGTGCCGGGACGCCGAGTGCGAAACCGAGGACGAAGGTGACGGCGGCGGCGATCGGGATGGTCGCGAAATACGGTGTGTCCCACTGTTCCATCGCGACCGCGGCGGTGTAGGCGCCGATCGCGAAGAAGGCGCCGTGGCCGAGCGAGATCTGGCCGGTGTGCCCGACCAGCAGGTTCAGCCCGAGCAAGGTGACCGCGTAGATCATCGCCATGGCCAGCTGGAAGGTGTGGAAGGGCACCAGCTGGAAGGGGGCGACGCAGGCCAGCAGGAGGACTCCGGCCGTCGCGACGAGCGGCCAGCGCAGCGTCGTCAGTCGGTGCGGTTTCGGTTTCGGTTTCGGTTTCGCGACAGGCGTTACCGAAGGCGTAGCCGCAATGTTCACTTCGCTCATACTCTTTCCACCGCCGCGTGTCCGAACAGACCTTGCGGGCGCAGCAACAGCACGCCCAGGATGATCACCAGCGGCACGCCGATCTTGAGTTCGGTGCCGATCGCGTCGACGTAAGCGCCGGTGAGGGTTTCGGCGACGCCGACTATCAGACCGCCTGCCACCGCGCCGCCGGGGGAGTCGAACCCGCCCAGCGTCGCCGCCGCGAAGGCGTAGATGAGGACCCCGCCCATCATGTTGGGTTCGAGGAACAGCAGCGGCGCCGACAGCACACCGGACACCGCCCCGACCAGCGCGGCCAGTCCCCAGCCGAGCGCGAGCACGGTGCCGACCCGGATGCCGACGAGCTTGGCCGACTGCGGGTTACAGGCCACCGCCCGCATCGCGAGCCCGATCCTGGTGTAGCGGAACAGCAGATACAGCAGCGCCATGACCACGGCGACGACGAGCAGGACACCGAGACTGCCGTAGCCCACGCTCAGGCCGCCACCACGGAGAGCCCCCTCCGGGAAGGGATTCGGGAACGATTTGGTCTGATACGACCAGATCCAGCCCGCGGTGGCGTGGATGGTGAAGAACAGCCCGACGGTGACGATCACCAGGGTGATCTCGGGTGCGCCCTCGACCGGACGGATCACCACCCGTTCGATCAGCATGCCGCCGGCGAACGAGATCGCCAAGGTGAGGATCAGCGCTGCCCAGAACGGCATGGTCTGGCTCAGCTGCCAGGCCAGGAACGCCGAGAACATGGCCAGCTCGCCCTGGGCGAAATTGACGATCCCGGTGAATCGGTAGATGAGCACCAGCGCCAGCGCGAGACCCGCGTAGATAGCGCCCGCGGACAGGCCCTCGACGAGTTGCTGCAGGAATTCGATCACGGCTTCACCTGGATTCCCAGGTAGGAGCGGGTGACCTGCTCATCGGCCCTGATCTGCTCGGCGGTGCCCGACAACACGATGCGCCCGGTTTCCAGGACGTGCGCCTGCTGGGCGACACTGAGCGCCAGGTGGGCGTTCTGTTCGACGACGATCACCGTGGTGCGTTCCTCTTCGTTGATGGTGGCGACGATCCCGAACAACTCCTGGGTGACCAGCGGTGAGAGGCCGAGCGAGGGTTCGTCGAGCAGCAGCATGCGTGGGCGCAACATCAGCGCCCGGCCGATGGCGAGCATCTGCTGCTGGCCGCCGGACAGACCGCCCGCGGCGTCGCGCTGCTTGTCGCGCAGGATCGGGAAGTAGTCGTAGACGCGGCGCAGGTCGGTGTCGACGGCGGCGCGGTCACGGCGCGTGTAGGCGCCCAGGCGCAGGTTCTCTTCGACGGTGAGCGGGGCGAAGGTGCCGCGTCCCTCGGGAACGTGGGCGACGCCGAGTCGCGCCATCGCTTCCGGTGCGCGACCGGATACTTCGCCACCGTCGAGGACCAGGCTCCCGCGAACCTTGATCATCCCGCACAGGGCGCGCAGCAGGGTGGTCTTGCCCGCGCCGTTGGGGCCGAGGATCGCGCACACCGTGCCCTGCTCGACCGAGAAGCTGACGCCGTGCAGGACTTTCGCCGCACCGTAACCGGCATGCAGATCGGTGACCGTCAAGAACGCGTTGTCGGCCGTCGGCCAGTGCTCGCTCATGCCGAAGCTCCCAGGTAGGCGCGGATGACTGCCGGATCCTGCTGCACCGCTTCGGGTTTGCCCTCGGCGATCACCTGGCCGAACTCGAGACAGATCACCCGATCGCAGGTGCCCATCACGAAACCCATGTGGTGTTCGACGACGATCACGGTGAGCGCGAGGTCGGCTTGCAGGCCGCGCAGGCGGGCGGCGAATTCGTCCACCTCCCCGTGGCTCAAGCCGTTCACCGGTTCGTCGAGCAGCAGCAGCTGTGGCCGCACCGCCAGCGCCCTGGCGAGTTCGATGCGTTTGAGGGTGCCGAACGGCAGCCCGGCGGCCGGGTGGTCGGCGACCGCGGTCAGGTCGAGGCGTTCGAGGAGTTCGTCGGCCTCGGCGCGCAGCAGCTTTTCCTCCTTGCGGACCTTAGGCAACCGCAGTCCGGCTGAAACGAAGCCCGCGCAGGCTCGGTGGTGCGCGCCGACGAGGACGTTCTCGCGCACCGAGAGGCGGGGGAACAGACCGAGGTTCTGGAACGTGCGGGCGATACCGAGCGCGGCCAGCGCGTCGGGCCGCACCGTGGACAGATCGGTGTCGAGGTAACGCATGGTGCCCGACGTCAGCCGGTTGCGCCGGGTCATGCAGTTGAACAGGGTGGTCTTGCCGGCGCCGTTGGGTCCGATCAGGCCGACCATCTCGCCGGGAGCGACCGTGAACCCGACGTCCTGTAAAGCGGTGATGCCGCCGAAGCGCACCGTCAGGTTGGTTATCTCGAGCATGTGAAGAACACTAAGACCGCAGGTCGGAGCCCACATCGGACGTTGCGGACCAAGAAACTCGGCCGGTGCTCGTCCGCTGCGGACAGTGTGACGTGGTTGACACTGTGGGCGCGTTGCCTGCACACTCCCGAAATATGTCAGCTGGATCACTTTTATCCGTTTCGACCGAGTCCGATCAGGTGCGGGCCGAGCGTCACCGGATAGCGGGCGCCGCTTACGACCACGCCGACGAGATCGCCGACGATGTGATGGCCAAGATCCGCGCCGAGCTGCCCGGCTACGCCACCGCGGGTCCCGGCCTGCTCGATGACGTGCACGATCAGCTCGCCCGGCTGAGCCGCACGGGGCTCGGCGCGTTGCTCGAGCACCGACGCGTCTGCCCGTCCGACGTCGCCTATGCCCGGCAGGCGGCGGCGCGGCGGGCCCGCACCGGGCTGCCGCTGGTCGACTACATCGCCGCGTTCCGTCTCGGCCAGCGGGCCATCTGGAAATCGCTGCTCGCGCACGCGGGCGATTCCGAGGCGGGCCGCGCGGCCGTGCTGTCGCTGGCCGGTCCGCTGGCGCGCTACACCGATCTGATCAGCACCCAGGCCACCGACGCGTATCTGGAATTCCAGCAGTACGTGGCCGCCGAATCGGGGCGCGACTCGCAGGCTCTGATGGACGCGTTGCTCGACGGCGCGCTGCCCGCGAGCGGTCCGCACCTGTCGGTGGCCACCGCGCACGGCATCGGGGCCGAACGCGCCACGCCGGTGGTCGTCGTCACCGCGGTGGTCCTGGATCGGGGCGAGGACTCGTCCGAAAGCTTGCTCCAGGCAAGGCAATTGGTGTCCGCGGCACTGGCGCGCTGCACCGTCAACGGATTGCGGACCCTGTCGGTGGTGCGCGGATCCGAGATCGTCGCGGTGCCCGCGCTCGGTGCGGGCCTCGCGGCCGACGGACTGTGCGAGCGGCTGCGCGCGATGCAGGACGAATTGGGCGCCGAGGGCATCACCCTCGCCATCGGGGTGAGCACCACGGTGACCGAGGTGGCCCAGATTCCCCGCGCCTACCGGCAGGCGCAGGCCGCGCTCGAACTCCTGCCCGAAGGGGGTGGGGTACTCGCGTTGCCGCAGATCACGCCGTTCAAATACCTGCTCCTGCGTGCCGATGACACGACCCGCCAGCTGGTCGACCCGCGCATCGGCAGCGCACTGGCCGAGGACCGTGTTCGCGGCGGGACCTTGGCCGAGACGATCCGCGCGTTCGCCGCCGCCGACATGAATCTGCGCGAGGCCGCCGACACCCTCCATATCCACCTCAATACGGCCAAGTACCGCCTCGGCCGGATCCAGGAGCTCACCGGTCGCAATGTGCGCAGTGTGAACGACCTCGTCGAACTGCTGGTGGCCATCGAACTGGCTGCTGTTATAAACGAGGCATGAGCCTCGACCCTGCCATCGCCGCCCGCCTCAAGCGCACCGAGGACGGACTGATCGCCGCGATCGCGCAGGAGAAGGCGACCGGTGACGTGCTGATGATGGCGTGGATGGACGACGAGGCGCTGGCGCGCACGCTGCACACCCGTCGGGCGACCTACTATTCGCGCTCGCGGCAGCAGTACTGGGTCAAGGGCGAGACCTCGGGGCACACCCAGTACGTGCACGAGGTGCGCCTGGATTGCGACGGCGACACGCTGCTGCTGATCGTCGATCAGGAAGGCGCGGCCTGCCACACCGGCACCCACACCTGCTTCGACGCCGACGTGCTGCTCGCCGCGGACTAGTCGCCGTCTTCGGCGAGGATCCGATTCAGCCGGTCGGACAGAGTTTCCCCGAACACCGCCAGTTGCGCGGTCTGCTGATCGGTGAGACCGTCGAGCACGAGCCTGCGCACGGCGTCGACATAGCCGGGGGCAGCTTCGATCACCTTCTCGAAACCCGCGTCGGTGAGTACCGCGTGCACTCCGCGTCGACCCGCGGTGGTGTCGCGGCGGGCCCAGCCGAGTCGTTCCAGCTTCGACACCACATGGGACAGTCGCGATAGCGACGCATTTGCCTTGTGGGCGAGATCACTCAACTGCAGGCGATGGCCCGGCTCCTCCGAGAGCGCGCTGAGCACTCGGAATTCGAAATGGGTGAGCCCGGACTCGCGTTGCAGCCGGGTGTCCAACGCGCCGGGAATCCGGGTCATGAGCGCGACGATCGCCTGCCATGCGCGTTGTTCGACGGGGTCGAGCCACTGAGTCATCGCCGTGACTGCCTCGCGGCCGGACGGCGGACATGGTGGAATTGGGCGCGCACAAGAAAGAGTTTGCCACGACGTCGCTGTGGCGTCCGCGAGTTGGCGGTGGTCGTGAGGTCACTCACATCACCGCGGGGGTGTGCGTGAAGGCTATCGATCGCCGGTCATCGGCGGGGTGACGGGCTCCGGCGCCTGGGCGGCGGCCTTGGCGGCCTTGTGACGGCTGAATCCACGCTTGCCCATCAGTGCGAGCGCCAGTGCGAACACCACCGCCGCGATGATGGCGCCGACCAGGCAGGCGCCGCGGAAGGCCGGTGCGTCGACATCCAGAATGCGTTGACCGGCGTGTGCGGCATTGTTGCCACCGAGCACGATCGTCAAGGTCATCAGATTCGGCAGCGAGCAGGCCAGGGCGACGATCACCGCCGCGCCCGCCATGAACTTGCCGCCCTTGCGCTTCCAGACCCGCACCGCGAATATCAGCAGCACCAGTGGCAGCAGGGTGAACACGAACCCGTAGACCAGTCCCCACCAGATGCCCGAGCTGAAACTGCCGTGCACAGTGTTGGCCAGTCGCTGTGCCCACCATCGGGGGATGAACGAGGAAAGAACGAAGTAGGCGATCACCAGCACCACCACCGTGGCGAGGGTCATGATCGCCCGGTTGCGCCAGATGACGGCCGTGGATTTCTGACCGCTCGACTGCACCTCGCCGGTTGTCATCTGGCCAGCGTAAGTGCGTCGAGGTCGCCGGGCGTCGATCCGCCGCCCGGCGATTCGTCGATCGGTGCTACTCCGGGGTGTGGCTGCGTTCGCGCAGGAAAGCCAGTGCTTCGTCGGCGTGCACGGCCGCGCGCAGTTCGCCGGTGATGATCTTCAGGATCGTGCGGTCGGTGTCGATGACGAAGGTATGCCGTTTGACGGGGGCGAGTTTGCCGAGCAGTCCACGCTTGACGCCGAATTCGGCGGCCACCGCGCCGTCGTGGTCGGACAGCACGGGGTAGTCGAGGCGCTGCTTGGTGGCGAAACCGGCCTGCACCTCGGTGCTGTCGGTGCTGATGCCGACGCACGAGGCGCCGAGCGCGGCGAACTCGCCGCTCAGATCCCTGAAGTGGCAGGCTTCCGCGGTGCACACCGGGGTATTGGCGGCGGGGTAGAAGAACAGCACCACCGGGCCGTCGGCGAGCAAGCCGTCGAGCGAGCGGAGCTGGGCGGACTGATCGGGGAGCTCGAACTGCGGAGCGCGCTGGCCTGGCTGCATGCCCAGACAGTAACGATCAGCGGCCGAGTAAGGAAGATCCCCGCTCACGGAGACGAGCGGGGATCGTCGCGGCCTACTGGTCGAGCAGCGCCGCGATGTCGGGATTGCGGATCTGCATCACGTCGAGGATGCCGTGCGCGCGCAGCAGTGGTTCCAGCTCGCGGATGCGATCGCTGTGCCCGGCGTACTCGTCGGGGAAGGTCTTCTTGTCGAGGTCCTGGATGGCCTTGGCGTAGGTGACGAACGAGTTGATCGCGCTCGTGGGCACCGCCTGCTGGCCGGGACCGTAGTGCTGCTGCGACGGGACAGCCAGTCGGCCGTCCTGTGCGCCCTGGTGCGAGGGGTACAACATTGCTCCTCTCGGAAAGGGGATTACCGCATGCGACATGGAACGCGCGCGAGTGTAGTGATGCCGGTCACCGCCCGATTCGGCGCGGGGTCGGGTCCGCGCGCGTCGGCGGCGGCACGCCTGGGATGATGGGCTCATGCAGGGCGCGTCGACACCAACCACCACGACCCGCGAACAGTTCCGGCTGCTCGCCGCCGAGCACCGGGTCGTCCCGGTGACCCGAAAGGTGCTGGCGGACTCCGAAACTCCGCTCTCGGCCTATTCCAAACTGGCCGGTGACCGGCCGGGGACCTTCCTGTTCGAATCCGCGGAGAACGGGCGTTCGTGGTCGCGCTGGTCGTTCATCGGCGCGGGCAGCCCGTCCGCGCTCACCGTCGTCGACGGTGAAGCCGCCTGGCTTGGCACGGTGCCCGCCGACGCACCCACCGGCGGTGACCCGCTGCGTGTGCTGCACGAGACGCTCGAACTGCTGCGCACCGAACGGCTGCCCGGTCTGCCGCCGCTCACCGGCGGCATGGTCGGCTTTCTCGGCTACGACGCGGTGCGCCGGATCGAACGACTGCCCGAGCTCGCCACCGACGATCTGCGAGTTCCCGAACTGGTGCTCATGCTGGCCACCGACCTGGCCGCGTTCGACCACCACGAGGGCGCGATCACCCTCATCGCCAACGCGGTGAACTGGGACGGCACCGACTCCCGCGTCGACGCCGCCTACGACGACGCCGTCGCCCGCCTCGACCGGATGACCGCCGCGCTGGCCACCCCGGCGCCCTCGACGGTGTCGGTCTTCGACCAGCCCGAACCGCAGTTCCTGCGCAGGCGCACCACCGAGGAATTCGGTGCGGGCGTGCGCCGCCTGATCAAGGAGATCGAGGCGGGCGAGGCGTTCCAGGTGGTGCTCTCGCAGCGCTTCGAAATGGATTACACCGGATCCCCGCTCGCGGTCTACCGGATGCTGCGGGCCTCGAATCCGAGCCCGTACATGTATCTGATGCACATCCCCGACGGCGAGGGCGGCACCGCGTTCTCCATCGTCGGATCGAGTCCGGAATCGCTGGTCACCGTGATAGATGGGGTGGCCACGACACATCCGATCGCGGGCACCCGCTGGCGTGGCGACAGCGCCGAGGACGACATCCTGCTCGAGAAGGATCTGCTCGCCGACGAGAAGGAGAACGCCGAGCACCTGATGCTCGTCGACCTCGGTCGCAACGATCTCGGCCGGGTCTGCCGTCCCGGCACGGTGAAGGTCACCCAGTACCGCCACGTGGAGCGATACAGCCACGTGATGCACCTGGTCTCGACGGTGTCCGGGCTGCTCGCCGAGGGCAAGGACGCGCTCGACGCGGTGCGGGCCTGCTTCCCCGCCGGCACGCTGTCGGGAGCGCCGAAGGTGCGGGCGATGGAACTGATCGAGGAGCTGGAACCGACCCGTCGCGGCATCTACGGCGGCGTGGTCGGCTACCTCGACTTCGCCGGTGACGCCGACACCGCCATCGCCATCCGCACCGCCCTGCTCAAGGACGGCACCGCCTATGTCCAGGCCGGCGCGGGCGTGGTCGCCGACTCCGACCCGATCGCCGAGGACACCGAGGCCCGCAACAAGGCCATGGCGGTGCTCAAGGCGATCGCGGCCGCGCAGACCCTGCACACCTACGAAGGCGGTGCCCTATGACGGCCACCCCAGGAGAAGACGACACCGGACGGTCGGTCGACGCGACTGACGCCGACGTGCCGGGGACGGGCGCCACGCCCGCCCCGACGGCGAAGCCGATCGTTCCGGTCGTGTTGCTCGCGCTGGCGGCCGCCGGTCTGTGGGCGTCCTCGCGGATGACGTGGGTGACGGTGCACTCGGCCGACGGTCTCACCGAGCCGCGCACCGACGACCTCAACGGCGGGGTGTGGTTCGGCGCCCTCACCCCGCTTGCGCTGGTGCTGGTCGCCTCGATCGCGGCGGTCTTCGCGGTCAAGGGCGTGCTGCGTCAGCTGCTCGGGGTGGTGATCTCGGTGGTGGCCGCGGCCGCCGCGGTGCCGGGCTTCGCGCTGGCCGTCGGCGCGGGCAGGACCGCCGAACGGGCGGGCACACTGGCCGAGCTGCCGGTGCGCGCGGTGGTCAGCTCCGCCGAGACGCATCTCGCCCCCGCGATCCTGTCGATCTTCGCGGCGGGCCTGGCACTGGCCGCGGGCATCCTGCTCACCCGCCGCCCCGGTGAACACGCCGAGGTCTCCGACAGATACGACAACCCCGTGTTCCGTAAGGCCGACGCCAGCGCCGCGGTGAGCAAGCAGAACACGGAGACCGGAACCGCGGCGCCACTGTCGGACCGGGTGCTGTGGGACGCGCTCGACGCGGGCACCGACCCGACCGACACCTCCGACACCTCGGGCGCCGACCAGCGTCCGGCCGAGGGAAACAAGTGACCGGCAGCACCCCCGCCGCAGTGACACGCGCGACGGGCATTTATTCTTTACCAGCATCGGTGAGACAGCGCCTGAGGGGACTCTCGGGCGAGAAGTGCGTCTCCCCAGAAAGGATTCGAGCCAGATGACGGTACTCGACTCGATTCTCGACGGGGTCCGAGCGGATGTTGCCGCTCGCGAAGCCCTCCTCGATTTTCAAGCGATCAAAGCTGCTGCTGCCGCGGTCAAGGGCCCGCTGGACGCACACGCCGCGCTGCACGAGGACGGAATCGGTGTCATCGCCGAGGTGAAGCGAGCCAGCCCCTCCAAGGGCGCGCTGGCCGACATCCCCGATCCCGCCGTGCTGGCCAAGGCCTACGAAGACGGGGGCGCGCGCATCATCAGCGTGCTCACCGAGGGTCGCCGCTTCGGCGGATCGCTCGACGATCTCGACGCCGTGCGCGCCGCCGTGAACATCCCGGTGCTGCGCAAGGACTTCGTCGTCGGTCCGTACCAGATCCACGAGGCCCGTGCCCACGGCGCCGACGTGATCCTGCTGATCGTGGCCGCGCTCGAACAGGACGTGCTGGCCTCGCTGATCGACCGCACCGAATCCCTCGGCATGACCGCCCTGGTGGAGGTGCACACCGAGGAAGAGGCCGACCGCGCCCTCGAAGCCGGTGCGACGGTGATCGGCATCAACGCGCGCAACCTCAAGACCCTCGAGGTCGACCGCGATGTGTTCGCGCGGATCGCGCCCGGCCTGCCCTCCGAGGTCATCCGGGTGGCCGAGTCCGGCATCCGCGGCACCGCCGACCTGCTGGCCTACGCCGGTGCGGGCGCCGATGCCGTGCTCGTCGGCGAGGGCCTGGTGACCAGCGGTAACCCACGTTCGGCCGTGTCCGAACTGGTGACCGCGGGCACGCACCCGTCCTGCCCGAAGCCGGCCCGCCGGAGCATCCGGTGACGGTGCTTCCCCCGGCGAGCGCCGGTGTCGCGCAGCACTCCGACTACGAACCCGACGCGGGCGGCCACTTCGGCGTCTACGGTGGACGCCACGTCCCCGAGGCGCTGATGGCCGTGATCGAAGAGGTCACCGCCGAGTACGACAAGATCCGCACCGATCGCACCTTCCTCGACGAGCTCGACCGGTTGCAGCGCGACTACACCGGCCGTCCGTCGCCGGTGTTCGAATGCACCGGGCTGGCCGCGCATGCCGGTGGCGCGCGGATCTTCCTCAAGCGCGAGGATCTCAACCACACCGGCTCGCACAAGATCAACAATGTGCTCGGCCAAGCCCTGCTCGCCAAGCGGATGGGCAAGACCCGCGTCATCGCCGAGACCGGAGCGGGCCAGCACGGCGTCGCGACCGCCACCGCGTGCGCGCTGCTCGGCCTCGACTGCGTGATCTACATGGGCGCGGTCGACACCGCCCGCCAGGCGCTGAACGTGGCCCGCATGCGGCTGCTCGGCGCCGAGGTGATTCCGGTGACCTCGGGTTCGCAGACTCTCAAGGACGCCATCAACGAGGCGTTGCGCGACTGGGTCAGCCACGCCGACGACACCTTCTACTGCTTCGGCACCGCCGCGGGCCCGCACCCGTTCCCACTGCTGGTGCGCGATTTCCAGCGCGTGATCGGTTTGGAAGCGCGCGAGCAGATCCAGACCACGGAGCAGGCGGGCAGGCTGCCCGATGCCGTCGTGGCCTGTGTCGGCGGCGGTTCCAACGCCATCGGCATCTTCCACGCGTTCATTCCCGACGCGGGCGTGCGCCTCGTCGGTTTCGAAGCGGCCGGTGACGGCGTCGAAACCGGGCGGCACGCGGCCACCTTCACCGGCGGCACCCCCGGCGCGTTCCAGGGCGCGTACTCGTACCTGCTGCAGGACGAGGACGGCCAGACCATCGAATCGCATTCGATCTCGGCCGGTCTGGACTACCCGGGCGTCGGCCCCGAGCACGCCCACCTCAAGGACATCGGCCGCGCCGAATACCGGCCGATCACCGACACCGAGGCGATGGACGCGCTGCTGCTGCTCTCGCGCACCGAGGGCATCATCCCGGCGATCGAGTCCGCGCACGCGGTGGCGGGCGCGCTGAAGCTGGGCAAGGAGCTCGGCGAGGGCGCGGTCATCCTGGTCAACCTGTCCGGTCGCGGCGACAAGGACATGGACACCGCGGGCCGCTGGTTCGGCCTGTTCGATGACGATGCCGCCGAGGAGAACAAGCAGTGAGCCAGCAGTCCCGTCTCGCGAACACCTTCGCCGCCGCGCGTAGCGAAGGTCGGGCCGCCCTGATCGGGTACCTGCCCGCGGGCTTTCCCGACCTCGCCGGATCCATCGCCGCCTGCCGCGCCCTGGTCGAAGCCGGGTGCGACATCGTCGAAGTGGGCGTCGCCTACTCCGATCCGGTGATGGACGGCCCGGTCATCCAGGCCGCCGCCGAGCAGGCGCTGCGCAGTGGGGTACGCGTACGTGACGTGTTCTCCGTCGTCGAGGCGATCGCCGACGCCGGTGGTCAGGCCGTAGTGATGAGCTACTGGAACCCGGTGCTCAGCTACGGCGTCGACACCTTCGCCCGCGACCTGGCCGCGGCCGGTGGCGCCGGGATGATCACCCCGAACCTGATTCCCGACGAGGCCGACGACTGGTTCGTCGCCTCGTCCACCCACAATCTGGATCGCATCTTCCTGGTCGCACCGTCCTCGACCGAAGAGCGTCTGGTCAAGACCCTCGAGGCCTCGCGTGGCTTCATCTACGCGGCCTCGACCATGGGTGTGACCGGTGCGCGCGACGCGGTCTCCTCGGCCGCACCCGCGCTGTGCTCGCGCATCCGCGCGCATTCCGACATCCCGATCGGCGTCGGCCTCGGCGTGCGTTCGGGTGCGCAGGCCGCCGAGATCGCCGCGTACGCCGACGGCGTCATCGTCGGTTCGGCGCTGGTCTCGGCGGTACCCGAGGGCCTCGACGCGGTCCGCGCACTGACCGCCGAGCTAGCTGAAGGCGTGCGCGCGGCGGCCGTTCGTTCCTGAGAGTTCGCACGATGGGCCCGGCCGCTGATCAGCGGCCGGGCCCATCGCTCGTCACCGGCCCGTCGTCCGCCGTCCGGGTCGCGGCAACACGCCCGTAAGCCTCTCCACTAACGTGGGCCGGGTGAACTCAGTCCTGGCTTACATTCCGAGTCCGCCCCAGGGGGTCTGGCACCTCGGACCCTTCCCGCTGCGGGCGTACGCACTGTTCATCATTCTCGGCATCGTCGTCGCCATCTGGTGGGGTGAACGGCGGTGGCGCGAGCGCGGTGGTCAGCCGGGCGCCGTGCTCGATGTCGCGATGTTCGCGGTGCCGTTCGGTCTGGTCGGCGGCCGGATCTATCACGTGGCCACCGACTGGCAGAAGTACTTCGGCGAGGGCAAGCACCCCGTCGAGGCGCTCTATATCTGGCAGGGCGGCCTCGGCATCTGGGGTGCGGTGTTCTTCGGCGCCATCGGCGCCTGGATCGGCTGCCGGATGTACAAGATCCCGCTGCCCGCGCTCGGCGACGCGGTCGCGCCCGCGGTGCTGCTGGCGCAGGCGATCGGCCGGCTCGGCAACTACTTCAATCAGGAGCTCTACGGACGCGCCACCGAGGTCCCGTGGGGCCTGGAGATCTACGAGCGGTTCGACCCGGAGACCGGCGCGCGCGACATGATGAACGGGGTGTCGACCGGGCGAGTGCTCGAAGTCGTGCAGCCGACGTTCCTCTACGAGCTCGTCTGGAACGTGCTGGTCGTCGTCGCGCTGGTGCTGCTCGACAGGCGCTACAAGATCGGTCACGGTCGCCTGTTCGCGCTCTATGTCGCGGGCTACAGCTTCGGCCGGTTCTTCGTCGAACTGCTGCGCAACGACGAAGCCACTCACATTCTCGGCATCAGGATCAACTCGTTCACCTCCGCACTCGTCTTCCTCGCCGCCATGGCCTACTTCGCGTTGGCGACCAAGGGTCGCGAGACACCGGCGCAGCTGCAGCCCGATGCTGAGCCACGCCCCTGGCCGTGGCAGTTCTCCGCGCTGCGGGCGGCCGGTGCGGCCGACGACACCGTGGTGGCGACGGACGCCGAGACCGCGGCCGTCGATGTCACGAAGAAGTTGGATTCCGCTGCGGTGGAAAAGGATTCGGGCGATGCGGCCGAGGAGAAGGCCGCGGCGGAGGTGAGCGGCGAGGACTCCGCGTCCACGACCGACGACTCCGCGGAGTCGACGAAATCAGGTGCGAAGAAGTCCTGATCCGCGACAGTTTTCGTGGACTCGGCGGGCGTCCGGCAACATTGCGGACGCCCGCCGCGATATTCCGAATGTATGGCGAGCACCGATCGGTGACACCCGACAAGACAACACAGGGCAGTACCGGCAACAATGTCGGCGTGATCGTCGCGGGCGCACCGCCGTTCGGCCGATCGCCACTGGCCGGGGGCCACGATGGGTACCCGCACGAATGATGGAGGACATGAGTGACCGACCCCTACAACCCCAATCCCCAGTACGGCCCTGACCTGAGCAAGCCGCAGGACGGCGGCTCGCAGCCGCAGTACGGTCAGCCGGCCTACGGTCAGCCTTCCGATCCGTACGCCCAGCAGCCGCAGCCCGGCTACGGCCAGCCGCAGTACGGTGCGCCGCAGCCGCAGTACGGTCAGCCCGCCGACCCGTACGCCCAGCAGCCGCAGCCGGGTTACGGTGCCGCGCCGTACGGGGCCATGCCGCAGGGCTACAACCCGAACGATCCGGAAGCGCCCTACGGCCGGGACATGTACGGCGTGCCCTTCTCGGACAAGCAGAAGCTGATGGCCGGTCTGCTGCAGATCTTCCTCGGCAGCTTCGGTGTCGGCCGCTTCTACCTCGGCTACACCGGCCTCGGTATCGCCCAGATCGCGGTCACCTGGCTGACCTGTGGCCTCGGCGCCATCTGGCCGCTGATCGACGGCATCATGATGCTCACCGGCAAGGTGCCCGATGCGCAGGGTCGTCCGCTGCGCGACTGATTCGTCGCGCATACGGGGATGTAGACGGGTGCTCTGCTCACGTGGAGCGCCCGTTTTCGCGTTTCCCCACCGGTATTGCGATCACGGTGAGCGATACTCTGTGTCGGTCTGTGGCGGCGCCGTAGCGTCGCTGGGCCTGCGCGTGCCCCATACGCGCAGCGGAGAAAGGGATGTCCGTGCGCAAATTCATTGCCGCCGCCGTACTCGCTGTCGTCGCCGCGACTGGCCTGTCGGCCTGCTCGTCCGCCTCGGACCCGAATGTGCTGAAGGTCGGCACCGAGGGCACCTACGCGCCGTTCAGCTACCAGGAGGGCGGCACGCTCACCGGCTACGACGTCGAGGTCGCTCGCGCGGTCGGCGAGAAGCTCGGCAAGCGGGTCGAATTCGTGCAGACCCCCTGGGACTCGATCTTCGCAGGTCTCGAGTCCCAGCGTTTCGATCTGGTCGCCAACCAGGTCACCGTGAACCCCGAGCGCACGGCCAAGTACGCGCTGTCGCAGCCCTATACGACTTCCGAGGGCGTGATCGTCACCAAGTCCGACAACACCACCATCACCTCGCTGGCGAGCCTGGCGGGCAAGACCACCGCGCAGTCGGCCACCAGTAACTGGAGCAAGGTCGCCGCGGGCGCGGGCGCGAAAGTCGAAGCGGTGGAAGGGTTCGTGCAGGCGGTACAGCTGCTGAAGGCCGGTCGGGTCGACGCCACCGTCAACGACACCCTCGCCGTGGGCGAGTACACCAAGAAGACCGGTGACACCGGCATCAAGGTCGCGGCCCAGACCGGCGAGACCAGCAAGCAGGCCTTCGCCGCCCGCAAGGACGACACCGCGTTGATCACCGACGTCGACAAGGCGCTCGCGGAGCTGCGGGCCGACGGCACCCTAGCTCGGCTGTCGGAGAAGTACTTCGGCACCGACGTCAGCAAATAGCGGATGGATCCGGCTACCTGGGAGCTGATCCGGCAGAACCTGGTGCCGATGCTGAAGGCCACGGTGACGATGACGTTGCCGCTGACCGCGATCAGTTTCGTCATCGGTCTCGCCATCGCGGTGGGTGTCGCGCTCGCGCGGATGTCGACCCGGCGGGTGCTGTCGCTGCCGGCCCGCTTCTACATCTCGATCATTCGTGGCACCCCGCTGCTGGTGCAGTTGTTCATCGTGTTCTACGCCCTGCCGCAGTTCGGGATCGTCATCGATCCGTTCCCGGCGGCGGTGATCGCGTTCAGCCTCAATGTCGGTGGATACGCGGCGGAGGTAGTGCGCTCGTCGATCATGAGCGTGGCGCACGGGCAGTGGGAGGCCGCGCAATCGCTGGGCATGTCCTATGTCCAGACGCTCTGGGACATCGTGTTCCCGCAGGCCGCCCGGATCGCGGTACCCCCGCTGTCGAACACGCTGATCTCGCTGGTCAAGGACACTTCTCTGGCTTCGACCATCCTGGTCACCGAACTGCTGCGCACCGCCCAGCTCGCCGCCGCGCCCACCTTCGACTTCTTCGCCCTCTACGGCGTCGCGGCGCTCTACTACTGGGTGATCTGCCTGATTCTCGGCTTCGGCCAAACTCGTCTGGAGACAAGGCTTTCCCGACACGTAGCAGTTCGGTGACAAGTGATTTCGTGAACACATGGGTAACTCATCGGGAACGCTCGGCCCCGTTCCGTCGATAACCGCCGGTCCGGTCGATAGGTGAGGACAACCCCCCGACCGGCAAAATTCGCGGAGCGGCGGACAAGCATTAGGCTAGGGGCCGTGATGCGACGGACGAAGATTGTGTGCACCTTGGGCCCGGCCACTGCCACCCAGGATCGTATTCGTGAGCTCGTCGAAAGCGGCATGGATGTGGCCCGGCTGAACTTCAGCCACGGCGACCACGCCGACCACGCCGACAACTACAAGATGGTTCGCGCGGCCTCCGACGAGACCGGCCGCGCGGTCGGCATCCTCGCCGATCTCCAGGGCCCCAAGATCCGCCTCGGCCGCTTCGCCGACGGCAAGACCGTGTGGGCCAACGGCGAGCAGGTGCGGATCACCGTCGACGAGGTCGACGGCACCCACGACCGTGTTTCGACCACCTACAAAGAGCTCGCCCAGGACGCCAAGGCCGGTGACCGGCTGCTCGTCGACGACGGCAAGGTCGGCCTCACGGTGGAATCCGTCGAGGGCAACGACGTCGTCTGCCGGGTGACCGAGGGCGGTCCGGTGAGCAACAACAAGGGCCTGTCGCTGCCCGGCATGAACGTGTCGGTGCCCGCCCTGTCCGAAAAGGACATCGCCGACCTGGAATTCGCCCTGGATTTGGGCGTCGACTTCATCGCGCTGTCGTTCGTGCGCTCGCCGTCCGACATCGAACTCGTGCACGACATCATGGACCGCGTCGGCCGTCGGGTCCCGGTGATCGCCAAGCTGGAGAAGCCGGAGGCGATCGAGAACCTCGAGGCGATCGTGCTGGCCTTCGACGCGGTGATGGTCGCCCGCGGTGACCTCGGTGTCGAGCTGCCGCTCGAGCAGGTGCCGCTGGTGCAGAAGCGCGCGATCCAGATGGCGCGCGAGAACGCCAAGCCGGTCATCGTCGCCACCCAGATGCTCGAGTCGATGATCGAGAACTCGCGCCCCACCCGCGCGGAAGCCTCCGATGTCGCCAACGCGGTGCTCGATGGCGCCGACGCGGTGATGCTGTCGGGTGAGACCTCGGTCGGCGCATGGCCGATCGACGCGGTGCGCACCATGGCCCGCATCGTGACCGCGGTCGAGTCCGAGACGTCGCGGGTGCCACCCCTGACCCACGTGCCCCGCACCAAGCGTGGCGTGATCTCCTACGCCGCCCGCGATATCGGCGAGCGGCTCAACGCCAAGGCGCTGGTGGCCTTCACCCAGTCCGGTGACACCGTTCGCCGCCTCGCCCGCCTGCACACCCCGCTGCCGCTGCTGGCGTTCACCCCGATGCCGGAGGTCCGCAGCCAGCTCACCCTGACCTGGGGCACCGAGACGTTCATCGTGCCGATGGTGGACACCACCGACGCGATGATCCACCAGGTGGATCAGGCGCTCCTGTCGCTGGAGCGTTATCGCAAGGGTGACCTGGTGGTCATCGTCGCCGGTTCCCCTCCGGGTACCGTCGGTTCCACCAACCTGATCCACGTGCACCGCATCGGCGAAGAGGACCACTAGTAGTGAACAGTTCGATCGAACTCGAGACCACCCAGGGCGAGCCGACACCCGATCTGCGGGTGTTGCTCGACCTGCTCGACCTCGAGTTGATCGGCGAGGACACCTTCCTCGGCAAGCACCCGGAGAAGGTGTGGAGCCGTACCTTCGGTGGGCAGTTGGTCTCGCAGGCCATCATCGCGGCCGGTCGTACGGCGGGGGATCGGCCGCTGCACGCGATCAACGCGCATTTCGTGCGCGGCGGCGATGTGAAGAAGCCGATCGAGTATCACGTGCAGCGTCACCGTGACGGTCGCGCGCTGGCCAACCGCACGGTGACGGCCAGCCAGGACGGCCAGGAACTGTTCGTCATGCTGGCCGCCTTCCAGGACTTCGGCAAAGGCCTCGAGCACTCCCACGAGGGCCCCGACGTGCCCGATCCCGAAACCCTGCCCCGGGTGGAGGAGAGCTTCGCCGGCTTCGAGGACAAGCTGGAGATGTTCATCAAGGCGCCGCACCCGATCGACATGCGCTACACCAATGATCCGGCCTGGATCCTCAAGGGCACCGGCGAGAAGCTCAATCACAACCGCGTCTGGATGCGTACCGACGGCACGTTGCCCGCCGATCCGCTGCTGCACACCGCCGCGTTGGGTTATTCCTCCGATACCACCGTGCTCGATTCGATCATCACCACGCACGGTTTGTCGTGGGGGCTGGACCGAATTCTCGCGGCGACGGTGAACCATTCGATCTGGTTCCATCGCCCGTTCCGTTTCGACGAGTGGGTTCTCTACGCCACCGAGTCGCCGGTCGCGGCGGGTTCGCGCGGATTGGCGACGGGCCGGTTCTATTCACGCACCGGCGAATTGATCGCCACCACCGTGCAGGAAGGCGTCATCCGGCACTTCCCGGCGCGCTGAGTACCGCGGAAGGCTCACGCGGGCGGACAGCTCAACGCAGTTCGTGGTCGAGTTCCGGTGCGACGACGTCGGTGCGCTGATCGGCGCGCAAGGTGAAAGGCACACCGTACACGGCCAGTGCCAGCCCGCGCTCGAGATCGGCGATGTCGGCGTCGGTGAGATCGGCCGGATCACCGACCAGACTCAGCGCGATCTCGTAGGTGCTCTCCGCGCTCGGCTCGCAGCCGGGAAAGCCTCCGCGCCACTGTGATTCGAGATCGCGATGAATCGGATCACTCGCGTCGACAGGCATGGTGAACCGCCAGGCATAGACATCGCGGTCGTGCACATGGTCGTCGAGGACCGTTCGAACACCGGCGACGATGCGGTCGAGGATCTCCGGCGTCACATACACATGGAGCGAAACATCCGAAATGCGTTTCGGCAAGTCTGTAGTCCCGTCGTGTGTCGAACCTGCAAGGGGTAACCACCCACGTCCGCGCCGAAGTCTAATCCCTGCGCGCCGTGGCGAACAGCCCTAGCGCGGACTCAGCGTCCGCGCTGCGCGGCGAGGAAGGCCGACAGGGGCCCGGCGGGCGCGCCGGGTGCTATCACCAGGCCGGGGCGATCGCCGTCGCCGGAGAGTTTCGTCTGTTCGTGCGGGGCGAGCGCTCCCAGTACGGGGAACAGCATTTCGGCGATGCGGTCGCCGACCGCGAGGAAGGCTTCCGGCGAGAGGCCGATCGGGTCGGCGATGTTCTCCCGGCCGACGTAGGCCAGGTTGTTGCGCGCATGGTGCAGGGCGGCAATGGATTTCGCGCCGGTGACTTTGGCGATGCGATACGCCTCGGCGAGGGTGAAGGTGCGCGGCGCGGCGCCGAAAGCCAGTTCGCCGACCTGGTCGCGTAAAGAATCGGTCATCGTCAGCACCAGATCGGCGCGATCGACCATCTCGGGCCGGAGCTTTCTGGCCTTGAATCCGGAGGTGTCGCCACCGAGGCCCTGGATGGTCTCCACGGCCATCGGCTCGGGCGGAAAGCCGACCAGGGCGCGGGTGCCCGCGCTTTCCGCGGTGAGGCCGGGTAGTCGGTGCTCTGTCGCGAACGCCCGGGTGAGCCGTTCGGCGATCACCGACCGGCAGACATTGGAGTTGCAGACGAAGAGCACGTGCATACCGACACCGTAATCGGGTCGATTGTCACGGAGTAGGCCCGAATTGTAACCATCACAAGCGTGGTACTACCTATTCACCTTTCGGTTGAATGCCGTACATCATTCACGATGCGCAAATCTGTTGTGTGTGACCGTGATACCCGCGAGATAGGGGCGTGAAACCCTGTGGTGATATGTGTCGGCCGTCACTCTTTTCGATTATAGTAATTCGATTCGGTAATAACCGGCGGCACCGCCGGTGGGGCGCCGTGTACGCGGCCCCTGGTGGAGAACATCGGGCCACGCGCGGGCACGACCGGCGCGAACGCCGCCAGTCCGGTCGTGGTCGACATGTCGTCGTAGACCGCGTCGATCCCACCGCGGCGGAAGTAGGCCTCGTGCCAGAAGCCGGTGCCGCCGGAATCGCGGAGGAATTCCCGCCACCACTGCCGGTGCGGCTCCGATCGCGTCCAGCGCTCGAGCGAATCCAGATCGCGCCAGTACTGCCTGGCTCCCCAGTGGGGCGGAAGCATCGACCACACGATGTCTTCGTGCCGGAGCAATCCGTCGGGCCGGTCGGTATGTGAGCGATACAACTTCGGGCCGACGCCGAGTAGTCGCAGCATGCCGCGCGGAGTGCGCACGCGCATGCCGAGCAGGATCATCACCAGGTCGGGGTAGGCATCGAGGTCGACCGTAGTTCTGTGCACGCGCATGATCGCAGCCCCTTCCGTGGTGCCCTTACGAGGTACTACGGCGCGGGCCGACGTCCGGTTCGACCGGCGGTTGGCTTCCCTGCGCGCCGAGACGCTATAGTGACCGCGGTGCGCCGGGTTGGCGGAACTGGCAGACGCGACGGTCTCAAAAACCGTTGTCCGGAAGGACGTGTGGGTTCGAGTCCCACACTCGGCACCACGGCGGAAGCGCGGCGCAAGTAGCCGCGCTCCGCGGGGGAGTATCCGGCGCAGGGTGTGCGCGATCTCATCGCAGGCGCATTCTCTGCGCGGAAGCAAAAGGTACTCTTTACAACGCCAGTCGTGGTGTGATCGACAGGCATCAGAATCCAGAGGGGTCGAACCTATGAGCACGAATGCAGCCGGCGCCACGCGTGAGGCCGCGGCCAAGCGGGTCGTCGTCGCCGAGGATGAGGCCTTGATCCGGATGGATCTCGTCGAGATGCTCAAGGAAGAGGGCTACGACGTCGTCGGCGAAGCGGGTGACGGGCAGCAGGCCGTCGAGCTCGCCGAGGAGCTGCGCCCCGATCTGGTCATCATGGACGTGAAGATGCCGCGCCGTGACGGCATTGATGCCGCCGCCGAGATCGCGTCGAAACGTGTTGCGCCCGTGGTGATTCTGACCGCGTTCAGTCAGCGCGATCTGGTCGAGCGGGCCCGGGACGCCGGCGCGATGGCCTATCTCGTGAAGCCGTTCACCAAATCCGATCTGGTCCCCGCGATCGAACTCGCGGCCAGTCGTTTTCACGAAATCACCGCGCTGGAAACAGAAGTAGCGAATCTGTCGGACCGTTTGGAGACGCGCAAACTGGTGGAGCGGGCCAAGGGCGTGCTCATGCAGACCCAGGGGCTGTCGGAACCGCAGGCGTTCAAATGGATTCAGCGCACCGCGATGGATCGCCGCACGACCATGAAGGCGGTCGCCGAAGTCGTGCTGGAGAACCTCACCCCGCAGTGACACGGTTCGGCTCTCGCTGCCGCGCGGGCCGAAAGCAGGAAATGTTTACGCAAGCGAAACGATAATGTGAACTATTGCTGGACAAGAGGCGTCCGACATGATGCGAATGTGATGCGGATCTAACAAAGCGGCGATATGTTCTCTGCGGGCTGAACGTGGTCGGCCCCCTCGGTGAACCCGGGGAGCACAGGACATAGAGGTGAGACGTGCTCAGTTCGACATGGCGCAGTCGGTCGACGCGAGGAGTTCTGGTTATCGGAGCTGCCGCGTCGTTGGTGTTGTCCGGATGCAGTGACAAGTCGTCCGATGGCGGCGGTGGCGGCAACACCGATCTCTCCATCCAGTCGGTCGTTCAGCTCGATACCCAGGGTAAGGCCGTCGCGACAACCGAAGCCGGTGCGGCCGCGGACCCCGCAGGCGACGGCAAGGCCAAGTGCGCGCCGCTGACCCTCGGCATGGCCGGCCCGCTGACCGGCGGCAATGCCGCCCTCGGCATCAACATCATCATGGGCGTGAAGCTCGCGCTCGACCAGCACAACAAGGCCAACCCGGACTGTCAGGTCTCGGTGAAGCAGTTCGACACCGAGGGCAAGCCGCAGATCGCCAGCCAGGTGGTTCCGACGATCGTCGCCGACCCGAACATCGTGGCGCTGGTCGGCCCGACCTTCTCGGGTGAGACCAAGGCGACCGGCCAGATCCTCAGCGAGGCAGGCATGCCCACGCTGACGGCGTCGGCCACCAACCCCACGCTCACCCAGAACGGCTGGAAGACCTTCTTCCGCGGTCTCGGCAACGACGACTCGCAGGGTCCGGCCGTGGCCAACTACCTGACCGGCGAGAAGGGCTTCAAGAAGATCTGCGTCGTGCAGGACAACACCGACTACGGTGCCGGTCTGGCGAAGGCCTTCATCACCGCCGCGGGTCCCGCGGCCGACGCCTCCTGCGGGACGAGCGTCAAGGAAGGTGACAAGGACTTCTCGGCAGCGGTCTCGAAGCTGTCCGCGGCCAAGCCCGACGCCATCTTCTACGCCGGGTACTACGCCGAGGCGGCACCGTTCGTGCAGCAGCTGCGTTCCGGTGGCGTGACCGCGGCCTTCGTTTCCGCCGACGGCACCAACGATCCCGAGTTCGTCCGTCAGGCCGGTTCCTCGTCCAAGGACGCGCTGCTGTCGTGCCCGTGCAGCCCCGCGCCGGAGAAGTTCGCCGCCGACTACAAGGCGCTCAACGGCCAGGCGCCCGGCGTCTACTCCGTCGAGGGCTACGACCTGACCACGATCCTGCTCAAGGGAATCGATTCCGGCAAGGTCACCCGCGCCGAGCTCGTCGACTACGTCCGCAACTACGACGGCACCGGTGTCGCCCGCCAGTACAAGTGGGGCGAGACCGGCGAGTTGGCCAATATCCAGATCTGGATGTACCAGGTCAAGTAGTTCAGACGATGTGTGCGGCGGTGCGCGTGGCTGTGATGCCACGCGCACCGCTCGCCTGACGCGAGAGTAATCATGACATCAGCGGCTTCGCTCGGTGTATCCCTGTTAGCCGAGGGGTCCATCGATTTCAACGTCTCCGGGGTGATCGACCAGTTCTGGCGATTGACCGTGGACGGCCTCACCTACGGCTCGATCTACGCTCTGGTCGCTGTCGGCTACACGCTGGTCTACGGCGTGCTTCGATTGATCAACTTCGCCCACTCCGAGATCTTCATGCTCGGCATGTTCGGCACCTATGTGGGGCTGGAACTGCTCGGCTTCGCGCCCAGCGGCAACGTGTATTCCCAGGGTGTCGGGCTGACGGTTCTGTATCTGGGCTTGGCGATGCTGTTCGGCATGCTCGTCTCCGGCATCGCGGCGGTGGGGCTCGAACGAGTCGCCTACCGGCCGCTGCGCAGGCGGGGCGCGAAACCGCTGGCCTTCCTGATCACCGCGATCGGTATGTCGTTCGTGATCCAGGAGTTCGTCCACTACATCCTGCCCAAGATCAAGCCCGGTCTCGGCGGGTCCAACGCCCAGACCGGTATCCGGCTCGTGGAGCCGAAGGTGCAGTTCACCTTCCTCGGCGCGCCGGTCACCAATGTGGCGCTGGTGATCTTCGCCGCGGCCATCGTGCTCGCGGTCACCACCGAGATCGTCATCAACAGAACCAAATTCGGCCGCGCCATCCGCGCGGTGGCCCAAGACCCCGACACCGCCACCCTGATGGGCGTCTCGCGTGAGCGGGTCATCGTGTTGACCTTCCTCATCGGCGGGCTGCTGGCAGGCGCCGCCGCGATGTTGTACACGCTCTACATCCCCACCGGCATCATCTTCTCCGGCGGCTTCATCCTCGGTATCAAGGCGTTCAGCGCCGCGGTGCTCGGTGGCATCGGCAACCTGCGTGGCGCGCTGCTCGGCGGGTTGATCCTCGGCGTCGCCGAGCAGTACGGACAGATCCTGTTCGGTACCGAATGGCGTGACGTGGTGGCATTCGTCCTGCTGGTGACCGTGCTGATGTTCCGGCCTACCGGCATCCTCGGCGAGAGCCTGGGGAGGGCACGCGCATGATCGACCTGACGAAAACCCCGAAAGCGCCTGTCGCGCACCAGGATCGACGTGGCGTCGGTGACGCGATCCGGGTCTGGTGGGACGGGCTCTCGCGTCCGGCCCAGTGGGCCGTCGGCGTGCCGATCATCGCCCTGCTGGCGCTGATGCCGCTGTTCCCGCCCCCGCTGCTCGACACTCCGGGCGTGAGCTTCGGCGGTGTGATGGCGCAATTCGCCATGTACGCGCTGATCGCCATCGGCCTGAACGTGGTGGTCGGCCAGACCGGTCTGCTCGACCTCGGTTACGTCGGCTTCTACGCCGTCGGCGCCTATACGGTCGGCCTGCTCACCAGTCCGAACAGTCCGTGGAACCAAACCGACGGCGGCTGGCTGGAACCCGGCTGGGCGTGGGTGGCCTGCCTGCCGATCGCGATCGCGCTGACCGCGCTGGCCGGGCTGATCCTCGGTGCGCCGACGCTGCGCCTGCGTGGTGACTACCTCGCGATCGTGACGTTGGGCTTCGGCGAGATCGTCCGGCTGATGGCCGACAACCTGACCGAGCTGACCAACGGCAGTCTCGGGCTCTCCAAGATCGCGTACCCCGCGGTCGGCGAGTCCGAGGCGCACCCCGGCGGCTTCTTCTCCCCGGGCAACCTCGGCGACCCCAACAGCTGGAATCCCTTCCAGCGGGCGAGCAACGGCACCTGGTGGTTCTGGCTCGGCATGGCCTTCGTGATCGTGGTGCTGCTGATCATCGGCAACCTCGAGCGCAGCCGGGTCGGCCGCTCCTGGGTCGCCATCCGCGAGGACGAGGACGCCGCCGAGATCATGGGCGTGCCGACCTTCAAGTTCAAGCTGTGGGCGTTCGTGATCGGGGCCTCGGTCGGCGGACTGTCCGGCGCGATGTATGCCGGTCAGGTCACCTACGTCAACCCCAAACAGTTCGACATCATCTTGTCGATGCTGTTCCTGTGCGCGGTGGTGCTCGGTGGTTCGGGCAACAAACTCGGCGTGATCGTCGGCGCGTTCCTCATCGCCTACCTGCCGATGCGGTTGCAGTCGGTGCAGTTGGTGTCCAGCGAGTCGACCGGATATCTGATGCTCGGCCTCGATGTCGCGCTGCTGATCGGACTGTGGCTGCTGTGGCGGTGGAAGAAGGATTCGCTGGCCGTGTGGGTCCGGCGGGTGGTGATCGGAGTGGCGATCGTCGGGGTGGTCCTCGGTTTGCTGCTGCTCGGCAGCGTGTTGCTGTTCCGTCCGGGCGGCGCCCAGAACCTCGGTGACCTGAAGTACCTCTACTTCGGCATCGCGCTCGTGGTGATGATGATTCTGCGGCCACAGGGTCTGTTCCCGGTCCGGCAGAAGCTGCTCGCCTACGGCAGACAGGTGTACCAGGCGGTCGTGCGCAAGCCGGCGGCCGGATCGATCGGAGCAGGGCAATGACGGGGCCGGGCGCGGGAGACGCGCTGTACGACAACGAAGACATGAAGGCCGGTTACCGGCCGCCGCCCGAGGTCGAGCCCGCGGGCGAGGTCGACGTCACCGCGGTGATGCCCGAACTCGCCGACGCCGAGACCGTCGCCGAGGTGGTCGCCCCGCATCGTGAGATCGACACGGCGGTGGGCGAGCCACTGCTGCGCACGGACGGTCTGACCGTCAAGTTCGGTGGTCTGACCGCGTTGGACGGGGTCAGTTTCGAGATCCGCCGCGGCGAGATCCTCGGCCTGATCGGCCCCAACGGCGCGGGCAAGACCACCTGCTTCAACGCGATCACCGGTGTGTACAAGCCCGCGTCGGGCAGCGTGCACTTCGACGGTCAGCCACTGGCCAAGACCAAGCGCAACGAGATCACCCGCATGGGTATCGCGCGCACGTTCCAGAACGTGCGGTTGTTCGGCGAGATGACGGCGCTGGAGAACGTCGTCGTCGGCACCGATGCTCGCCACACCACGTCGGTGCCCGGCGCGGTGTTCCGTACGCCGAAGTTCAAGCGCGAGGAACGCGACGCCATCGAACGTGGCATGGCGTTGCTCGAGTTCGTCGGCATCGCACCGCGCGCGGTCGAGAAGGCCCGCAATCTGTCCTACGGCGACCAGCGCAGGCTCGAGATCGCGCGGGCGCTGGCCACCGAGCCCAAACTGCTGTGCCTGGACGAACCGGCTGCTGGTTTCAATCCCAGCGAGAAGTCGGCGCTGATGGACCTGATCCGCAAGATCCGCGACGACGGCTACACCGTGCTGCTCATCGAGCACGACATGCGCCTGGTGATGGGCGTGACCGACCGGATCGTGGTCCTGGAGTTCGGGCGCAAGATCGCCGACGGCCTGCCCACCGAGGTGCGCGAGGACCCGGCGGTGATCGCGGCCTACCTCGGCGTTCCCGACGCGGACACCGTCGAGGAGGTGCGCGAGGGATCCGCGGCAGCCGCGGCGGAAGGGGTGACCTCGCCTTCGGTGCCTGCCACCGTGTCGGTGCAGGAGCGCGAGGACGAGCCGCAAGCCGCTGTCGAGTCGGCGGCGCCGCTGCTCGAGGTGCAGGACATGGTCGTGAACTACGGCCGGATCGAAGCGCTGCACGGCATTTCGCTCTCGGTCGCCCCGGGCGAACTGGTGACCCTGCTCGGTGCCAACGGCGCGGGCAAGACCACCACCATGCGGGCGCTGTCCGGTCTGCTGCCGCTCACCTCGGGTCGGATCCTGTTCCAGGGCAGAGACATCACCACGATGAAGGCCCACGATCGGGTGGTCGAGGGTCTGATCCAGGCGCCCGAAGGTCGCGGTGTGTTTCCCGGTATGACGGTCGCGGAGAATCTCGATATGGGCTGCTACGGCAGACCTTTCGAGAAGAAGACCGAGTACCAGCAGACCCTCGACTGGGTCTTCGAGCTGTTTCCCCGCCTGGCCGAACGGCGCAAGCAGGTCGGCGGCACGATGTCGGGCGGCGAACAGCAGATGCTCGCGATCGGACGCGCCCTCATGGCCCGGCCCAAGCTGCTGCTGCTCGACGAGCCCTCGATGGGTCTGGCTCCCATGGTGATCCAGCAGATCTTCCGGATCATCAGCGAGATCAACCGCCAGGGCACCACCGTGTTGCTCGTGGAGCAGAACGCCCAACAGGCTCTGACCCGCAGCGATCGGGCCTACATCCTGGAAACCGGTGAGGTCACCAAGTCCGGCCCTGGTGCGGCGTTGTTGACCGACTCCGCGGTGAAGTCGGCCTACCTCGGCGTCGACTGACCCGGGATCCGGCGAGTGTCCGGCCCCGCATCGCTCTCGGGCGATGCGGGGCCGGTTCTGTCGGTGGGGGTGCCTAGACTCATGCGCGTGAGTTCACCGACGACTGCGCAGGCATCGACACCGACCACTGCCCCCGATGGCGAGCGGCCTACGCTGCTGCTCCTGGACGGGCATTCGATCGCCTATCGCGCGTTCTTCGCGCTACCGGCGGAGAACTTCAAGACCGTGACGGGTCAGACCACCAATGCGGTGTACGGATTCACCTCGATGCTGATCAATCTGCTGCGCGACGAGAAGCCGAGCCATGTCGCCGCGGCGTTCGACGTGTCGCGCAAGACTTTCCGCACCGAGGCCTACCCCGAGTACAAGGCCAATCGCAGCGCCACCCCCGACGAGTTCCGTGGGCAGGTCGAACTCACCAAGGATGTGCTCGGCGCGATGGGCATTCCGGTGATGGCCATCGACGGCTACGAGGCCGACGATGTGATCGCCACCCTCACCACCCAGGCGATGACCCAGGGCTACCGGGTTCTCATCGTCACCGGCGACCGCGACGCGATCCAGCTGGTCAACGACGACGTCACCGTGCTCTACCCGAAGAAGGGCGTCTCGGATCTGACCCGCTTCACCCCGGCCGAGGTGGAGACCAAGTACGGACTCACGCCCGCCCAGTACCCCGACTACGCGGCTCTGCGCGGCGACCCGAGCGACAATCTGCCCGGCATTCCCGGGGTGGGGGAGAAGACCGCCGCCAAGTGGATCCGCGAATACGGTGACCTCGCCACCCTGGTCGACCGGGTCGATCAGGTGAAGGGCAAGGTCGGCGAGTCGCTGCGCGCGAACCTGTCCAGCGTGGTGCTCAACCGCCAGCTCACCGAGATGGTGCGCGAGGTGCCGCTGCCCTACAGCCCCGATCAGCTGGCCAAGGCGCCGTGGGACCGCGACAAGATCCACCAGCTCTTCGACGACCTCGAGTTCCGGGTCCTGCGCGACCGGCTCTTCGACACCCTCGGTTCCCCCGAGCCGGAAGCCGAATCGGGTTTCGAGATCAGCGGTGGCGCCCTCGATCAGGGCGCGGTCGCCGACTGGCTGGCCGAGCATGCCAAAGCCGGTGTGCGCCACGGCCTCTCGATCGTCGGGACCGGCACCCCGGTGCACGGTGACGCGCGGGCCCTGGCAATCGCCGCGGCCGACGGCGAGGGTGGCTACATCGATCTGACCGTGCTCACCCCCGAGGACGAGACGGCTCTGGCGACGTGGCTGGCAGACCCCGAGGTGCTCAAGGCCCTGCACGAGGCCAAGTCCGCCGGTCACGCCCTGCGCGGGCGCGGCTTCACCCTGGGCGGTCTCGCCACCGACACCGCCCTGTCGGCCTACCTGGTGCGCCCCGGCCAGCGCAGCTTCAATCTCGACGACCTGTCCCTGCGCTACCTCAAGCGCGAACTGCGCGTCGAGACCGGCGACACCGGCCAGCTCTCCCTGCTCGACGACGAGGACACCGTCGCCGCCGATATCGCGCGCGAGGAGATGCTGCGCGCCCGCGCGGTCGCCGACCTGGCCGTGGCCCTTGATACCGAACTCGAGGCGATCGAGTCGACCCCGCTGCTCACGGAGATGGAGCTGCCGCTGCTCGGGGTGCTCGGTCAGCTCGAGGAAGCGGGCATCGCGGTCGACGTCGCCCAGCTCGAAAACCTCCAGCAGCAGTTCGCCGACCGCGTCACCGAGGCGGCGAACTCCGCCTACGACGTGATCGGCAAGCAGATCAACCTCGGCTCGCCCAAGCAGCTGCAGGTGGTGCTGTTCGACGAGCTCGATATGCCCAAGACCAAGCGCACCAAGACCGGTTACACCACCGACGCCGACGCGCTGGAATCGCTGTTCGAGAAGACCGGCCACGCGTTCCTGGAACACCTGCTCGCCCACCGCGACGCGACCCGGCTCAAGGTGACCGTCGACGGCCTGCTCAAGTCGGTGTCCGACGACGGCCGCGTGCACACCACGTTCAACCAGACCATCGCCGCGACCGGTCGCCTGTCCTCGACCGAGCCGAACCTGCAGAACATCCCGATCCGCACCGACACCGGCCGCCAGATCCGCGACACGTTCGTGGTCGGTCCCGGTTTCGCCGAGCTCATGACCGCCGACTACAGCCAGATCGAGATGCGCATCATGGCGCACCTGTCCGGCGACGCCGGTCTGATCGAGGCGTTCAATTCCGGCGAGGACCTGCACACCTTCGTCGCGTCGAAGGCCTTCGACATCCCGATCGCGGAGGTGAGCCCCGAGCTGCGCCGCCGGATCAAGGCCATGTCCTACGGCCTCGCCTACGGTCTCAGTTCCTATGGCCTGAGCGCCCAGCTGAAGATCAGCACGACCGAGGCCAAGGAGCAGATGGACGTCTACTTCGATCGCTTCGGCGGCATCCGCGACTACCTGTCCGACGTCGTCGATCAGGCCCGCAAGGTCGGCTACACCCAAACCCTGTTCGGTCGCCGCCGCTACCTGCCCGACCTGGACTCCAGCAACCGCCAGCGTCGCGAATCCGCCGAGCGTATGGCGCTCAACGCCCCCATCCAGGGTACCGCGGCCGACATCATCAAGGTCGCGATGATCAACGTGCAGAAGGCGATCCACGACGCCGGACTGCGCTCGCGCATGCTCCTGCAGATCCACGACGAACTCGTCTTCGAGGTGGTCGAGGGCGAACGTGAAGCGCTCGAAGCCCTTGCGCGCGAACAGATGTCAGCCGCGATCGACCTCTCGGTGCCGCTCACCGTCTCCGTCGGCACCGGACGCAGCTGGGATGCGGCCGCGCACTGAGATGGCCCAGACGCCACGATGGGCACCTACCCGCGCGGGTAGGTGCCCATCGTCAGGCAACGCTGATTACGCGTTGACCGTCACCGCATCGTCGGCGATCGAGTAGCTGATCGAGCCGTTCTCGAACTGGCTGATCTTGCCGCCGTCGATGTCCTGCTCGTCGGTGGTCGGGTAGCCCAGTCGGCCGCCCGCGCCGCCTTCGGCTTCCCATGCCAGTCGGATGGCGCCGTACACGGTCTTGGCTCCGGTCGGGAGCTTGAAGTAGATGACTCCGCCGGTGAATTCCTGGAACTTGCCACCGTTGGGGGCGTCCTGCTCTGCCGAGGTCGGCTCACCCAGCGGGCTGGACGCGCCACCGGCTTCGTTGTAGTGATCGCCGATAGCCCCAGTGACTTCGAATGCCATGTCGAACAATTCCTTTCACGCAGTAACAATTGGCCTAGCGGCGGCGACGCTACAGTGCGATCGCTCGTTCCCGGCGGCGACGCGCGGGAGATTCACAATCTGGTCACACTTTATTAGCCAGGGATTCGCTCGGGCTCGACGACCGGAACCGGCGCACTGTCCAGGCGGCGCTAGCGAAAACGCTGGACGATAGCTTCGGCGACCGCGCCGGGCTCGTGTTCGGGGACGAAATGTCCGGCGCCGGGCAACTCGACGACCTGATGATCGGTGAACGTGCCGCGCATCCGTGGCAGGAACGACGCAGGCCGGAAAGCCATGTCCTTCATGCCCCGGATCAGCAGTGTCGGGGTGGCCAGCTGATCGAGAAAGGGGCGGGCAGCCAGGATCTGTCCGGGCATCGCGGCGATGCGGTGCCTGGCTTCTGGTGAGGGCTGCACCGCGCGATAGTGATCGGCCTCGGCGTCGCTGATCGTGTTCCGCAGCTCACGGAGCAGAAAACGCTCGACGAGCAGGTTGTCATGCGTGCGGGGAGGGGCCCGACCGACAGCGCGCTGGCCGGTGTGTTCCAGGCGGCCGGCCCGTTCACGCGCCGGTTCGCCGGTTCGCCGGAGCGGGGCGGGCGTGGCGAACTGTGGCAGCATCGGCCCTATGCCTGCTGACGTCATCGCGACCCCGCTGCCCGACTGCCCCGATATCGAGCAGGCCTTCGCGATGTCGTGGCCGGTGCGGTTGGGTGATACCGACGGCGACGACCGGTTGCGGCTCGACGCGGTGGCGCGGTATCTGCAGGACATCGGGTTCGATCACCTCGATGCCGTCGAGGACGGCCACACCCATCAGGCGTGGATCGTGCGACGCACTGTCATCGACGTGTACGAGCCGATCGTGTTCGGTGACCGCGTCCAGCTACGTCGCTGGGCCGACGCGCTCTCGAATCGCTGGTGCGACATGCGAATTCAGCTGCGCGGGGAGAAGGGCGGACACATCGAGGCCGCGGCCTTCCTGATCCACATCGACCCTGTCGCCGGTCGGCCCGCCCGGATGAGCGAGGCGTTCATGGCGCCGATGCTGGCCAGCACCACCGAGCACCGCCTCCGCTGGAAAGCGGCCCTCACCGAACTCGACGACCCGCACGTGGAGTCGGTGCCGTTCCCGCTGCGCGTCACCGATGTCGACCGGCTCGGCCACGTCAACAACGCCGTCTACTGGGAAGCGGTCGAGGAGGCGCTCGCGGCGCACCCAGGCCGCCACCGGTTGCCGTATCGGGCGATCGTCGAACACGTCGGCCCGGTGATGATGGGCGACAAGGTGGTGTTGCGGACGAGCTCGCTGCCCGGCAGCCTGCGCGTGCAGGTCGATGTCAACGGTTCGGCGCGGGCTCTCGCCTCGGTCGAACCCCTGCCAGGGCGCTGATCGAGCAGCGGCGGCGCACCCTCCGACGGGTTCTCCCGATGCATGAGCGTGCTCTGACGCTGCTCGAACTCGTGGTGCTCGGACCCCTGGAACATCGCGGTGAGATGGTCGAATCCGGTAGCCGACGCGACCGTGCCTCCACGCTTGCGCGTCCACGGCAGAAAACGTGTCCCGGTGACCCGGTTGATCGCCACCTCGACGAACGCCAACAGGACCAGCAGACATGCGAGCCCGGGAATCGTCATCGCCATGAGCAGCCCATACCCGATACGGTGCCCATCGCCGGAGCCGCGGCCGACGTTACCGTTCCTGAGCTGCGGTGATGGTACTCACCGGTAGACACTCCGGGCGGTGAACCAGGTTGCGGTTTCGAGGCGATCGCCCTATTCTCGACTGCGTGCCGAATCCCGCCCGCTGTGCCGCGCTGCTAGTCGCTGACCGCGACCTCGCGGTCGCTGCTGCGCAGACCGCGCAGGTAGCTTCACGGCGAATTCTTCTCGTAGTAATCCGCCGTAGCGGGGTCTGATTCGGACCAGCCCCTACGCTGCGGGCTGCTTTTCATCGTTCTGCTGGTCCCATCCTGCCAACGAAGACATCTTCGGGAAGACCTCACCTGCAATGACGCTGACACTGGACCATGCCCTGTTCGACGCCGCCCCCAAAGGTCTGCGCGCCGAGCTCACCGACCTCGACCCCGCCGCCTTCCTGGACCGGTACACCCGCGCCGACGGATCCATCGCGCTTCGCGAATGGTCTTGTTCCGGAACGGATTTCACCGCCACCCTGGAATTCGCCGACCATCTTCGCACCGTCATCGCCACCGGTAGCCCCGTCGCCGTGATGACCTCCGCGCTCTACGACGAGGGCTACCCCCTCGAGATCCTGCGCTTCCATCAGCGCCCGACCACCGACGGCATCGCCACGTTCATGCACTGCGAGATCAACGGCAGGCGTGGCTGGGCGGTGGCGACAGCCGCCGACAGCGCGGAATCGACCGTGCGCGCCATGATCGCCGGCGTCAACCTGCTCGCGGGCTGACACCACACGAACACACAAGGGCCCGTTCACCACGAAAGGTGAACGGGCCCTTTGCGTTGCGCGCGAAAGACGCGGCGCCGAACTACTCGGCGGGGGAGGACTCCTGCTGCTCGGCGATCTGCTTGCGCACCTCGTCCATGTCCAGGTCCTTGATCTGGGTCACCAGATCCTCGAGCGCGGCAGGCGGCAACGCGCCGGGCTGGGCGAAGACGAGCACGCCCTCGCGGAAGGCCATGATGGTCGGAATCGACTGGATGTTGGCGGCAGCGGCGAGTCCCTGCTCGGCCTCGGTATCGACCTTGCCGTAGACGACGTCGGTGTGCTTTTCCGACGAGGTCTCGTAGGTCGGCGCGAAACTGCGGCACGGACCGCACCAGGAAGCCCAGAAATCGACGAGGACCACGTCGTTTCCGGTGATGACTTCGTCGAAGTTCTGCTGGGTCAGCGTCTGGGTGGCCATGACGTCCTCTCCTTGTCGGTGTCCTCGGCTGTAACGCCGCGGCGTCCTACTATCTTCCCCCGATCGCGCGACGCTCCGGCCGTCACGGCCCGATCGGGCAGCGAATCCGCACTACAGCGGCCAGAAATTCGGTCCCGGCCGCGTGTCAGTACCGCCCGCGTGGTCACCGCTGGGCGGGTGCGCGCGAAGATAGCGGAGTGAACGCGACGAAGGCGAGCCTGCGACTCGGAGTGATCGACGGCGACGGAATCGGCCCCGAGGTGGTGGCCGCGACCCGCGCGGTCGTCGATGAGGCGATCGGCGCGGCCGGGCTCGCCCCGGCGCAGTGGGTTCCGCTGGTGATCGGGCACGACGCGATCGCCGCCTACGGCAACCCGCTGCCGGAACAGACTCTGACAGCCCTCGAGGATCTCGACGCCTGGATCCTCGGCCCCCACGACAACGCCTCCTACCCGTCGGACATGCGGGTGGCACCGGGCGGCGTCATCCGCAAACGCCTCGGGCTCTACGCGAACGTCCGCCCCGCCGTCGCGTTCACCGGGGTGCGCGCGATGGCGCCCGATATCGATCTGGTGATCGTTCGGGAGAACAGCGAGGGCTTCTACGCCGATCGCAACATGTTCGCCGGCTCGGGGGAGTTCCGTCCCACCGAGGACGTGGCGATGGCGGTCGCGGTGATCACACGCCAGGCGTGCGAGCGGATCGCGCATCAGGCGCTGCGCCTGGCGCAGGGTCGGCGCAAGCGGGTCACCGTGGTGCACAAGGCCAATGTGCTGCCGATGACGACCGGCCTGTTCCGTGACGTCTGCTACGCGGTGGCCGAGCAGTATCCGGAGGTGACCGTCGACGACGAACACGTCGACGCGATGGCGGCGCACCTGGTGCGCTCACCCGCCGAATACGACGTGATCGTCACCGAGAACCTCTTCGGTGACATCCTCTCGGACCTGGCCGGTGAGCTCAGCGGTTCCCTCGGCATGGCGGCCTCGCTCAACTGCTCCGACACGCGCGCGATGGCACAGGCCGTGCACGGCGCGGCGCCGGGTCTGGCCGGACATAATCGGGCCAATCCCGCCGCGCTGCAATTGTCGGCGGCAATGCTGTTGCGCTGGTTGGCAGTTCGTGACGACAATCGTTTTCTCCATGATGCCGCCGACCGGATTACCCGCGCCGTGGCGGCGACGTTCGCGGCCGGAATCGCGACCGCGGATCTCGGCGGACTGGCTTCCACCAGCGAATTCACCGAACAGGTCAGTGCCCGTGTGCACCGGAGGTGAAGGGACCCCTTTCACATCGGCTGATTAATCTTCGGTTACTGTCGCACCACGCTGTGTCCGGTTCGCATACATTGCCAAACAGGCGCTGACACGTGGCCGGCGTCGACGTGAAATGTGGAGGCTCCTTTGTCTGTTCGAACTGTCCTCGGCCGTGGCGCCGTGCGGCTGCTGTGTACCGTCGCCGGCGGTGCCTTGTTGTTGACCGGCTGCGCCGAGAACACCGAGGGCGACGGCGCCTCGGTCGACAAGGTGTCGGTGGAGAAGGTCGACGCGCTCGCCGCGGCGGTCCCCGACAAAGTGAAGCAGGCAGGCAAGTTGGTCGTCGGCGTGAACGTGCCGTACCAGCCGAACGAGTACAAGGACGCGAGCGGCAAGATCGTCGGCTTCGATGTGGACCTCCTCGATGCCGTCGCGAGCACCCTCGGACTGAAGGTCGACTATGTCGAATCCTCGTTCGAGAAGATCATTCCCGCCATTCAGGCAGGGACCTACGACGTGGGTATGTCCTCGATCACCGATTCGCGCGAACGGGAGCAGCAGGTCGATTTCACGACCTATTTCTCCGCGGGCATCCAGTGGGCCCAGCAAACCGGTAAAACGATCGATCCGAACAATGCGTGCGGCCTGAAAGTCGCCGTACAGGCCACTACGGTCGAGCACACCGACGAGATTCCCGCCAAGAGCGCCAAGTGCGTCGCCGAGGGTAAGCCCGCTATCGATATGAAGGCATTCGACGAGCAGAGCGCCGCGACCAACGCATTGATGCTCGGCCAGGTCGACGCGATGTCGGCCGATTCCCCGGTGACCGCGTACGCGATCAAGCAGAGCGAAGGCAAGATCGAGTCGGCGGGCCCGCTGTTCGACTCCGCGCCCTACGGCTGGGCCGTGCAGAAGACCTCGCCACTGGCGGTGTCGTTGCAGAAGGCGCTGCAGCACCTGATCGACAACGGCAAGTACGGCGAGATCACCACCAACTGGGGTGTGCAGGACGGTCAGATCAAGACCTCGGTGATCAACGGTGCAGTGAGCTGACGTGACCGACGAGAAAGACACGGTGGAGGTGCCCGGACCGGGCACCGAACCCGAACCGATCAAAGCGGTCCCGCTGCGCAGGCCGGGCCGCTGGATCGCGGCGGCAATCATCCTGATCCTGGTGGGATTGTTCGTCTACGGTGCTGCTACCAATCCCGCCTACCGGTGGGATACCTACGGCAAATATCTGTTCGACACCCGCATCACCCAGGGTGCGATCGTCACCCTGGAACTCACCGTGCTCGCGATGGCGATCGCGGTGGGTCTGGGCACGGTGCTGGCGGTGATGCGCCTGTCGCCGAACCCGGTGCTGCGCACGGCCGCGTGGATCTATCTGTGGATCTTCCGCGGCACTCCGGTGTTCGTGCAGTTGGTGTTCTGGGGTCTGGTTCCCTCGCTGTACAAGCAGATCGACCTCGGCGTGCCGTTCGGTCCGCAGTTCTTTCACCTCGACGTGCAGAACCTGCAGGCCGCGTTCCTGTTCGCGGTGATCGGCCTCGGTCTCAACGAGGCCGCGTACATGGCCGAGATCGTGCGCGCGGGCATCAACTCCGTCGGCGAGGGTCAGCGCGAAGCGTCGGTGGCGCTGGGTATGTCGTGGACGCAGACCATGCGCCGCACGGTGCTGCCGCAGGCCATGCGGGTGATCATCCCGCCCACCGGCAACGAGCTGATCGGCATGCTCAAGACGACCTCGCTGGTCACCGCGATTCCCTTGAGCACCGACCTGTTCGGCCGCGCCCGTGACATCTACGGCGTGAACTTCCAGCCGATCCCGCTGCTGCTCGTCTGTGCCACCTGGTACCTCGCGATCACCAGCGTCCTGATGGTCGGCCAGTACTACTTGGAACGCTATTACTCGCGCGGCGCCACCCGGCAGCTGACGGCAAAGCAGCTCCAGGAACTGGCCACGGCGCAGGCGGCGGTGAAGGCGAAATGACCGAACCACAAGTGGCAGTCCCGCCGATGGTGCTGGCCGACCGGGTGTGCAAGAACTTCGGCGCGCTGCAGGTGCTCAAGGGCATCTCGCTCGAGGTGCAGCGCGGCAAGGTGCTCACCCTGGTCGGGCCGTCCGGCTCGGGAAAGTCGACGTTCCTGCGGTGTATCAATCACCTCGAGCAGGTGAACGCGGGCAGGCTCTATGTCGACGGCGATCTCGTGGGCTACCGGGAGAAGAACGGCAAGCTCTACGAGATGCACGAGCGCGATGCCGCGGTGCAGCGTCGAGATATCGGCATGGTGTTCCAGCATTTCAACCTGTTTCCGCACCGTACGGCGTTGGAGAACGTGATCGAAGCGCCCATCCAGGTGCGCGGGATCCGCAAGTCAGAGGCGATCGCCAGGGCCGAGGACCTGCTCGAGCGGGTCGGGCTCTCGGCCAAGCGCAATGCCTACCCCGCGCAGTTGTCCGGTGGTCAGCAGCAGCGCGTCGCCATCGCGCGAGCACTGGCGATGGATCCCAAGCTGATGCTCTTCGACGAGCCGACCTCGGCGCTGGACCCCGAGCTGGTCGGTGAGGTGCTCGCGGTGATGCGGGAGCTGGCCGATTCGGGCATGACCATGCTGGTGGTGACGCACGAGATGGGCTTCGCCCGCGAGGTCGCCGACGAACTGGTGTTCATGGATGCCGGTGTGGTCGTGGAGTCGGGTCCGCCGCGTGAACTGCTGGCCAACCCACAACAGGAGCGGACCCAGGCTTTCCTGTCACGTCTGCTCTGACTGTCCCGCCTCCCCGCGTAATTCGGCCGGACTACGTTCTTGCGAGATCAGTTGACCCCCTGAGGTTTTCTCAGGGGGTTTCCTGGTTCTTCAGGCGTTCCAGCGAGACCTGGGCCTGGGCGATGCGGCGGATGGCGGCCAGTGCGGTGTCGCCGAGGACGGTGAGTACGACGACCGCGTCGATGATGTCGTCGCGTCCGCCCGCGGACAGGGCCGACGCCACGTCGTTCTCCGCGACCGCGCGGGTGCTGTCGAAATAGGTGGGCAGGGTGGTGGTGGCCCAGTCCCGGTAGCCGAGTTGGGCGAGTCGAACGATCACTCCGGTGAGGGTGTCGATGGCCTGTGGGCTGGGTTTCATGTCCCAGCCGCGCCGGTCCATCTCCGTGCGCACGGCCTCGTGCGCACGGTCCCATTCGGCGTCGTGGGCGGCGGGCACGGGTGTGGACAGACTGTCCTGCGTCACCCCGAGCACGTGGAACAGGGGCATTTCGGGGGAGTCGATCGCGGCGAGGACATCGGAGACGGTGGCGACCGGTATCCCGCCCACCTCGATCAGCGCGCGGATCAGGCGCAATCGGCGCAGGTGGTCTTCGCCGTAGCTGGCCTGGTTGGGGCTGCTGCGTTCACCCGCGGGCAGTATTCCCTCACGCAGGTAGTACTTGATGGTGGCCACCGCGATGCCGCTGCGTTCACTCAACTCCGAGATTCGCACTCTTACCTCCGTTGTCTTCCTTACCCCTTGCCTACGTCACCCATAGCGGATAGTCTAGCTATCTATAACGGATAGTGTAGCTATCTATCTCTGGGAGATTCGAATGTCAGTCCTGACCGCCCCCTCGCTGCCCCGCCCTCGAGCCCCGCTGCATCGACCGCTGATGTATTTCGCCGCCGTCAACGCCGCGCTCGTCGTGGTCGGCCTGATCGGGATGCTGGTCGACGACCGGGTGATCGCCGGGTCGACCGCCTGGTTCAAGCCGACCAAGTTCGCGATCTCGTTCGTCTTCTACGGCGTGGCGCTGGCGTGGTTGATCTCGTTGCGGCCCAAATCTTCTCGGCTCGCCTCGGGGATGGCGACGGTGATCGTGGTCGCCGGGGTGATCGAACAGGCGATCATCTTCGGGCAGGTGATCCGCGGGACTCGCAGCCACTACAACACGACCACGGCCCTGGACGGCACCCTCTGGGTGATCATGGGATCCACCATTCTCATACTGTTCCTGGCAACCCTGTGATCGGGATCGGACTGATGCGCGCACGTCTCGGCGACGCCTCGATCACCTGGTCGATTCGTCTCGGCATCGCGATCACCTTGGTCGGGTTGGCGCTGGGAAATCTGATGCCACAACAGGAATCCGGCGTCGAGGGCATCGCGGGCGCGCACACGGTCGGAGCGCCCGACGGTACGCCCGGCATGCCGCTGACCGGGTGGAGCACGACCAACGGCGATCTGCGCATTCCGCACTTCTTCGGCATGCACGCCCTCCAGGCGCTGCCGTTGCTCGCGGCACTGCTGGTGGTGCTGGCGCCACGGATCGCGCTGTTGCGGCCGGTGCGTGTTCGGCTCGGCCTGATCATCACCGCGTCGGCGGGTTACGCGGCGGTGCTCGCGCTGGTTACCTGGCAGGCGCTGCGTGGGCAGCCGTTGATCCACCCCGATCAGGCCACACTCACCGTCGCGGCCGCGATCATCACCGGAGTTGTTGTCGGAGTAATGATCTCGGTCGCGAGCGCGGCCGGCAATCGAAAGGTAGCCACCGCATGAGCACGCTGTTCGACCTGTCGTTCTTCGTCACGGTGCCGTTCTGGGCGTTGATGATCTTCGCCCCGACCTGGCGCTGGACCCGCACGATCATCTCCTCACCGTGGATCGTGCTGGTGCCCTTGGTGGTGTGGGCGATCGTCGCGGTGCCGGTGTTGGGCGCGATGTGGTCGCTGGTGACATCGCCGTCCTTGGCCGCCATCACCGAAGCCACTGCCGATCCCGCTGTGCTCACCGCGCTGTGGGCGCAGATCATCGCGTGGGATCTGTTCCTCGGACGCTGGATCTACCTCGACAGCCGCGAGCGCGACGTCCATCCGCTCCTGATGGGCCCGCTGCTGGTCGGCACAATCCTGTTGTCGCCCCTCGCCTTCCCGATCTATCTGGTCGTCCGTGAGGTCGCACGGCGCACGCAGGCCGGGAGCTCTGCTGTGGCACAGGCAGATCCGGTCGGGGCTCAGCCGCCGTGAGCCTGGCTCACGGCGTCGGTTGACAGTGACGGGCCGCTACAACGGCATCAGGCGATGTTTGCGGGGCGCCTGCTCGATGTGCTTGTCACCGAGCAGGCGCAACGCTTTACGGATTTCCAGGCGGGTGCTCGAGGGCTCGATGACCGCGTCGATATAGCCGCGTTCGGCGGCGATCCACGGGGTGGCGACGGCGGCGTTGTAGAAGTCGACCATCTGCTGACGCACAGCGGGCCGGTCGGCCTCGGGAACGGCGGCGAGCTGTTTGCGCTGGGTCAGGCCCACGGCGGCTTCGGCGCCCATCACGGCGATCCGCGCGGTGGGCCACGCGAGGTTGATGTCGCCACCGAGTTGCTTGCACCCCATCACCGCGTAGCCGCCGCCGTAGGCCTTGCGGACCACGACGGTGACGATCGGAACGGTCGCCTCGACCACCGCGTAGAAGAACCGGCCGCCACGTTTGATGACGCCGATCTTCTCCTCCTCGACCCCGGGCAGCACGCCCGGCGTGTCGACCACGAACACCAGCGGAATGTCGAACGCGTCGCAGAGGCGGATGAAGTGCGCGGCCTTGTCCGACCCGCGCGCATCGATCGCGCCGCTGGCCACCAGCGGCTGATTGGCGACGACACCTACGCTGCGCCCGTCGACCCGCGCGAATCCGGTGATCAGGTTGCGGGCGGCGCCGTCGCCGATCTCGTGGAACTCCCCGTCGTCGAAGATCCGGAGCAGCACCTCGTACATGTCGTAGCCCCTGCGATCGGAATCCGGTATCAGCGCGTCGAGTTCGCGATCGGAGTCGGTGATCTCCGGTTCCAGACCGGGATTCACCAGCGGCGCACGCTCGTAGCAATTAGACGGCATGAAGCTCAAATAGGTGCGCGCCCACTCGAATGCGGACTTCTCGTCCACCGCCACATGGTGGATATTGCCGTTGTGCGCCTGGTTGAACGCGCCGCCGAGCTCGTCGAGGGTCACTTCCTCGCCGGTGGTCTCGCGAATGACGTCGGGACCGGTGACGAACATGTACGCCGACTCGGTCGCGATCAGCACATCGGTATTGATCGGCGAATACACCGCGCCCGCAGCGCATTTGCCCAGCATCACCGACACCTGCGGCACCACCCCGGACAGCCGGGTCTGCCGCCTGCTCATCTCCGCGTACCAGGCCAGCGAGGTGACCGCGTCCTGTACCCGCGCACCGCCGGAGTCGTTGATCGCCACGAACGGGCAGGCGATGTCGGCCGCCAGATCCATCGCCATCGCGACCTTGCGCCCGAACATCTCACCCACCGATCCGCCGAACACGGTCTGGTCGTGGGCGATCACCACCACAGGTCGCCCGTCGATCCTGCCGTGTCCGGTGACGACGCCGTCACCGTAGAGACCGTCGGCCGCGCCCGGCTGTTTCACCAGCGCGCCGATTTCGGTGAAACTGCCCTGGTCGAGAAGTATTTCGATGCGTTCGCGTGGGCCTGGTATTCCTTTCGCCGCACGCTTGGCGATTCCCGCATCCCCCGCGGGTTCCCGCGCCGCCGTCAGATTGTCCCGCAGCTCTTGCAGTTTCGCAGCAGTAGTCGACTCCACCACGCACGCCCTTCCTCGTCCTGGTCGAGCTCTCCTTCATCGGTTAGCCAAAGCGTAGCGCTGACGCCCGCGCCGACATCAGCGGCACGGCGGACCGATCCTTGACGAATCACGAGTCGTACCGTGGGTGGGGTGAACAAGCCGACCCGATACGGAGCCATCGCCTTCTCCGCGGCCACCGCGCGCCGCCAGCACAGCGGTGGCGGTTTCACCGTCCACGGCAGGCGGATGGCCGACGGCGCCGACATCGGTGAGCCCGAAGAACTGGAGCCGCAAGTGGCGGGCCTGATCCGGGCGGCCGACTCGTTCTACCTCGCGACCGTCACCGGCTCCGGCTGGCCCTACATCCAACATCGCGGCGGTCCAACGGGTTTTGTGCACCTGCTCGACGCCGCGACCATCGCGTGGGCCGAATACCCGGGCAACAACCAGTTCGTCACGCTGGGCAATCTCGACACCGACGATCGGGTCGCGCTGTTCTTCATCGATTACCCGACCCGCACCAGGGTCAAGATCTTCGGCCGTGCCGAGGTCGTCGAACGCGCCGACGATCCCGAGCTCCTCGACCGACTCCTGACCACCCCGGCGGGCCCGATCGACGCGCGCTCGGATCGGGCGTTCGTGGTGCGGATCGAAGCGTTCGACCGCAACTGCACCAAGAACATCACTCCCCGTTACCGTTCCGAGTGGATCCAGGACTACGCCCGCGCCGGCCGCGCTCCACTCGAAGCCGAAATCGACCGCCTCCGACACCGCAACGCCGAGCTCGAAGCCGAAATCGCCCGTCTGAAATCCACATCCTGACCGGCCGCGCCTCCCGGGCGACGGCTCAGGCGTGACCACCGAAGGCGATGCGCAACTGCCCGAGCAGCACCTTCGCCGCCGGGCCGGGCGGGGGATCGGTGCGCCAGGCCAGGGCCAGTCGGCCGTGGATGGTGGGCTCGACGATGTCGAGGGTTCGCACACCGAAGGCGTCTGCTTCGGCGGGGGCGAGGGCGGGGACGATGGCGGTTCCCAGTCCGCGCGCGGCGAGTTCGAGCAGTAGCGGGGGAGCGGCGGCCTCGAAGGCGATGTCCGGCGTGAAACCGGCGGCGGCACAGGAACGTTCGAAGACGCCGCGCAGGCCGGTGCCCCGGGTGAGGCAGATGAGGCGGCGATCGGCGAGGTCTTGCAAGGCGATGGAGCCCGCCGATTCGGCGGGGTCGCCGGGTGCGTCGCGAGCGACCGCGGCGACGAGTGCGGTGTGCAGGATCACGTGCAGGCCGATGCTGGAATCTGTGGGGGCGCCGGTCAATCCGGTCAGCGCGATATCGAGCTCACCGTGCTCGACGGCGGCGAGCATCCGTTCGGCGGTGTCCTCGGTGAGGCTGATCCCGACCTGCGGATGGTCGTGGTGGAAATCGGCGAGCACCCCGGCCACGTCGAAGACCTCCGACGCCGCCCCGGAGATCATGCCGACCCGGACCTGCCCCCGCAGCAAGCCCGTGAACTCCCCGACGGTATCCCCGATTCGATCGGCGGCGGCCAGGGCGGTGCGCGCGTGCTCGAGCACGGCGGCCCCGACGTCGGTCAGCGTCACGGTGCGAGCGCCGCGGTCGAGCAGGCGCTGTCCGAGTTCGCGTTCGAGTTGCCGGATCTGAGTGCTGAGGCCGGGCTGGGACAAGTGCAGCCGCTCGGCGGCCCTGGTGAACCCGCCTTCGTCGACGACCGTCACGAAGTAGCGCAGCTGCCGCAGTTCCATAACTATCAATTATAGGTAGGAGAAGATCTATCTCTTGTACTTATTCTTCCGGTCGGCGCAGAGTCGAAGACATGACCGATATCGCAACGAAGTTCGCTGGTCCCGTATTCACGCCGGACGACGCCGGGTACGCCGAGGAGGTCGCCGGCTTCCAAACCGCCTACACGCACCGTCCGGAGTTCGTGGTCGGCGCCCTGCACAGCCAGGACGTGCGTGCCGCGGTGGAGTTCGCCGCACGGCACGGGCTGCCGGTCGCTGTGCAGGCGACCGGACACGGTTTGTCGGTCGCTGTCGACGGTGGGGTGCTCATCACGACCGGACGCATGGACAACATCACCATCGACCCGCAGGCTCGGACCGCCCGCGTCGGTGCCGGGGTGCGCGCGGGTGCTTTGGTCGAGGCGGCCGCTCGACACGGGCTGGCGCCTTTGAACGGGTCGTCACCGTCGGTGGGCGTCGTCGGGTATGTGCTCGGCGGCGGGCTCGGACTGCTGGCGCGTGAATTCGGCTATGCCGCTGATCATGTCCGGCGCATCGAGCTCGTGACCGCCGACGGCCGGGTGCGCTCGCTCGGCCCGGACGACGAATTGTTCGGGGCGGTACTGGGTTCGGGTGGGAACTTCGGTGTGGTGACCGGGCTCGAACTCGACCTCGTCCCCGTCGCTGAAATCTACGGTGGTCAGTTGGTTTTCGACGCGCCGCTCGTAGATGCGGCGCTGGCGGCGTGGCGGGAATGGACCGCGACCGTGCCGAGCGAGCTGACCTCGACGATCGCGGTGGTGACCTATCCCGACATCCCGCCCGTGCCGGAATCGCTGCGCGGCCGCCACGTTGCCTCGATTCGGATCGCCTTCGACGGGACGAACGAGGAAGGGGAACGGTGGGTGGCGCCGTTGCGGCGGATCGGACCTCGTCTACACGAGGACCTACGGACGATGCCCTACGCCGAATCGCACACCATCCACAGCGATCCTCCTTTCCCCCACGCCTATGCCGCGACCAACGCGCTGCTCGCGGAGCTGACGCCGCAGGGCCTGTCCGCGCTGCGCGCGTTGACCGCTCCGGGCGGCCAGGTCGACGCGGTGATCGACATCCGCCATCTCGGCGCAGCCCTCCGACACGGCGGCCCGGCGTCGATCGATCATCGGAACGCCGAATTCATCGTGCGGGTGATCACCGGACCTGGTGCGGGCGACGCCGCGCCCGAAGGGCTGGCCGCCGTTCGAGAAGCGTTGGCGCCGTGGACGATCGGACACAGCCTCGCGTTCCTCTACGGCGCGGGCGGTGCGGCGGACGCGGCCCAGACCGCGGCCGGGTACTCCCCGGACACCTACCGCTGGCTGACGGCGGCGAAGGCGAAATACGACCCGCGGAACATGTTTCGGGCCAACCGCAACATCGCCCCCGGTTCCTAGCGCCCCTTGCCCGTCCTCCCGATATCTACTATCTTAGTGATATCACTCAGATATCGGGAGGATGTCATGGAGCTGCGGTCCGCATTCCGCGCCAACGGATTCGTCGTCGTGCTGGGGTGGCTGGTGTTCACCCTGTTGTTCGGCGGCGCTGCCGTTCTCGCGTTCATTTCCGCCACCCAGCACAACGGTGGCGCACTGGCCTGGACCGGCGCGGTCGCCGCCGTCGTCGTGATCCTTGTCGTCTGGCTGCTCGCCACCGGGCTGATCATCGTCAACCCCAACGAGGCCAAGGTCGTCACCTTCTTCGGCCGCTACATCGGCTCGGTCAGTGACCCGGGGTTCTTCTCGGTGGTTCCGCTCACCGACCGCAAATCCATCTCACTGCGGGTGCGTAACTTCGAAACCCAGAAGCTCAAGGTCAACGACGCCGACGGCAACCCCGTCGAGATCGCGGCCGTCGTCGTCTACAAGGTGGTCGACAGCTTCAAGGCCGCTTTCGCCGTCGACGACTACGAGGAATACGTCGCGACCCAGTCGGAGGCCGCCGTGCGCCACCTCGCCACCACCCATCCCTACGATGCCCACGACGACGCCCGCACCAGCCTGCGCGACGGCGCCGAGGTCGCCGAGGAACTGACCGTCGAGTTGCGCGAGCGCACTCTCACCGCGGGTATCGAGGTCATCGAGGCCCGCATCACCCACCTCGCCTACGCCCCGGAGATCGCCCAGGCCATGCTCGTTCGCCAGCAGGCCGCCCAGGTCGTCGCGGCCCGCACCCAGATCGTCGAGGGTGCTGTCGGCATGGTCGCCCTTGCGCTCGATCGCCTCGCCGAACAGGGCACCGTCGAACTCGACGAGGAGCGCAAGGCCAACATGGTCTCCAACCTGCTCGTCGTCCTCTGCGGCGACCGCGCCACCCAGCCGGTGGTCAACGCCGGATCCCTCTACTCCTGAGCCGCCCGATGACCCAGCCGAAGAGGGACCCCAAAAAGATCCTGCTGCGGCTCGACCCGGCCGTCCACGAGGCAATAGCCAAGTGGGCGGCCGACGACCTGCGCAGCATCAACTCCCAAATCGAATACGCCCTCCGCCTGGCCCTCGACCAAGCGGGACGAAAGCCGAAGCGGGACTAGAGGATCGATCACCCGGCCGATCAGCCGACCCCGAGAACGCGAGACAGGAGGCGTTGGCGGGTTCGGGTGTCGGATTTGGCGAGGATGGCTTTGACGTGGTCGTTGATCGTGTGTTCGGACAGGAACAACTCCGTGGCCAGCTCGTGGGAATCCAGGCCGGTCGCCAAGAGCGTCAGGACCTGGGATTCACGGGCGGAGAGGCCGTGGGCTCGGGCGAAGAGGTCGAGGCGTTCGGTGGCGGTGCTCGGTTCCAGGGCCACGGCGATATCGGTGCCGATGCGGTCGGCTTTCACGGTGAGCCAGCGATTGCCACCCAGGTGAACGCGTGACGTGGCGGGGCCGAGGGGCGTGTCCGCCTCGATGGCGAGGAGGGCGGCGGCCGCGTTGTAGACCGAGGCGGGAACAGGCGGCATCGGTTCGTCCGGGGGGAGTAGCCGGAGGAGGGAATCCGCGGCGGCCGCTGTCCGGGCGCGCACTCGCAGGGTGTTGTCGAGAAGTACGACCGCGGGGCCGAGGGGTGGAAGGCGGGCGTCGGATTCGACGAACGTGGCCCCGACGGTACGGCGCAGGCCGACGGTGACGGTGGAGGTCAGCGTGCTCAGCGCAGTGAGTTCTGCTGTGGTGAAAGGGGATTCGGTGTAGCGGAGCAGTTCGAGAAAGCCCCAGCAGCCATAGCGGTCGGCGAAAGTGATGGTGGCGGAGTCGGTGACGCCGAGATCGCGCTGAGCGGTGCGCCACAGCAGGGACCGGTTCGGGTCGCCGTCGGTCGCGCCGAGCAAAGAGTGGGCGCCGGTGCCGCGCACCGTGTCCCAGCGATTGAGCGGGGTGAGGTAGCGGGCGCGGATCAAGGCCGGCAGGAGCCCGAAGTCGAGGCCGGGGACATCGGCGAGCGGCGCCGTCGCGACCGCGGTGACGGGATCGGTGAGCGCGAAGACGTGACCGGCGAACGGGATCGTCGCGCGGATCTCGACCAGGACGAGTTCACGCAGTCGTTTGGCGGAGTGATCGGCGCGGCACAGACGGCCGATCCGGTCGGCCAAGGTACTCGGCACATGTCCCAGCCTACGGCGAAATCCCCCCAGGATCAGGGATGTTGCGGCGCTTCGGACCGGCCGATGATCGAGATATCCCATTCGGCACGACAACGGAGGCCATCATGACCGTCACCTTGCACATCGACAACACCGTTCGCGACTACGACGACTGGAAGGCCGCGTTCGACCAGTTCGAGCGGTTCCGCGCCGACAACGGGGTGCGGGGCTACCGCGTCGGCCGGGTCGCGGACACACCACAGCGGGTGCTCATCGATCTCGACTTCGACGACCGTTCGGCCGCCGAGGCGTTTCGCACCGCATTGGCGGCCGTGCTCGCCACCCCGCGCAGCCGCGCGATGGTGATCGATCACGAAGCCTGGCTCGTCGACTTGGTCGAAGAGCGCGATTGTCCCCTGATCGACGCGCCGAGCGCCGCACGGGGACAACCGAAGTCGACGGCGCCGGTAAATTGATCCGGTGCCCATCTCGTTCGACATTCCTGGAATGCAACAGTTGGACGACACGACCTGGGGGAATCCGGCCACTCGTGACGTCGTCGCGCTGAACTATGTCAACGGCGTGCCCGACCTGCCCGCTCGACTCGACGACCTGAAACGGTTACGCAGGCGGCTGGCCGAGCACCACGCGCGGACCGGCTGCCTGATCGAGGCGTTCGTGGTGTGGGTCGACCAGTTGCCCGCCCTGCTGCGGGTGGAGAAGACCCAGCTCGGGGGTCCGCGCGGCGAGCTCGTCTTCGCGGCGTCGATCGTGGTGCCCAAGGACCGGTGTTCGGCGGTGTTCCAGGTCATCTGCCCCGAGACCGGTGTGCCCGGTGCGCGCGAGACCGCGATCGGGCGGCAAGTGCGACGCGACGAGATGTGCCCGCCCCACCCGTACGCGCCCGGCCTGCGCGGCCGGTTGCCCTATCTACTGTCCGACGACGTCCGCTTCGATGGGGAGTTCCCCGACCATGCCCTGACCAGGGCGCGCCGCTGGGTCGCCGACACGGTGCCGAACGTGCGCGTCGACCCGTCCTTCGCCGCGCTCCCGGAGTTCTAGGGCTTCTCGGCGATGAAGATAGCGGTGCCGGGGAAGATCTGTCCGCGCAGCGGCGACCACTGACCCCATTCGCGGTCGAGCCATTCCGGCCAGTCCGGTTCCACGATGTCGACCAGGTGCAGGCCGGCTCCGACGATCTCGCGGACGCGGTCACCGATCGTGCGATGGTGCTCGACGTAGGTCGGCACACCGTCCCCGTCGACCTCTACATAAGGAGTGCGGTCGAAATAGGGGATCGTGGCGGTGAGACCTGCCTGGCCCGGATCGTCGGGGAAGATCCAGCGCATCGGATGGTTCACCGAGAACACCCAGCGCCCGCCCGGCCGCAACACCCGTGCCACCTCGCGCATCACCAGCGCCGAGTCGGCGACGAACGGCACGCCACCGAACGCCGAGCAGGCCAGGTCGAACGACGCGTCGGCGAAGGGCAGCGCTTCGGCCCCGGCCTGCACGAGCGGCACCCGCGGCCCGCCCTGATCCATCGCGGCCACGCCACGCTCCAGCATCCCCATCGACACATCGAGCCCGACCGGGAACGCGCCGTGACCCGCCAGCCATCGCGAGCACGGCGCCGAACCGCAGCCGATCTCCAGGATCGTCTTGCCGGTCACGTCACCGAGGAAGCCCATGTCACCCTCGTGCAGACCCTCCGGGCACCACACGAACTCACCGCCCGGGGAGTCGACGCCGAGGAAGTCGGCGTGGGTCTGGTGGTACTGCTCGGCGTCGGCGTCCCACCAGCGGCGATTCGCGCGCTCGCTGTCGCGCGAGTCGATCTTGGTTCGAGTGGTTGCTGAGGTACCGAGTAGCGCGTTGGCCTGCGCGTGGCGTTCGTCGTCGGACACGCCGAACAGGGTATCGGCGTGGTGCGGGGGGTGGTTTGCCCGGCTCGGCGCGGGTCGCGTAGGCTGATGCACGCTGTAGAGGGACGCTGAAGTTGATCAGCGGCAAGTGCGACGGTCCGTGCGATACTTTACCGGTATCCCTTCGTCGCGTCGTCGCGGTGATCTCGCAGCGTACCGAAAGATCCAATGTCCGCAACCGACCACAATCCGTCCGGAGCAAACCCACATATGCCCACCACCGTCACCTCGCCGCAGGTAGCCATTAACGATATTGGCTCCGCCGAGGATTTCCTGGCCGCCATCGACGCAACGATCAAGTACTTCAACGATGGTGACATCGTCGAAGGCACCATCGTCAAGGTCGATCGTGACGAGGTCCTGCTCGACATCGGTTACAAGACCGAAGGTGTCATCCCCTCCCGCGAGCTCTCCATCAAGCACGACGTCGACCCGAACGAGGTCGTTTCCGTGGGCGACGCGGTCGAGGCCCTTGTCCTCACGAAGGAGGACAAGGAAGGCCGCCTGATCCTGTCGAAGAAGCGGGCGCAGTACGAGCGCGCGTGGGGCACGATCGAGGAGCTCAAGGAGAAGGACGAGGCCGTCAAGGGCACCGTCATCGAGGTCGTCAAGGGCGGCCTGATCCTCGACATCGGTCTTCGTGGCTTCCTGCCCGCCTCGCTCGTCGAGATGCGTCGTGTCCGCGACCTCCAGCCGTACGTCGGCAAGGAGATCGAGGCCAAGATCATCGAGCTCGACAAGAACCGCAACAACGTGGTTCTGTCGCGTCGCGCCTGGCTCGAGCAGACCCAGTCCGAGGTCCGCAGCGAGTTCCTGCACCAGCTCCAGAAGGGCCAGGTCCGCAAGGGCGTCGTGTCCTCCATCGTCAACTTCGGTGCCTTCGTGGACCTGGGTGGCGTCGACGGCCTGGTGCACGTCTCCGAGCTGTCCTGGAAGCACATCGACCACCCGTCCGAGGTTGTCGAGGTCGGCAACGAGGTCACCGTCGAGGTTCTCGACGTCGACCTGGACCGCGAGCGCGTCTCCCTGTCGCTCAAGGCGACTCAGGAAGACCCGTGGCGTCAGTTCGCCCGGACCCACGCCATCGGCCAGATCGTGCCCGGCAAGGTCACCAAGCTGGTTCCCTTCGGTGCCTTCGTGCGCGTCGAAGAGGGCATCGAGGGCCTGGTTCACATCTCCGAGCTGGCCGAGCGCCACGTCGAGGTCCCGGACCAGGTTGTGGCCGTCGGCGACGACGCCATGGTCAAGGTCATCGACATCGACCTCGAGCGTCGTCGCATCTCGCTGTCGCTGAAGCAGGCGAACGAGGACTACAACGCCGAGTTCGACCCGTCGAAGTACGGCATGGCCGACAGCTACGACGATGCGGGCAACTACATCTTCCCCGAGGGCTTCGATCCCGAGACCAACGAATGGCTCGACGGGTTCGACAAGCAGCGTGAAGAGTGGGAAGGCCGCTACGCCGAGGCCGAGCGTCGCCACAAGATGCACACTGCTCAGATGGAGAAGATGGCAGCCGACGCTGCCGCCGAGGCCGCCGCTGGCGGTCCCGTCGCGGGCAACTACTCCTCCGAGACCGGTGGCAGCGCGGCTGCGTCCACCTCCGGTCCGGCCGAGTCCACGGGCGGCTCGCTGGCCAGCGATGCTCAGCTCGCGGCTCTGCGGGAGAAGCTCAGCGGCAACGCCTGATTCACCGGCAACGGCTGAATCAACTGCACTACCGAAGGCCCTGGTCCACACGGACCGGGGCCTTCGGCCTTTTCCCATGGGTGTAGCGTGTGCGCGATTGCTCCATCCCCTACGGGAAAGGTGCTCCACTCACGATGAGTTCTGGTCCCTTCGCCGGTCTCAACCGGCGACAATTCCTTGCGAAGGCTATGGCCGCCGGTGCGGTGGGAACGCTTGCCACCTGGGCGAATCCGATCATCGACCGAGCTTTTGCCGCCGATCCGGCCGGCATGGGCGGGCTCGGCGACATCGAGCATTTCGTCTTGCTCATGCAGGAGAACCGGTCCTTCGACCACTATTTCGGCACCCTGTCGGGGGTGCGCGGGTTCGGTGAGGCGTCCGCGTCGTGGCGTCAGTTCGGGTGGTCGCCCGGAATCGGGCCCACCGCAGCGGGTTTCGTCGAGCCGTTTCGGCTCGACACCACCCGCGGCGCCACCCTGGACGGGGAGTGCATCAACGACCCCGACCACACCTGGCCCGGCATGCACAAGGCATTCAACGACGGGCGCAACGACGGCTGGATGCCGATGTCGGTGGCCTCGGTCGGGCCGGACAACGCCCCCGCGGCGATGGGTTACTACCTGCCGGAAGACATTCCGATCCATACCGAGCTCGCGCAGGCATTCACCCTCTGCGACAACTACCACTGCTCGGTGCTCGGTCCCACCGACCCCAACCGGCTGTACTGGATGAGCGCGAGCATCGACCCCGACGGCTTGGCGGGCGGTCCGCTGGTGGAGACGCCGACGCTGATCCCGAAGAACGTCTACAGCTGGCGCACCTACCCGGAGAACCTGTCCGAGGGTGGGGTCCCGTGGAAGATCTACAGCAATCGCGATGCCGGCCCCGTCTCGTCGATGGTCCTGGACGGCATGATGGGCTGCTTCACTCAGGCCGCCGACCCGAATTCCGAACTGGCGCGCCGTGGTATCGCACCGATCTACCCGAACGACTTCCAAGCCGACGTCGCCGGCAACACCCTGCCCGCGGTGTCCTGGGTGGTGCCGTCGCTACTGCACTGCGAACATCCCGCGCTGCCCGCGGCTTTCGGCGCGCTCGGGATCGTGCAGCTCCTCGATATCCTCACCTCGAATCCGGCGGTCTGGGAGAAGACCGCGCTGATCATCAGCTACGACGAGAACGGCGGCTTCTTCGACCACGTCACCCCGCCGACCCCACCGCCCGGCACCCCGGGCGAATTCCTGACGGTGCCACTGGATCGGGTACCTGCGGCGGGCGGGATAACCGGCCCGATCGGACTGGGTTATCGGGTGCCGTGCATGGTGATCTCGCCGTACAGTCGCGGTGGGCTGGTGGCATCCCAGACCTTCGACCACACGTCCCAATTGCGTTTGCTGGAAACCAGATTCGGTGTCGACGTGCCGAACCTGACCGCCTGGCGACGCGGCATCACCGGCGACATGACCTCCACGTTCGACTTCGCGGCGGCGCCGAACGCCGCGAAACCGGTGCTGCCCGACCCGCGGCCCAAGGCCGACGCGGCGATCGCGCAATGTGGTCCGAATATCGCGGCGGGCAGCCTGGGGCGGGGTGTGCCGTACCCGGTACCGCCGAATGCGATGCCGACGCAACAGCCGGGCACCCGGCGCGCGCCGAGTGGTCTCATCGGGGCGTGAGCAGGTGGTGGGCTCGGCGCTGCGCCGGGCCCACCGATCAGTTCGCGGCCGCGGCGGGCGACCAGTAGCCGGTGGCCATCCTGGGGCGTTTGCGCATCGCGGCGAAGCTGTGTCTGGCGGGCGAGAGCAGGGTGCTGAACCAGGAGCGTCGATATTCGGCGAGAGTTGCTGCCACGGCGGGGAATTCGATGCAGTGCACACCGCCCGGCATGCCGAGACGGTGGCGAGCCGTCCGGTCGTTCCTGGTACCCATGATCATCCCGTCGGTAGTCGTGCGGCCTTCTCGCCTGCGCGGTAGATTAATCCACTCGACGCGCCCGACCGGGGATCTCCCGCTGCTCCACGCGTGGGCGTGTCGTGGGACCTGCCCCGGCCCGTCGGTCGGGATGCGAGACTGGGCCCATGTTGCGGATCGGCCTCACCGGAGGCATGGGAGCGGGTAAATCCACAGTGGCGCGGACACTGGTCGAGCTAGGGGCGGTGCTCATCGACTCCGACGCGATCGCCCGCGAGGTCGTCGCCCCCGGCACGCCGGGCCTGACCGCGCTGGTCGAGGAGTTCGGTGAGCGAATCCTGAGCCCCGACGGCAGTCTCGACCGGCCCGCGCTGGCCGCGGTCGCCTTCGCCGATGACGTGTCGCGGGGCAAGCTCAACGCCATCACCCACCCGCTGGTCGGTGCCCGCACCGCGGAACTGATCGGCGACGCGCCCGCGGATGCCATTGTGGTGCAGGATATTCCGCTGCTCGTCGAGAACGGGCTCGCGCCGCTGATGCAGCTCGTCGTGGTGGTCGGGGCCGAGGAGGAGACCCGGCTGCGCAGGCTGGTCGAACACCGCGGGGTGGCCGAAGCGGACGCGCGCGTCAGGATCGCCGCGCAGGCCACCGACGAACAGCGCCGTGCGGTCGCTGATGTGTGGCTCGACAACAACGGCGCACCGGAGGTGGTCGAGGAGCAGGTCCGGGAGCTGTGGACGCGACGGTTGGTGCCGTTCGAGCGCAATCAGCGCGAGGGCGTCCGCGCGCGCGCCGACTACCGCCTCGTCACCGACCCGGAGTGGGACGTGCAGGCGCGCAGGATCATCGCCCGGCTGCATCTGGCGTGCGGTGCGTCGGCGGTGCGCATCGATCACGTCGGATCGACCGCGGTGCACGGCCTGCCCGCCAAGGACATCATCGACATCCAGGTGACGGTGGCCGACATGGCCACGGCCGAATCGCTGACCGATGCCCTGACGGCGGGCGGATTCCCGCTGGCCACTCGGGTGACGCACGACAATCCGAAGCCGAGTGAGGGCGATCCGGAAGGCACCGACCTCGCCCGGTGGGGAAAACGCCTGCACGGCAATGCCGATCCCGGTCGACCCGCCAATATCCATCTGCGCGTGCAGGATTCACTGGGCCAGCGGTTCGCGCTCGACCTGCGCGACTGGTTGCGGGCGAACGACAGCGCGCGGGCGGAGTATCTGGCGGTCAAGCGAGGGGCCGAACTCGCGGCGGCGGATCTGACCTATGACGCGGCCGGTGATGCCTACTACGTGGTGAAGGAACCATGGTTCGACGCGGTCTATCCGGTGGTCACCGAGTGGGCCCGTGCCCGCGCGTGAACCGCGTACCAATCTGTTAAACATCAATGTTTCGGAAACTGTCCGCACGCTACAGCGCGCTGTGTAAATTGTGCGAAGTCACTACAGGGTGACTCGATTCACAGGGAAGTTGTAGCGCCTATGACAACACATCACCGTCAGTTCGGCCGTGCGGGCTTCGGCATCACCGCCCTCGGCGCTGTGGCTGCCAGCCTCGTGCTGGCCGCTCCGCAGGCCTCGGCCTGGGTCGGTAATCTCGCCGTGGCCGGAACCGACCACAAGGTCGGTTGCAGCTACAAGTTGACCGCTAGCGTCGAGGTCGACCGGCTGACCTCGGTGAAGTTCACCGACAACGGGGTGGATATCCCGGGCAGCCCGGTGTCGCCGTCGCTGCTGTCGGGCACGGTGAGCATCACTTGGAAGCCGACCACGGCGGGCCAGCACAAGCTCGAGGCTCGTCAGCTGCTGATCAGTGACACGATCACCGTCACTGTCGGCGCGGCGGGCAGCACCGGTAGCGCGTCGTGCGGCGGCGGCCTCGCGGATCTGTTCCCGAGCCTGTCGGCAGGCTGACACCGATCCGCGAACCGCCCGGACCCTTACCGAGGGCCGGGCGGTTCGTCGTTTCGGCGCCAGGTCAGGGTCATCCCGAAGGTGCTCAGCCAATCCTCGAGGGAATACCCGTGCGCCGCGATCCCGTCGATCGCGGCGGTCGCGTGTTCGATCGCGGCCTGGCATTGCGTGGCGTCGAGCAGGCCGTCGGTGTGCGCGGCCAGCAGTTCGTCGATATCGACGAGCCGCACGTCACGTCGGGTGCGCACCAGCAGATCGAGATAGTGGTCGACCGAGCGCCACAGCGTCGGCGACTGCCTGGTGAACGCGCCGACATCGACATAGATGTCCTGCCACTGTTCGACGCCGGGGTTGTAGTGGAGCTTCGACGCCCGCAGCGACAGATCGGGCAGCACCCACGATTCCAGGTAGTGGAAGTGCGCGTGATCGGAGTGGCGACCCATGTACAGGCCCCACGGCTCCACCCGATAGATCTCCACCGGCCGGACGAAGCCCTTGGGGTCGGTGTTCGTTCTGGCCGCGACGTCGAAGTACTCCACCTTGGGTGGATGCACGTGCACGGTGGATGCCTGCGTCATGAGCGCAGAATCTACCGGCGCGGGCGAACCCTCGCCCGGTCGCCGGCTACATCCAGGTCAGCGTGATGTCGCGGGAGCGCAGCCACTGTTCGACATCGTGGTCGTTGGCGGCCAAGCCGTCGAGCACACGAGCGGCGCGTTCGAAGGCCCGATCGGCGTGCTCGGTGTCGACATGGCCCGCGGCGTGCGCGGCGAGCAGTTCGCTCGACCCGGACAGGGTCGACGACCGGCCGCGCCGCACCGCGATGTCGAGGAAGTAGTCGGTGGCCCGCCACCGTTTCGGCCCGACCTGGACGAACTCGACGATGTCGAGCACGTAGTCGTGGCTGCGGTGATGGCCGGGCCGATCGTGGCTGATGGTGGCGCGAACGGCGTGGCCGGGCAACATCCACGACTCCTCGTAGCGACCGTGCGGCCGGTCGAGGATGCGGGCCAGGTAGACCCCCCATGGCTGTACTTCGTACCGGTCGACCGAGTGGATGTAGCCCTTGGCGTCGGTACTGGTCAGCTCGGCGAGGTCGAAGTACTCGACCCGGGGTCTGCCGGATGGTGAGACGAGCGTCGGATCAGTGGGCGGTGCGTGCGGGCCGCGTATCTCTCTGGCGAAATAACCGGCGAACCCGGTTACCGCTGGAGCCGCGACGAGCAGGGGAAGCAGAACGCTCATGGCCTTGTCCTTCACCACGTGCCGATGATCAACTCAGGGTACGCCCGCGTCGGGGTGTGTGGCGGGTTCGATTCGCGACCGCACTCGTCGAATATCATTGGGACAAAGGACTTTTCGGACATCGGGCGAAGTGCCGGGCATTCGCCGCGTTCGAACGCGATCGCCTGTACCAGGGGAAATGGCAGTCGCCGTCGGTTTGCGTGCCAGTGATCGTCGTCATCTTCGCGCAGCGGTGTGACGGCATCGATGAGCAGAAGTTCACGGGAACGACAACGAGGTGACCGGCGGTCGTCGGCGCGGCGCGTGGTGTGGCGAACGGGAGCCTGCTCGCCGGAGCCGAAACGTGTCAGTGGTCGCGCCTAAGCTGGGTCCATGGCATTCGCAACCGAGATCCCGACGGAAGGGTACGAAGAGCGGGGTCACCCGATCGCCCATTCCGAACACCGCCCCGTCGGCACGATCGAGCGCTCGGGCGCCCGGTTCGAGGTGGTCAGCGAGTACTCACCCGCAGGCGACCAGCCCGCGGCCATCGCGGAGCTCGAGCGCCGGGTGAACGCGGGGGAGAAGGACGTCGTCCTGCTCGGCGCCACCGGTACCGGTAAATCGGCCACCACCGCGTGGCTGATCGAGAAGTTGCAGCGGCCCACCCTGGTGATGGCGCCGAACAAGACCCTCGCCGCGCAGCTCGCCAACGAACTGCGCGAGATGCTGCCCAACAACGCGGTCGAGTACTTCGTCTCGTACTACGACTACTACCAACCCGAGGCGTACATCGCCCAGACCGACACCTACATCGAGAAGGACAGCTCGATCAACGACGACGTCGAGCGGCTGCGGCACTCGGCGACCTCGAGTCTGCTCTCGCGTCGCGATGTCGTCGTGGTCGCGTCGGTGTCGTGCATCTACGGCCTCGGCACCCCGCAGTCGTATCTGGATCGGTCGGTGCAGCTCGAAGTCGGCGGCGAGATCGACCGCGACGCGTTGCTGCGCCTGCTCGTCGACGTGCAATACACCCGCAACGACATGGCATTCACCCGTGGCTCGTTCCGGGTGCGCGGCGACACCGTCGAGATCATCCCGTCCTATGAGGAGCTGGCGATCCGCATCGAGTTCTTCGGTGACGAGATCGAGGCGCTCTACTACCTGCATCCGCTCACCGGTGATGTTGTGCGCCAAGTTGATTCGGCGCGCATCTTTCCGGCCACCCATTACGTGGCGGGGCCGGAGCGGATGGAACGGGCGGTCGGCGACATCGAGTCCGAACTGGCCGCGCGGCTGGAGGAATTCGAGCGTCAGGGCAAGTTGCTCGAGGCCCAGCGGTTGCGCATGCGCACCGAATACGACCTCGAGATGATCCGTCAGGTCGGCTTCTGCTCGGGTATCGAGAACTATTCGCGCCACATCGACGGGCGCCCGGCGGGTTCGGCGCCGGCCACCCTGCTCGACTACTTCCCCGACGATTTCCTGTTGGTGATCGACGAATCGCACGTCACGGTGCCGCAGATCGGCGGCATGTTCGAAGGTGACATGTCGCGCAAGCGCAACCTGGTCGATTTCGGTTTCCGGTTGCCCTCGGCGGTCGACAACCGCCCACTGACCTGGGAGGAGTTCGCCGGGCGAATCGGTCAGGCGGTGTATCTGTCGGCGACTCCCGGCAACTACGAGCTGGGGCAGGTCGGTGGCGAGGTGGTCGAGCAGGTCATCCGCCCGACCGGTCTGGTCGATCCGAAGGTCGTGGTCAAGCCCACCAAGGGCCAGATCGACGACCTGGTGCACGAGATCCGCGAGCGCGCGGAGCGCAACGAGCGGGTCCTGGTCACCACGCTCACCAAGAAGATGTCCGAAGACCTCACCGATTACCTGCTCGGCCTCGGCGTGAAGGTCCGCTACCTGCACTCCGAGATCGACACGCTGCGCCGCGTGGAACTGCTCCGGCAGCTGCGCCTTGGCGAATACGACGTGCTAGTCGGCATCAACCTGCTGCGTGAGGGCCTCGACCTGCCCGAGGTGTCGCTGGTGGCGATCCTCGACGCCGACAAGGAAGGCTTCCTGCGGTCGAGCACCAGCCTCATCCAGACCATCGGCCGCGCGGCGCGCAATGTGTCCGGCGAAGTGCACATGTACGCGGACAAGATCACCGACTCGATGCAGCACGCCATCGAGGAGACCGACCGGCGCCGTGCCAAACAGATCGCCTACAACACCGAACACGGCCTCGACCCGCAGCCGCTGCGCAAGAAGATCGCCGACATCCTCGACCAGGTGTATCTCGAGGCCGACGACGAAGTGGCCGTCGGCGGCTCGGGTCGCAACGCCAGTCGCGGCAGGCGGGCCCAGGGCGAGCCGGGCCGGGCGGTCAGCTCGGGCATCTACGCCGAACGCGACGTGAAGTCGATGCCACGCGCCGAATTGGCCAACCTGGTCACCGAACTCACCGCGCAGATGATGAACGCGGCCCGCGAACTGCAGTTCGAGCTGGCAGGCCGGTTGCGTGACGAGATCGCCGACCTGAAGAAGGAGCTGCGCGGTATGGACGCCGCGGGGCTCAGCTGAGCGATGCCGAGCCGAGCCCCGTGGCGCACGCCGTCAACCCTGCTCTGCCATCCAGGCGGCGACGCGGCGGTCGGCCTCTTCTTTGGAGACGTCCTCGACGCGGGTGATCACCGCCCAGCGGTGGCCGAAGGGGTCGATCACCACACCGAAGCGGTCGCCGGTGACGAAGGTCTGCGGCTCCTCGGCGCTGCGGGCACCGTGTTCGAGCGCACGGGCGATCACCGCGTCCACATCGGGGCAGTAGTGCACCACCGAGGTGTGCACCCAGTCCTGCGGCGCGCGAACATTGCTGTCGGGGATGGGCATTCCGAGCTGCAGGGTGGAATCACCGATGAGCAGTTCGGCGTGCGCGGGCTGGCCGTCGGGCTGATCGGCGCGGCTGAGCACCTTGGCCTCGAAGACCGCGGTGTAGAAGTCGATGGCCGCGTTTCCGTCCGGTACGGCCAGGAAACAGGTGATGGAGTGGTAGCCCTCCGGAATGGGCGCAACGGGATTGGTCATGACTACGATCCTGCTCCGGCGCTGACGGCCCGTCTTGTAAGAACGCGACAGATCGGCCGGTGATGACGGCGGCGCCGGATCCCGGTGATGTGAAAGGAATTCTGCACCCCGAGGAGCAGGCCAGACACCGATCGCTGAACCGGCTCGGGGTCGGGCCCGCGCTGGCCGAGTTCGCGGACCGATATTGGGTGGTGCGCTGGGATCTGCGCGGGCAGCCCAGTTATTCGGCCGAGGTTCTGTCGTTTCCGTGTGTGAATGTCACCTTCGAGCGCAGCGCCACCCGCACCGGCGGCTTCGTCAACGGTGTGTGCACGACGAAATACGTGCGTGAACTCGCCGGGGAAGGTGAGACTTTCGGTATCCGGTTCGCCCCCGGCGGCTTCGGTGCCTTCACCGGCATGGATGTGGGAGCCCTGCGCGATGATTCGGCGCCGCTGGGCGCGGTGATACCCGAGGCGGCGGGGCTGGCCGAGCGGGTGCTGGCCGAACAGTCCGACGAGCGCAGACGGGTCATCGTCGAGGAATTCTTCGCGGGCCGCGGTCGCACCGATGATCCGCACTACGGGCTGGTGACGCGCATCGTCACGGCCATGGCCGAGGATCCGGAGCTGACCAGGGTCGACCAGGTCACCGATCGTTTCGCGATCCCGATCCGCACCCTGCAACGGCTGTTCCGCCGCTACGTCGGGGCAGGCCCGAAATGGGTGCTGTGCCGGTTCCGATTGCAAGACGCCGCAGACCTACTCGCGCGCGGCCGCCCTGATCTCGCGGTACTGGCCGCCGAGCTCGGCTATTTCGACCAGGCGCATTTCAGTCGCGAATTCACCGCCGAGATCGGGATGTCACCGATGGAATACGCCCGTAGCGCACAGGCGGTGAGCGTGGTCCCCACCGCGCGGTGATCGTGCGTACAGACCCCAGAAGTAGGGGGTCTGAAATATTGGCATTCCAACTAAAGACGGCGGCGTTCGTCGATAGTGTCTGCGCATTCGCAGCGGCAGTTGCTGCGTGGAGAAGTCAGGACATCAACAGTGACAACATCTTTCGAACGGATCTCGCGTTTCGGCGCCGCTCTCGCGACCGCATCGGCCGCCATGGCCTTGCTCGCACCGGGCGCGCACGCCGATATCTCGGACGGCCAATGGGTCAGCGTATCGAGCTCCGATCCGCAGGTCGGCTGTTCCTACACCCTGGTCGCGGTCAACGTCGTCGGCTACAGCTCCGGCAATACCGGCGCCCCGGTGACCTTCTATGACAACGGCGTGGTGATCGGCACCGTCGAGGTCCCGACGATCGGCCAGACCAAGACCGCGTGGCGTCCTACCGCCGCCGGCGCGCACGAGGTGACGGCGAAGGTCGACAGTTATAACCGGTCCTGGTGGCTCACCCCCGCCTCGGTGACCGTCGCCCCGAATACCGGTACCGGAAGCGCCGCCTGCGGGCTCCCGAGTTTCTCCGGCTGATGTGATCAAAGTCCCAGGCGCACTGCGGTGTTGATTGTGTTGTGATAGGCCACAATTTCCTCGACCTGCGGTCTTATTGCCGCAGGTCGATCTTCTCCACTGTCGCGAAGGCCACCGTGACCACGGGTAGTGGCGTCAACACTCCCGGTGTGATCTGTTGCGATTTCTGATAAATCGGCCTGATTTGGCGTTAGGGTCGAGCCAATTGCCGCGCTGACGCTCGATTCCCGAGTGGTTCGGTGCTGGCACCGACCAAGTTGGAGGAGAGATGACCGCCTACCGGACCATTGTCGTCGGTACTGATGGCTCGGATTCGTCGTACGTGGCGGTGGAGAAGGCCGCGGCGCTCGCCGGGGACGCGGGGGCAACTCTCGTGCTGGCCTGCGCCTTCTTCCCGACCGATGATCGCGACGTCGCCGCTGCCGCCGATGTGCTCAAGGACGAGGCCTACCAGGTCCGTGGCTCGGCCCCGACCAACGAGATCCTGCTTGTCGCCCGGGAGAAGGCCGTGGCCGCCGGTGCGAAGAACATCGTCGATCGCGCGATCGTCGGTGAGCCGGTGGATTCGCTGCTCGACCTCGTCAACGAGGTGGACGCGGACCTGCTCGTCGTCGGCAACCGAGGCCTCAACACCCTCACCGGGCGCCTGCTCGGCTCCGTCCCCTCGGACGTAGCCCGCAAGTCCCGTTCGGACGTGCTGATCGTGCACACCGTCCGCTAGTTCGCAGTCGGTACCGCACAAGGTCGAGGGCGCCGGGAAACCGGCGCCCTCGACCTTTTTCGGCGGTAGCCACCGGTCAGCCTGCGACGGGCTCCTGCCGGGTACCGCCGCGCAGCCCGATCGACATGATGTCGGACGGCTCGTCGAGTTCGATTCTGTGCCAGCGGTTGCGCGGCACGAGGAACGCGGTTCCCGCCGTGAGTCGCACCGCGGTTTCCGTCTCGCCCGGACTTTCCGGTCGCAGGTAGAGCCGCAGCGAACCGGCGAGGCAGCACACCGCTTCCTCGCTGGATGGGTGCATCTCCCACTGGTCGGCGTGGACGTCGGCGTCGGTGTCGACATGGAAGGTGGCCAGTTGCCAGCCGCCCGACTCGGCGGCCATCCGGCGCGGGCCCGATCGCACCGCGCCCTCCGGCTGGAAGTGCAGGGCGCGGGCGAACAGATCGATGGGTGTCATCGGAGTTCCTTTCACGGGGTCACCGCGGGAATGTCCTCGCGGACCGGGTTTTCGGTGCGGTCGAGCCGGGTGGGTAGGACGGTGGCCGCGACAAGCGCGGCGGCGGCGAACAGCACAGCGGCGATCGCCAACGCGAAGGCGTAGCCGTTGTTGAGCGCGACCGGATCGGCGCTCGCGCCGGTACGACCCGCCGCGAGGGTGGCCAGTACGGCGACGCCGACGCTGCCGCCGAGTTGGCGGGCGCTGTTGAAGGCGCCGGAGGCCATCCCGGCTTCACCGGGTGCCACGCCGCTGACGGCTGCCACCGCGACGGGCGCGAGGCAGAGTCCGAGCCCGAAGCCGCCGACGATCGATGGGCCGAGGACATCGGTGAGGAATCCGCCGTCGGGGCTGATCAGTGCGAACCAGCCGATGCCGACGGCGGCCAGTAGACCGCCCCCGACCAGCAGTGGCTTGGGGGAGAAGTGGACGGCCATGCGGGTCGCGGCGAGGGTGCCCACGATGACGCACAGCGAGAACGGGATGAAAGCGGCCCCGGTGGCTCCCGCGCTCATGTGCAGCACCCGCTGCATATACAGCGACACCAGGTAGAAGGCGGAGAACTGGCCCGCGGCGGCGCAGAAGACGAACAAGTTGGCACCGCTCACCCAGCGGTTGGTGAAAAGACCCAGCCGCAACAGCGGGTTCGCCGGGCGTGTCTCGGCCACGAGGAAACCCGCGAGGAGCGCTGCCGCTACGGCGAGGGTCACGCCTGTCTCGGGAGACGCCCAGCCGTAGTGATCGGTGCGGATCACGCCGGTGACGAGTAGTCCGATACCGCTTGTCGCCAGCACCGCGCCGGCGATATCGAGCGGGGCCCGCGTACCCGTCGGTGCGTCGGCGGGTACGCCCCGGACCAAGGCGAGCAGCGCGATCGCGACGATCGGGATATTGACCAGCATCACCCAGCGCCAATTCGCGTACTCCGTGAGTAGTCCGCCGACGAGCACGCCGAGCGCGCCACCCGCGGCGTTGACCCCACCCCAGACGCCGAGCGCTCGGACGCGGGCGGGCCCTTCGGGAAAGGTCGTGGTGAGCGTGGCGAGTGCGGCCGGTGCGATGGCCGCGGCCCCGATGCCCTGCGCGGTGCGCGCGGCCACCAGCTGCCATGGCTCCTGCGCGAATCCGCCTGCGAGCGAAGCGATCGCGAAGACGAGCAGTCCGCCCGTGAACAGCCTGCGCCGCCCGTACAGGTCACACGCCTTGCCGCCGAGCAGCAGGAAACCGCCGAAGGTCAGGGCGTAGATGTGCACCACCCAGGACAGGTCGAGCGGTGCGAAGCCGAGCGCTTCGCCGATCGACGGAAGCGCCACATTCACGACCGCCATATCGAGGGCGATCACGAACTGTGCGATGGCGACCGCGGTCAGCGCGGTGCCCGGATGAGGGGGAAAAGTGTTTTTATACACGTATAAAAACTAACGTCGCCGCGGCCCCTTGTCCATACCCCGCCTTCGCATGGGCAAGATGGGGCCATGCCCACCTCGCAGTCGGATCAACCAGCGCGTACCGGCAGACCCGCGCGCATGTCCCGCGCGGACATCGTCGCGGCGGCGCACCGGGTGATCGCCGCCGACGGCGTCGAGAAGCTGACGATGCGCAGGCTCGCCACCGAACTCGGCTGCACGCCGATGGCGCTCTACCACCACGTTCGCGACAAGCAGGACCTGCTGCGCCTACTCCTCGACGACTACGCCGACGCGATCGCCTGGCCGGAGCTCCCGGACGACCCGCGGCAGCGAATCCTGGTGGCCGCCACCGCGATGCGCGACGCCCTCTCGGCCCACTCCTGGATCGTCGACGTGCTCGCCGACGGCGACCTGCTCGGCCGCTCGGCGCTGTGGTTCCCCGAGACCATCATCGACGCGGCGATGACCGCGGGCCTTCCCTTGGAGCGCGCGGTGGCCGTGTATCGCACCATCTGGCACTACACGGCGGGCGAGCTGATCGTCACCGGCCGAGCGGTGCGGCGCGCACAGGAGGGGCCGACCTACCGCGCCGAGGTCTTCGCGAACCTCGACCCCGAGCAGCTGCCCCGGTTGGCCGAGATCGGTTCCCGCTGGACCGAATTCGACGCCGACAGCACCTACGCCGCCGGACTGGAGGCGCTGGTCACCGGCTTGCTCGCGTGACGACGCTCCGGTCGTGACACCTAGCCCAACGAGGACAGCACCTCGGGAAGCTGCTCGGTGTGCACCACGGCCAGCCGCTGGGTCGCGCGGGTCAGCGCGACATACAGGTCGTTGAGTCCGCGCGGGGATTCGTCCAGGATCGCCTGCGGCTCCACCAGGTACACGCGGTCGAACTCGAGGCCCTTCGCGTCGTGCACGGTGAGCACCTGAACGGATTCGCCTGCCAGCGCGGACAATTCGGGCACCCAGGCCGCGGGCGCGAGGACCGCGGCGGTGCCAGGACCGTGCTCGGCTTCGAGCAATCGTGCGACCTCGCTCACGACGTCGGCGGGCGGCACCCGGTAGGCGCGTGGGGGATTGCCGGTCTCGCGAACCGATCGCGGCACCTCGGTGCCCGGATCGATCGCGGCGAGCACGTCGGCCGCGACCGCCATGATCTCGGCGGGGGTGCGGTAGTTCACCGTGAGCTCGGTGAGCTTCCAGCGTTGTGCCACATAGGGTTCCAGTACCCGCTGCCACGACGACGCACCCGCCGGATCGCCGGTCTGGGCGACATCGCCGACGACGGTGATCCAGCGATTCGGGATGCGGCGCATCACCATTCGCCACGCCATCTCCGAGAGTTCCTGCGCCTCGTCGACGATCACGTGACCGTAGGTCCAGGTCCGGTCGCCCGCGGCGCGTTCGGCGGTGGTCTGCCGGTTGCCGAATTCCTGGCGCTGAGCCAGCTGGGAGGCGTCGATGAGGTCGTAGGCCATCAGGATCTCGGGGTCGAGTTCGTCCTCGATGTCCTGTGGCGCGGAACCGGTGAGGATGTCGAGGGCGTCCTGGGCCTCCTCGATCTGGGCCCGCCATCGGCGACGTGAGCGTTCGCGTTCCTCGGTGTCGTCGACGCCGAGCAGTTCGGCCAGCTCGTCGAGCAGCGGGGCGTCGGCCGCGCCGAACATGCCGTCGTCGGAACGCACCAACTCGGCGCGATCCTGCGCGCTCAGCGTCTTGGCCGCGCGGTCGAGGCGGGCCGGGTCGGCGAGTAGGTCCGCGAGCACGTCCTGGGGCGACAGCACCGGCCACAGCGCGCTGATCGCGGCCTGCACGTGCGGGTCGGCGCGCATCTCGTCGCCGATCTCGCTGAGGTCGGCGGAACTGAGCAGGCTCGTGCCGCCGGACAGATCGGCGCCCATGGTCGCGGCGAGCTGATCGGTGAGCGCGTCGATCACCGACGACGCGAAGATCGGCCTGGCCAGGTTGTGCGGGCGCCGCGAGGAACGGGCCCGCCCGCGCGCCCTGGTCGCGATCTTGCGATCCAGGATCACCGGATAGCCGTCGAAAGCGAGGCGAACCGGCTCCGACGGCACTTCCTGACGGTCGCGCACCGCCTGCTTGAGCACCTCGAGCATGTCGAGGGAGCCCTTGATCTCCCCGGCGCGCAGCGAATCCTCGCGCACCGCCTTCACACCCGGATACAGGTCGCCGATGGTCGACAGCAGCACGCCGGTCTCACCGAGTGAGGGCAGCACCTGACCGATGTAGTCGAGGAAAGTGGCGTTCGGGCCGATGATCAGCACGCCGCTCTTGGCCAGCTGCTGACGGTAGGTGTAGAGCAAGAACGCCGCGCGGTGCAGCGCGACCGCGGTCTTGCCGGTGCCCGGCCCACCCTGTACCACGAGCACGCTCTTGTGCTCGGAGCGGATGATCGCGTCCTGCTCGCTCTGGATCGTCTCGACGATGTCGTTCATGTGCCCGGTGCGCGCGGCGTTGAGCGCCGCCAACAGCGCGCTCTCGCCGCCGACGCCGTCGTCGGTGCCGACCACACCGTCGCGTCGGGCGGCATCGAGATCGAGGTATTCGTCGTTGATCGCGGTCACCGCGCGATTGCGCGAGCGGATGTGCCTGCGGCGGGTGACGTCTTCGGGGTTGGCGGTGGTGGCCAGGTAGAACGGGCGGGCCAGCGGAGCGCGCCAATCGAGCAGCAGCGGCTCGTAGTCGTTGTCCTCGTCGAGGATGCCGAGCCTGCCGATGTAGCGCGCCTCGTCCTCGGTGCCCTCGAGATCGATCCGGCCGAAGCACAGGCCGTGCTCGGCGGCGTCGTATTTGGACAGATCCTCGTTGTAGAGCTGGGTGAACGACTCGCGCTCACTGCGCGCCTGCGGCGTGCCGCCGGCTTCCAGCAGCACGGTCTTGAGCCGGTTCTGCGCGTACTCGCGCATGGCGTCGAGCCGGTCGTAGAGCACCGAGAGGTACTGCTGCTCCTGTTCGATCTCGCGGTTGTCCGCGGCGGGGGAGACGTCGGCGAGGCGGTCGGGCAAAACAGGACTCCTTTGTCACCGCGTTGAGAACAGAGTTGTCGAGTCTACGTGTCCGCCGGCGTAGCCGCCGCGACCGGGAAGACTTCGTCACCGAGGACCGGGGTGAAGTGTTCGACCACCGGGAAAGGCTCGTAGAAGTGGTGCAACAGCGCACGCCAGCGCTGATATTCCGGCGACTCACGGAATCCCACGGTGTGGTCGGTCAACTGTTCCCACCGCACCAGCAGCAAATAGGCGTCGGGCCGCTCGACACAGCGCGACAACGACAACCCGCCGAAACCGGGCATTCCCGCGATGATCGGAGACGCCTGCGCGAAGGCCGCCTCGAAAGCGGCGGCGGCACCGGGGCGCACGGGGAGCAGCACGTGTTCGACGATCACGCCGACCAGTCTGTCAGGAGGCGTGGGTGTTGTTCGAGCGTCGATTCTGACCGAGACCGAGCTCACGATGTGCCGATGGCTTGTCGCGGTACATCGCCAGGTCGGCGTCGTGCAGCACGGCCTCGGGCGTGCGGTTCTCGTGTGGGCCGAGCTCGGTGATGCCGACCGAGGCGCTCACCTCGAGGCGGTGACCGCTGGCGATGATCGGGTCCGACATCGTGACGCGCAGCCGCTCCACCAGTGCGGGCAGATCGGCGCGCTGCGGATGGCCTGCCAGCAGCACCAGGAATTCGTCGCCGCCGAGCCGTCCGACCAGGTCCTCGCTGCGCAGTGCCTGTTGCAGCCGTTGGGCGACGATCTGCAGCACCGTGTCACCGATGGCGTGGCCAAGGGTGTCGTTGATCGCCTTGAATCCGTCGAGATCGATGAACAGCACCGTGGTGACCATGCTGCCGCCCTCGTGTGCCAGCGCCGAGGCCAGCTGCGACAGGATCAGGGAACGATTGGCGAGCCCGGTCAGTGCGTCGTGGGTGGCCTGGAACTCGAGCTGGCGCCTGCTGGCCCGATACGCGGTGATGTCGGAGAACGAGGACACCCCGGAGGAATCCGGACTTTCCGGGTTGAGCAAGCGACAGTTGCACGACACCCATACCTGGTGTCCGTCGGCGCGCTCGACACCGAAGACGAACTGGGTGACCACCTCGCCGGTCGCGAGGGTATGCGCCATCGGATGCTTGCCCGGCGGCAACGGCTGCCCGGCGCTGTCGAGCATCTTCATCGGCAGATCACCGAAAAGCCGCCCGATGACCTCCTCGGAGTCGGCGATGCCGAATATGCGTTTGCCCGCGGGGTTGATCGACTCCAGGCGACCCCGACGATCGACGACGAGTACGCCTTCCTCGAGCTGGGACACCACGGTCGTGAAATACGCTTCCGCCCGCCGCGCCGACGCCTCGGCCGCCCGCTGCGCGGTGAGGTCGTGGACCACCACCTGGTAGGCCGGTTCGCCCTGCCACACGGTCAGGACCGACACCGTCTGGACCGGGACCGTCCGCCCGTCCACCCGGACGAGGTCCATATCGGCGGGCGGCGATGCCGAACCCTCGGCGGTGAGCTGGTCGATCCGGTCGAGCATGGCCGCCACGGAATCGCGGTGGACGAACACGGTGATCGACAAGCCGATCACGTCGTCGGCCGAGCAGGCGCCGAGCAGGCGCACCATGGCCGGATTGACATAGACGATCGTCTCGGACTCGTGCACGCAGATGGCATCGGGAGTGTGTTCGACCAGCGACCGGTAGCGCTGCGCGAGCTGCTCGGCGCTCGCCGCGTCGGTCCTTCCTTCTCCCACTGCGAAACCCCCGATCTCGGCCTGGTCTGCGAACGGCATAACCCGGACTAGTCTGGTGATCCTTCATGAAAATCCGCGAGGAGCGATATGGCACCGGATGTGCTCACGGGCGGCATGACCCACCGCACCGATTCTATGTCGCTCGCGGGCATCGGTGTCGTCTCGAGTTACGGGTGGGGTCGCGAACTACTGTGGCAGGGATTGATGGGGGGGAAACCGGCCGCCCGTTTGTACCCCGGTTACGGGCCCGGACGCGATCAGCATGCCTGGGTCGGGCGGATACCCGACGGTGGTGACGCGGCGCACGGAACCGGTCTGTTCGGGCGTGCCGTCTATGCCTCGGCCGCCGAGGCGATCGACGACGCGCAGGCTCGTGGCTGGCGCCGCGAAGGCCGCACGGTGGGCCTCATTCACGCGTTCACCCTGGGTGATGTCGCCGACTGGCGCGATTTCTACCGTCGTGACGACGGCCATCGGCGCTCGCGCGATTACCTGCGGCTGCTGCCGTCCACACCCATTTCGGTGGTGATGCAGGAGTTCGGCTTCCACGGGCCTGCGATGAACGTGTCGGCGGCGTGCAGTTCGGGCAGTGTCGCCCTGCTGACGGCGAAGATGTGGCGTGACGCGGGTCTGGTCGACGATGTGCTGTGTGTCACAACCGACCTCTCGGCCACCCCGGACATGCTCGAGCATTTCGTCGGCCTCGGCGCCGCGATCGCCGATGCCGAACCGTTCACCGCCTGCAGGCCCTTCCAGGAGGGTTCGCTCGGTTTCACCATGGCCGAGGCGTCGGTGGCGCTGCTGCTCACCGACGCGGTCGAGCTGCCCTACGCGCGGCTCCTCGGCGGCGCGATGACCAACGACGCCTTCCATGTCGTCTCGGTCGATCCCGGCCACGCCCAGATCATCGCCTGCGTCCAGCGCGCACTGGCCGACGCCGGGATCGAGGCCGCCGACGTGGCGTACTACAACGCGCACGGCACCGGTACCAGGCAATGCGACGCCGCCGAACGCGACGTGATGACCACCGTCTTCGACGACCGGCCCGCCATCGCCGCGCTCAAACCACTCACCGGGCACAGCCAGGGCGCGTGCGCGGCGATCGAGGTCGCCACGATCGCACTGTCCTATGAGCGTGGCATCGCCGCGTCGGCGCCGATCGTGGCGCCCGCGCACCCGCGACTGCTCAACGGCCCGACCCCGCTGATCGACGGCCCCACGGTGAAGCTGTCGATGGGAATGGGCGGCAACAACGCCGCCGTGATCCTGGCCCCCGCCTGACTCAGTCCTCGCCCGTCTCGGGTCCGGCCGCGAGGGCGAACCCGCCGGTCGTCGGCGCGTCCTGGGGCAGTGGCACCGCCCAGCGCAGCTGCGTGCCCGGCATCTCGGGGTGATTGCCGTCGGCGTCGGGGCGCTCGGCCGGACCGATCTCGAAATTCCCGGCCGCCTCCTGCGCGCGTTGTTCGAGATTGCGCAGCCCGCTGCGGATGACGTGGGCGGGGATGCCCCAGCCGTTGTCTGACACCGTGATCACCAGATCGTCGGCCACCTCGATCACGATGGCGACGGTGTCGGCGCCGGAATGGCGCACCGCGTTGCTCACCGCCTCGCGCACCACCGCCTCGGCGTGGTCGGCCAGCTGCGGATCGAGCACCGACAGCGGGCCCGACACCTGGATCGTCGCGCGCAGGGCGATGTCGGCGGTCTGGCGCCGGATCGCGACCTCGAGGCGCTGCTGCAGTCCCTCACTGTGGCCGGAACTGCCCGCGTGCAGATCGAAGATGGAGGTGCGGATCTCCTGGACCACTTCTTGCAGATCCATGATCACCGTCGAAAGCCGTTGCCGCACTTCGGGAACCACCGCTTTGGGCATGGTCGCCTGCACGGTGAGGCCGATCGCGAACAGTCGCTGGATCACATGATCGTGCAGGTCGCGCGCGATCCGGTCGCGGTCGGCGACGAGGTCGAGTTCGCGCATTCGCTGCTGCGCGTCGGCCAGCCGCACCGCCAGCGCGGCCTGATCGCAGAACGCCGCGGTCAGCTCGAGCATCTCGTCGGAGTACGGTGCGAAACCCGGCGGCCGGAACGTCACCAGGACGCCGAGGGTGGCATCGGGCGTGCACAGCGGCAGCACGAGAGCCGGTCCGGCGCCGGGTAGTTCGGCCACGGGGAACTCGACGCCGAGCGTCACCTTCGACACATCGTCGAAGCGCAGTGGCGTCCGCCTGCTGAACGCGTCGCCCACCACCGTCCCCGCGATCGGAATGGTCTGCCAGTCCTGGCCCGCGTCGGGGCCGGTCCACTGCGTGACCACCAATTCGCTGATTTCGCCCGGTAATTCGTCGGGCACCGGCACCGAGGCGAGGAACGCCTGATGCGATCCGGTCAGCCCGCGCGCGTGATCGACCACATGGCCGAGCACCCGGTCGGATTCGGTACCGGCCAGGAATTCCGTCGCGATATCGCGGGTGGCCTCGATCCACGCCTGCCTGGTGCGCGCCTGCTCGTAGAGCCGCGCGTTGTCGACCGCGATCCCCGCCGCGGCCGCCAGCGCCAGGACCAGGACTTCGTCTTCCTCGGTGAACGGCTGTCCATCGGACTTTTCGGTGAGATAGAGGCTGCCGAAGACTTCGTCCCGAATGCGTACGGGCACACCGAGAAACGTGTGCATCGGCGGATGTCCCGCCGGAAAACCGATCGAGGATTCGTGCTGGGTGAGATCGGCCAGCCGCAGCGGCGCCTTGTGTGCGAACACCGCGCCGAGTACGCCGTGGCCGGCGGGTAATCGCGCGATCCGGTCGCGGATCTGATCCGGCATGCCCTCATCGATGAACTGCGCGACCTGCTGATCATGGCCGCGCACCGCCAGCGCGCCGTAGCGGGCGTCGACGAGGTTCATCGCGGTCCGCACGATGGTGCGCAGGGTTTCGTCCAGGTCCAGACCAGCGGTGACCGTGAGCATGGCCTCGACGAGGCCGTCCATCCGATCGCGCGAACCGATCATCACTTCGACCCGATCGGCGACCTCGCCGAGCAGGCTGCGCAACATCTGCCGCGACACCGTCTGGTCAGCCGAATAGCGGCCGCCCCGACCGTCGTTCGCCATCGCAGTACCCCGTATTCGCAGCTCCTCGAGTGAGTCCATTCGAAGTCTAGTCCGCAATGAGGGGACTTTCGGCCCTTCACTCGCACCGGCGGTAGTGGTGGCATTGGGCACCGGGAATTGGGATCGAGAAGTGGGGCACATGATGAATTCGTTGTCGAGCACCCAGCACTGGACGACCGCCGCGGACCCGGAGCTCGCCGTGACCACCCGCGGCGAAGTGCCGGCCCAGGATGTCACCCGTGCTGTTCGCGCCATCACCCGCGTGATGCGCAGGCACCACCTCGACAGTCCGGCCAGGGTGCGCGTCACCGCGCCGCAGGGCTACGACGAGCCGACTCTGGTGCAGGCCAACATCCGTACCAACGACACCTTCACCCGCGTCCAGGTCACCGGGCCCGGCGGTTTCGCGGTCACCTTCGCCGCCGAACGGCTCGACCGCCAGCTCGCCCGGCGCGCGGGCAAGGAAGCGCGCGGCGCGTGGCCCGATCCGGCCCGTCGCCCGCTGGCCCAGATCACCGAGACGCGGCCGATCATCCGCCGCAAGGATTGTGCCCTGATGACCGGCACCCCGCTGGAAGCCAGCACCGTCCTGGACGCGATGGATTACGACGCCTACCTGTTCACCGACGCCGACACCGGCGAGGACGCCATCGTCACCTGGGCGGACCCACACGGCGTCGCGCTGGCGAGGCAGCGGCACACCGCCGCGGCGGACTCGTCGGCCGAGCTGCCGCTGACCGCGAGCGCGATGCCGGTGCGGGTGGTTCAGGACGCGGCTCCCATCTTCGCCGAGGACGAAGCCTCCGACGCGTTGTGCGCCGCCGGGCTGCCCTACCTGTTCTTCACCGACAGCCACTCCGGCCGCGGGAACCTGCTCTACCGCCGCTACGACGGGGACCTGACCATCGTCGTCCCGTCCTGAGCCGTCACGGCTCGCGCAGTTTCGTCGCCAGGACGGCGGCCTGGGTGCGGCGCTCCACACCCAGTTTCGCCAGCAGCCGCGACACGTAGTTCTTGACCGTTTTCTCCGCGAGGAACATGCGCGCGGCGATCTGCCGGTTGGTCAGGCCCTCGCCGAGCAGTTCGAGTAGCCGGCGTTCCTGGTCGGTGAGCCCGGCCAGTGGCCCGGAGGGTTCGGCGCTGCGGCGCAGCCGGGCGCGCAACGCGTCGGCCGCTCGGGTATCGAGCAGCGAGTGGCCAGCGCCCACCTGTTTGATCGCGTCGGCCAGTTTCATCCCATCGATGTTCTTCACCACATAGCCGCTGGCGCCGGCCAGGATGGCGTCGAGCATGGCGTGCTCGTCGGAGAACGAGGTCAGGATCAGGCAGTGCAGGTCGTCGAACTCCGCGAGCAGGTTGCGGCACAGTTCGATGCCGTTGCCGTCGGGTAACCGCACGTCGAGGACCGCGACGTCGGGGCGGGCCTCGCGGATGCGCACCATCGCCTCGGCGACGCCGCCTGCCTGACCGATCACAGTGAGTTCTGGATCACCCTCAAGCAGGTCGATCAACCCTCGCCGTACGATCTCGTGGTCGTCGACCAGAAATACCTCGAGCACGCCGGCTCCTTCATCATGTCGAACGATCCCCACCTGTCGTCAAACATAATCCGCATCGCCGAAATCGTGGGCGTAGAGCCGAAACTCGACGACAACGACCCGACCCCGAGGAGGGTTCGCCGCGCAACGGCCGTCCCGTCGATCAGGTGTCGTCGCGAGGCGACGAGGGAGCAAGCGACAGTGCCTGATCGACGGGACCGACGGGGCCGCGAACGCGAGCGCACCAGCGCTCCAGCCAAACCTGTCGGACCCCCGGCCTAGCATTGTCGACGGGGGATTATGTCCGATCGGCGGATGACGATGGAGAAGGGATTCACCAGGTGGCGGAACGCCTCACTGTGCGCGGAGCTCGGGAACACAACCTGAAAGGTGTAGACCTGGATTTGCCGCGCGACAGCCTGATCGTGTTCACAGGTCTGTCCGGTTCCGGGAAGTCGAGCCTGGCGTTCGACACGATCTTCGCCGAGGGGCAGCGCCGCTACGTCGAATCGCTGTCGGCCTACGCGCGACAGTTCCTCGGTCAGATGGACAAGCCGGATGTCGACTTCATCGAGGGCCTCTCGCCCGCGGTGTCGATCGACCAGAAGTCGACCAACCGCAACCCGCGGTCCACGGTCGGCACCATCACCGAGGTCTACGACTACCTGCGCCTGCTCTACGCCCGCGCGGGCACGCCGCACTGCCCGGTGTGTCACGAGCTGATCGCCAAGCAGAGCCCGCAGCAGATCGTCGACCAGGTGCTCGCCATGGACGACGGCCTCAAGTTCCAGGTGCTCGCGCCGGTGGTGCGCACCCGCAAAGGTGAGTTCGTCGACCTGTTCGACCAGCTCAAGACTCAGGGTTATTCGCGCGTGCGGGTCGACGGTGTGGTGTATCCGCTCACCGATCCGCCGAAGCTGAAGAAGCAGGAGAAGCACGACGTCGAGGTGGTCATCGACCGCCTCTCGGTGAAGGCCGCCTCCAAACAGCGCCTCACCGACTCGATCGAGACCGCGCTGCGGCTGGCCGACGGCATCGTCGTGCTCGACTTCGTCGACCGCGACGAGCACGCGCACGACCGCGAGCGCCGCTTCTCCGAGCGCCTGGCCTGCCCCAACGGCCACCCCCTCGACATCGAAGACCTCGAGCCGCGCTCGTTCTCCTTCAACTCGCCCTACGGCGCCTGCCCCGACTGCACCGGCCTCGGCATCCGCAAGGAAGTCGACCCGGAACTCGTGGTGCCCGATCCGGACCTGAGCCTGGCCGACGGCGCGATCGCCCCGTGGTCGCGCGGGCAGACCGCCGAGTACTTCAACCGATTGCTCTCCGGCCTGGCCGAAGCGGTCGGCTTCTCCATGGACACCCCGTGGCGCGATCTGCCCGCGAAGGCACGCAAGGCCGTGCTGGAAGGCAGTTCCGACCAGGTACACGTGGCCTACACCAACCGCTACGGCCGCAAGCGCTCCTACTACGCCGATTTCGAAGGCGTGATGCCGTTCCTGCAGCGGCGCATGGAGAACACCGAGTCCGAGCAGATGAAAGAGCACTACGACGGCTACATGCGCGATGTGGCGTGCCCGGTCTGCAACGGTTCACGACTGCGCCCGGAGATCCTGGCCGTCACCCTGGCCGCCGACGGCACCGACAAGTCGATCGCCGAGGTCAGCGAGCTGTCCATCGGCGACTGCGCGCACTTCCTGAACTCGCTCACGCTGGGGGAGCGCGAGACCGCGATCGCCGGTCAGGTGCTCAAGGAGATCCAGGCCAGGCTCGGCTTCCTGCTCGATGTCGGCCTGGAATATCTGACGCTCTCACGCGCCGCCGCGACCCTGTCCGGTGGTGAGGCCCAGCGCATCCGGCTGGCCACCCAGATCGGTTCGGGCCTGGTCGGTGTCCTCTATGTTCTCGACGAGCCCTCGATCGGCTTGCACCAGCGCGACAATCGCAGGCTCATCGAGACGCTGCTGCGCTTGAAGAAGCTGGGCAACACCCTGATCGTCGTCGAGCACGACGAGGACACCATCCGCGCGTCGGACTGGGTGGTCGACATCGGTCCGCTCGCCGGCGAACACGGTGGCCGGGTGGTGCACAGCGGCACCTACGCCGAACTACTCGACGTGCCCGAATCCCTCACCGGCGCTTACCTTTCGGGCCGCGAGCAGATCGAGCTGCCGCTGGTGCGCCGCGCGATCGACAAGAAGCGCAGGCTCACCGTCGTCGGCGCCACGGAGCACAATCTGCAGAATGTCGACGTGGCGTTCCCGCTGGGTGTGCTCACCGCGGTTACCGGTGTCTCGGGCTCGGGCAAGTCGACCCTGGTCAACGACATCCTGGCCACCGTCCTGGCCAACAAACTCAACGGCGCCCGCCAGGTGCCGGGCAGGCACACCAGAATCAACGGTCTCGACAACCTCGACAAGCTGGTGCAGGTCGACCAGTCGCCGATCGGTCGTACCCCCCGCTCGAATCCGGCCACCTACACCGGCGTCTTCGACAAGATCCGCACCCTGTTCGCCTCCACCACCGAGGCGAAGGTGCGCGGCTATCAACCCGGCCGGTTCTCGTTCAACGTCAAGGGCGGCCGCTGCGAGGCCTGCTCGGGCGACGGCACGCTCAAGATCGAGATGAACTTCCTCCCGGACGTCTACGTCCCCTGTGAGGTCTGCCACGGCGCCCGCTACAACCGGGAAACCCTCGAGGTGCACTACAAGGGCAAGACCATCGCCGAGGTCCTCGACATGCCGATCGACGAGGCCGCCGACTTCTTCGAGGCGATCACCTCGATCCACCGCTACCTCAAGACCCTCGTCGAGGTCGGCCTGGGTTATGTGCGCCTCGGCCAGAGCGCGCCGACCCTGTCCGGCGGTGAGGCCCAGCGCGTGAAACTGGCCGCCGAACTGCAGAAGCGGTCCATGGGGCGCACTGTCTACATCCTCGACGAGCCGACCACGGGGCTGCACTTCGAGGACATCCGCAAGCTGCTCAAGGTGATCAACGGGCTGGTCGACAAGGGCAACACGGTGATCGTCATCGAGCACAACCTCGATGTCATCAAGACCGCCGACTGGGTCGTCGATATGGGCCCCGAGGGTGGTTCCGGCGGCGGCACCGTGGTCGCCACCGGCACCCCCGAAGACATCGCCGCGGCGTCGGACAGCTACACCGGCCAGTTCCTCAAGGAGGTACTGGCCGCGCCCGCACCGAAGAAGCCCGCGGCGAAGAAGACAGCGCCGAAGAAGGCTGCCGAGAAAGCCGCCCCCGCGGCCAAGAAGGCACCGGCGGAGACGGCCGCGGCCAAGCGGTTGGCCCGAAAGGCGGCCGCGCTGCGCTGAACCGGGCTACCTTCCTTCGAGACATCCCGGAAGGGACTTTCCGAAAGCACCACGAAGTGAAACAGTCGTAGGTAACATTCGCCTCACCGTCCCCGGAATGCCGGGTCGTAGCGGTTTGTCGACGGCTCGATCGTCGTGTAGTTCGAAAGGAACGTCCTCATGGATGAAGCCACCACGGCGCTCATCGCCCAGATTCTCGGTTTCCTCGCCGGCGGGTCATCGTTGGCTTACGAGCCCACCAAGCCGACCGTCTGACCTGGATCGAAAGGAACGCCTGTAATGGATACCGGAAGCGCAGCCCTGCTCGCCGCACTCGCCAATATGATCTCCTCCGGATCGGCGGTGTCGGTCACCCCCGGTGGCCCCACTCCGACCCCCGTGGTCTGAGTCGCGACGTTCGTTCGCAGCACAGAAAAGATCCGCCGACGCTCTGCGTCGGCGGATCTTTTCGTTGGCAGAACTTTCAGTGCACCGGGCCGGTGTACTTCTCGCCGGGGCCCATTCCCGGCGCGTCCGGCACCGATGACGCCTCGCGGAAGGCGCGCTGCAGCGCCTGCAGGCCCTCGCGGATCGGACCCGCGTGCGGGCCGAGGTACTCCACCGACGCGGTGACCAGCCCGGCCAGCGCGGTGATCACCCGGCGTGCCTCGTCGAGGTCGACGCCCGCACCCGAATCCGGGGTCTCCTCGGCCAGGCCCAGCTTCTCCGCGGCCGAGCTCATCAGCATCACGGCGGCCCGGCTGATCACCTCGACGGCGGGGATGTCGGCCAGGTCGCGCACGGGAGGATCGAGCTCGTCAGTCATGCTGATCAGGCTATAGCGAGCCGGATTCCGGATGCTCGCGCCAGGTGCGATTCGGTCATAGCCCAACGCCATGCTAGGCTGTTCGCTGACGACCGCCCCTGGATGTGTCATGCATCCGTGGGGCAGATAAGTGGAGCCCGACTCCCACCGTTACCGGCGAGCAATCGTTCGGATAAACGGTCCCGGTCACCCGCTCATTGTGGTGGGTTTCCCGTGTGCCTGGCACGCGGGGGTCGACAACCGAGCCTGTGAGGGCTTCGGCTGTGGGCGATCGGTCGACATCGGGCCCCGTGGCGGAGAAATACCGCACCGGGGCTTTCGTGTTGAAACAGGGGTTGCAGTTATTGCGTGCGGTCGTTAAGACGACACCGCTTGACCTAGGAGGCCCCATCAGCACTGAGACCCGCATCAACGATCGCATCCGTGTTCCCGAGGTTCGTCTCATCGGACCCGGCGGCGAACAGGTTGGGATCGTGCGTGTTGAAGATGCACTACGCGTCGCGCTCGAAGCCGACCTCGACCTCGTCGAGGTAGCACCCGATGCCCGTCCGCCGGTCTGCAAGATCATGGACTACGGCAAGTTCAAGTACGAGACCGCGCAGAAGGCGCGCGAGTCCCGTAAGAACCAGGTCCAGACCGTGATCAAGGAGCAGAAGCTCCGTCCGAAGATCGACGACCACGACTACGAGACCAAGAAGCGCAACGTCGTTCGCTTCCTCGAAGCCGGGTCCAAGGTCAAGGTCACGATCATGTTCCGCGGTCGTGAGCAGTCGCGTCCCGAACTCGGCTTCCGGTTGCTCCAGCGTCTGGGCTCCGACGTGGCCGATCTCGGGTTCGTCGAGACCTCGGCCAAGCAGGACGGCCGCAACATGACCATGGTCCTCGCTCCTCACAAGGGCGCGAAGACCCGGGTGAAGGCCCAGCAGGACTCCTCGGCGCCGGCGGCGACACGTCAGCCGCTGCCGACCGATCCCGCCAGCGCCGAACCGGCCGCGCTGGTCGAGACGGCCGCACCGGTCGAGCAGGCCGCGCCTGCCGAGCAGGCTGCGCCGGCCGACCCGCAGTAAACGATTTCAACGACTAGATAGAGGAATCCATGCCGAAGAACAAGACCCACAGCGGCGCCAAGAAGCGATTCAAGGTGACCGGCCGGGGCAAGCTGCTTCGCGAGCAGGCGAACCGTCGCCACCTCCTGGAGCACAAGTCCTCTCGCCGGACTCGTCGTCTGGAAGGCACGGAGTCCGTCGCTTCCGTCGACGTCCCCCGCGTGAAGCGGCTGCTCGGTCTCGCCTGACCTTCGGGTCAGCTCGACCGTCGCAACCCGACGATTCCGCGGCCGGGACAACCGGACGCCGACAACTACCGAATTCGGGCGCCGCCGCGCCCCCAGATGATCAAGGACTACCAAAGTGGCACGCGTCAAAAGGGCCGTCAACGCTCAGAAGAAGCGCCGTTCCATCCTCGAGGCCTCCAAGGGCTACCGGGGCCAGCGTTCGCGCCTGTACCGCAAGGCCAAGGAACAGCAGCTCCACTCGCTGACCTACGCCTACCGTGACCGCAAGGCGCGCAAGGGTGACTTCCGCAAGCTGTGGATTGCTCGTATCAACGCCGCCGCGCGTCTGAACGACATCACCTACAACCGCTTCATCCAGGGCCTCAAGGCCGCTGGTGTCGAGGTGGACCGCAAGATCCTCGCCGAGCTCGCGGTCTCCGACGCCGAGGCCTTCGCCGGCCTGGTGGCTGTCGCCAAGGCCGCACTGCCGGCCGACGTCAACGCCCCGGCCACCGCTGCCTGAGCTTGACCACACATAGCGATCTGTCGGAACGACCCGTGGACGCGCTCTCCGAGCGCAACCCGCGGGTCGTTTCCGCTGTCAAGCTCCAGCGCGCGGCCCAGCGCCGCAAGTCCGGCCTGTTCCTCGCCGAGGGCGCCAACGCCGTGTCCGCCGCCTTGGAGACCGGTCGCGTCCGGGAGATCTTCTATTCGCTCGCGGCCGCCGGTCGTGAGAACGCGCTGATCGCCGGTGCCGCCGCCGACGGCGTCCGCACCACCCTGGTCAGCGATCGCGCCGCCGAACATCTCGGCGAAACCGTCACCGCGCCCGGCCTTGTCGCGGTGTGCGAACTCGTCGACGTGCCGCTCGGCGAGATCCTCGACCGTGGCCCGCGCATGCTCGCCGTCCCCGTTGAGATCGCCGAACCCGGCAACGCCGGCACCCTGATCCGGGTCGCCGATGCCGTCGGCGCCGACGGTGTGGTGCTGGCGGGCGAGACCGTCGACCCGCACAACGGCAAATGCGTGCGCGCCAGCGCGGGCAGCCTGTTCCACGTCCCCGTGGCCCGCAGCCGCGATATCACCGCGACGCTCGACGCGATCTCCGCCGCCGGCGTGACGATCCTCGCGACCGCCGCCACCGGCGAGGTCGACCTCGACGCCGCCGACGACATCCTCAGCGGACCGGTCGCCTGGCTCTTCGGCAACGAGGCCCACGGCCTCGACCCCGCCGTCGCCGCCCGCGCCGATCACCGCATCCGCATTCCCATCCACGGCCGCGCCGAAAGCCTGAATCTGGCCGCGGCAGCGGCTATCTGCCTCTACGCGAGTGCCCGCGTCCAGCACGCGAAGTAGTACTCACGACGGTGCGCTCCGGCCCCGGAGCCGTTCGATCTGGGTGTGGCTGAGCTGTTCGGCCTTGCGCATGTGCTCGGTGATCACCGCGAGCTCGTCCTCGGTGTGGGTATCGAGTAGCGCTTGCCAGCCTTCGCCGAGGTCGTCCCATACGGCGGTGACGCGGGCGACGCGCTCGGGCACGGGGGAGACCAGGACTCGTCGGCGGTCCTCGGCGTCGGGTTCGCGCAGCACATAGCCGTTGCGTTCGAGTCGATCGACCAAACGGGTGGCGGAGCCGGTGGTGAGCCCGGTCATGTCGGCGATCTGTTTGACGGTCAGTGGCCGCGGCTGCGCGGTGAGCAGGCTCAGGCATTGCAGATCGGTGGGGTGCAGGCCCAGATGGTCGGCGACAGCCTGGTTGAACAGGACGTACGAGGCCATGTACTGCCGCGAGACGCGCGACAACTCCGCATAGCGGGCACGTCGACTCTGCTCTGTAATCCGGATCACCCTCTTAATTAGCTGCGCGGCGCAGTTAAATCGGTTAGATTGCTGCATGGCACAGTTAATGCGCCACACAGCAAATCATACCGGAGGAAACATCGTGCTCACCATCGCCGTTACCGGCGCCACCGGCGCGCAAGGCGGAGCCACCGCTCGCGCCCTGCTCGCCTTGGGTCATCGCGTCCGCGCGCTCACCCGATTTCCAGAAGGCCCTACCGCCGCCGCGCTCGTCGCTCTCGGTGCCGAGGTTCACTACGCGGATTTCGACCACCGCGATTCTCTCGACGTCGCTCTGACGGGCGTCGATTCCCTGTTCGCCGTGACCACGCCGTTCGATACCGACACCATGGTCGAAACTCGCCACGGCATCACCCTGGTCGACGCCGCCGTCGCCGCGCGCGTCGGCCACATCGTCTTCACCTCCGCCGCGCACGCCGATCGTGCCACCGGAATCCCGCACTACGACAGCAAATTCGCGATCGAAGAGCACCTGCGGGCGAGCGGCGTTCCGTGGACCGTCATCGCGCCCGCCGCCTTTATGGACAACTACGCCACCGGCTGGACCCTGGACGGCCTCCGTGACGGCACCTTCGCCTGGCCGATGCCCGCCGACCAGCCGCTCACCCTCATCTGCGCCGAGGACATCGGCGCTTTCGCCGCACTCGCGCTCGATCGTCGCGCGGAATTCACGGACCGCCGCATCGACCTCGCCGCCGACGAACTCACCCCGGACCGACTCGCTGCCGCGCTGGCCGTTGCCATCGATCGCCCGATCGCGCACCACGAAGTCCCGATCTTCGTCGTTCGCCGCCACTCCGAAGATCTGGCCGCCATGTTCGAATACTTCGCCACCGTCGGACTCGATGTCGACGTCACCGGCCTGCGCCGGGATTACCCCGATGTCGCCTGGCACTCGTTTGCCGACTGGGCGGGCGCGCAGAACTGGCCTGCCCTCCTCGCGCATTGACCGGTCGCGGGCTTCAGCACTCGGGGGTGGTGACGCTGCGCAAGTCGGTGAGGATTTCGGTGGCCCAGGGGAGTGGGATCGCATTGCTGCCCGCGACCTGCATGGCGGTCATGATGGTCAGCAGCATGCCGGTGGCGACGAAGCGGCGCGATTCCGCCGTGTCGGCGCCGGTGAGTTCGCCGATCAGGCGGTATATGCGCCCGAACCGCTCGCGCATGTGGTCGCCGATCGCCGGGTCCGCACTGGCGGCGACGCCGTGGAGCAGGATCAGGGGGAGTTCGCGTTCGGCCAGGAACACGTCGAAGCCGTGGCCGAGGGTGCGCAGTGCCTCCGGGGTGTCGGCGCCGGGGGCGATCTCGGCGTCGCGGAAGACCTGTTCGATGCGGGTGCAGACCTCGAGCAGGCAGGCGAGGAACAGTTGCTGTTTGGTGCCGAACAGTCGGATCACGTAGGGCTGCGAAACCCCCGCGAGCCGGGCGATCTCGTCGGTCTTCGTTGCGGCATAACCGGATTCGGCAAAGGCTTGGATCGCGGCTTCGAGTACTTGCGCGCTGCGTTCGGATGCGGTCATCCGGGTTCGCGTCATGACGTCACTGCCTCCTCGATCGTTTGCCTCTTGACATGTTATCAGCCGATGCATAACCATAGGAGTAGTTATCAGTCAATAACAACTAAGGGTGCGGCATGACGCAAACACTCGAATCCGGCGACGCGCGAGCGGCCGAAGCGCCTGCGAGTTCCGGGGCGAAGACCAAACCGCTCGGCGCGGTCATCGCCGCTGTCGGCATTCCGATGTTCATGGTCACGTTGGACAACCTCGTCGTGACGAACGCCCTGCCGGTGATCAAAGCGGAACTCGGAGCCTCGCTTTCGGACCTGCAGTGGTTCATCAACGCGTATACGTTGTCCTTCGCCGCGCTGCTGTTGTCGGCTTCGGCCCTCGGTGACCGGATCGGCCGCCGCCGGGTGTTCCTGGCCGGTATCGGCATCTTCGTCGTCGCTTCCGGCGTGTGCGCGCTGGCGACCGAACCATGGATGTTGATCGCGGCTCGTGCGGTGCAGGGCGTCGGTGGTGCGGCCGTGATGCCGTTGTCGCTCACCTTGCTCGCCGCCGCGGTGCCCGCGACGATGCGCAGCGCCGCGATCGGCATCTGGGGCGGCATCGCCGGTCTGGGTGTCGCGGTCGGGCCCGTTGTCGGTGGTGCGGTGGTCGACGGCCTGAACTGGCAGTGGATCTTCTGGCTCAATGTCCCGATCGGTCTGCTGGCGCTGCCGTTCGCCGCGCGCATGCTCGCTGAATCACGGGGCGCCGCACGGAAACTCGACTACCTGGGCGTGCTGCTCTCGGCCGGTGGCGTGCTCGCGCTCGTGTGGGGTGTCATCCACGGTGCCGACGACGGCTGGACCGCACCGCAGGTGCTCACCGCCCTGATCGGCGGTGTCGCGCTGCTCGTTGCGTTCGTCGCCTGGGAAACCTACGTCACCGACCCGATGCTCCCGCTGCGCATGTTCAGATCCCGCGGTTTGAGCCTGAGCTTCATCGTGTCGTTCGGCTTCTCGTCCGGTGTCTTCGGCTCGATCTTCTTGCTCGCTCAGTTCTTCCAGGTGGTGCAGGGCTACTCGCCGCTGGAATCGGGCATCCGCACGATGCCGTGGACGATGGTTCCGATGGTCGTCGCGCCACTGGCCGGCCTGATCGTCGACCGTGTCGGCGCCCGCACGCTCATCGCGATCGGCCAGCTCTGTTTGGCGGTGTCGCTCGCCTGGATGGCGATGATCACCACCGCCGACGTCCCCTACCTGGCCTTCGTCGCCCCCTTCGTCCTCGGCGGCATCGGCATGGGTCTCACCTTCGCCCCCTCGTCCACCATCGTCATGGCCAGCGCTTCCCCCGCTGACCAGGGCATGGCATCGGGCATCAGCAGCACCGTCCGCGAAGTGGGCGTGGCCATGGGCATCGCCGTCCTGGCCTCGGTGTTCGCCTCCTACGGCTCCTACACCGACCCCCAGTCCTACGTCGATGGGCTGGTTCCCGCCGTGTGGGTCGGCGCCGCTCTAGTCGCCTTCGCCGCGGTGGTAGCGGTTTTCCTTCCGCGTCACAGCAAGCCCGCGGAATAGCCACCGACCGCAGTCGGCTGCCCCGGCCGACTGCGGTTCGGCTGAACGACCACCTGCTGGGCATCGTCATAGATGACGGTTCCCGGCGCGTCGGACTCCCGTCGCTCCCACTCGATCCCGTGGGCGTCGAGAATCGCGAGATAGCCACCGACGCGCTCGATCATCGACACCGCGCTCGACTTGAACCACGAGGAAGCCCCCGGATGCAGTTCGCGGTCGTACACGCGCGGATCCACATCGCTCGGATTCGTCAGATTCTCACTGAACCAATCATTGCCCGAGCGCCGGAACCGGACCTCCTCGGCGCTCAACTGCCCCTCCATCCACAACCCGTTGACCAGCCCGAACACGCCTGGATAGCCGCCGTGCCGATTGGGCTGGGCACCTTGGAACCGAACATAGGCCGAACCGGCAGGCGATCCGCCCCGACGGTCGCCGATCCCCGTCACCCGACACCATCCGGGTGCTGCCCCTGTTCCGGGGCGGCCTCGCGCCGTTCGGGACGACGCGCACACAAACTCTCCACACGCGGAGACGAATGTCGCCCCGCGGGCCGTATCCCGAAGCCACACAACGCAAGACCGCTCCCAGGAGCGGTACGCCGGGCACGCCGCCCCCGCGGCGGCGTTGGATCGCAGGTCTGTTCAGCCATCGAGTCGTCCTGTTCTCGAGTCGAACACGCTGGTGTGTTTGATCATTTGGACGCGCCCCGAACCCATTCGGTTCCCTCCGATTCCGATCGCTTTCCGATTGCTCTGAGAAACAGTCGATTTCGCGCCGGTTGCCACAGGCCGCACGGAACTCCCGCCCTTGGGACAGGTGAGCAACACGATGTGGTCGCGGGATTTCGGCTACTCCGCCGACTCGGCCGAGAACTGCTCGTCGTCGACCTGCTGGGAGCCGGTGCGGAACCATCGGGGTCCGTAAGCTCGACGGCTATCGACCGAGTCGCCCATTCGACGGCGGGCAGAGTGCGCGTCCACAGATGGGCGTGTCAGTTCGGCGGCGTGGCGGCCAGGACCCCCGAGCGCGAGTCAGTCGATCATCGTCCTGACCTGGACTGGTCGGTCCGGCCTCGGACCCGTGGACCAGCGACGATCGGCTCGCGAGTAATCCGGATGAATCGCGGGAACCCCATCCCATAGGATTTACGCAGCACCGATGCGGGATGGCAATGACGCGCCCGCGAACCGATCCCCAGGGGAGAGTCGAGAAGATCGTGGCCGACGACAACAGTGGAGTCGAGCAAAACGCCTCTTTGACCGAGGAGGCACTCGCGGCAGCGGCGGCGGAGGCCGAGAAGGCGTTTGCCGCGGCGGCTGATCTGGACGCGCTGGCGGTCGCCAAGACCGACTTCATCGGCGGCAAGTCGCCGATCGCGCTCGCGCAGCGTGGGCTGGGCAGTGTGTCCAAGGAGGAGAAGGCCGAGGCCGGTAAGCGGGTCAACCTCGCGCGCAAGCGGGTGTCGGAGGCGTTCGAGGCGCGCCGTGCCGCGCTCTTGGCAGAGCGCGATCAGGCGGTGCTCATCTCCGAGAAGATCGACGTCACGCTGCCCGCCCGTCGTCAGCCCGTCGGCGCCCGGCACCCGATCACCGTCATCTCCGAGCAGATCGCCGACTTCTTCGTCGGGATGGGCTGGGAGGTCGCCGAGGGTCCCGAGGTGGAGACCGAGCACTTCAACTTCGACGCGCTGAACTTCCTGCCCGATCACCCGGCGCGCACCATGCAGGACACCTTCCACATCGCCCCGGAGGGTTCGCGCCAGGTGCTGCGCACGCACACCTCCCCGGTGCAGGTGCGGTCCATGCTCGAGCGCGAGGTGCCGATCTATGTCGCGTGCCCCGGTCGCACCTTCCGCACCGACGAGCTCGACGCTACCCACACCCCGGTGTTCTCCCAGGTGGAGGGTCTGGCGATCGACAAGGGCCTGACCATGGCGCACCTGCGCGGTGTCCTCGACGCGTTCGCGCAGGCCATGTTCGGCCCCGAGACCCGTACGCGCATGCGCCCCAACTACTTCCCCTTCACCGAGCCGTCGGCCGAGGTCGACGTGTGGTTCCCGAACAAGAAGGGCGGCGCGGGCTGGATCGAGTGGGGCGGCTGCGGCATGGTCAACCCGAAGGTCCTGATCGCCAGCGGCATCGATCCCGAGGTGTATTCCGGGTTCGCGTTCGGTATGGGCATGGAACGCACCCTGCAGTTCCAGACCACGATCGCCGACATGCGCGACATCGTCGAGGGTGACGTGCGGTTCACCCTGCCCTTCGGTATCCGGTCTTAGAGAGAGAGCGAAACGTCAAGTGCGAGTAGCACAGTCCTGGCTGACCGAGATCCTGCAGCGCACCACCCCCGAGTGGTCGGTGTCGGCGGAAGAGCTCGACGCGGGCTTCGTCCGGGTGGGTCTGGAAGTCGAAGAGGTCGACAAGCTCGAGCCCATCGGCGGTGACATCGACAAGCCGCTGGTCGTCGGTCGCGTCGCCGAGATCACCGAGCTCACCGAGTTCAAGAAGCCGATCCGCTTCTGCAAGGTCGATGTCGGCAACCCCGAGTTGCAGGAAATCGTCTGTGGCGCACGCAATTTCGCGGCCGGCGACCTCGTCGTGGTCGTGCTGCCCGGCGGTGAGCTGCCCGGCGGGTTCAAGATCTCCTCGCGCAAGACCTACGGTCACACCTCCAACGGCATGATCTGCTCGGTCGCCGAACTCGGCATCGGCAAGGATCACGACGGCATCCTGGTGCTCGAGCCGGGTTCCGCGCAGCCGGGCGACGACGCGAACGTGCTGCTCGGCACCGATGACACCATCATCGAACTCAACATCACTCCCGATCGCGGCTACTGCTTCTCGGTGCGCGGCCTGGCCCGCGAACTGGCCTGCGGCTTCGACCTCGAATACGCCGACCCGGCCGTGCGCACGCTGCCCGAGGCCGAAGAGCTCGCCTGGGCGGTGCGCCTGGACGACGATTCGGACTGCACCCGCTTCGGCGCGCGCCGCGTCACCGGGATCGACCCGAACGCGGTGAGCCCGCTGTGGTTGCAGCGCAGGCTGATGCTGTCGGGTATGCGTCCGATCTCCCCGGCCGTCGACGTCACCAACTATGTGATGCTCGAGCTCGGTCAGCCGCTGCATGCCTTCGATGCGGCGAAGCTGCACGGCGGCTTGGTCGTTCGCTCGGCGCACAAGGGCGAGACCCTGCGCACTCTCGACGACACCGAGCGCACCCTCGACGCCGAGGATGTGGTGATCGCCGATGATTCCGGCGTCATCTCCCTCGCCGGTGTCATGGGCGGTGCGAGCACCGAGGTCGGGCCGGAGACCACCGATGTGGTCCTGGAAGCCGCCGTCTGGAACCCGCTGCGGGTGTACCGGACCTCGCGCCGCCACAAGCTCTCCTCGGAGGCGGGCAAGCGGTACGAACGGGTCGTCGATCCCGAGATCAATATCGCCGCGCTCGACCGCGCCGTGACCCTGCTCGCCGACATCACCGGCGGCACCATCGAATCCGCGCTCACCGACATCCGGGTGCCCCTGGAGCCGGTCGCGCCGATCGCGATGGACATCGACCTGCCCGACCGCGTCGCCGGCGTCACCTACCCGGCGGGCACCTCCGTGCGCAGGCTGGCCCAGATCGGCGCCGGCGTCGAGATCGAGGTCAACGACGCGGGCAAGACCCAGCTGCTGGTGACCCCGCCGAGCTGGCGCCCCGACCTCACCCAGCCCGCCGACCTGGTCGAAGAGGTCCTGCGGCTGGAAGGGCTCGAGCAGATCCCATCCATCCTGCCGACCGCACCCGGCGGCCGCGGTCTGACCGCGCAGCAGCAGCGTCGCCGCGCGGTGAGCCGGGCACTGGCGTTCGCCGGCGCCGTCGAGGTGCCGCCGCCCGCCTTCCTGCCCGGTGGGGTGTTCGAGGTGTGGGGTCTGGACGCCGACGACCCGCGTCGCAACACCACTCGCGTGCTGAACCCCCTCGACAGCGACCGCCCCGAACTGGCGACCACGTTGCTGCCGGGACTACTGGAAGTGGCCATCCGCAATATCTCCCGCGGTGCGCGCGACCTGACCATCTACGGCATCGCCCAGGTGGTGCTGCCCGGCGCGCAGACCCACTCGGTCGAGGCGCTGCCGGTGGATCGTCGTCCCACCGACGAGCAGATCGCCGAGCTCAAAGCCTCGCTGCCGGCCCAGCCGGTGCACGTGGCCGCGGTGCTCAGCGGCAAGCACGACCCGCGTGGGCCGTGGGGGCCGGGCCGTGCGGCCGAGGCCGCCGACGCCTTCGCGCTGGTCGACGACATCGCCGACGCGGCCGCAATCGTCATCGAACGCCGATCCGCCAACTACCTGCCGTGGCATCCCGGCCGCTGCGCCGAACTGCTCGTCGACGGTGTCGTCGTCGGTCACGCGGGCGAACTGCATCCGGCCGTCCTGGAGCGCGCCGGTCTGCCGCCGCGCACCTGCGCGCTGGAAGTCGATCTCGACGCCCTGCCGCTGACCGAGTCCCTGCCCGCCCCGACGATCTCGGCGTTCCCCGCCGTCCTGCAGGATGTGTCGATCAGCGTCGAGAAGACCGTCCCCGCCGCGCAGGTGGAAACCGCGCTCCGCACCGGCGGTGGCGATCTGCTCGAAAGCATCGCCCTGTTCGACGTCTACGAAGGCGCCCAGGCAGGCGAGGGCCGCAAATCCCTCACCTACGCCCTGCGCTTCCGTGCCCCCGACCGCACCCTCACCGAAGACGAGGCGAGCGCCGCTCGCGATGCCGCCGTCGCCTCGGCCGCCACCGCGGTCGGCGCCGAACTGCGCGGCTGATCCGTACTCGACACCCGAAGGCCGTCCGGTTCCACCGGGCGGCCTTCGTCGTGTGTGATTGTCCCTCGCGCCGGAATGCGGGGGAGTAGGGGCGACGGGTCGGGCGCGGGATAGGTTGGGCGGTGTGTCGATGATGAAAGGCGCCAATGTTGCGGTGCCTGCCTCCGCGGTCCGCGTCGAATTGGGTTGGCAGTCGGGGCAGGGCGTGCCCGATGCCGATGCCTCCGCGCTGTTGCTCGCCGGGGCGAAGGTGCGCTCCGATGACGACTTCGTGTTCTACAACCAGGCCGTGCATCCTTCGGGGGCCGTTCGGTACGAAGGAAAACAGCAGGGGCAGACCGTTGTCGACGCCCTGTCGGTGAACCTCGCGCAGGTCGAGCCGCAGATCGAGACGATCGTGCTCGCCGCCTCCGCCGACGGGGGAACGTTCGGGCAGTTCCGTGGGCTCTACATCCGGGTGATCGATACCGCGAACGGTGCGGAGGTCGCGCGCTTCGACAGCAGCGGGGCGACCACCGAAACCGCCTTCGTGCTCGGTGAGCTGTACCGACGCCAGGGTGCGTGGAAATTCCGCGCCGTCGGTCAGGGGTATGACAGCGGCTTGGCCGGGCTCGCTACCGATTTCGGCATCTCCGTCGACGATGCCCCCGCCGCGCCGCCCGCACCCCCGCAGCCGCAGGGACAGCCATACGCCTCGGGCCAGCCGAACCAGCAACAGTCCTACGCACCGCCGACGCAGCCGTTCATCCCAGCGCCCCAGCCGAACCGGCCGAGCACCCCACCTCCGACGCCGCCGACTCCCACGTTCCCGCCGAATCAGTCCCAGCCGTACCCGCCGCCGCAGCAGCACCCCCAATTCGCCCCGCCCCCACCACCTCCGGTCAATCTGGCCAAGGTCTCGCTCACCAAAGAAGCCCCGTCTGTCTCCCTGACCAAACACGGCGCCACCGGCGGCGTCCTGCGCGTGAACCTCAACTGGACCTCGATGGCCGCCACCGGCCGTCTCTTCGGCAAACTCCGCGGCAAGAACATCGACCTGGACCTGTGCTGCTTCTTCGAACTGGTCAACGGCGCCATCGGTTCCGTGCGAGCCCTCGACCGCCGCTTCGGCGCCCTGTACGAACCGCCGTTCATCCACCTCGACCAGGACGACCGCACCGGCGCCAGCATCACCGGCGAGAACCTGTCGGTGAACCTCGACTACACCCAGTTCATCCGGCGCATCCTCGTGTTCGCCTCGATCTACGACGGTGCCAGCGATTTCCGCAATGTGCACGCCACCGTCACTTTGAACACGGTGAATTCCGCGCCCATCGAGATGACGCTCGACGGCTGCACCGACAACTCCCGCGATGCGGTGCTGTTCGTACTGGAGAACGTCAACGGCGAGTTCGTGGTACGTCGCGAAGGCGCCTTCGTCCGACCGCCCGCCGGTCAACCGGGTGGTGGCGTCGTGGAGATCGCCCGCCTCTACCACTGGGACTTCGGTTTCCAGGCGGGTCGCGGCAAGTGATCCGCCACCCCGCGACACGCGTCCTCAACGCACTGGTCTACCACCCCGAGAAACACCTCGCCCAGACCCCGGCGGCACTGGGGCTGGACTACCGCGATCTGACCATGCGCACCGCCGATGGCATCGAGGTGCACGGCTGGTTCGTGCGCGCCGCGCGCCCGCGCGGCCACATCCTCTACGCGCACGGCAACGCGGGCACCATCGGCGACCGCGTCTCGATCATCGCGCTGCTGGTCGGAGCCGGTTTCGACGTCCTGGCGTTCGACTACCGCGGCTTCGGTCGCAGCACGGGCACCCCGAGCGAACAGGGCACCTACCTCGACGCCAGAGCCGCCCGCCAAGCCTTGCTCGACCAACCGGAAGTCGATCCCGATCGGGTCTACTATCTGGGCAAATCCCTCGGTGGCGGGGTACTGCTCGAACTGGCGGGCGAATATCCGCCCGCGGGCATGATCCTCATGTCGACGTTCAGCGGCATGCGCGCCGCCGCGCGCTCGGTCTACCCGTTCCTGCCCGCTCCGCTGATCCCGAACGCGTATCCGAGCCTGCGGCGCATCGCGAACCTGCGCGTCCCGGTGCTGATGATGCACGGCGACCGCGACGAACTCCTGCCACTGCGCCACGCCGAACGCCTGTACGCGGCGGCACAGGACCCGAAACAGCTGATCGTGGTCCCTGGCGCGGGCCACAACGATGTGATCGACACGCTCGGCGCCGAGTGGGCCGAGATCATCGCCGACTGGGCGGCGCGATAACGCTGGTCGGCGGTCGCTGATGCTGCGTAGCCTGGCGGTATGAGCGAAACGAGCGAACTCCTCGGCCGGATGGCCGCGCTACCCGACCACGAGCTGGTTTCGGTGCTGCGCGCCGCGGTCGCCGGACGTCCCGGGCTCGTCGCGGTCGCCGCCGCACTGGCCCAGGCCGACATCGGTCATGCCGATACCGGATCACCTGTGACTCTGGACACCGACGTCGTCGACGCGGATGTGGTGCCCGTCGCATCCGGGCAGGTAGGAGGCGCGATCCCGGTACCGCCGGTACCGTCCGGACTGCCGGTGACCGGCGCACCTGCCGCCACCGGCGGATATTCCACTTCCGGAGTGCCGACATTCGACTCGGTTCGGGATAAGGTCGAGCAGCGTTTCGGCACCGCGCAGGGAATGGACGAGCTCGACCGGCAGACTCCCGCGGGTCGCAGCGTCGACGAACAGTGGGAGGCGCGGGAAAAAGCCGCGCGTGAGCGGCTGGATCAGATCCGGAAATCGGTGCAGGGCAACGATTCCGGCGACAAGTAGCCACGCGTCCTCCCCTCGAGCAACGACCGTGATGGGTGGACACAAATGACGCAGGCGCGCCAGATTGCCGACCGACTGCTCGACGCGCAGGTGGAATTCCTGCTCGCCGAGGTGACCGGTGACCGGTTTGCCGAGGTGATCGCCCGGGACGTGGCCGCCGTGCTGGCCGTCGGTGAGACGATTCGGTTCGGCGACGTGGTCTCCCTCGAGCAGGGCGAACAGACGGTGGCCACGGTGTTCGACCGCATCGGCGGCAGCCCCGTGATCGCCGATACCGTCGGCATCTTCTCCGACGCCATCTACGACCACATCGCGTCGAACACCGAATACACCCTCGGCGACGTCGTCGACCGCGAACCGGTGGAAGCGCTGCTGGAGAAGATCTTCGGCATGCACCAGGCCCAGGAGCGGATCCTGGACCGGCTCACCGAGAGCCCGCTCGTCGCCACCGTGGCCTCGCGTTTCGTCGACAAGCTGATCGGCGACTTCATGCAGGCCAATCGTGAACGCGCCGAGAAGATTCCGGGCGTCTCCTCGCTGATGTCGCTGGGTCAGACCGCGGCCAATCGGGCCAAGAAGGTCGCGGCCGACAGCACCTTCGTCGGTGACCTCGCGGGCAAGGGCGCGCTGTTCGCGCTCAAGCGCACCAACAACGCGATCCGCGACATGCTGCGTGACGCCCCGGTGCACTCGGCCGCGATGGAATTCTGGGACCTGCACGCCGACGAGCCCGTCGCGGGCCTGCGTGAATACCTCACCCAGAAGGACCTCAACGAGCTGGTCCAGATCTGCTACGAGATCGCGGTGACGACCAGGGAGAAGGAGTACTTCGGCCTGCTCGTGCGCGAGTGCGTCGAGGTGTTCTACACCAGGTACGGCAACCACACCCTCTCGGCGATGCTGCCCGAACTCGGTCTCGACGCCGACGACATCAGTGCCGAGATCCTGCGCTACGGTCCGTCCGTCATCGAGTCCGCCAAGCGCAACGGGGTGCTGGCCGGGCTGATCAGGGAACGCCTGGAGCCGTTCTTCTACTCGGATCAGGTGCTGGGAATTCTCGGCGGCGAGTAATTCCACGAATACCGTTCGGCAATGCGCATTGATCGACACGACTTCACTTCTCGATTTGCATGGCATCGTCGCAACCGGTATAGAGTCGGCACTGAATTGCGCCTTCTGATCGGCCGCGCCAAATGTGTTGCGCGTCACGATCTCTGGTGACCCGTATGTATCCGGCAGTGAACCGGTCGGCCAACTCGCTGCCGATACGACTGTGAGCATTCGGCTACACAAAGCCCGCTGAATTTCCGGCATGTTTAGATCAGCGCACGAATTGCTGCTTTACACCGTTCCGCATTGACCGCGCACCGCGCGGAGTGCAAGTTTGCACCTGTCTTTCCGTAGGCCACCGTGACCGACGTTGCGGTGGCATTGCAAAGGAGTAGGTGTGCGTGCACGTTCCCGGCCGAACCCGACCGGAACCCGATCGGACGGCGGCGCTGGAGGGCAGCGGCCCGGCGTCGCGCTGATCCGGCCGCGCACCATCTCCGGTCAGCTCGCCCGGATCCTGGTGGTGTCGCTGGTGTTGGTGCTCGCGCTGCTCGGGCTGACCATGTCGACCCAGGTCAGCGCCTACCGTCGCAGCGGGGAAACCGTGGACGCCGTGGCGGTCGCGCTGGCCGCGCAGGACCTCGTGCAGCAGGTGCAGCGCGAGCGAGGTCTGAGCAACGGTTTGCTCGGCGGTGATCAGCGCCTGCGTCAACCCGTCACCGACCAGCGCGCGGGCACCGACGCCGCCCTGCGCGCCCTGGTGAACGCCGTCGTGGGCGACCCGCCAGGTGCGGGGGAGGTGCGCTCGGCGCTGGGCCATCTGGCGGGGCTGCCCGCGATCCGCTCCCAGGTCGACAATCGTAATGTCACCCGGCAGGCGGCGTTCCAGTTCTACACCGACGGCATCGACGCGCTGAACCGTCTCTCGCTCGGTCTGGACCAGGCGCGTGACCCGGCCGTCCGGCACGGCCTGCAAGCGCTCTACGCCCTCGGCGACGCGAAGGAATTCACGGCCCGTGAGCGCGGGTTCCTCAACGGCGTCTTCGCCGCCGGGGAATTCGCGTCGGGGGAGTACGTGCAGTTCCTCGACATCCGGGCGGCCCGCAATGCCGCGCTCACCGCCTTCGGCCACGACGCGACGCCCGCCCAGCAGGCTCGTCTCGACGCGGTGCTCGCGAGTGAGAACGCCACGCGGGCAACCGAATCGGAGAACATCGCGATCGCCTCGACGCTGGGTCCGCTGATCCAACCGGTCGACCCGGCCGTGTGGTGGGCACAGATGACGGCGGTCATCGACGAACAGCGAACCGTGCAGCAGGTCATCGGCGACGACGTCGGCGCGCGGGCGGAGAAACTCCGTCTGGACGCCGCGCTGATGCTCGCCGCTTTCGCCGCGGCCGCGCTGTTGGCGATCGCGGCCGAGTTCGCGCTCGTCCTCGCCAGCATCAGGGCTATCGTCCGCCCCTTGGCCCGGTTGGCCACCGAGGCCGATGATGTCGCCTCCACGCGACTGCCCGAGGTGATCGAGGCCTGGCACAGCGCCGCCGACGCCCATCCCGATCCGCCCGCGCCGGTGCGCACGCCGCGCGGTGCGAGCGTCGAGATCGCCGCTGTCGCGAGCGCTTTGGATCGGGTGCAGACCACCGCGTTCGACCTCGCCTCCGAGCAGGCGCTGGTGCGGCGCAACACCACCGAATCGATGGCGAACCTGGCCCGCCGCAATCAGAACCTGGTGCGGCGTCAGCTGGGATTGATCAGCGAGTTCGAGCGCGAGGAACTCGACCCGAAAGCTCTGTCGAACCTGTTCGAACTCGACCACCTGGCCACCCGTATGCGGCGCAACGCCGAAAGCCTGCTGGTGTTGGTCGGCGAGGCCAGCCCGCGCCGGTGGGCCGAACCGATCGCGCTCACCGACGTGATCCGGGCCGGACTGTCCGAGGTCGACGACTACCGGCGAGTGGTGCTGCGCCGGATCGACGACATCGCGGTGACCGGCGCCGTTGTCAGCGAACTGGCCCACATTCTGGCCGAACTCATCGAGAACGGGCTGGCCTTCTCCCCGCCCGATCTCGAGGTCGAGGTGTACGGCCGCAAGGTCGCGGGCGGCTACCTGCTCGCCGTTGTCGACCACGGCGTCGGTATGCCCACCGAACAACTCGCCGAAGCCAACGCCCGGCTGCGCGGGGAGCAGGACTTCATCGTCGCCTCCACTCGCTACCTCGGCCATTACGTGGTCGGTCGGCTGGCGGGTCGCCTCGGCATCGACGTGGAACTGAACACGTCACCGGTCAGCGGCATCGTCGCCCGCTTGCTCCTCCCGCCGTCGCTGCTCGCCGACGAAAAGGCCGGGCAGACAGCCGACTCCAGAAACGGCGCCAACCGAGGCTCCGGAGTGGGTACCGGCTCGGCGGACCTCGTGGCGCTGGAGCGCGATGCCACCGTCGTGGTGGACGCGCAGTCGTCCGGTTCCGGGGTGTACGAGGCAATGCCGACGCGCAACGGTGCGGTCGCCACCGGCAAGAGCACGGTGGCGATCGCCGGGCGTGGCGATGCCGCAGGCCACTCGGTAGGGCAGGCCCGCAATGGCGTCACGGTCGGCTCGACGACGCCACGACACCACGAGATCCCCGCCGGTGTGGCAGGTTCGGGCTCCTCCCACGCCCTCCCCGGCGACGGCACCACGTGGTCCGGCACCAACGGCCGATCTCGGCACAGCCGCACCGTGGAATTCGGACCGAGCAGTGGCAACGGTCAGACCTCGGTGAACCATTCGTCCAACGGCTCTGCCTACGCGCAATTCCTCAGCAGCACAACAGAATCCACGCACTCACCGCGCGACGGTGCGGTCCGTAACGGATCGTCGGCCGACGATCACTACAGCGCGGTGATTCCGGAGCGTTCCGAGGGAGCAGCCCGAGGCCACAACGGCTCGACGGTAGAGCAGCCGCGTGAGCTACCCGCCGGTGCCCCCGCCGTCGAACGCACACGCAACGGCCTGGTCAAACGCAGCAAACGCACCAAGGTCACCGGCGCACCGGAGCGACCCCGCCGCGATCCGGCCGTCGAGCAGGCCCGTCCCCCGGTTGCCGAACGGACCCCCGACCAGACCCGCAGCATGCTCTCCTCGTTCCGCACCGGCCACGAACGCGGCGGCGAGACCGACTCTGCCGCCACCCCACTCGATCCCACCCGCTGACGATCGGACCAGACCCAAGGAGACCCGGTGACCACCCACCTACCGACCACTGATCCGCACACCTTCAACTGGCTGCTCGGCAATTTCGTCCGCAACACCGACGGCGTACGCGACACCGTCGCCGTCTCCTCCGACGGATTGCTGATCGCGATGTCGGACGGCCTCGACCGCACCGGCGCCGACCGGCTCGCCGCGATGGTGTCGGGTCTGTCCAGCCTCGCCCGCAGTGCCTCGCGCAGTTACGATTTCGACGGTCTGAAGCTGATCATGATCGAGATGAAGCGCGGCTTCCTGCTGGTGTCGGCACTGGGCGACGGCAGTTGCCTCGGCGTGATCGCCGACGGCGGCTGCGATGTCGGCCTGGTCGGCTACGAGATGGCCGTCCTCGCCGAACGCGCCGGATCACTGCTCGACCCGCTGCTGATCAGCGAATTGCGAGAGTCGTTGCGCAGATGAGAGATCCCGATCTCCCGCGGTTGCCCGACCCGCGCATGATCCCGATGAGCCGGCCCACGGGCTGGCGTGGCCCCCTGCCGTCGGTGCCGGTGACCCCCACCGCGCACGACGATGTCGACGACCGCTTCGTTCGCCCGTTCGTGCTCACCGCGGGCCGCACCGTTCCGGTGCTGGACGGCCTGCGCATCGAAACCCTTGTCCAGGCGCCGCCGTCCGCGCTGTCGGCGCCGCTGCGGTTCGAGGAGCGCACCGTTGTGCAGCTGTGCCTGACACCGCATTCCATCGCCGAAATCGGGGCCGCCCTGCGGGTTCCGATCGGCATCGCCAAGGTGATCGTCAGCGATCTGGCAGCGGCGGGGCATGTCACCGTCCGTGACGCGCCCGAACTGTCGACCGCCGCCATCGAGAGGATCCGCGACCTTGTCCGCGCACTTTAAGGCACCAGCAATGCCGTCCTCGGTGAAGATCGTGGTCAGCGGCGGCTTCGGCGTCGGGAAGACCACCTTCATCGGCGCCATCTCCGAGATCGAGCCGCTGGTCACCGAGGCCTCGATGACCGAGGTCTCGCTCGGCATCGACGATCCCGGTCATCGCGCCGAAAAGACCGCGACCACAGTGGCTTTGGACTTCGGCCGCATCACCCTCGAGCAATCCCTGATCCTCTACCTGTTCGGGACGCCCGGCCAGGACCGGTTCGTGTTCCTGTGGGACGACCTGGTCGACGGCGCCCTCGGCGCGGTCATCGTCGTCGACACCGGGCGGGTGGAGGACTGCTATCCGGTCCTGGACTACTTCGAAGAACACCACACGCCCTTCGTCGTGGTGGTCAACCGCTTTGCCGACGCCACCCGCTTCGACCTCGACGAGGTCCGCGAAGCCCTCGGCCTCGACGACTGGATCCCGGTGCTGGACTGTGATGCCCGTGACCGCGACTCCGTCCGTGATGTCCTCGTCGCGCTCCTCGAGCAGGTCCTGCTGCACCGCGTCCAACCTCGCCACCGGGAGGTGAGCTGAGCACACCCCGGGGTGTGCTCAGCGCCGATTCAGGGTGAGATCCGTCAGGGCCAGATGGAACCGCGCGTCGGTGACATCGACCGAGGTATCGGTGAACCTGTGCCCACCCAACGTGTTCCGCACGAAATCACGGACGGCGGGCGGCTGCGTATCCAACGTGGCCAGCAGTTCCTGCGACACCTCGACGGTCCCATCGAAGAACCGCGGCTGACCGGTGATCCCGGGCTGCTGCGGCGTCTGCCGTAAGCCGTCGACGGTGTGCAGCACGATGTCGAGCCCGATCCCGTCATCGAATTCGAGCCGCAGCGGTGTGGGGGAGACGGCCGGATCGAAGGACTGGATCCGCGCGGTCCACCCCTGGGACGAGACGCCCTGGTAGTCGTAGGGCGAGACGGGACCGAGCGTCTCCTGCGCGCGGTTCACCGGCGAGTTCTCCAGCACCGCACCGGATAGCGGTTGATCGGTGGCGACGAAGGTCCACGACTCGTCGGTGAGCGTCTTGTGCCAGAACCCGGTCCTGCCACCGGCGCGACCTTCGACGCGCAACTCCCGCGCCGCCGAGCCGGGCCCGGTCCGGTGAACGGAGATGCGGTCGGTGATCTCGCCGGGCACCTTCGGCTGCGCGATCCAGTCCGGTGCGGGCAACTGGATGGCCGCGAAGCGGGGGTCGATGCGCTCGGAGAGCATGTCCGGCGCTTCGGGCAGGCCCCGCTGGTCTTCGTAGGAGTAGCGGAAGAAGACCTTGTCCGCGCCGGAGATGTCGAAATCGTAGAGGCGCGTGTAGAAGTCGCCGAACCGGTTGACCACCATCGAAGTCGACGCACTGGTGGACAATGCGACGGCCTGGAACCGCCCACCGAGCGGAGTGCCCATCTCGTAGCTGTGATCCACCGGCAGCCACGGGTCGACGTACTGGATCCGCTGACCGCCATGGGTCAGCGCGAACACATGCGACACCTTCGCGCCGCCGACCGGATGTTCGTTGCCCGCGGTATCGGTCCACCGGTGATCTTCGTTGGGCGAGAGCACCGACCACGACCAGGTCGACGCGCCGGGCGGCAAGGTGTTGCCGGGGCCGGTCCACAGCGGAGTGCCGTAGCGGCTGCTCCAATTCCACGCCGCGGGGGCGCTGAGCGCGTGATCCATCGTGATGAACCGGCCGTCGCGGTCGATCATCATCACTTCGTCGTCGTCGGCGGAGACACCGGCGATCGTGCCTGCCAGACAGCCCGGCAGCGCGACGGTGCGCCAACCACCGAGAGCGGCAGCCTCTTTCACGTAGACCTGACCGTCGCGGGCGGCGAACGTCCAGCGCCGGTTGAACGACTCGGTGGTGGTGCGCAAGTGCACCTGCTCGGGGAGCGCGACCGTCGCAGAGGTGAAAGCCGCCAGTCCGGCGGTGGATTCGTCGACTGTCACTTCCGGCGTGCCGACGGTACCCACCGGCAGACACGCCGGATCGGCGACAGCCGCCGATTGTGTTGTCACCCCGGCGAATACCAGTCCGGCCGCCGCGATCAGCGCCGAACGCCGGAGCCCGCGCCTCACAGCCACCCCGCCGCGCCGAAACCGATGAGGGCGATCGCGTCGATCCCGAAGATCGTGCCGACCACGAGCGCCTTGCTTCGCACGCTCGCCAGATCGTGCACGAAGAAGCACACCGCGAAGAACGGCACGTACCCGATGATCCAGATCAGGAACGGGAAGCTCGGCTGCCACCACGACCAATCCCAGGTGAGGACCCCCGCCTTGTTCAGCAGCACCTCCACACCCACCGCCGCGATCGAGTTGATCGCGACGAGCACCGGTCGGTTCGGCAACCCGAAGATCCGGGTCTCCCTGGGCGGCAACATCTTCGCCGCCGCGATTCCCATGATCGCGAACATGAAGCAGATCTCGATATTCAGCCCGATCAGGATCTGATAGGCCGTCGGTCCGCTCGCCGCCCAGACCGGCGCCCGCTCGGTGAAGTGGAAGACCAGCGCGTTCCAGATCTCGTTGAACCAGTCCATGCCCCACAGCGCGAGTCCGGCGAACAGCACATTCCAATTACGCCGCTCGACCTCGACCGCGTAGAGGTAGATGACCAACAGCAACAGCGGAATGACATACCACTTGAACTGGCTCGCATCGCGAAGAATCTCCAGCGCGGCCCGGGCGTTGTCGGTCAACGGGGCACCTCCTGCTCATGATCGACGAACTCGGCGAGTATGATACAAATCAACATCAAACGTCAATGTGTATCGCCGAGTTGACGAGTCAGCGGCTACCCGAGCGGCATGCCGAACAGGGAAGCGAACTTCGCGGCGAGCGAGTCGCCGAGGAAATCCAGGGCGCCGGGGGTGGCGGCCATGGTGCCCGCATCGGAGATGGTGCAGCCGGTGGGGGCCGCGATGCCGTCGAGGCGGTCGCGGAGCCAGATCAGCGCGGCCGGACCGCCGACCACTTCCGCGACGATGTGTTCGCTGGCATGGTCGCGGGTGTAGGTCAGCGACGTGTTCGGAGCACGGCAGTAGGTGTCGACCAGGGTGTCGGTGGCGGCGAGCGGCAGGATCTCGTCCCAGGCGGAATGCCAGAGGAACAGCGGCATATCGGGGACCGACTTGCCCATGCGGGTGTCGGCGATCATGGCCGCGACCGGCGGATCATCGAGGGGATTGCCGTCGGAGCCGATCATGCCGGTCAGATTCAGGAACGGCAGCAGTGCCGACTGATACTGCACGCACAGTGGGGATTTGATCGCGGTCAGCGCTTTGCCGAGCGGGTCGAGCCGCTCGTCGAGATAGGCGGCGAAATCGGGGTACTCGCGGGTGAGCCCGAGAACGGCGGCGAAGACGAGACCCGAGGTGAGCTGGTTGTTCGCCATGCTCAACGCGGCACTGAGATCGGCGCCGACGCCGCCTTCGGCCGCGCCGACGATGTTCAGTTCGGGCGCGTAAGTGCTGCGCAGTTCGGCGGCATGGCCGGTCGCGATGGAACCGCCGGAGTAGCCGTAGAGCCCCACCGGCGCGGTCGGTCCCACCTCGAGCGGGGCGAAGCCGGTCGCCGCACGAATGCCGTCGAGGGTGATCCGGCCTGCCAGCGGTCCGGCCGCGTAGGCCGAATTCGGACCCTGATGGTCCGGGACGACCACGGCCCAGCCCTGCGACAGCGCCGCTTGCGCGAACAGGAATTCGGCGGGCACCACGATCTGGCCCGCCACCGCGGCCACCGAAAGATGTTGCAGCGCATAGGACGGCGCGCAGTAGCCCGCGGTCGAGTCCTCGGCCAGCTGCACCGACAGCAGCTTGCGCGGCGAGGGGGCCTGCCCGCGCGGTTTGATCAGGGTGGCGACCGCGGGGATCGCCTCGTCACGACTGTTGTTGGATCGGTAGGACACCTGCCAGGCGTCGACATCGATCGGCAGCAGGCCGAAATCGGCGATCCGAACCTGTCGGACCGCGATGATCGCGCCCGGCGCCGTCGCCGCCACCACGTCGGCGGGCGGCAGGTAGAAGCCCGGATCCAATTCGGGCGGCAGCGGAATCACCGGCGGGGGCGGCGGGGCCGCCGGCTCGGCCGATACCGGCCCGGCCGTCACCACTGTTGCCGCCGCGAGCAAGCCGGTGGCAAGGGCGAGCCATCGCTGAACGAAGGGAGATCTCATCGCGCACAGTCCTCACATCTATTGAGACTCCTTCGTCTCAATTGCGGCAACTATGGCATGAGTGTGGCGTGGATCGCAATCAGCTGCCGGCAGGTGCCGCCGAGATCAGGCTGTTCAGGATGGTGGAGAAGACATCGACCAGCTCGTCGACGGGCGGTCGAGGGTCGTCCAGGCTCCATTGGTGCACGGCGCCGTTCACGGCGCCGATGAACGCCGCCATCGGCACCCGCCATCCGCCGGGCGGCATCCGTACCCCGTCGCGCCCGGCCGCGATCGCGGCGACCACCTCGCCCCATCGATCCCTGACCTGCGCCCGATACTTCTCGATCTCGGGACTCACCCCGACGATGTCGACGAAAGCGACTTTGGCACAACGGATATCGTCGGTGATCGCCTTCGCGTACGCCTGCACCGCCGCATCGATGAGTGCGCGCACATCGTCGGATTCCGCCGCCGCCAGCGCCTCGGCCACCGCAGCCCCCGCCTTGTCCTGCACGGCGTCGTACACCGCGACGAGCAGTTCCTCGCGCCCGGCGAACTGTTCGTAGAACTGCCGACGCGACAACCCCGCGACCGCGCACACATCGGTCAGCGAACTGTTGGCGTACGACTTCTCCGCGAACACGGTCAGTCCCGCGTCGATGAACAGCGCTCGGCGCTCGACCTGTCGTTCGGCCACCGAGGTGCCGGTGTAGTTGTGTCGTGTCCGCCCAGATGTCACCCCATGACCCTACTGTTCAGCGTTCGGGCGAGATATCGGTGTCGACGGGTCCGATCGGGACCACCAGCGGGGTCCCGGTGACCGGGTCCTCGATCACCTTCGCGCGTAGCCCGAAGACCTCCGCCACCACTTCCTCGGTGAGAACTTCGGCCGGCGTTCCCGCGGCAACCACCCGGCCCGCGCGCATCGCGACCAGCCGATGGGCGTAGCGCGCCGCCAGATTCAAGTCGTGCAGCACCATCACCACCGTCCGGCCCGCTTCGGCGTGCAGGCGCCGGACCAGGTCGAGCACCTCGATCTGGTGGGCGAGGTCGAGGAAGGTCGTGGGTTCGTCGAGCAGCAGCAGGTCGGTGTTCTGGGCCAGCGCCATCGAGATCCAGGCGCGCTGGCGTTGCCCGCCGGACAGCTCGTCGAGTGAGCGATCGGCGAACTCGACCATGTCAGTCCAGGTCAGGGCTTCGTTGATGGCGGATTCGTCGTCCTCGGACCACTGGCGGTACCAGCGCTGGTGCGGATGTCTGCCGCGCGCGACCAGGTCGGCGACGGTGAGACCTTCGGGGGCGAGCGGTGATTGGGGCAGGATGCCGAGCACGCGCGCCACTTCCTTGGTCGACATGCGGTCGATCCGCTTGCCGTCCAGCTGGACGTGGCCACCGGTGGGGCGCATCAGCCGCGCCATCGCGCGCAGAAGCGTGGATTTGCCGCATCCGTTGGGTCCGATCACCGCGGTGACGGTGCCACCGGTGATATCCAGGTCGAGACCGTCGACGACGGTGGTCGGTCCGTAGCCGAGGGTCAGCTCGCTGGCCTGTAGCCGAACGGTCATCACGCGCCCGCTTTCCCGGCACGGTTGCGCCGCATCAACAGATAGATCAGATAGGGCGCGCCGAGGACTGCGGTGATCACCCCGACGGGGAGTTCGCCTGCGGGCAGCAGGGTGCGGGCGACGAGATCGGCCGCGACGGTGAAGGCCGCGCCGAGCAACACCGAGGTGAGCAGCGGGGGTTGCGCCGAACCGGTCAGGCGCAGCGCCACCTGCGGCACCGCGAGCGCGACGAAGATGATGGCGCCCGCCGAGGCGGTGGCGACTCCGGCGAGCAGCACCGCCAGGACCAGCAGCGCCAGGCGGGCGGCGTTGAGCCGCACGCCGAGCGAGCGGGCGGTGTCGTCGCCGAAGTGCAGCGCGCCGAGCAGGTGGGTGCCCGCGAGCACCACCGGCACCAGCACGGCCAGGGCGATCGCCACCGGTGTCACCTGAATCCAGCTGCTGCCGTTGAGGCTGCCGGTCAGCCAGGTCACCGCTCGCGTCGCGACATCGACGTCGCCGACGCTGAGCAGCCAGAAGGTCACGCTCGAGAGCAGCGAACCGGCGCCGAGGCCGACGAGCACGAGCCGATAGCCTTCGATCCCGCCTCGCCAGGCCAGCACGAAAACGCACAGCGCGGCGAGCAATCCGCCCAGCATCGACGCCACGGGCACCCCGATCTCGGCGGCGGCGCCGCTGATCTGGCCGCGGCTGCCGGACAGGGCGATCACCGCGACCGCGGCCACGCTAGAGCCCGCGGTGACGCCGAGAATATCGGGACTGGACAACGGGTTCCGGGCGATACCCTGGGTGATCGCGCCGGACAACGCGAGTGCCGCGCCGACCAGCGCGCCGGTGAGAATCCGGGGCAGCCGCAGATCCAACACCACATAGGCGAGGCCGTCGTCGCCGCCACCGGTGAGTACTGCGAGCACGTCCCACGGCGTGACCGGGCCTCCGTCGGGCATCGTGTAGGTGCCCAGCGCGAGCGCGACGCAGGCCGCCGCGGCGAGTATCGCGAGTCCGAGCAACAGGACCGCCGTCGTGCGTAGTCGCAGTTGCCATGACACCGGTCCCAGCCGGACCGCCCGGACCGTACTCATATGCTCACCAGCTTTCGGCGGCGGACCAGCACGATGAAGAACGGGACGCCGACGAAGGCGAGCATGATGCCCGCGGGCAGTTCGCCCTTGTCCAGGACCAGCCGTCCCGCGATGTCGGCGACCAGCACCATGACCACGCCGAGCAGCCCGGCGACGGGCACCAGCCAGCGGTAGTCGGGCCCGGTGATGCCCCGCGCCAGGTGCGGAACGACGAGCCCGACGAAGCCCAACGGCCCGGCGATCGCCACGACCGCACCGGTCAACAGCACGATCGAGCCGATGCCGACACTGCGCGCCAGGAAGACGCGATGGCCGAGGGCGCGGGCGGTGTCCTCGCCGAGGCCGAGCGCGTTGAGCGCGGAGGTGTTGGCCAGGGCGAGGACGATCCCGACGAGGACGAACGGTGTCGCCTTGCCGAGTACGTCGAGGTCGGACCCGACCAGCGAACCGGCCTTCCAGAAGCGATAGATGTCGGTGACGTCGGTGTCGAACAGCACCACCGCCGAGATCAGGCCCTGCAACAGGTAGCTGACGGCGGCGCCGGCCAAGGCGAGGGTCACCGGCGTGGGTCCGCCTCGGCCCGTCGCGCCGATGACGAACACGGTGATGGTGGCGATCAGCGCACCGGCGAAGCCGAACCACACGTAACCGAACAGGCTCGAGATGCCGCCGATCATCACCGCGAGGACGATGCCGAGAGCCGCACCCTGGGTGATACCGAGCAGCGCCGGATCGGCCAGGGGGTTTCTGGTGTGCCCCTGGATCACCGCCCCCGCGATGCCGAGCGCGAGACCGGCGAGGACGCCGAGCAGGGTGCGCGGCAGGCGAAGGCCGTTGACGATGGCGCCGGTCTCGGTGTCGGTCGTGCCGCCGAGCGCGTGCAGAACATCAAGGGGAGCAATGAATTTCGAACCGATGGCCAAACTGAGCAGAACGGCCGCGAAGACCGCGGCCAAGAGTCCGGCGATGAGTAGCAACCGGCGAGTCCGCGTGTTGGCGAACACGACTCCGGGCGGCGATGCGGGCACTATCCCTCTTCATAGTTGGTAATTAGGTAAGGCTTCGCTAGGTTAGCAACCCTAAAGAACTCTGAACCACTCGGGAGACCTCGATGAAGACCCCACTGAGCCGTCGGCTCGCCGCCGCCGCGGCAGTCGCCGCCGCCGTACTGAGCCTGTCCGCGTGTGGCCAGGACCGGTCGGCCACCGGCGCCGCCGGTAGCGATTGCGATACCGCGAGCAACCTCGACGGCGGGGCCTACCCGCGGACCATCGAGGCAGGGGCGGTCAAGGACAAGGCTGGAGCGAATGTCGGCACGGTGGTGGACCCGGCCACCATCACCACCCGGCCGGTCCGGATCGCCGCTCTCGACCAGACGTTCGTCGACGCCGCGCTGGTGCTGAACACCGAAGTGGTCGCGTACACGACGTACCAGTCCATGGGCGAGAAGTTGCCCGCGTTCCTCGGCGCGGCCGCCCAGACCTGCGGCGGGCGAGCGGTGAACATCGGCAACCTGCAGACCCCCGATATCGAGAAGCTGGCAGGCGCCCGACCGGATCTGATCGTGTCGGCGAAGGTGCGTCACGAGAAGCAGTACGAGCAGTTCAAGGGCATCAAGCTCGGATCGGGCACGGTCCCGGTCGTGTTCAGTCAGACCACCGGCGCCACCTGGAAGGAAAATCTCCTGCTGCTCGCCAAGGCGGTCGACAAGGAGAATCTCGCCGAGGCCAAGCTCGCGGCCTACCAGGACCGTGCCGCCAAGATCGGCGCGGCGATCAAGGAGAAGAACGGCGGCAACGCGCCCACCGTGTCGCTGCTGCGCTTCCTGCCCAAGGAGGACCGGCTGATGCAGCGGGTCAGCTTCGTCGGCGACATCTTCGCCGACACCGGCCTGAACCAGCTCGACAAGTCCGACGATCCGAAGAACGACTTCTCGATCACCCTGAGCCCGGAGCGTCTCCTCGACGCCGACGCCGACTACATCTTCCTCACCAGCAACGGCGAGGACGCCGCCGCCCAGCGCAAGGCGGCTGCCGCGGCCAACCCGCTGTGGAATCAGCTGCGGGGCAAGGTCACTCCGGTCGACGATCTGGTCTGGCTGACCTCGGTCGGCCTCACCGGCGCGCACGCGGTGCTCGACGACATCGCGACGACCTTCGGGGTCGACCCGGCGAAGTAAATCGCCGCAAGCAGCGCACTCGGGCCCTGTTCGCCCACCCCTACACTCGGCGGGGTGGGCGAACAGAAGCAGCGGATGCTGGCCGGGGAGCTGTATCGGGACAACGATCCAGAACTCGTGGCCGAACGGCAACGGGCGCAACGATTGTGCGACGAGTTCAACCGCACCGGGCCCGACGAGACCGGGCGGCGGACCGAGTTGCTGGGCGATCTCCTCGGCAAGCTGGGGGAGGGGTCCTGGATCATGCCGCGGTTCCAGTGCGACTACGGCTACCTGATCGAGATCGGGGCGAACAGCTTTCTCAACTACGACGCGATCCTGCTCGATTGCGCGCCGATCACCATCGGGAACGACTGTTCGATCGGGCCGCGCTGCCAGTTGCTCACCGCGCTGCATCCGATGGAGGATCACGAAAAGCGCAGGCAGCGGTGGGAATCCGCAGCGCCGATCCGGATCGGTGACAACGCGTGGTTCGGCGGCGGGGTGATCGTGTGCCCCGGCGTGACGATCGGGGACGATGTGGTGGTCGGCGCGGGCAGCGTGGTGACCCGCGATCTGCCGGACCGGGTGTTCGCGGCGGGAAATCCGGCGCGGGTGATCCGGCAACTCTAGGTTTGCTGGCTACTCTGGACGGCAGGCGCCGACGACGTCGGCGCGCGCCCATCCGTGCCCGACCAGAGGAGACCGTATGCGCCACGGCGAAGATCTCTCCCTCACCCATGTCATGCTGCTCGTGGGTAACCAGGACGAGGCTCTCACCTTCTATCGGGACCTGATCGGCCTTCAGGTCCGCACCGACATGCCGTTCGGCGACAACACGCGCTGGCTGACGGTCGGTCCGGTCGACCAGAAGAACCTGGAATTCGTGCTCGAGGTCCCGGAGATGGCCCCCGACGCCGCCTACCGGGCGGCCGCGCAGGCGCGCATCGACGGCGGCGCCCAATCCACGATCATCTTCGCCACCGACGACGTCGACGCCACCTTCGCCCGGATTCGCGACGCCGGGGCAGAGGTCGCGCAGGAGATCGTGAACCAGCAATACGGCCGCGATTGCGCGTTCCGTGACCCGTGGGGCAACCAGATCCGCTTCACCGCCCGCCAGCGCGGCTGAGCGCGACATGCGGGGCGGGTGCGGCGTCGGGTCGCGCCCGCGGGCCCGCGGCAATACTGTCTGACCATGGGCGAATCGCGAATCGAGATGGAACCCGAAGCAACCCGGCCGCTGCGCGAGGACATCCGCTTCCTCGGCGGCATCCTGGGCGACACCATCCGTGACCACGAGGGTCCCGAGGTGTTCGACCTGATCGAGCGCGTCCGGATCGAGGCGTTCCGGGTGCGCCGCGAGGAGGTCGAGCGCAGCGCCGTCGCCGATATGCTCGACGGCACCCCCACCGAGGTCGCGATTCCGCTGATCCGGGCGTTCAGCTACTTCGTGCTGCTGGCCAATCTGGCCGAGGACATCCAACGTGATCGCCGCCGCGCCGCGCACGTGGCGGCGGGTGAGCCGCCGCAGGATTCCTCGCTGGCCGCCACCTACGACAAACTCGACGCGGCCGGACTCGACGGTTCGGTGGTGGCCGATCTGCTCACCGACGCGCTCGTCTCCCCGGTGATCACGGCGCATCCGACCGAAACCCGCAGGCGCACCGTCTTCGACGTGCAGTCCAAGATCACCGAGCTCATGCGCCTTCGTCGCCGCCTCGAGCCCGGGGAGCCCGGTCTCGACGAATCCGAACTGCGGATCCGGCGCGAAGTGCTCACCCTGTGGCGCACGGCGCTGATCCGGTTGGCGCGCTTGCGGATCCAGGACGAGATCTCCGTCGGGCTGCGCTACTACGACCTGACTCTCTACGACGTGATCCCCGCGATCAACGCGCAGGTACGGGCCGCACTGCGGGCGCGCTGGCCGGAGAAGGAGCTCCTGCCGCGCCCGATCCTGCGGCCCGGATCGTGGATCGGCGGCGACCGCGACGGAAACCCGTTCGTCACAGCGGACGTCGTGCACACGGCAGCCGAACAAGCCGCCGCCTACGTTTTCGGCCGATACCTGGACGAGCTGGTCGAACTCGAGAAGACCCTGTCGCAATCGGCGCGGCTGGTGCAGGTGTCGCCCCTGGTGGCGGAGCTCTCGGCCGCGGGATATCCCGACCCCGGCCTGTTCGCCGACGAACCGTATCGCCGTGCGCTGCACGCGATTCGGGGTCGGCTCAGTGCCACCGCCGAGCAGGCGCTGGGCGAACTGCCCGAGCAGGGCCTCGATGCCGGCGCCGCCCCGTATCCGACACCCCAAGCCGTCCTCGACGACCTCGATGCGATCGATGAGTCCATGCGCGCCAGCGGCGACGGACTGCTCGCCGACGACCGCCTCGCCGCCCTGCGCCACGCCATCGAGACCTTCGGTTTCCACCTGCAGGGCCTCGATATGCGCCAGAACTCCGAGGTGCACGAACAGGTCGTCACCGAACTGCTGGCGTGGTCGGGTGTGCACCCCGACTATCCGAGCCTGTCCGAGGCCGAGCGCGTGGAGTTGCTGGCCGCCGAATTGCGCACGCGCCGACCACTTCTCGGACCGACCGCGCAGCTGAGCGAACTCGCCACCAAGGAACTGGGGGTGTTGGGCGCCGCCAAGGAGGTCATCGATACCTTCGGCGCCGCCGCCATCCCGAACTACATCATCAGCATGTGCACCTCGGTCAGCGACATGCTCGAAGCGGCGTTGCTGCTGAAGGAAGCGGGCATTCTCGATCCGGGTGGCTCCGACACCGCGCCCAGCTGTCCCGTCGGCATCGTCCCGCTGTTCGAAACCATCGAGGACCTGAGCGCCGGTGCGGCGACGCTGGCCGCGGTGCTGGAGGTTCCGGTTTATCGCGAGTTGGTCGAGGCGGCGGGCATGCGCCAGGAAGTGATGCTCGGCTACTCCGATTCCAACAAGGACGGCGGATATCTCGCCGCGAACTGGGCTCTCTACCGCGCGGAACTCGACCTGGTGGAGGTGGCGAGGCAAGCGGGAATCCGGTTGCGGCTGTTCCACGGTCGCGGCGGCACCGTCGGTCGCGGTGGCGGCCGCAGCTACGACGCCATCCTGGCGCAGCCCGCGGGCGCGGTGCGCGGATCGCTGCGGCTGACCGAGCAGGGCGAGGTGATCGCCGCGAAGTACTCCGAATCCGGTGCGGCACATCGCAATCTGGAATCGCTGATCGCGGGCACGCTCGAATCGACGCTCCTGGATGTGGAGGGCCTCGGCGACGACGCCGAACCGGCCTACGAACTGCTCGACGACCTCGCCGCCCGCGCGCGCGCCGCCTATGCGAACCTGGTGCACGACACCCCGGGCTTCGTCGAGTACTTCCGCGAATCCACTCCGGTCGCCGAGGTCGGCGACCTCAATATCGGCAGTCGCCCCGCCTCCCGCAAACCCACCAACTCGGTCTCGGACCTGCGCGCCATCCCGTGGGTGATGGCCTGGAGTCAGGCCAGGGTCATGCTGCCCGGCTGGTACGGCACCGGCACCGCCCTCGAAGACTGGGTCGGCGACGACCCGGCCCGCCTCGCGCGTCTCACCGACCTCTATCAGCGCTGGCCGTTCTTCAATACCGTGCTGTCGAACCTGGCCCAGGTGATGGCCAAGAGCGACCTCGACATCGCCGCGCGCTACGCCGAGCTCGTCTCCGACAAAACCCTGCGCGCCGACATCTTCGCCATGATCGCCGACGAACACGCCCGCACCATCCGCATGTACCTGGCGGTCACCGGATACACCGAACTCCTCAGCGACAACCCGTCACTGGCCGAATCGATCCACAACCGCTTCCCCTACCTGGAGCCGCTGAACCAGCTCCAGGTCGACCTGCTGGCCCGGCTGCGCGGCGGTGACGATTCCGAACTGGTGAAGCGGGGCATCCTGCTCACCATGAACGGCCTGGCCACCGCCCTGCGCAACTCGGGATAACACTCAGAGGCAGACGCTGATGGTGAACGGTCCGACCGGGATGCCGGTGCAGATCGACACCGAGCCGACGACCGGCTGCGCGGGGGCGGCCGAGGCGGTTCCGGCGCCGATCGCGGTCACGGAAAGGGCGAGGCCGGCGACGGCGAGCGGGCGGGCGAACTTGGCGAACATAGGCTGATCCTCGGGTAGAACGGGGTGGACACCCCCGTGTGGGGGCGCCCCATCACAACACGCACGCACCGACGGCGTCCATGACATGGTGGGAATCGCCGTGGCTCAGTCGGTTACAACGGCGATCGCATCGATCTCGACCAGCATCTCCGCGCGGGGCAGGCCGGTGAAAACGGTGGTGCGCGAGGGCAGTACGCCGTTGCTGGTGTGCTCGGTGACGAACTCGCCGTACGCCTCGTTCATGATCGCGAAGTCCTCACGCTTGGTGAGGTAGACCCGCAGCATCAGCACATCGTCGAAGGTGGCGCCGGAGGCGTCGATGATCGCCTTGACGTTCATCAGGGTGCGGGTGGTCTGGGCGGCGACATCGCCCTGGTGCAGGTACTCGTTGGTCTCGGGATCCACCGGGCCTTGACCCGACACCTGGACGAACGGGCCCTTGCGCACGCCCTGGGAGAAGGTGTGGGCGGGCGCCGGGGCGTCGGAGGTGCGCACGGCGGTCTTGTCGGACATGGGGTTCAGCCTTTCCTCGTGGGGACGTCTCGACGGGGGTCCCAGCCGAGTTCGGTGGAGATGGCATCGGCCGTCGCCCTGACCTGCGGCAACAGGGCCAGCACTTGATCGTGGTCGAGCAGCACATCGGGAACCGAGACCGACACGGCGGCGACAACGGAGCCGATTCCGTCGCGCACGCCGACGCCGATGCAGTTGACGAAGCTCTCGTGTTCCTCGTGATCTTCGGCGAACCCCTGCGCGGCAACGAGATTCAGTTCGGCCAGATACTGATCGGGGGTCCGCAGCGTGCGGGTGGTGAACGGGTGGAAGTCCAATCGCGCTGCCACCGCGGGCCATTCGTTGCGGGGCAGCGCGGCGACGAGCACCTTGCCGACGGCGGTGCAGTGCAGCGGCGCGGGCCTGCCGATGCGCGAGTACATCCGCACCGCCTGCTCGGCGTCGACCTTGTCGATGTAGACAGCGTCGCCGGATTCGTAGGCGGCCAGGTGCACGGTCTGCCCGGTGGCCGCGCCCAGCGCGCTCAGGTGCGGGCGGGCGACCGTGCGCACATCACGGTTCTCCAATGCGCGACTGGCCAATTCGAACATCCGGGTGCCGAGCGAGTAGCGGTGCGCGTTGTCGCGCACGACGAACCGATCGGCCTGCATGGTCTGCAGGAGCCGCAGCACTGTCGACTTGTGGACGCCGAGCCGGACTGCCAGCTCGTCGAGGGACTGCGAGCTCTCGCCGAGGGCGATGAGAATGGACAGGGCCCGCGACACGCTTTGACTCATGCGCTGATCGTTTCATCCAGAGCCGCCGGATAGCGCAGCGTGGCCCAGATATCGTCCGGGAGCAGCGCGAGGCGCTGAATATCCTCCGGCGGTGGCAGTTTCGCCGCATCGCCGGTCGCGGTGAGCGCCGCCGCCGCGCACAGATGGCCGTACCGCAGGCGCGTGCGGAGGTCCGCGCCGTGCAGCAGGGCGGCGAGGTAGCCGCCGGCGAAGGCGTCACCGGCGCCGATGCGTTCGGTGATCGCCAGGGTCAGCGCGGGCGCCTCGATCGAGAACTCGCCGTCGAAGCCGGTGACGGTGTGCTTGTCGTTCTTGACGATCAGCTGGGCGGGCTCGGGGAACAACGCGCGCAAGGCGGCCGGGTCGCCGGTGCCGAAGATCTCCTCGGCCTCGTCGGCGCCGAGGAACGCCACATCGGCGCCGCGAATGTGCGCGTCGAGTTGGTCGGCGGCCTCGTCGACGCGCGAACCCCACACCGCCGGACGGTAATTCAGGTCGAAACTGACCAGTCCGTGCCGTGGCCGGGCGAGCAGGGCACGGGTGAGCTCGGTCGCCGACTCCGACAGCGCCGGGGTGATGCCGGTGAAGTGCACGAGATCGGCGCTGTCGAGTAGCGATACCTGGGCCGCGAGGTCGGCGGTGGACAGCGCGCTGGCGGCCGAACCCGTGCGGTAGTAGTGCATCCGGCTGGCGTCGGCGCCCAGGTCGTTGGCCGCGCCGGAGCCCGCACCGCGTTCCTTCACGTAGAGACCGGTCGGCCGCGTCGGATCGACGGCGACCGACTCGACGTCCACCCCCTGCGCGCCGAGTTCGGCAACGAGATATCGCCCGAAGCCGTCGTCGCCGACCCGTGAGAGCCATGCCGCCGACACGTCGAGCTGGGCCAGCACCACGGCCACATTGGCCTCCGCGCCGCCTGCTCCGCGCTCGAACCGCGCGGACTGTTCCAGGGGCCCCGCGCCCGCGATCAGTACGGCCAGTCCCTCGCCGACGGTGACCGCCCTGGGCCGAGTGGTTGTTGCCTGGGTCACCTCGTTCGCCCTTTCGTGCTTGCGGTCACTGCCCTCGGGATGCACAATAACGAGCAGAAACGCTCAGCGCAACCACCGTTGCATATTACGCAATGTTGATCCGACATGATCGATCGAGCCGCCACCCCGGGTTCGGTCGAGGAGAAAGGGATGCTGTGATCATCGACAACGACGTCGTCGACGCCCTCGCCGACGAGGTGCTCGGACCCCAGGACAAGAGCGCGCCGCCCGCGGCGTGGGGGAGCACCGTGCGCGAATACCTCGACGGCGCACCGCGTCTGGATCAGTGGCAGACGCCGTTGCTCACCCTCGACCGCGGCAGGCTCGACGCGAACCGTGACCTCATGGCCGAGTGGACCACCGTCGCGGGCGTCGCGCTCGCCCCGCACGGTAAGACGACGATGGCGCCGCGGCTGTGGCGCGAGCAGCTCGTGGCCGGGTCGTGGGGGATCACCCTGGCCACCGCGTGGCAGGCGCAGCTCGCGCGCTCGTTCGGCGTCGGCCGGATCATGCTCGCCAATACGCTGATCGACCCGGTCGGATTGGCCTGGGCCGCAGCGGAATCGGCGCGGAATCCCGACTTCGAGGTGTACTGCTGGGTAGACGGCGTCGCCACCGTCGAACTGATGGACAAGATCCTGCGCGATACCGCCCCTGGTCCGCGCGTGCGGGTGCTGGTCGAACTGGGCGGACCGCACGGCCGCACCGGCGCGCGCACCCGTGCCCAAGCGCGCGCGGTCGCCGCTGCCGTCGGCGCGAGTGAGCGGTTGAGCCTGGCCGGTGTCGCGGGCTACGAGGGCGCACTGGCCCACGATCGCAGTACCGAGGGCGTCGCGGCCGTGCGCGGCTACCTCGGCGAACTGGCCGCGCTGCACACCGAACTCGCTGCGGCGGGCGCCTATTCGGGTTCGGCGGTCGTCACCGCCGGGGGCAGTGCCTACCCCGAACTCGTGGTCGACGAACTCGCCGGACTGGCCGATCCCGAGGGGGCGCGCGGCGTGGCGACCACCGTGGTCCTGCGCAGCGGCGCCTACCTCGTGCACGACGACGGCTTCTACGCGGGGATCTCCCCGCTCGCCGCGCCCGCGAAGGAACCCGGCCTGCGTTCGGCCATGCACGGCTGGGCTCGGGTGGTCTCGCGACCCGAACCGGAACTGGCCCTGCTCGACGGGGGCAAACGCGATTTCCCCTTCGACGAGGGCCTGCCGGTGCCCCAGCAGGTCATCGGCGGCACGCTCCCGCCGAACGCGGTGGTTACCGCGCTGAACGATCAGCACACCTTCCTGCGCATGCCCGGCGCGGATCCGGCCGATCTGCCGGTCGGCTCCGTCGTGCGGCTCGGCCTCTCGCACCCCTGCACCGCGTTCGACAAGTGGCGCCGCATCCCCGTGATCGACAGCGCCGACGCGCCCGACCCGCGCGTGGTCGACCTGATCCGCACCTACTTCTGACGGATGACCATGACGCACTTGCTCTTCCGTGACATCGACATCGTCGACGGCACCGGCGGCCCACGTATCCGCGGCGACATGCTGGTCCGCGAGGGCCGCATCGCCGAGATCGCGCCACCGGGCACCATCGAAGCCGACGCGAGAGTCGTCGCGGTGCGACCTGGATCGGTCCTTACGCCCGGATTCATCGACATGCACGCGCATTCCGATCTGTATCTGCTCACCCATCCCGACCACTTCCCGAAGATCACCCAGGGGGTCACCACCGAGGTGCTCGGCCAGGACGGGCTGTCCTACGCGCCCATCGACGAGGCCGCGCTCGCGGTGGTGCGCAAGCAGATCGCGGGCTGGAACGGCAACCCGGCGGACTTCGATTTCAGCTGGCGCACCGTCGCGCAATACCTGGACCGTCTCGACCAGGGCATCACGCCCAACGCCGCCTACCTCGTCCCGCAGGGCACGCTGCGCATGCTCGTGGTCGGCAGCGAACAGCGCGTCGCCACCACCGCCGAGATCGATCGGATGTGCGCGCTGCTGGCCGAGGGTTTCGACCAGGGCGCGGTCGGTATGTCCAGCGGGCTCACCTATACCCCCGGAATGTATGCCGACACAGGCGAACTCGCCGCGCTGTGTGGCGTGGTCGCCTCCTATGGCGGCTTCTACGCGCCGCACACCCGCTCCTACGGCGCGGGCGCGCTCGAGTCCTACGCGGAGATGATCGGCCTGGCGAAGGCCACCGGCTGTGCGCTGCACCTGACCCACGCCACCATGAACTTCGGCGCGAACCGCGGCCGCGCACCGGAATTCCTCGCGATGCTGGCCGCGGCCCGCGCCGACGGCTGCGACATCACCCTCGACACCTATCCGTATCTGCCCGGCTCGACCACCCTGTCGGCGTTGCTGCCCAGCTGGGCGATGTCGGGCGGCCCCGACGCCGCACTGATTCGACTCGACGATCCGGCCGAGCGCGCCAGGATCACCGCTGATGTCGACGTCAACGGCTCGGACGGCTGCCACGGTGTCACCGTCGAATGGGAGACCATCCAGATCAGCGGCGTCGGCGACGACGCGCTGTCGGACATGGTCGGCCGCACGGTCGCCGAGATCGCGGCCGCGCGCGGCATCGCCCCGGTGGACGTGTTCTTCGACCTGCTGCGCCGCGACCAGCTCGCCACCACGATCCTGCAGCACGTCGGCCACGAGGAGAACGTGCGCGCCATCATGGTCGACCCCGGCCACATGGGCGGCAGCGACGGTCTGCTCGTCGGCGCCCGACCACACCCACGCGCCTGGGGCACCTTTCCGCGCTACCTGTCGCGCTACGTCCGGGAACTGGGCGTTCTCGGCCTCGAGGACTGCGTGCACCACCTCACCGGACGACCGGCCGCGCGACTGCGCCTGGCCGACCGCGGCCTGATCCGGGCCGGTTACGCCGCCGACCTCGTCGTCTTCGATCCGGCGACGATCCACGACACGGCGACCTTCGACCACCCCCAACAGCAGGCACGCGGTATCGAGCACGTGCTGGTCAACGGCGAATTCGCGCTGGAGAACGGCACCGCGACGGGCGTGCGCGCCGGACGCGCCCTGCGTCTGGACACCACGAAGGAGGAAACTCGATGAACCCGATGCTCAGCTCGTCGTCGGAGGCCATGGACGTGATCCGCGCGGACCGGGCCCTCACGGTGGTCCGCGCCCCTGATATCCCCGACCCGGCCGCGCTCGCCGCGGCGCTCGCGGGCGCCGGGCTGCGGGCGGTCGAACTGACCTTCACCACCCTCGGGGTGCTCGACGCGATCGGCAAGGCCACCGCGGTCACCGACGCCGTGATCGGCGTCGGCACCGTGACCACTCGCGAGCAGGCCGAAGCGGCTATCGAGGTCGGTGCCCGGTTCCTGGTGACACCCGCGCTGCGCCCGGAGGTCGCGGAAGTGGCTGTAGCGCAAGCGATTCCGGTGATCATGGGTGCGTTCACGCCGTCGGAGGTCCTCGCCGCGGCGGAGATGGGGGCAGCCGCGGTGAAGATCTTCCCGGCTCGCGCGCTCGGACCGCAGTACATCAAAGATCTCCTCGGGCCGTTTCCGCACATGTTCCTGATCCCCTCCGGCGGCGTCAGTTCCCACAACGCCCGCGACTTTCTCCGAGCGGGCGCGATCGCCGTCACCGCGGGCACCGAAGTGGTGGCCCCGTCCGACGTCGAGGCCGCGCGCTGGTCCCACATCGGCTCCAAAGCCGCGCATTTCGTTCATTCGCTTGATTGAGAGGTTCTTCCATGGGCGCCACCATCGACTGGTTGCGCACCACCACCCCCGGGTTGCTGGTGCTGTGCGGTCTCGCGATCGCTGTGCTACTCATCGCCATCATCAAGGTCAAACTGGAGCCGTTCATCGCGCTGCTGTTGACCGGACTGCTGCTGGCGCTGGCCGCCGGACTGCCGATCTCCCAGATCGTCGGTACACCGCTGAAAGCCGGTGAGTCACTGCTGGAAACAGGCTTCGGCGGCATCCTCGGCCACATCGCGGTGATCATCGGTCTCGGCACCGTACTCGGCGCGATCCTCGAAAGATCCGGTGGCGCCGACGTTCTCACCGACAAGCTGCTGAAGATGTTCGGCGAGAAGGGTGCTCCCGTCGCGATGGGCCTGCTCGGCCTCATCTTCGGTATCCCCGTGTTCTTCGATATCGGCATCTTCGTGCTCGCGCCGCTGGTCTACGTCGCGGCCAAGCGCGGTGGGCGATCGCTGGTCCTCTACGCCATGCCGATGCTCGCGGGTCTGTCGATGACGCACGCGTTCCTGCCGCCGCATCCCGGTCCCGTCGCGCTCGGCGGGCTGCTCGGGGTGAGCCTGGGCTGGCTGATCCTCATGGGCTTCGTCTGCGGCATCCCGGGTTTCCTCGCCGCGGGCATCGTCTGGGGCTCCTATATCGGCAAGCGCGTGCAGGTTTCGGTGCCGGAGGAGTTCGTGCGCTTGGAGCCCGAGCCGGAGCCTGCTGAAGGTTCGGGCGGGACCGCGGTGATCACGAAGTCGCCGCCCTCGGTCGGGTTGATCGGTGGCATCATCGCGATCCCGCTGGTCTTGATCCTGGGCGCCACCTTCGGCTACCAGCTCCTCGACACGGATTCGGCGCTGCTGCAGGTGCTCACCTTCTTCGGCACCCCCGCGGTCGCGCTGCTCATCACCGTGCTCGTCGCGTTCTATCTGCTCGGGATCCGGCGTGGTTCGACGGTGCAGGAACTGAGCACCATCACCGCCGAATCGCTCAAACCGGTCGGCATGGTGCTGCTGGTGGTCGGTGCGGGCGCCTTCTTCGGCAAGGTCATCTCGGCCACCGGCATCGGCACGGCGCTGGCCGACACGATGTCGGCGGCCGGTCTGCCGATCATCGTGCTCGCCTACCTGATCAGCTGCGGACTGCGGATCGCGCAGGGTTCGGCGACGGTCGCCATCGTCACCACGGGCGGCATCGTCGCCCCGCTGGTCGCCGAGCAGGGCTACTCGCAGATGTCGATCGCGTTGATCGCCATGGCGATCGCGGCGGGCTCGATCATCCTCAGTCACGTGAACGACGGTGGCTTCTGGATCATCGCGAAGTACTTCAACATGACCGTCAAACAGACGCTGCAGACCTGGACGGTCCTGGAAACCATTCTGTCCGTGGTGAGTTTTACGGTCGCGGCCTTGCTGTTCTCGATCGTCTGACCACTGCTCACCGAACGGGGGTTTCCGCCTGGACGAAAGTCGGGGAATGCCGGACGCTACTCGACCGGTCGGCGTCGATCAGTCGAGTAGCGCCCGCGTGAGCCGGGCGAACGCTTCGCGGGGGTCCTTGCCGTCCTCCGCGCCGGTCAGCCGGTGGACGACCGCGCCGTCGAGGTAGTCGACGAGGATGCCGGCATCGGTCGCGGCCACACCGACAGCAGCTGCCATCTCGACCGCCCAGGCCCGCAGCCGCTGGTGCCCACGATGCAGTGATTCGGCGAGCGCGGGCATCGTCTGCGACTCGCCGAACAGGGCCAGGCGTGCCTGGGTGCGGATGCGGTCGGTGGTGGTCGCATGAGTGACGAACAGGGCGAGACCGTCGATGAGGTGCTCGACGGTAGCGGGGCCGAGTGCGCGGTTCAGCGTCTCCCAGTCGGCGTGATCGCGTTGCTCGAGGCGTTCGGCGAGACCGCAGAGCAGCGCCTCACGAGTACGGAAATAGTTCGATGTCGAACCCGGCGGCAGATCGGCGGCCCGGTCGACCGCGCGGTGAGTCAGCGCACGCGACCCGCCGGTGCCCAGTACCTCGATAGCGGCGTCGAGGACCTGTTCGCGTTTGGTAGACACGTGTCGATACTACGCCCGTAGTGAATCGCACTACATTCGTAGTGTTGGCCACTACAGCCGTAGTACGGTCACGGAGGTACCTGAACTAGGGAGTGTGCGATGTCCACAGCAATCGTCGTCGGTGGCGGAATCGGCGGCATGGCCGCGGCGCTCGCGCTTGCGGGGAGGGGCTGGTCTGTCGAGGTGTTGGAGCGAGCGCCGGAGGTCGCGGAGGTGGGATCCGGGATTTCCCTGTGGTCCAACGCCTTACGCGCGCTGGATGCTCTGGGCGTCGGCGACACGGTCCGTGCGCAGGGCATGGCGGAGGTGTCGGCCGGAATTCGAGACGACCGTGGGCGATGGCTCTCGCGCACCGACGTGGCGACGCTGCGCGAGCGTTTCGGAGCTCCGGTCGTGATCCACCGTGCCCGGCTGTTGGACATTCTGCGCGCGGCGCTCGATGAAGGCATGGTGCGCACCGGCGTCTCGGTTCGCGAAGTGACCACCGACGGGACGGTGGTCCACTCCGCGGGCACTTCCTCGGCTGATCTGGTCGTCGGTGCCGACGGGATCCACAGCGTCGTCCGGCGTGCCGTCTGCGGCGACGTCGCACCGCGCTACGCCGGCTACACCGCCTGGCGCGCGGTGGTCGACATCGACGAGGCGCTCACCGAATTCGGTGAAACCTGGGGTCGGGGCGCGCGTTTCGGTATGGCTCCGCTCGCGGACGGCCGCGTCTACTGCTTCGCGGTCTACAACGCCGTCGAGAACGCCACCGGCAGCCTCGCCGAAGTCCGCGATCTCTTCCAGAACTGGCACCATCCGATCCCGGCCCTGCTCGCCGCCGCCGACCCGGACACGGTGCTGCACAACGACATCTACGACCTCCCCGCGCTGCCGACTTTCACCGCGGGCCGCATCGCCCTGCTCGGCGACGCCGCCCACGCGATGACGCCGAACCTCGGCCAGGGCGGCTGTCAAGCCCTCGAAGACGCGGTGGTCCTCGGCCGGCTGGCAGGCGAGCCCGACGGCCTCGCTCGCTACGACCGAGCACGTCGCCCCCGGACCGAGATGGTCACCGAGCGCTCCGCCCGGATCGGCGTCGTCGGCCAGCTGTCCGCGCGGCCCCTGGTAGTCCTCCGCAACACGGCACTGCGCCTGACTCCCACATCGGCCCAGCTCCGTGCCATGACAGAGATTCTCGACTGGACCTGTTGAGCCGCGGTCGGTGTCGGCGAACCCCGACTGCCTCAGATCCGGCTCGATCGGGAGGTGTGTGGGTCCTGCGTCCACGCGCACGCCGCCTGATGGTCGTGACTGGGAATGATGCGGACGGCGCCGCGGATCGCGTGAAGGCGGTGGACGGTTCGCCACGTCTCGGTGCGGTCGTTGTCGGCCAGCATGCCCGGATAGCCCGACTTCTGTCGTAGCTCCTCGACCTGGAGGTTGTGCCAGATCGCGTCGCCCGCGAGCAGGACCGGGCCGCGCTCGGTGCGCAAGAGCAGGCCGACGCTGCCCGGCGTGTGGCCGGACAGGTCGACGAGCACCACGGCGCCGTCTCCGAACAGGTCGTGGCTGCGGGAGAAGGTGAGAACAGGCGGACCGTCGAGCTCGTAGACATCGAGAGGTCTGTCGCGAACAGCTCGCCGCACGCCGCCGACCGGTGCCACCGGACCTTCCATCGCCCAGTCGTGCTCGAGCCGGTGGAGCCGCACTGGCAACTCGGGCAGATCGAGGAGCCCGGCGATATGGTCCCAATGCAGATGCGTCGGTAGGGCGAAGTCGATGTCATGGGCGGCGATTCCACTGCGGTGCAGAGAGTCTCGGATATCGATGATGTCACTCGGTGGTGTCACCGCGACTCGCAGAACGCGGGGGAGCTCGGCCACCGCCTGGTCCTGAACATCCGCGCAGATGCCGGGGTCGACGAGAAAGGTCGCCGTCGGATGCCGGACGACGAAGGCCGTCATCGCGGATTCGATCCGGCGCGGGGCGAACACGCCTTCGACGACGGCCGCCGTCGGTACCCGCTTGGCATTCTGCGCCAGAACCGTCAGTTCGACCGTCGTCGTGCCGCGGGGGAGGCCGTTGTCGGGCAGCGAGGTCAGGAACCTGTGGTCGGGTCGGCGTGGTCGCAGGGCGCCCGTCACCGCCGACCCCACCGACCGGCAACACCGCCACAGGTCCGGCGACGCGACCGGGTCGATCAACTGCGTCCGATTGTCGTTGTTTCCCATGCGAACTACGCTAAAACTTCAGGTCCACCTGAAGTAAAGGGGCGAATGTGTCGAATACCGCCGAGTCGCGCCGCATCGGCGATGTCGCCGCCGAGTTGGGTGTCGCCACCCACGTCCTGCGTCACTGGGAAGACGTGGGCGTACTCGTTCCGCCTCGCGCGCCCGGCGGACAACGGATCTATGGCGGCGACCTGATCGTCCGGGCCCGTCTAGTCCAGCTCTGTCAACGGTCCGGGCTGTCGCTGGCCGAGATCAAAGATCTGTTCGCCGCCCGCTCTCGCACCCGCCGCGTGGCGGTCTTCGCGGATAAACAGGCCGAATTGCGCACTCGCGTCGACGACCTCACCCGAACCATCGACTTTCTCGCCCATGTCCTGCGCTGCACCCACCCGATCGTGGACGAGTGCCCGGACTGCGTCGAGTTCAGCCGGTCGGCTCAGCGGTGAGCGGCGTCGGTCGGTGATAGCGCGCGAGCATGGCGGCGGCAGTCGCGGTCATGGTCGCGCGGAGTTCGGGTGGGTCGAGGACTTCGACGTGGGGTCCCAAGGGGAGTAGGGCATGGGCGAGGACCTCGTAGGACTCGGCGGGAATCGTGATGTCGGCCCAGCCGTCGGCGTCGGGTGGGCCCGCGGAGGCGAGGGCCTCGCGCACCGCGGCCGGGTCGTTCATCAGACGCAGCAGGCTCAGGTGTGCGGTGGAGATCCGGCAGCGGGCGCTGACGCGCAGCATCGATCGCGCGAACTGCTCGGCTGAGTTCTGCCAGTGCGCGGCGAGGTCGAAATCGGCGGGGCGGGTGAAGGATTCGCCGGTGGGTTCGGCGGTGGCGATCCGGCTGGCCCGGTACGAGCGGATGTCGGAGAGCTCGCGGGCGATCAGGTACCAGGTGCCTGCCTTCATGACCAGGCCGAGTGGGTCGAGGGTTCGTTCCACCGTGCGGTCGCGACGGTGGTAGGTGATCGCGAGGCGGCGGTCGTGCCAGAGCGCATCGGCAACCGTGGCGAGCGTGGGGGTTTCGTCGGGGCGCGCGAACCAGCCGGGCGCATCGATATGGACGCGTTCGGCGATGCGGGTGGCCCGGCCGCGTAGTTCCGGCGGGAGGGCGGCGAGCATCTTCAGTTGGGCGGTGGCCAGCACGGTGCCGAGGCCGAGGTCGGCGGCGGCGCCTGGCAGGCCGGCGAGCAGGACGGCGTCGGCTTCGTCGGAGGTGAGGCCGGTGAGTCGGGTTCGGTAGCCGTCGATCAATCGCACACCACCACCGCGCCCCGGTTCGCTGTACACCGGAACACCCGCCTCCGACAGCGCCTCCACGTCCCGATACACCGTGCGCACCGAGACCTCGAGCTCCTTTGCCAACTCGCTCGCGGTCGCCCCGCCGCCTGCTTGCAACAGCAGCAGTAACTGCACCAACCTGCTCGCCCGCATATTCGCGAGACTAGCCGCAAAACCTGACACGAGATGTCAAGGTTTGGTCGTACCGTACGAGATATGACCACGTGGAGCCAGTTCACCGAAGAAGCACCGAGCGTCGCCGCCCTGTTCTCGCGTCGGCACCAGGCCACCGGCAAGCTGTGCATGCTCGCCACCCTGCGTGCCGATGGATCGCCACGAATCAGCCCGATCGAACCGGTGATCTTCGAAGGCATGCTCGTCCTGGCCGGCATGCCGAACACCCGAAAATTCGACGACCTCGCCCGCGACCCGCGCTTCTGCCTGCACACCGCCACCGTCGACACCATGGTCGCCGACGGCGACGCGAAACTCTTCGGCACCGTCACCGACCTCCAGGATGAAACCGTCCACGCCCGCTTCGCCCAAAAGCTGTTCGACGACAGCGGTTTCGACATCCGCGGCCAGAAGTTCGACCACTTCTACATCGCCGACCTCACTGGCGCCTCGACGGTCGAAGTCGTCGACGACCGCCTCGACATCACCGTCTGGAAACCCGGTGCGGGCGAAACGATCGTCCACAAATGAGCTGATCGAAGGCTGCCTGGTGCAGTGAGTGGGGTGAGGATCGGCCGCGCGCGGTTTCGCGGATCGGCGGTGGCACTGTGCCACGATGACCTGCATGGATCTGCTCGCTTCCGCTGGTGCCGGCGATCCCTCGCCGATCGTCTCGCTGTTCTGGATCGCGCTCATCGCGGTGGTCGCGCCGCTGCTGTCGCGGCTGGTGCGCGGGTATCTGCCGGATGTGGTGATCCTGCTGGTGGCCGGGGCGGTGATCGGGCCGCATGTGCTCGGGTGGGCGAGTAGCGCGGGCGGCGTCGACCTGGTCAGCGAGTTGGGGCTGGGGATGCTGTTCCTGCTGGCGGGCTACGAGCTCGATCCGCTCATGCCGCGCGGGGACAACCTGCCGACCGGTCGCGAGCGGGTCGAATTGGCCCTCTACGCCGCGACAGGCCTGCCGATTATCGTCGCGGTGACCCAGGTCGCCACCCAAACCGGCTTGTTGAAAGCCGATGTCGCCTCGATCCTGGTCGCGGCGGGCGCGATGACCGTTCTGGTGTTTCCGCTGGTAGCGCGTCTGATCGGGCCTCGGAGGCGAAGTCGGTCACACCCGCTCATGAATGAGATTGCATAGTCGTGCATAATCATCACATGGTTGATTCGTCGGGAGGACCCGTGTTGCGGGTGGCGGTTGCCGGTGCGAGTGGATACGCCGGTGGCGAAGTGTTGCGTCTACTGCTCGGGCATCCCGAATACCGAGCCGGGCGCCTCGAGATCGGGGCGCTGACCGCGGGTTCCAACGCGGGCACCGCGCTGGGCGCGCTCCAGCCGCACCTGCTGCCGCTGGCCGACCGGATCCTCGACGAGACCACCCCCGAAATCCTGGCCGGTCACGACATCGTGTTCCTCGGCCTCCCGCACGGCCAGTCCGGCGCCATCGCGGCCGCCCTGTCCGACGAGACGGTCATCATCGACTGCGGCGCCGACTACCGGCTCGCCGACGCCGCCGCCTGGGAGAAGTACTACGGCAGCCCCTATGCGGGCAGCTGGCCCTACGGTCTGCCCGAACTGCCCGGTGGACGGGCGAAGCTCACCGGCGCCCGGCGGATCGCGGTGCCCGGCTGCTATCCGACCGTGTCGAGTGTGGCGCTGGCCCCGGCGATCGCCGCCGGGATCATCGAACCCGCCGTGAATGTCGTTGCCGTGAGCGGCACTTCGGGTGCCGGTCGCAAGCTCGATATCGGTCTGCTCGGTTCCGAGGTGATGGGCAGCGTTCGGGCCTACGGCATCGCGGGCGCGCACCGGCACACCCCCGAGATAGCGCAGAACCTGAAAGCCGCGGGCGGCGTGGATGTCTCGGTGTCGTTCACCCCCGTGCTGGCGCCGATGCCGCGCGGCATCCTCGCCACCTGCACCGCCCCGGTGACCGTCGATGCCGCGCAGGCGCGCGCCGTCTACGAAAAAGCCTATGCCGACGAACCTTTCGTGCACCTGCTGCCCGAAGGCGTACTGCCGCAGACCGGTTCGGTACTCGGCTCCAACGCCATCACCCTGCAGGTGACCGTCGATGTCGACGCGGGCCTGCTCGTGGTGATCGGCGCGATCGACAACTTGACCAAGGGCACCGCGGGCGCCGCGGTGCAATCGATGAATCTGGCCGTCGGATTCGACGAGACCGCAGGACTTTCCACCGTAGGAGTGGCACCGTGACTACCCCTGATCCGCAGACCCCGGACCACGGCAAACTGATCCACACCCAGGGCGTCACCGCGCCGCTCGGCTTCCGCGCGGCGGGCATCGCGGCCGGTATCAAGGCCAGCGGCAAGCTGGACCTCGCACTGGTGCTCAACGAGGGCCCCGAGTACTCGGCCGCCGGTGTGTTCACCAGCAACCAGGTCAAGGCCGCGCCGGTGCTGTGGTCGCAGCAGGTACTCAAGACCGGTCACGTGCGCGCGGTGATCCTGAACTCCGGTGGCGCGAACGCCTGCACCGGCCACGGCGGCTTCCAGGACACCCACAAGACCGCCGAGGAACTCGCCGCGGCACTGAGCAATTGGGGCACCGAGACCGGCGCGGGCGAGATCGCGGTCTGTTCCACCGGTCTCATCGGTGACCGCCTGCCGATGGACAAGCTCGTCCCCGGCATCACCGAGATCGTGCACGAGATGGGCGGCGGCATGTCGGGTGGCTCCGATGCCGCCCACGCCATCATGACCACCGATACCGTGCCGAAGGAGTCGGCGTTCCACAGCGAGGACAAGTGGAATGTCGGCGGCATGGCCAAGGGCGCCGGCATGCTCGCGCCGTCGCTGGCCACCATGCTCGTCGTGCTCACCACCGACGCCGTCGCCACGCCCGACCAGCTCGATTCCGCGCTGCGCAAGGCCACGAAGTACACCTTCGACCGGCTCGATGTCGACGGCTCCTGCTCCACCAACGACACCGTGCTGCTGCTGGCCAACGGCGCCAGCGGCGTGGCGCCGTCGCAGGAGGATCTCGACGCCGCGGTGTTCACCGTGTGTGACGACCTGGCCGCCCAGCTGATGGCCGACGCCGAGGGCGTCACCAAGCGGGTCCAGGTCACCGTCGCCGGCGCGGCCTCCGAGGGCGAGGCGCTCACCGTCGCCCGCGCGGTCGCCCGCGACAGTCTGGTCAAGACCGCGTTGTTCGGCTCCGACCCGAACTGGGGTCGCGTGCTCGCCGCCGTCGGCATCGCGCCGGTGACCCTCGATCCGAACCGGATCGCGGTGTCGTTCAACGGCAATCCGGTCTGCGTCGACAGTGTCGGCGCGCCCGGTGCCCGCGAGGTCGACCTGTCCGGCGAAGACATCGACGTGCTGATCGAGCTGAATGTGGGCGAGGGCACCGCGATGGTGCGTACCACCGACCTCTCGCATGCCTACGTCGAAGAGAACTCGGCGTACAGCTCATGAGTAGCAGTGCGGTGCACAACCTTTCGGCGTTGGACAAAGCGCACGTGCTCGCCGACGCGCTGCCGTGGCTGCAGAAGTTCCGCGACAAGATCGTGGTCGTGAAGTACGGCGGCAATGCCATGGTCGACGACGAACTCAAGGACGCCTTCGCCACCGACATGGTGTTCCTGCGCACCGTCGGCGTACATCCGGTGGTCGTGCACGGCGGTGGCCCGCAGATCAACGCCATGCTGAAAAGGCTCGGTATGGCAGGCGAATTCCGCGGCGGCTTCCGCGTCACCACCCCCGAGGTGATGGACGTGGTGCGGATGGTGCTGTTCGGTCAGGTCGGCCGTGAGCTCGTCGGGCTGATCAACGCGCACGGCCCGTACGCGGTCGGCATCTCCGGTGAGGACGCGCACCTGTTCACCGCCACCCGGCGCACCGTCGCCGTCGAGGGCGTCGCCACCGACATCGGCCTGGTCGGCGACGTCACCGAGGTCAACCCCGGCGCCGTGCTCGACCTGATCGACGCGGGCCGCATCCCGGTGGTCTCCACCATCGCCCCCGACGCCGACGGCGTGGTGCACAACATCAACGCCGACACCGCCGCCGCCGCGCTGGCCGAGGGCATCGGCGCGGAGAAGCTCGTGGTGCTCACCGACATCGAGGGCCTCTACACCGACTGGCCGGACCGCTCCTCGCTGACCAGTCAGATCGACGCCGACGCGTTGGCGAAGTTGCTGCCGCGCCTGGATGCGGGCATGGTGCCGAAGATGGAAGCGTGCTTGCGCGCCGTGCTCGGCGGGGTCCCCAGTGCTCACGTGATCGACGGGCGCGTGCCGCATTCGGTACTACTGGAACTGTTCACCGGAGAAGGAATCGGAACCATGGTGACCCCCGCCGGGTCGCCGGATGGAACGCAATCATGAGCGAAGTAGAGAAGCTGCAGCAGCGGTGGTCGGCCGCGATGATGGACAACTACGGCACCCCGAAGGTCGCGCTGGTGCGCGGCGCCGGTGCGGTGCTCTACGACGCCGATGGCAAGCGCTACATCGACTTCCTCGGTGGCATCGCGGTCAACAGCCTCGGCCACGCCCACCCCGCCATCCTGGAAGCGGTCACCCAGCAACTGGGCACGCTCGGCCACGTGTCGAACCTGTACGCCAGCGAGCCCGTGATCGAGCTGGCCGAGAAGCTGCTGGCCCACTTCGGCGACGGTGAGGGCAAGGCGTTCTTCTGCAACTCCGGCACCGAGGCCAACGAGGCCGCGTTCAAGATCGCGCGGCTCACCGGACGGTCCAAGATCGTCGCCGCCGAGGAGGCGTTCCACGGACGCACCATGGGCGCGCTCGCCCTGACCGGTCAGCCGGCCAAGCGGACGCCGTTCGAGCCGATGCCGCCCGGCGTCGTGCACGTGCCCTACGGTGACGCCGCCGCGCTCGAAGCCGTGGTCGATTCCGACACCGCCGCGGTATTCCTCGAGCCCATGATGGGGGAGAGCGGTGTGGTCGTCCCGCCGTTCGACTACCTGGCCAAGGCGCGCGAGATCACCTCGCGGGCCGGGGCGCTGCTGATCCTCGACGAGGTGCAAACCGGAATCGGGCGCACCGGAACGTTTTTCGCGCACCAGGCGGCGGGCATCGTGCCCGACGCGATCACCCTGGCCAAGGGCCTCGGTGGTGGGCTGCCGATCGGTGCCGTGCTGGCCCAGGGCCGGGCCGCCGAACTGCTCACGCCGGGTCTGCACGGCACCACCTTCGGCGGCAATCCCGTCTGTGCCGCGGCGGCTCTGGCCGTGCTGCGCACGATCGACTCCGACAACCTGCTGACCCACGTGGAGTGGGTGGGCAAGAAGCTCAGCGACGGCATCGCGCTGCTCGAGCATCCGGAGATCGACCACGTGCGTGGGGCGGGTCTGCTCATCGGCATCGTGCTGAAGAACAACATCTCCGCCTATGTCGACGAACGGGCGCGCGAGGCCGGCTACCTGCTGAACCCCGCCAAGCCCGACGTGATCCGGTTGGCGCCGCCCCTGGTGCTCACCGAAACCCAGGCCGATAATTTCGTCGCCGACCTGCCCGAGATCCTCGACAAGGCCGCCGCCGATGCTAAGGGAGCGACCAAGTGACCCTGCGTCATTTCTTGCGCGACGACGATGTGACCCAGGCCGAACAGGCCGAAATTCTCGCCATCGCCGCCGCATTGAAGAAGGACCCCTTCCTGCACCGGCCGCTGGACGGCCCGCGCGGGGTCGGCGTGATCTTCGAGAAGAACTCCACCCGCACCCGCTTCTCGTTCGAGCTCGGCATCGCGCAGCTCGGCGGGCACGCGGTGGTCGTCGACGGCCGCGACACCCAGTTGGGTCGTGAGGAAACCCTCGGCGACACCGGCAGCGTGCTCTCGCGCTACGTCGACGCTATCGTGTGGCGGACCTTCGAACAGGCCCGCCTCGACGAGATGGCCGTCACCGCAACGGTTCCCGTGGTGAACGCGCTGTCCAACGAGTTCCACCCCTGCCAGGTGCTCGCCGATCTGCAGACGATCAGCGAGCGCAAGGGTTCGCTCGCCGGGCTGAACCTCACCTACTTCGGCGACGGCGCCAACAATATGGCGCACTCGCTGTTGCTCGGTGGCGTGACGGCGGGCATGAACGTGACCGTGGCCGCGCCCGCGGGCTTCGAACCGCTGCCGTGGATCCTGGACGCCGCCGCCAAGCGGGCCGCGGAAACCGGTGCGACCGTGTCGGTCACGGGTGACCCGGTGGTCGGCGCGACCGGCGCGGACGTGCTCGTCACCGACACCTGGACCTCCATGGGTCAAGAGAACGACGGTCTCGACCGCGTCGGCCCGTTCCGTCCGTTCCAACTCAACACGGAGCTGCTCGCCCACGCCGCTTCGGAAGCGATTGTGCTGCACTGTCTTCCGGCACACCGCGGCGAGGAGATCACCGACGAAGTGCTCGACGGCGAACACAGCGTGGTCTGGGACGAAGCCGAGAACCGCCTGCACGCCCAGAAGGCGCTGCTGGTGTGGCTGCTCGCGAAAGCCGCCGCGTGAGACCGCGAACCGGGGCCGGCGTGGAGGCCGGGCGATGAGCGAGCGCAGCGAGCGGCCGGAAAACACAGCCGCCCGTGCGGTCATGCCGGAGCCGAGCGACAGCGAGGCGCAGGCATGAGCGCACCCGAGAAGGGCTCGCCCGCCATCGCCCGCACCCGCGCCGGCCGCCAGTCCCGCATCATCGAACTGCTGACCTCGCACTCGGTCCGCAGTCAGACCGAACTCGCCGCCCTGCTGTCGGCCGAGGGCATCGAAACCACCCAGGCCACCCTGTCGCGTGACCTCGACGAACTGGGTGCGGTGAAACTGCGCGCGGCCGACGGCGGCGCGGGCGTCTACATCGTCCCAGAGGACGGCAGCCCCGTGCGCGGGGTCACCGGCGGCACCGGCCGCCTGTCCAAACTCCTCGGCGACCTGCTCGTCTCCACCGACGCCAGCGGCAACCTCGCCGTCCTGCGTACCCCGCCCGGCGCCGCCCACTTCCTGGCCAGCGCCCTCGACCGCGCCGCCCTGCCCTACATCGTCGGCACGATCGCCGGCGACGACACCATCGCCGTCATCGCGCGCGAGCCACTCACCGGCGCCGAACTGGCGGCGAAGATCGAAGACCTGGCCTGAGTGCCGCTAGCGCTGGGCGCGGAGGCCGGCCAGCGCCACGTCGGTGAGCAGTGGGGCGGACTCCGGGGCGGCCTGGCAGCCCGCGCCGATGCCGTGGCCGAGGCGCAGGATGTCGCGGGGGCTCACCTCGGGGCGGATCGCGCCTGCCTCCTGCGCCGGGATCAGAACGCTGCCCGCGGCCTCGGCCAGCATGGTGGAGCAGGCGGTGAAAGTGTCCGAGGTTCGGTCGATGGCGGCTTTGAGAGTGGTTGCCAGGCCGTGCTTTTCGAGAATGTAGGTGACCAGTTCGCCGAACCAGGCGTCGAACGCGTCGAGGGGGGCGTGCGTTCGGCGTAGTTCGCCTGCCCGTGCGGCGAGTGTCTCGATATTGGCGCGATACACCGCTTCCATCAGCGTGGTGCGATTCGGGAAGTGGCGATACAGCGTTCCGGGACCGACCCCCGCGCGCCGCGCGATGTCGTCCAGCGGTGCGTCGGTGCCGTGCTCGGCGAACGCGTCGCGGGCGCAGTCGACGATGCGCTCGTAATTGCGGCGTGCGTCGGCGCGCATCGGCCGCGACGGTGCGTCCACGAGATCCTCCACTGGAAACGGATGAAGTCTCCGTTTAGTCTTGCGGAACCGGAGACTTTCTCCCTATGCTAACTCTGTCATAAACGGAGAGTCTCTCCGTTTGAGTTCCTTGTTGATGGAGCGTTCTTGACTACCCTCACACTCTCCGAAATCGACCGGGTCGAACGCGTTCGGCCACGGATCGTCCTGGTCACCCTGCTGACCTGCCAGCTCATGATCATTCTCGACATCACCGTGATGAATGTGGCGCTGCCGCACATCAGGACCGACCTGGAGTTCAGCGCGACCGGCCTGTCCTGGGTGATGAACTCCTACACGCTCGTCTTCGGCGGCCTGTTGCTGCTCGGCGGCCGCGCGGGCGACCTGTTCGGCAGGCGCACCATGTTCATCGCGGGCGTGGTGCTGTTCACCGTGGCCTCGCTGGCCGGTGGCCTGGCGCCGTCGGCCGGGTGGTTGCTCGCGGCCCGCGTGCTCCAGGGCATCGGCGGCGCCATGGCCGGGCCGAATACCCTTGCGCTGCTGACCACTACGTTCACCGAGCCCAAGGCTCGAATCCGGGTGCTCGCCCTGTTCTCCGGGATGTCCAGCGCCGGATTCGCGATCGGCTTGATCGTCGGCGGGTTGCTCACGGAATGGTTCGGCTGGCGCTCGGTGCTGTTCATCAATGTGCCGTTCGGCCTGGTCATCGCGGTACTCGCACTGCGGTACCTGCCCGACTTGCCGCGTCGCGCCGCCCGGCTCGACCTGCCGGGCGCGGTGACGGCGACCGCGGGCGTGGCCGCCCTGGTCTACGGTTTCATCAGTGCCGCCTCGCACGGGTGGGGCGCGGCGGGCACCGACATCTGGCTCGCGGTCGGGGTGGCCTTGCTGGCGGCCTTCATCGCGATCGAACTGCGTGCGCCACAACCACTTCTGCCCCTGCACCTGTTCGCCGATCGCAACCGCGCCGCTGCCTATCTGAACATGTTCCTCGGGCCGATGGCAGGCATGTCGATGTTCTTCTTCCTCACCCAATATCTGCAGGATGTGCTGGGAATGAGCTCGCTGGCAACGGGTTTCGCGTTTCTGCCCACGGCGGTGCTGATGTTCACCATGATCCGGCTGATCCCGCGGCTACTGGCGCGACTGGGCCCGAAGCCGGTGACGCTCACCGGCTCTGTCGCGATGGTCATCGGACTGGTACTGCTGACCCGGCTTTCGGAGAACTCCGGCTATTTCCCACTGCTGTTCGTGGCGATGGTGGCGATGGGCTGCGGTATCGGGCTGGCTTTCTCACCGCTGAACGTGATCATCATGTCCACGGTCTCGCCCGACGAGGCGGGTGCGGCGGGCGGGGCCCTGCAGACCATGCAGCAGACCGGCGGCGCGCTGGGCTTGGCCATCCTGGTGACGATCTTCGGCACCGCCGCGCGCGACGCGGGCGGTTCACCGACCCATGCCCTGGTCGGCGGCATGACCGCCGCCTTCGCGGCCGCCGCCGTCATCGCCGCCCTGACCTTCCTGGTCGCGCTCACCTTCCGCAGCGTCCGCTCGCCGCGGTGAGCGCACGCGACCTGTGCCGAGACGGATTCACCGTAATCGGCTGGGGGCCGGGCTACTCGGGCTGCGGAGTCGTTCGGTTCCGCGACAGGCGTTGCCATGTCCAGTCGACGCGGACATCGAGCGGTGAGTCGGGTGTAACCACCCGTGGTTCGGTGTTCAGGCCGTTGGGTGGGCCGGACTGGGCCTCCACCGACAGGGATTGTTCCGGCAGTGTCCAGACGACCACGTCGTGGACCGGGCTGGTGATGGTGAACTCCAGGAAATCGGGCCAGGTGAGGCGGGCCAGGACGCCGTTAGGCATGCCGAAGCAGTCGTCCCACGGTGGCGGCGTCGGCACGATCTTGCGACCGGTGGGCAGGTAGTCGTCGCCGCGTTCGTACTGCCATGCCGGGTCGAAATCGAGCCGCACCGGCCCGGTCGCGGGCGGGACTTCGCGCAGGAACCACGGATGCCAGCCGCCCTGGGCGGGGAAGGCGTCGTGGTCGGTGGCGATGCGCATCGCCAGGGTGAGGCCGGTGTCGGCGAGGGTGAACGTCTGGGTGACCGTGCCCGCGAACGGCCACGGATCGCTGAGACGATGGCTGATCGTCGCCTCGGTCGGCGAGGCCGCGACCACCTCCCACGCTCCGTCGCGGGCGGTGCCGTGAATGCTGTGCGGCGGGTTGTTGATCGGCATCTGATACGTGTGGTCGCCGACCGTCAGTTCGCCGTCGCCGAGCCGACCGGCCCACGGCGCCATGACGAAACAGCCGGTGCCCGGATCCTGGCGGAGCAGTTCGGTGCCGTCGACGGTGAGGCTGTGGATCGCGCCGCCGTCGCCGGGGGCGATCGTGAGACCTGCGGAACCCGCGTCGAGCCGAACATCGTCGGTCATGATTCGCACACTAGCCGCGCGGCGGTGCCGTCAGCGGTAACTCACGCCGAAAGCGGGGATACGCCGTCAGTTGAACGGGTACTGCCCACCGCCCGCGCCGCCACCGCGGTTGTTCGGAACAGCGATGTCGATGATGTCCTGGACCAGCTCGACGACTGCCCTGCCGACATCGAGAACACCGTTGCCGAGGGTCGAGAATTCCTGCGCGATGTAGTGGAGCATCTTGTTCGTCCTCACGTGTGGCGAGCCGAATAGTGCTCTCCCAGAGTGCCACAGGTGAGGTGTCAGGAGTTGAGGAAGTTCAGGATCAGCAGGGTCAGTGGGGCGGTGATCTCGAAGACGGCACGGCCGACATAGAGGCCGAGGGCGGCGCCTGCCTCGTAATTGTCGGAGAGGAACTGCAGGACTTCATCCATGATGTGCTCCCTGGATTCGAGGTCGGTGAGTCAGGCGAAGAATCCCTGGAGCAGGGGAGTGCCGAGGTCGATGACGGCCTTGGCCACCGTCAGGCCGAGGTTCCCGAGTCCGATGACCACCGTTCCGATCAGGTCGTAGTTGGCCTCGGCGAAATCACGTAGCGACTGCATGATGGCTCTCCTCAGGTCCCGACCCAATGGCTATCTGCTGTGACCAGCGTCTCATAGCTGAGCGTACTCGCCTAGGGTGGCGATGGTGTCGTCGCAGGTGATCGGCTATTTCGCTGTAGTCGGCCCGAGGCCGTACCCCCCGGTTATGAATGAGATTGCATCATCATGCATAATCATTTGTAGCAACGGCGTGGGCCGACCGGCGGCCGGAGCATCCATACTGCTCAGGGCAGCCCTTTTACGTACCAGACTTCGAGGAGCACAACAGACATGTCCGATCGCGTCGTACTCGCCTACTCCGGTGGGCTTGACACCTCCGTCGCCATCAGCTGGATCGCGAAGGAGACCGGTTCCGAGGTGGTGGCCGTGGCCATCGACCTGGGCCAGGGCGGCGAGGACATGAGCGCGATCCGACAGCGCGCACTGGACTGCGGCGCCGTGGAGGCCATCGTGGTCGACGCGCGCGACGAGTTCGCCGACGAGTACTGCCTGCCCACCATCCAGGCCAACGCCATGTACATGGGCCAGTACCCGCTCGTCTCGGCCATCAGCCGGCCGCTGATCGTCAAGCACCTCGTCGAGGCCGCGAAGTTCCACAACGCCACCACCGTCTCGCACGGCTGCACCGGCAAGGGCAACGACCAGGTCCGCTTCGAGGTCGGCATCGGTGCGCTCGCGCCCGACCTCGAGGTGATCGCCCCGGTCCGTGACTACGCCTGGACCCGCGAGAAGGCCATCGCCTTCGCCGAGCAGAACAGCCTGCCGATCAACGTCACCAAGAAGTCGCCGTTCTCCATCGACCAGAACGTGTGGGGCCGCGCGGTCGAGACCGGGTTCCTCGAGGACCTGTGGAACGCGCCCACCAAGGACGTCTACGACTACACCGCCGACCCGACGGTGAACTTCGAGGCGCCCGACGAGGTCATAATCACCTTCGAGAAGGGTGTGCCGGTCGCCATCGACGGTCGCCCGGTCTCCGTGCTGCAGGCCATCGAGGAGATGAACACCCGCGCGGGCCGTCAGGGTGTGGGTCGTCTCGACATGGTCGAGGACCGGCTCGTCGGCATCAAGAGTCGCGAGATCTACGAGGCGCCGGGCGCCATCGCGCTGATCACCGCGCACCAGGCCCTCGAAGCCGTCACCGTCGAGCGTGAGCTGGCCCGCTACAAGCGGCAGGTCGAGCAGCGCTGGGGCGAGCTGGCCTACGACGGCCTGTGGTACTCCCCGCTCAAGCGCGCGCTCGACGCCTTCATCTCCGACACCCAGCAGACCGTCACCGGTGAGATCCGGATGGTGCTGCACGGTGGGTCCGCGGTGGTCAACGGCCGTCGCTCCGAGCAGTCGCTCTACGACTTCAACCTGGCCACCTACGACGAGGGCGACACCTTCGACCAGTCGCTGGCCAAGGGCTTCGTGCAGATCCACGGCCTGTCCTCGAAGGTCGCCGCCCGCCGCGACCTGAACCAGAAGTAATAGGCGCAGAGTCACCCTCGTAGTCTCGACACCGGCCGGTCCCCACGGATCGGCCGGTGCCGTCATCATCCATGCCCGCCATTCCGACCGGAGGAGACATCGACCATGACCCACAGTGGAACCAACGAAGGTGCCCTCTGGGGTGGGCGATTCGCTTCCGGTCCGGCCGAGGCGATGGCGGCATTGAGTAAGTCGACCCACTTCGACTGGGTGCTGGCTCCCTATGACATCCGCGCCTCCAAGGCGCATGCCCGTGTACTGCACAAGGCCGGACTGCTCGCCGACGACGACCTGCCCGCCATGCTGGCCGGTCTGGACGGGCTCGCCGCCGATGTCGCCTCGGGCGCCTACGGCCCCGCCGACTCCGACGAGGACGTGCACGGCGCACTCGAGCGCGGGCTGATCGAGCGGGTCGGTACCGAACTCGGCGGTCGACTGCGGGCCGGTCGTTCGCGCAACGACCAGGTGGCGACCCTGTTCCGGATGTGGCTGCGTGACGGTGTGCGTCGCGTCGCCGCCGGTGTGCTCGACGTGGTCGACGCCCTCGTCGCCCAGGCCGCCGCGCACCCCGACGCCGTGATGCCGGGCAAGACCCACCTGCAGGCCGCCCAGCCGGTGCTCCTCGCGCATCACCTGCTCGCCCACGCGCATCCGCTGCTGCGTGATCTGGAACGTCTGCGTGATTTCGACAAGCGCGCCGCGATCTCGCCGTACGGTTCGGGTGCGCTGGCCGGTTCCTCGCTCGGCCTCGATCCCGAGCAGATCGCCGCAGAGCTTGATTTCACTGCCTCCGCGGCCAATTCGATCGACGCGACCTCCTCGCGTGACTTCGCCGCCGAGGCCGCGTTCGTGCTGGCCATGATCGGTGTCGATCTGAGCCGGATGGCCGAAGAGGTCATCATCTGGAGCACACCGGAATTCGGCTACATCACCCTGGCCGATGCGTGGTCGACGGGCTCGTCGATCATGCCGCAGAAGAAGAACCCGGATGTCTCGGAGCTCACCCGTGGCAAGGCGGGTCGTCTGATCGGTAACCTGACCGGCCTTCTCGCCACCTTGAAAGCCCAACCGCTGGCGTACAACCGGGACCTCCAGGAAGACAAAGAGCCTCTGTTCGATTCGGTGGCCCAGCTCGAACTGCTCCTGCCCGCCATCGCGGGCCTGGTCGGCACCCTGACCTTCCACACCGACCGCATGGCCGAACTCGCACCCGCCGGGTTCACCCTCGCCACCGATATCGCGGAATGGATGGTGCGCCAAGGTGTTCCGTTCCGGGTCGCCCACGAGGCGGCCGGTGCGTGCGTGCGCGTCGCCGAGGCGCGCGGTGTCGGTCTCGACGAGCTGACCGATGAAGAGTTCGCCGCCGTCGACCCCGCGCTCACCGCCGGTGTGCGCGAGGTGCTCACGGTTCAGGGCTCGATCGCTTCGCGTAACGCCCGTGGTGGCACCGCCGGTGTGCGTGTGGCCGAACAGCTCGACGAGGTCCGCAACACCGCCGAGGATGCCCGCGCCTGGTTGAGCTGATCGCCAGGTCGCGGGCCTGGTGTCAGGGCGGTCCGAGCCGGGTGACCAGACCTCGGTCCCCGTCTACCCGAACCCGGTCTCCGGTGCGCAGCACCGTCGTGGCCACCAAGGTGTTGACCACGCACGGGAGACCGTATTCGCGCGCCACCACAGCGCCGTGCGATACCGAGCTGCCGATGTCGGTGACCAGCGCGCCGATGACGGTGAAGTACGGCGTCCACCCCACGTCGGTGACCGGAGCGACCAGGATCTCGCCGGGCTGCACTTCTCGCGCGTCGACGATCGACTTCGCCACGCGCACAATGCCTTCGACGCTGCCCCGGCTCGCGGGCCTGCCCACGATCTGGTTGTCGGTGATCGCGTGCGGCGGCGGAGCGAGCCGCGGGGCAGGCCTGCCCACCGATACGTCGTCGAACTCGAGGGAGTTCTGGTACGCCAGTGCTTCTCGGCGCTGCAGCGCGCACTGCACGAGGTCGGCGATGTCATCGGTGCCGACGACGCGAGCCAACTCGGCACGGTCGAAGAAGAAGACGAGGTCGGCATCGGGCAGTCGCCCCGACTCGACCAGCACCGCTCCCAGATGGCGGTAGCCCAGCTTCAGCGCGTGCGCCATCAGCGCCATCTTCGACTTCGTCTTCTCGCGTCCGCGGGCGCCGCCCTGCGCCAGCCGGGCGAGAAACCTGATGGTCGCCGATCCGGGCGTCCTCTCGGGCGCGGGCAGCGGTGCGCGGTGAGCCGGATCCAGTGCCGAGCGCAGCATGACCTGCATCATCGCTCCCAGCCCGCCGGGGTCTTCGGCCCAGGACGGATCGCGCATGCACAGCTCGCGGTACCCGCGGTGACCGTGCCGAGCCGAGAACTGTCGCAACGCCTCGCCGCCGGGGTCGCTCGCCGTCCGCAGCTCGATCACCGCGTCGGCAGGCTCCGCCGCGAGAAACCTCTCGGCAGCCGCATGATCGGCGGCGATGGTTCGCACCACCGCGTCGAGCTCCTCCACCATGAGCGCGCTCTCGACATCGGCCGCGCCGGCCATCAGCCGGGTGGCCTCGGCGCGACCCTCGTCCGCGTCGAGCCCGTTCTCGACCGCCTGTTTGGTCAGCACGCCCTCGAGAATGTTGGCCGCGACAGCCGCGCGGGACGAGGACCGCACATGAGTCAGCGTGATGTCGCAATACTCGTCGACACCGAACTCCAACTGGCGCAGTATTTCTCGCGGGTCGTCGCCGGTCGGGATCCGGAATCCGGCGATCTTGTCGTCCAGACGGCGGATCGCGGGCCCGGCGGACAACGCGTGCGTGGTCAGTCGGATCGTGTTGACGAGTCTGCGGGCGAACGGTTTCGGCGGTTCGGCCTTCAGTTCCTCGACGACCCGGCCGCAGATCGACGTGGAGAACTGCTCCAACGAGTTGCCGAGCAGGCCCGAGCTCAGCGCCGTGCCTTCGGTCAGGTTCAGGAACATGTGCCCGTAGAAATAGCCGACCTGCAGCCACGGCCGCTCGTACCTCGGCTGCGCCCGCGCCACCACCTGCGTCATCTGCATCGCGTAGTCGATGGCATAACCGGACACCGAGGCGGTCAACGGGCAGAAGGCCCCCGGCATCATCTCGCCGATGTTGCAGCGTGTGTACACGTGGTCGGCGTCCGCGAGCGGCGAATCCATCTCGTTGAGGTCACCGGGCAGGGTGGTGATCGGTCGAGCCTGCAGCCACCACAGTGTGCCGGAGCGGTCGATCGCCCACTCGAGGTCCATCGGCCTGCCCCAGTGCCGCGCGGCGCGCAGCGCGTCGGACCGAATCTCGGCGATCTCCGCCGGCGACAAGACAGGGACCGCGCCGACCTCGCACACGGCGGTATCGCCGTGGGAATCGAGGACGATGTGGTCGGACGATGCCGTACCGTCGACCAGCGCTTCGCCGAGCCCCGCGATGGCGTCGATCACCATGAGGTCGCGTCGGCCGGTCGCCGGATCCGCGGTGAACACCACGCCCGCGGCACGCGCGTCGACCATCTGCTGCACCACCAGATGCATAGTGGCGGGAGCTTTTTCGCTATAGGACGCGACTCGCCGGGAATGGACGGACGCGGCGCACTCGCGCACGGCCGCGGCGAAGGCATCGACGGAGTCGACGCCGAGCACGGTGTCGTACTGGCCGGCGAAGGACTGGTCGTCTCCGTCCTCCCCGACCGCGGAGGACCGGACCGCCACGGAAGTCGCGCCGGTGGTCAGCTCCGAGAACCGCTCCGTCACAGCGTCGATGCCGTCCTGTGCGGAAGCGTCGGCGATGACGAATCCGACCGGCACAGCGAGTCCGAGACGGCGCAGCTCGGCCAGCCCGGCCGCCTTGCCGCCGTAGCTGTCGTCGACCACCTGGTCGAATTCGATCGTTGTCAGCGACATGGGGATCCTTTCAGCGCGTCGACGATCTCGGCGAGCGCGTCGACAGCGATGGGCCCGGGCTGATAGAGACAGAGCCGGTCCGACACGCCGTCGACCCGATCGCGGATATGCGCGGCCACCTCGGCCGGGGTGCCGCACGCGGCGATGGTGTGGAGGATGTCGTCGTCGATCAGGGCGGCCATCTCCCGCCACCGGCCCTGCTTGGACATCGCGTTGAGCTCCGGCTGCAGATCACCCCAGCCGTGGGCGTCGAGCACCGGCCGGTAGGCCGGGGTGGAACCGTAGAACGCCAACAGCATCCGGGTCGAGGCGTGGTCGTCACCGACCGAGACGATGATCTCCGGCACGACCTCGAAGTCGTCCTCGGAACGGCCGGCGGCCGACAGGCCGGCCCGCACGGCCGGCAACGTCGTCTCGTGCAGGAACCGTTTCGTCCCGAACGGCATCACCAGCAGACCGTCGGCCACCTCCGCGGTGGCTTGGGTCAACCGCGGCCCGAGCGCACCGAGATAGATCGGTGGCGGACCGTACGGGTTCGGCCCCGGGACGAAGGTCGGCGTCATCAGGGTGTGCCGGTAGTACTCACCGCGAAAGTCCAGTCGCACACCGTCGTTCCAGGTGGCGAAGATCGCGCGCAACGCCCCCACCATTTCCTTCATCCGCGCGACCGGGCGGTCGAACTCGGCCCCGTAGCGCTTCTCGATCTGCGCGCGCACCTGCGTGCCCAGACCGAGGATGAACCGCCCCTCGGTGAGCAGCTGCAGATCGTTGGCCTGGTGTGCCAACTGAATCGGATTGCGGGGCAGCGCGATCGCGACGTTGGACATCACGTCGAGCCCCTTGACCGCTGATGCGAGCACCAGCGGCGTGAACACGTCGAACGGTCCTTCGAAGGTGAACACCCCGGATGCGCCTGCCTCCCGGAGCACGGTCGCGCGTTCGACCGCATCCGTCGGCCCGTAGAGCGCTGTCATGATCTTCATGGCGCTGTGCCTATTTCGCCACGTCGGTCCAGTCGGAGAAACCCGACGGATAGTGCGGTCCGATCACGCCGTGCTCGAACAGGCCCGCGCCCTCGCGCGTCTGCCCGTCGGCTTCTGTGCACACCGCCCGGCCCACGTGGTCGATGAGACTGAACGGCGCTCTGGCCATGACCTCCGGATCCGTCATGTCGTAGCTGACGCGTTCCGCGAACGGTCCGTCCTTCCAGGTGCCGTGTGCCCACGAGGAGTCGCCGCCGTAACCGGAGCCGAACGCGATGGGCGCGAACAACGTCGATTCGACGTCGAGTTCGATCCGATCACCCGCCCGGTTCATGAACTCGACGTGCGCGCCCGTCGGTATCCGCGTTCCGGGCCGGTAGTGGATGGTCGCACGCACACCGTCGAGCTGCTCGACGCGACCGTCGCGCCAGCGACGGGTGCAGTCGTAGAGGCTGCGGTGACCATCGGGATCCTCCTGCAGGATCAGGAACAGCTGGTAGTCGTCGAACGCGAGCGGCAGATAGAGCCACCACATGCCGCGGAACGCGGCATCCGGGCGACCGGCGGGTTCGGGCGCGCCGATCGGGCGGATGCCCCACGAGCGATCACGGCTCGCCACGCTGGTGTCGTGCTCGACCGCCAACCGTTCGCCGTCGACCTCGATCCAGCCCTCCCATGTACCGACCTGGGCGAAGCGGCACGCCTGCAACGTCACTCGCCGCTCGGTCAGCATCTCGTGCGGCCGCTCCAGCGCGGCGGGGAACAGCCCGCGCCAGGTCAGATCCGCGGCGACGCCCTCGGTCTCGGCCAAGGTCAGGCGTAGCTCCTGCAAGGGTTCGACGACGTCGATCCGGTAGCCGTTGACGTGTTGGTGCAGGCGGTCGTCGTCGATGGCGTCGCTCAGCCGCACTGCGGTCTGGGTGTCACCCCGGCGGACGACGAAGTAGGCGTCCTTGACCCCGAGCCGTGGGTAATAGCCGATCCCGGTGAGCGCCATGAAGCGCCCGTCCCGGTCGAGCACGTTGAAGTAGGACCGATCGTAGAAGTTCCGATCGGAGGCGCCCGGCCAGGTGAGGGGCGCCGCCACCTGATGCAGCGGGTACTCGTCGAGCGGGCTCAGATTCACAGGGAGTCCTCAAATATGATGCATGCCGTATTGGAATTATGATGTGATCATGACAACAGAAGGCGGGAGCGAAGGCAAGAGGTCTGCGCCATCCACCCCGGGGCGCCCACGCGACAGCCGGATCGATGCCGCGATCATCGCGGCCACCAGGGAGCTGATTCTCGACACGGGTTACCCCGCGCTGTCGCTGTCGGCGATCGCCGCGCGCGCCGGGACAACCACGGCCGCCATCTACCGGCGGTGGTCGAACAAGGCGCAGCTCGTCCACGAGGCTGTGCTGTCCGCCGAAGTCATCGCGCCACCGGATGTTTCGGGCGGCGATATCCGCGCGGACATCCGGGCACTGGTCGAGACGGTCCGCACGATGTTCGACAGCCCCGAGGTGCGCTCGGCGCTACCGGGATTGATCGCGGACACCGTCGCCGCCCCCGAAGTGCACGCAATGATGATCGACCGACTGACCGGCGACCTCGCCGCCTTCGAATCCCGCTTCGGCCACGAACGTCGCGCCGATGATCAACTCCCCATGCTCGCCGAAGTCGTAGCGGGCACCGCGATCTTCCGCATCCTCATCCGCCACGACGCCGCCCTCGACGACACCTGGGTGGACCAGATGACCGAATTGATCACCGACCGCTGGCCTCCGGACCGGGCGTCCGAGGGCTGCGGCTAGCGTGCGCTCGTGGTTGCCGGAAACCAGGTGGGGCGCGCCGGGTTCCTAGAGCTCCGCGTGGACGCGGAAACCCGCGGCACGCAGTGCGTCCAGGACGTCGTCGCGGTGCGCGGCACCTCGGGTTTCCACGGTGAGTGACACCTCGACCTCGTCGACGGCCAGCCACGGACCCGTGCGCGAATGCACGACGTCGACCACGCTCGCGCCCGCGCGCCCGACCACGGCGAGCAGCGCGGACAGGGCTCCCGGTCGGTCATCGATCGTGACGTGCATGGCCAGGTAGCGGCCCGCGGCGCTGAGACCGTGGCCGATCACGCGGGTGAGCAACAGCGGGTCGATATTTCCGCCCGACAAGATGGTCACCACCGGGCCGGGCAGATCCTGGAGAACGGCGGTGAGCAAGGCGGCGACGCCCGCCGCACCCGCGGGCTCGACGACGAGTTTGGCCCGTTCGAGGCAGAGCAGCAGGGCTCTCGACAGGGCGTCCTCGTCGACGGTGACGATCTCGGACACCAGCTCGGCGACATGGACGAACGGCACCGCACCGGGTAGCCCGACCGCGATACCGTCGGCCATCGTCGACATCCGCGGCACTCGAACCGGTCGGCCCGCCGCCAGCGAATCCGGCCACGCCGCCGCCTCGGCCGCCTGCACGCCGATCACCCGGACATTCGGCGCCAACGCGTGCAGTGCCACCGCGACACCCGCGAGCAGCCCACCGCCGCCGGTCGGCACGACGACCGTGCCGACATCGGGAACCTGCTCGAGAATCTCCAGCGCGACCGTCGCCTGACCGGCGACGATGTCGGGATGGTCGAAGGGATGGATCAGGGTCGCGCCGGTCCGATCGGCGAATTCCTGTGCGGCGACCAGGGATTCATCGATCGTGTCACCCACCAGGTGCACGTCGGCGCCATAGGCGCGCGTAGCGACCAGCTTCGGCAGCGAGGCCCCGACCGGCATGAACACCGTCGAGGCGATCCCCAGCTCACTCGCCGCCCATGCCACCCCTTGCGCGTGATTGCCCGCGCTGGCCGCCACTACACCCCGCGCCCGATCCGCCGCGGGAAGATGCGCGATCCGGTTGTAGGCCCCGCGTGGCTTGAACGACCCGGTTCGCTGCAAGTTCTCGCATTTGAGCAGCACCTGCGTGCCCGCCCGCTCCGACAACACTCGCGACCTCACGGTCGGCGTCCGCCGGATCACCGGCTCCAACAGTCGCGCGGCTTCCTCGATCCGCCCCAGCCCAACGGTCTCCATCCGCCACATAGTGCCAGGCCCGACCGGTACGAGGCGTCGGTTACGGGCCCGGCTCGAAACGGGCAGGGTCAGGTGCGTAGTTCGGTCTTGGCGATGTTGTGAGCGATGGTGCCGAGGCGGGTGAGGCGGGCATCACCCAGCGGGGTGAGTCTGCCGCCGAGACGGTTGGTGACGAAGGCCAGGGACAGGCCGGTCTCGGGGTCGGCGAAGGCGCCGGAGCCGCCGAGGCCGAAATGGCCGAAGGCGGAGATGGGGTCGGCCTTGGAGGGTTTCATGGGAACGCCGTGGAAGCCGAGGGCCCACGGAATACGAAACGCCAGGACATAGTCGGGGGTGAAGACCTGGCGGGTGGCGAAGCGGGGAATCGAGTCGGGGGACAGGATGCGGGTGCCCTCGAGCTCGCCGCCGTTGGCGAGGGCGGCGTAGAGGCGGGCCAGAGCGCGCGCGGAGAAGACGCCGTTCACCCCGGGCATCACCGAATCATGCACGCGCGCATCGACGATCAGGTCGGCGAAACCGCGCGGGGTGGTTTCGGCGGCGGCGCTGAAGCGGGTACGGGTGAGCAGGTCGGAGCCGGTGTCCCAGTCCATGCCCGCGGCGCGCAGGCGCGGGAAGGTGGTGGCGATGCGGTGGCGCTGGTCGTGCGGCACCCGGAACCAGAGTTCTTCGGCGTCGAGGGGTTCGGCGAGCTCGGTGCGCACCACATCGACGAAATCGCGGCCGGTGACCCGCGCGACGATCTCGGCGGCCAAGTGCCCGTAGCTGATGCCGTGATAGCCGCTGGTGATCCGGTGCCGAGGGTCGGGAGCGGCAGCGGCCAGGGCGGCGGTGACGGCTTCGTCATCGAGGAAACTCTCGATCGGGCCGGGCAGCAGACCGCGCAGACGGTGCAGGCCCGCGCGGTGGGTGAGCACATCACGCACGGTGATGTCGGCCTTGCCCGCGGCGGCGAACTCCGGCCAGTACTCGGCGACGGGACTGTCGTAGTCGAGCTGCCCGCGATCGGCCAACTGGTGGATCACCGTGGAGGCCACGCCTTTTCCGGTGGAGAAACCCAAGGCCACCGACTCCGCCGTCCACGGCACACCCGGACTCGCATAGCCCGCCCACACATCCACCACCGGCTCGCCGTGCAGATAGACACACAGCGCGCCACCGCCGTGTGCGGGTTTGCGGAACAGATGGTCGAAGACGGCGACCAAGCGGACGAAACGGCGATCCACCGACTGTGTTGTGGTAACTCCCATCACCCGAGCATGCCATCGCACACTGGGGACCGGTCGGTACGGTGATCGTTTCCCAACTGTCACATCGGGCAGCCCGCGCGCAATACACCGGCCATAGCATGTTCGCATGTCCTCGAGACGACGATCGGCGCTGCTCGCAAGGCTTGTGGTCGATGAGCCAGGCCGACCGCAAGTGATCCTCGGCGAACTGCGCCGGGTGATCCTCGACGGCGCCGTACCGCCGTGCACCGTGATCCCGCTACGTGAAGTCGCCGAGCTGTTCGGGGTGAGTCATATCCCGGTCCGTGAGGCGCTCAAGACGCTGATCGGGGAGGGGCTGGTCACCCACCGCCCGCAGCGCGGTTACCAGGTGGCCCAGCTCACCGCCCGTGAACTGCGCGAAATGTACATCGTGCGTGACACTTTGGAGACGGCGTCGCTCGCCGCGGCCGCGATGCACGCCGACGAGCCCGAACGCGCGCACCTGCTCGCGGTGAACGACCTCCTCGAACGCGCCATCCTCGACGACGATCCCGAGGCATACCAGCGGCAGTCCCGCAGCTTCCATGTGGCGCTGACGCGGCCGTCACGGATGTTCCGGCTGCTGCACATGCTCGAAGCCGCGTGGAATGTCACCGAGCCGGTGCAGTCGATGGTCCATATCGACCGGCTCGACCGCGAGCGCCTGCACATCGACCACATCGCCATGCTCGACGCGTTCCTCGCGCGCGATATCGACCGCCTCCTCGTGGCCGCCGAGGAGCACCACCGGAGGCTGGAAACGGTGGTCGCGACCCTGCCGACCGATACCGGACTGCTCGCGCCGGAAGATATATCTTCGGTGCAATAGGCGCGAAATTCCCGGGAAACCGCAGGGCAACTGCTGATACTTACCGTCAGTTCAGCAGATGTACCCTTTCGGACGGGAACGATCATGACCGACACCATTACGTCCTCGGCGGTTCTCGCCGGCGAACCTCCCACTTATGATCCGCGGCTGACCAACGATGATCTGGCGCCGCTGCGCAAGCAGAATTGGGGCACTTACAACATCTTCGCGTTCTGGATGTCGGACGTGCACAGCGTGGGTGGATATGTCACGGCGGGAAGCCTTTTCGCGCTCGGTCTGGCGAGTTGGCAGGTGCTCGCCGCGTTGCTCCTCGGCATCACCATCGTGTATTTCTTCTGCAATCTGGTGGCGAAACCGAGTCAGATGACCGGTGTGCCCTATCCGGTGATCTGTCGCAGCGCGTTCGGCGTGCTCGGCGCGAACGTCCCCGCGATCATCCGTGGGTTGATCGCGGTGGCCTGGTACGGCATTCAGACGTTCCTCGCGTCGGCGGCCTTGGATGTCGTTCTGGTGAAACTGTTTCCGGGGCTGGCGCCCTACGCCGTCACCGCCGACTACGGGTTCCTCGGCCTGTCGGCCCTGGGCTGGGGCAGCTTCCTGCTGCTGTGGGTGGCGCAGGCGTGCGTGTTCTGGCGCGGCATGGAATCGATCCGCAAGTTTATCGACTTCTGCGGTCCCGCTGTGTATGTCGTCATGTTCCTGCTCTGCGGCTACCTCATCGCGAAGGCGGGCTGGAGTGCCATCGATCTGAACCTCGGCGATGTGAAATACACCGGCTGGGCGTCGGTGCCGGTGATGCTCGGCGCGATCGCGCTCGTCGTGTCGTATTTCTCGGGTCCGATGCTCAACTTCGGCGACTTCTCCCGATACGGCAAGAGTTTCGCCGCGGTGAAGAAAGGCAACTTCCTCGGGCTCCCGGTGAATTTCCTGGTCTTCTCGGTACTGGTCGTGGTCACCGCCTCGCTGACCTTGCCGGTGTACGGCGAACTGATCACCGATCCGGTCGCCACCGTCGCCGAGATCGATTCCACCTTCGCGATCGTGCTCGGCGCACTCACCTTCACCATCGCCACCATCGGGATCAATATCGTCGCCAACTTCATCTCACCGGCTTTCGATTTCTCGAACGTGAGTCCGCAGCGGATCAGCTGGCGGGCGGGCGGCATGATCGCGGCGGTCGGTTCGGTGCTGATCACGCCCTGGAATCTGTACAACAATCCCGACGTCATCCATTACACCCTCGAGGTGCTCGGCGCCTTCATCGGCCCGCTGTTCGGGGTACTGATCTGCGATTACTACCTGGTGCGCAAACAGAAGGTGATCGTCGACGATCTGTTCACGATGTCGGAGACCGGGACCTATTACTACACGAAGGGTTACCACCCGGCCGCGATCATCGCGACCGCCGTCGCCGCCGCTGTCGCGGTGTTCCCGGTGCTGGCCAACAGCTTGCCCGGCATGCACACCGCCGCCCAGTACAGCTGGTTCATCGGCTGCGGCATCGGCTTCGTCGTCTACTACCTGCTGACCGGCGCCAGGCGCGCGGCCGCTGCCGAGGAGGTCGGTGTCTGATGCGCATCAGGGTCGTCAACCCGAACACCACGCGGGCGATGACCGACACGATCGAGCAGTGTGCGCTGGCCGTCGCGGGCCGGGGCACACTGCTCGACGCGGTCACCTCCCAGATCGGGCCCGCTTCGATCGAGAGCCACTACGACGAAGCGATGAGCGTGCCCGGCCTGCTCGCCGCGATCCGGCAGGGCGAGGCCGACGGCGTGGACGGGTATGTCATCGCCTGCTTCGGTGATCCGGGATTGGACGCGGCACGGGAACTGGCGGCGGGACCGGTGATCGGGATCGCGGAGGCGGCCATGCGCACCGCGAGTCACCTGGGTCGCGGATTCAGTGTCGTCACGACGCTCGACCGCACCATCGGGCGGGCGGCGGATCTGGCGCGACACTATGGGATGCAGCGGTTCTGCCGGGGAATTCACGCGTGTGAGATACCGGTACTCGCACTCGATACCGACCCGGACGCGCGCAAGATCGTCACCGAGGCGTGTCGGGTGGCCGTCGCACAGGACGGGTCCGACGCTGTGGTGCTCGGGTGCGCGGGAATGGCCGATCTGTGCGCGCACATCCGCGACGAGATCGGGGTGCCGGTGATCGACGGTGTCGCGGCGGCGACGTTGACCGTGCAGTCGCTGTTGACGATGGGCCTGCGCAAGTCGGGTAGGGGAGAGTTCGCGACACCGCCCGCGAAGACCTACGTGGGTCTGCTGGAATCCTTCGGTTCGTGAAGGCCGATTCAGACGCCGGCGGTCTCGGTGGCCAGTGCGTTCAGCACCGCGTCGAGATCGTCGACGTCGACCACCAGGCGGGTGAAATCGGGCCCGTCCAGGTCGATGCGCACCGCGCTGCCGCCGAAAGTGGTGTCCCAGAACTCTTTGCGGCCCTTGCCGCGGTAGACGCCCGCGGCGATCACGCCGGGGAAGAAGGTGCCAGGGGCGCGGATCCACGGGGGCCGCAGGTCCACTTCGGCGCTGACGATCTCGGTGATCGCGGCGCGGTCGATCACGACCTGCTGGCGTAGGGCGAGTAGGCGATGCCCACCGAGCACATTGACCGTCACCGTGTCGTCGTTGATCTCGACCTCGACCATCGTTACCTCACTCGCCGTCGTGCGGACCGTTCGGTGTTCAGCTTTGTCGGACGGCCTGTTCACGGACTGTGGTGAGCCTGTGAGTTAGCCAAGGAATCAGAAGCATCAACTGATATAGATATGCGCATCTATCTGGTCGCCCGCTATAGGGCGCGGAACGAAAAAAGATCGCACGGACGGGCCAGGTCAGGGGTGGTGGGCCTGTCCGGCGATCTCGAGCACCTGCGCCAGCCATGGCGTGAACTTGCCGGGGTTCTCCGCCAGATCGGCACGCACGGCCTGCGGAGCGATCCATGCCCAGTGCGCGATCTCGGCCGGGTCCGGCCGCGGGGCCGGATCGCCGACGACACCGATCAGGACGTGGTCGTATTCGTATTCGACGCGGCCGGTCGTCTCGTCGCCCGCACGGTAGGTGAACGCACCGACCTCGGTGAGCTCGGCCGCCATCCCGAACTCCTCGCGCAACCGGATCGCGGCCGCCTCCGTCACCGCCTGACCCGGCGTCGGATGCCCACAGCAGGTGTTGGCCCACTGCAGCGGGAACCTGGTCTTCACCGCTGCGCGCTGCTGGAGCAGGACGTGCCCGTGCCGGTCGAACAGCAGCACGGAGAAGGCGCGGTGGAGCGTGCCCGGTGGCCGATGAGCATCGGCCACCGAGCACGCTCCGATCGCCACACCCGCGTCGTCGACCAACTCCACAGGCATTGCTTCACGGTCGGTCGACGGGTCGGCGAGCTGTTCGGTCACCTGGCCACCTTATCGGCGACGATCATCGGGTACTGGAAGCTGCCCTCTCTGTACCCGGTGATACAGGGCTGCTCAACGGTCATGGCATTTGTCCTCACCTGGGGAGCGGCACGGCCGATCGACCTGTTCGCGAGGGGTGCGCGACAGGCTGAAGGGTGGGTAACAGTGCGAAGCGAATGGTCCTGCGCGGAAAACCGGGCTGGTGAAACGGTGTTGCACGAAATCTGATGCGTGTCAGTACGTTCCGGACGTCAACGATGGTAGGTGCTCGAAGTGGCCGCACGTCGGGTATTCGGTAAAACATGGTGATGACCGGGAGATCCGTTGTGTGGGAAGCGATTGCGGGCACGGTGGTGGTCGGCTGATCGACGTGACGAGTCGGCTCCGGTCGCCTGGGTCATCCGTTTCGGGGCGATCTCGGGTGTGACGGCGAACCGTTCGAGAGTTGTGACCGCAGCGTGATCGGCCGTTGAGCGGGGCATGTGATTCGAATCGCTGGAACATGCGGCCTGTCACAGCCGACACATAATAGAGGTCTGGTGTGGTTAGCTCATGTGAGCACATCGGGGTGTGTGAGATGTGTCACTATAAGCAGGTAAGGCCAGGTGGGAACGGTGGATATCAGTCCAAAAGGTGTGGTCGGTTCGGTGCAGCGGTTGCTGGCTACCGCGCAGAACGGGCTGGAGGTGATCCGCTTCGGCGGATTGTCACACGATGTCGAGTCCTCGCCCTTCGAGGTCGTCGAGCGTCGCCGCATGTATCGGCTACGGCACTACTTCCCCGACGATTCGACGCCGGGCCGTCCGGTGGCGCTGCTGGTGCCGCCGTTGATGGTGAACGCCGACATCTGGGACGTCAACGCCGAAGGCGGCGCGGTCGGCATCCTGCATGCCAGCGGAATCGACTGCTGGGTCATCGATTTCGGCTCACCCGCGACCGAGGAAGGCGGCTGGGAACGCGACCTGGCCGACCACGTACTCGCGGTGAACTCCGCCATCGACTCCGTCTGTGAGGCCACCGGCGCGCAGGTGCACCTGATGGGGTACTCCCAGGGCGGCATGTTCGCCTACCAGACCACCGCCTACCGCTACGGCAAGGGCGTGGCCTCCATCGTCACCTTCGGTAGCCCCGTCGACATCGTCAACGGGATGCCGTTCGGCCTGCCCTACGGTCTGGTTTCCGAAGTCGCCGATTTCCTCGCCGACCACGTGATGCACCGGCTGCCGATCACCGAATCGATGGTGCGCATCGGTTTCCAGATGCTCGATCCGGTGAAGACCGCCAAGTCGCGCATCGACTTTCTGCTGCAACTGCACGATCGGGAAGCGTTGCTGCCCAAGGAACGTCAGCGCCGCTTCCTCAACAGCGAGGGCTGGGTGGGGTATGCGGGCCCGGCGGTGGCCGATCTGCTCAAACAGTTCGTCGCCCATAACCGGATGATGCTCGGCGGCTTCGTGATTCGCGACCACCCGGTGTCGCTCGCCGAGCTGAAGTGCCCGATTCTCGCGTTCGTCGGCGAGGTCGACGACATCGGTCAGCCCGCCGCGGTGCGTGGCATCGTGCGGGCCGCGCCCAATGCCGAGGTATACGAAGCCAGCTTGGTGGCAGGCCATTTCGGGCTCGTCGCCGGTTCGACGGCCACCAATCACACGTGGCCGATGGTGCGCGACTGGGTCACCTGGATGGACGGCAACGGCACGTTGCCCGAGCAGATCGTGCCCATGCAGGAACACGTCGCGAGCAACGCGCCGCGCACCGCCGCCACCCGGATGGTGCACACCGCCGCCGGGTTGGCCGAGGCGGGCGCGGGCGTCGGTAAGGCGCTGGAAGGCATCGCGGGCAACACGATTCGCGGATCGATCGAGATGGCGGGCGAGGCGGCGCGTGCGCTGCCTCGGCTGACGCGGCTCGGGATGATCCAGCCGCACACCCGTATCTCGCTCGGCAAACTGCTCAGCGAGCACGCCTCCCGCGCGCCGCAGAAGGACCTGGTGCTCTTCGACGACCGGGCGCACACCAATGCCGCGGTCGAGGAGCGCGTCGACAATGTGGTGCGCGGCCTGATCTCCGTCGGCATCCGGCCCGCGATGCGGGTCGGCGTGATGATGGAGACGCGACCGAGTGCGCTGGCCTCGGTGGCCGCGCTGTCGCGGATCGGCGCTGTCGCGGTGTTGCTCGCGCCCGGCGCCGAACTCGACCGCGCCATCGAGCTGACCGGCGTGCAGACGCTGATCACCGACCCGGAGAACCTGCGCTCGGCCGCCGCGACCGCTGCCAGGGTGCTCGTGCTCGGCGGCGGCGACAGCCGTTCGCTGGCGGTGGCCACCAGTGACCGGGTGGTCGACCTGGAGCAGATCGACCCGGCGAAGGTCAGGGTGCCCGCGTGGTACCGGCCGAACCCGGGTCTGGCGCGCGAACTCGCGTTCGTACTCGTGCTCGGCTCCGGCGACCGCCTCGAGGCGAAGTACATCACCAACCATCGCTGGGCGCTGTCGGCGTTCGGCACCGCTAGCGCGGCCGATCTCGACCGTCGCGACACCGTGTACTGCCTTGCGCCACTGCATCATTCGTCGGGGCTGTTGGTGAGCCTCGGTGGGGCGATCGCCGGTGGCAGCCGGATCGCGCTGGCCAGGCCGGTGGACATGGACCCGAACCGCTTCGCCGAAGAGGTGCATCGCTACGGCGTCACGGTCGTCACGTACACCTGGACCATGCTGCGCGATCTGCTCGACGCCAAGGTCTTCCCCGCGGGCCACAACCACCCGATCCGCTTGTTCATCGGCTCCGGTATGCCCGCTGGACTCTGGCGGCGCACGGTCGAACAGTTCGTCCCGGCCAGGGTGCTCGAGTTCTACGCCTCGATCGACGGTGACGTGGTGCTGGCGAATGTCACCGGCGCCAAGATCGGCTCCAAAGGCAGGCCCGTGCCCGGCACCGCGCGCGTGGAACTGGTCGCCTACGACCCGATCAGCGAACAGATCCTCGTCGGCGACGACGGATTCGCGCGCCGCTGCGCCGACAACGAACCCGGCCTGCTGCTCGGCAAGGCCGTCGACGGTGGCGACATCTCCGACGGCGGCCTGCGCGGCGTATTCCGGGCCGGTGACGCCTGGTGGCCGACGGAGAATCTGTTCCGGCGCGACAGCGACGGTGACTACTGGCTGGTGGACCGGCGCGACACGGTGATCCGCACGGCACGCGGCCCGGTGTTCACCCAGCCGATCGTGGACATGCTCAACGACATCACCCCGGTCGACATGGAGGTCGCGTTCGGGCTGAAGACCGCGGCGGGGGTCATCGCCGCGGCCGCGCTGAGCGTGCGTCACGGGTTCCGGATCGAACCGGGCGATGTCACCGAGGCGATGCGCGGGCTGGAGAGTTCCCAGCGTCCCGACCTGGTCTACGTCGTCGACGAGATCCCGCGTAGCGCCAGCTTCCGCCCCTCGGCGTCGGCGGTCCAGGCCGCGGGTCTGCCCGAGGCGGGCCCGGGCACCTGGATCTACAACCGGGAAACCGAGACCTACGAGGTGCTCACCGACGCGGTCGCGGCGGTGCTGTTCGGCGGGAGCTGACCGGCGACCGCGGCGGGGTATCCCGGCCGCGGTCCGTTGCACGACAAAGGCCGCCCGGCGCAACCGGGCGGCCTTGTTCGTAGAGAGGGCTACACCCGGTATTCGGTGACCGCGTCGACGACCCGACCGAGCTGGGCCTCGCTGAGCAACGGCCACAGCGGCAGTCGCACGATCGTCGCCGAGAAGTTCGCCGAGCGCGTGCACGGCACCGGGGTGCGGCCGTACTTGAGGCCGGCCGGGCTCGAGTCCAGCGGAATGTAGTGGAACGGCGCGACGATGCCGCGTTCGGCGAGGTGGGCGATGATGCCGTCGCGGCTGTCCTCGGTGGGCATGCGCAGGTAGAACAGGTGCGCGGTGTGGCCCGCGTCGGCGGGCACCGTCATCGGGCGCACGTCGTTGCGCGCGGCCCACTCGGGCAGCGCGGCCGCGTAGGTGTTCCACACACGGTGACGGTTGGCCTGGATGGTGTCGAACTCGGCCAGCTGGGCGTCGAGTACGGCGGCGTTGAGTTCGCTGGGTAGGTAGCTCGAACCGATATCCTGCCATGAGTACTTGTCGACCTGACCGCGCAGGAAGCGAGCGCGGTCGGTGCCCTTCTCCCGCATGATCTCGGCGCGACCCATCAGGATCTCGTCCGAGAGCAGCAGCGCGCCGCCCTCGCCGCAGTGCACGTTCTTGGTGTCGTGGAAACTCTGCGTGCCGAGGGTGCCGATCGTGCCGAGTTGCCTGCCACGCCAGGTGCCACCGAGGCCGTGGGCGTTGTCCTCGATGATCGCGACGCCGTGCTGGGCGGCCAGGGCGAGCAGCGGTTCCATGTCGGCGGCGACACCGCCGTAGTGCATCACCACGATGGCCTTGGTGCGGTCGGTGATCGCGGCGGCCGCGGCGGCGGGGTCGATATTGCCGGTGGACTCGTCGATGTCGACGAACACACAGGTGGAACCACGCAATGCCATCGAGGTGGCCGCGGAGGTGAACGCGAAACTGGGGACGATCACCTCGTCGTCGGGGCCGAGTTCGAGCAGCAGCGCGCCCAATTCGAGTGCGTGCGTGCACGAGGTGGTGAGCAGCGCGTGGTCGGCGCCGGTGATGGCCTTGATCTTCGCGGTCGCCGACTTGGTGAATTGACCGTCGCCATGACTGTGATCGGAATCGAGCACGGTCATCAGATTGGGGCGTTCAGCGGCAGCGCGGAACGGCCTGCTGAAGATGATGCGGTCGCTCACTCGCGGTGGCCCTTCTCCGTCGCGGCTGCCGGTACCACGGCGTCGACTAGATGGTTCACGGCCGGCACCTGCATCGTATCCGGGCGCGGTGTCGGGGTTTGCACCGTCAGGTAGAGCGGCTTGCCGACCAGGATGTGCAGTGCGACACCGAGATACTCGGCGATCAGTCCGAGCGAGAACAGCATCGCGCCCGAGCACAGCAGCATCACCACGATGATCGAGGCCCAACCCTCGGGATCGTGGTTGTCCTGGGTGAGCGCCTGCACGATGACCACCCCGGCCATGATCACCCCGGCCAGCGCGAGGGTGACCCCGAGCATGCTCACCAGCCGTAGGCCGCGAGTGCCGCTGCACAGCACCATCTTCCAGAACAGCGAGAACAGGCGGCGATAGTTGTAGCCGGACTCCTCACGGCCTTCGGCGCGCAGCACCACCGGCACCGACACCGTATTGCCGACGACCCAGGTGAGCGCCACGTCGAGGTACACACCGTTGGCCGCGACCTCGGCGAGCTGGCGACCGATGTCACCACGGATCAGCCGGAAGCTCTCGAAGCGTGTCGAATCCGGGAACGCGAACACTGTCGCGAGGACCACTTTGGCGCCGCGCGAGGTGAGATTGCGCAGGAAGCCGTGCGGGCGGGTGTTGGACGGCTTCGAATAGACCAGGTCCGCGCGCGAGGCCAGCGCCGCGTCGAGGAAGTCCGCGATGAACGCGGGGTCGTGCTGACCGTCCTCGTCCATCGTGACGATCCAGTCGCCCTGCGCCGCCGCCATACCGGCGATCGTCGCCGCGTCCTGACCGAAATTGCGGCTCAGCCAGACCGCGCGCACCTGCGGGAAGGAGCCCTCGAGTTCCTGCAGGACGACATCGGAGCGGTCGGGACCGTTGTCGTGGACGAGGATGATCTCCTCGACGGCGAACCGGGCGCCCGCTGCCGTCGTGCTCGGGCCGGTCAGCCGGTCCAACTCGGCGACCAGCGCGGCGATCGTGTCCTCACCCCGATACACCGGAACGACCACCGACACCGAATGCACCGGGCTCGACCCGTTGCGATCGGGCGCGCCCGCACGCACCACGGTGTCGGGCCTGGACAAGGGTGCGGACGGAATCGGCATCGCGGACACTTTCGGTAATTTCGGCGGCCGTGGCCGCGCGGTTCTCGGCCGAGAACCAACGGGAGCAGAGACCCTCAGGTGTGGGCACTTTAACACTGCGGCGTGACACCTCGGTGGAAGCGATCCCGCTGTGCGACGGTGCCGGTGCGGGCGTGTGCCTGTAGGGTCTGGTCCTCGTGGTGGAAAGTAGAACCCCGTCCCGTCGTTCCGTCTATATCTGGGGCCTGATCACCTCCCTCGGAGTGATCGCGGGCTATGGGGCGGTTCTCCTCGCCAACGTTCGGCATTTCTATACCGACGACACCGAATCCCAGTACGTCCCGCTGTGGGTGATGCTCGGAAACCGGCTTCGCAACGGTGATCTGCCGGTGATGGTGCCCGAGCACTGGATGGCCGGAAACTACGCGATCGAGGAAGCCGGGCTGCTGAATCCGCCGCAGCTGCTGATCGATCTGATCGCGCCCTCGGTCGACAATCTGGTGCTGTACGCGACCGTGGTGAAGCTGATCTTCGCGGTCATCCTCGGCCTCGGTGTCTACCGGATCTGTCTGGCCTACGGCTCGCGGGTGCAGTGGGCGGCGCTGGCCGGCGTCTCGATCTCGTTCACCGGGTGGCTGCTGTTCTTCGACGAGGCCAGCTGGATGACGGCGTTCACCGGCACCGCGTGGATGGTGCACGCGTGGGCGTCGGGGGTGCGGTACTCGCGCGGTCGCGGCGGTCCGATCCCGGTGTTCGTCTACCTCTACCTGGCGATCTCGGTGCAGTACATCTTCCCGGCGGTCGAAGCCGGTCTGATGATCGGCGCGGTCGCGATCGGTGAGCTGATCTACCAGCGGACCTGGCGTCCGTCGCTGAAACTGCTGACCGTGGCAGGGCTGGCGGCGCTGGCGGGAGCGGCCACGTATCTGCCCAGCATGCTGTCGGCGAAGGTCACCTGGCGTGGCACCGCCCAGATCAACAACGACCAGTTCCTCACCGTGCCCTGGTCGGAATCGCTGAACGCGAGCCTGCCCTCGACGCTGCCCGCCTTCACCTCGTGGTGGGGTTACGTGCAGCCGCTGCCGGTGGTCTACATCGCCTGGTTCCTGATTCCGGCACTGGCCTTCATCGACTGGGGCAAGGCGCGCGCGGCCTGGCGCGAGCTCAGCGGGATCGCGCTGTTCGCGATCGCGGCGCTGATGTGGACGGCAGGCCCCGGCACGATCGGCCCGCTGCGCTGGCCCGCCCGGGTGCTGCCGATGGTGGCGCTCGGTCTGCTGCTGCTGGTGTGCGTGCTACTCGGGCGGTTCGCGACGTTCAAGGACTGGCGTGCGCGGGGGATCGCGGCGGCAGTACTGATCGGCTTGCTGTGGGTGCGGTCGTTCTCGGCCGACCCACACAACTGGATCGCGCATGTGATCGCGGCCCTGGCCATTGCCGCGCTCGGGGCCGCGCTGGTGTGGCTGGCGGTGAACAAGGGGATCTCGGCGGCCGTCGCGCTCGCGATCATCGCGGTGTCGCCGATCGCCTATGTCCAGGTGGAGCGGGCGCAGCCGACGCCGATGAGCTGGAATCTGCCCAGCGATCGGGCCGCGGCGCGCGCGGCGTTCCCCGAATTCGCGGGGACCACGCTGCAGCTGGGCGATCGCGCACTGATCCAGCCGGGGGAGCGCACCCTCGACGGCGCCTACGGCTCGCTGGTGTTCGGCAACTACGCCAAGGACATCGAGCGCACCTACGTCAGCGGGTACACCCCCAACGGCCACTTCTGGTTCGGCGACATGCTCTGCATGCGCTGGGACACCAGCGTGTGCCCCGACGCCTACCGCCGCGCGTTCGCGGTCGAGCCGTCGACGGGCAAAACGGTTGTCGATCTGATGAACATCGACCGGGTGGTGCTGCAACGCGCGCTCTACCCGGCCGCGCGCACGGAACCGGCGCCGGCGGGCTGGAAGTGGGTCGACTACCCCGGCCACGAGAACTACATCTCGGTCCTCGAACGCGAGGACGGGCTGATCTCCACCCGCAACGGCCGGATCTCGGCGGTCGAGAACGCCACCGCGGTCTCGACCTCGGAAAGCGATACGACCAGCCGCGTCACCGTGAGCTCCGAGACAGGCGGGCGTGTGGTGTTCGCGCGTCTGGGCTGGCCGGGATACCGGGTGAGCCTCGACGGCAAGGACATCCCGTTCAAGGTCGTCGCGAAGAGTTTCGTCGCCGTCGACATCCCGGCTGGGACCCGCAACGGCGACCTCGAGCTGACCTGGCGTCCGCCGGGCTGGAAGATCGGCGGCGCCGCGATCGGCCTCGGACTGCTCGGCCTCGCGGTGTTCCAGTGGCTGTATGTGCGTGGCCGCAAGCCCGACGACGAGCAGGAGCAGCAGGCTCCGGCGGCGGAGTCGATCGCCGACGACGACACCGCGCTCGCGGACGCGGTGCGATGACTGTCGAGGCGGCGGGCGGCGTGCTCGAGACACCGGGTCCGCTGCTGCGCGTCGTGAAACGGCAGGAGCTGGCGTTCGCGATCGTCGGCGGGTTCAACACGCTGCTCGGCATGGCACTCGTCGTGTTCTGGCTGCACGTGCTCGGCGACGGCAGGCCCGGTCTGGCCGTCGTCGCCGCGTACGCGGTGAGCACGATCGTGGCCTTCGTCCTGCACCGCACCCTGGTGTTTCGCGTGCGGGGCCACCTCGCCCGGGACTTTCTGGCCTTCTGCGGGGTGAACCTGGGTGGTCTGCTGCTCAACGTGATCCTGGTGGAACTGGCGGTCACCGGCCTCGGGTTCCCCGCCGCGCCTGCCTCGGTGATCGTCATGGGTCTGGTCGCGGTGCTCAGCTTCTTCGGACACCGCTACATCTCGTTCCGACGGGCGCGGTAGGTTAGGCACATGGCGCACGAATCCACCATCGACGCAACCCTGCTCGGCCTGCTGGCCTGCCCCCAGGACAAGGGCCCGCTGCAGCTGGTGCGCACCGAAGCCGATGTGAGTGTGCTCTACAACCCCCGGCTGCGTCGGGCCTACCCGATCGACAACGGCATCCCGGTGCTGCTGATCGACGAGGCCCGCGACGTCACCGCCGCCGAACACGAATTCTTCGTCGCCGAATCCTGACCGCCCATCCGGTAGCCGCCCCACTACACGGCGTTGCTGCGGTCGTGGACTCCGGCGGTCGGCGAGGTGACGGTGAGCTCGCGCTGTTTCACCAACTGCCGGTGTCGATATCGCCCGTCAGATAGCGCTGGACAACCGGGCCGACCGCGTCGACCACGGCATCGATCGGCATCGAGGCCAGCGGTTCCAGCGAGATGATCTTACGGGCGGTCAACACCCCCACCATCTGGGACGCGGCCAGCGAGACTCTGGCGCGTCCGTCGTCAGCCGGGGTCGCGATGCGCACGCGGACCCGTTCCAGCACCACTTGGAGCAGGAAAGACCGCGCGAGATTCTGATCCCCGCCCGCGAAAATGCTGCGCACCATGGCCACGATGCCGGGGCCGGCGGGGGAGTCCCACACCGCGACGACCGCGCGCACGATGGTCTGCCCGAGCTCGTCGAGCGGTGCGGCGTCGACCGCGAGCAGCGTCGTGTCCGGGTCGACCGGGAAGTCCACCGCGGCGGCGAACAGTTGCTGCTTGTTGCCGAAATAGTGATGCACCAGGGCCGGGTCGACATCGGCATCGGCCGCGATCGCGCGGATGGATGTCTTGTCGAACCCGGTGCCCGCGAACCGCACCCGCGCCGCGTCGAGAATCGCCAGCCTGGTGTCGGCATTGCCCGGCCTGCGCCCCGTGCGACCGGATTTCGCTGTGCCGGAACCGGATTCGCCGTCACTCATGGGTGCTCCTCTCGTCGTTGCCTGGCCTCGGTCGCTAGGGGGTGCGTCGACGCAGAGTAGCCGCGGCGAGGCCGAGCGCCACCACCGCGAACCCGGCGACGACGGCGGTATCGCGCCACATCGCGGCCGTCGGCTCGGCGTGCACCGACACCTGCTGCAGCGCGTCCACCGCGTAACTCAACGGCATCACGTTGCTGATCGCCTCCAGCCATTCGGGTAGCCGGTCGCGCGGAACCAGCAGCCCACACAGGAAGATCTGCGGCGCGACGATCACCGGCATGAACTGCACGGCCTGGAACTCGGTGCGCGCGAAGGCGCTCGCCAGCAGTCCGAGCCCGACCCCGCAGACCGCGTCGACCATCGCGATCAGCATGACCCAACCGGGGCTGCCCGCGGCCTCGAGCCCGAGCAGCCAGAACGCGACTACGCAGGCCACCGCGGCCTGTGCGCCCGCGGCCAGGGAGAACGCGCTGCCGTACCCGGCGAGCAGATCGAGCTTGCTCAGCGGAGTGGTGAGCAGCCGTTCGAGGGTGCCCGATGTGCGTTCGCGCTGCATCGCGATCGCGGTGATGAGGAACATCACGATGAACGGCAGGATCCCGAGCATGGTGATACCCACCCGGTCGAACATCGTGAGCGGGGAGTGCGGCGCGCGGGGCGCGTCCTGATAGATGAAGTACAGCAGGGCCATGAGCAGGGCGGGAACCACCAGGATCATCGCCACGGTGCGGTGATCGTTGCGCAGTTGTCGCAGAATCCGGCCGGTGGTCGCGGTGTAGGGGCGCAGGGTGGTCATCGGTGCTCTCCCATCGTGATCAAGGTCAGGAAAGCGGCCTCGAGGTTCTGTTCGTCGGTGCGCTCGCGCAGTTCGTCTGGGCTGAGCTGGGCGAGCAGTTCGCCGTCGCGCATCAGCAGCAGCTTGTCGCAGTGTTCGGCTTCGTCCATCACGTGACTCGACACCAGCAAAGTCGTTCCCGCCGCGGCCAATTCGCGGAACTGCTTCCACAACTCCACGCGCAACACCGGATCCAGGCCCACTGTCGGTTCGTCGAGTACGAGCAGCTCGGGCTTGCCGACGAGCGCGCACGCCAGCGACGCCCTGGTCTTCTGCCCACCCGAGAGCTGATCGCCGAGCTGATCCGCGTGATCGGCCAAACCGACTGCGCCGAGCGCGGATTCGGTGTCGTCCCGGCCGCGCCCGTAGAGGGCGGCGTAGTAGGCCACGTTGTCGCGGACGCTGATGTCGGCGTAGATGCTCGGCGCCTGGGTGACATAGCCGACCCGACGGCGTAACCCGGCGCTCCCCGCGGGTTCCCCGAGCACGGTGACGGTGCCCGACTCCACCAGCTGTGTTCCCACGATGCTGCGCAGCAGGGTGGTCTTCCCGCAGCCGGAAGGGCCGAGCAAGCCGGTGATCGAGCCGCGCGGGATGTCCAGGGTCAGGCCGCGGAGGACGGGACGTTTTCCGCGCTGAACGGTCAGGCCCGCGACCTGGACGACGATCGGTGGCGGTGCGGTGTGCGACATGGTCGCCTCAATTCATCGTGTGTTGAATTCACTACGTGATGAATTTAGCGCGACAGTGTCGATGTGGCAAGGTCAGTGGGCGTGTCCAGGGGGTGTTTCGGCCTGCTGACCAGGTTCGACGACGGTGAACTGGCCCATCATTCCGACATCTTCGTGCCACAGGAGGTGGCAGTGATACATGTACGGCGTCGTCGGATCGGCCGGTCCGTCGAAGCGCAGAGCCAGGGTCGTGGCCGTATTCGGTGGCAGGAAAATCGTGTCCTTGGGGCCGGTCAGCTCGGGTGGGGGCGGGGCGCCGTCGTAGCCGAGGACCCGGAACTGCACATCGTGGACGTGAAAGTTGTGCGCCATGCCGTCGATGTTGCGCACGACCCAGGTCTCGGTGGTGCCCCGGGTGACGGTGGTGTCGATGCGGCTCATGTCCATGCGCTCGCCGTTGATGCCGCCGAGGGTGAGGTCGAAGCGACGTTGCACGACCGAGTCCGCGCCGTCGGGAATCGACGGCGGCACCAGGGCATCCGGCAGCGCGGGGGAGGGCCGCAAGGTGGCGGCGGCGCGCAGTTCGAGGACATCGAAGGTGTCGTCGCCGCCGGAGAACCGGTTCGACCAGAAGCCGAGGCCCGCCTCGAGCTTCTCGCTGCGTAACACCGTGCGTTCGCCGGGCAGCATCCGCACCACGATCTCCGCGCGTTCACCGGGGGAGAGACGGATGCGGTCCAGCGTGGCGGGCCGTTCGAGCAGGCCGCCGTCGGAACCGATCATGGCGAACGGGCGGGCGTCGTCGAAGGCGAAGGTGTAGATCCGCGCGGTCGAGGCATTGAGCAGGCGCAGCCGCACCGATTCGTCGCCGACCTCCTGATAGGGAGACAGGGTGCCGTTGACCATGGTGCGATCGCCGAGGAACCCGGTATCGCGGAAGATCGCGTGCGCGCCGTCGAGGCGGCGGCCGCGCAGGCGCATGTCCTGCACGATCACCGGGATGTCGTCGACGCCGTAGGTGCTCGGCAGCGGCAGCTCCGCGCTCGGCACGTCGTCGATCAGGAACATTCCCGCCAGGCCGCGGCGCACGTGGTCCTCGGTCGCACCGTGTGGGTGTGGGTGGTACCAGAGGGTCGAAGCAGGTTGGGCGACAGTCCATTCCGGTGTCCACGACGCACCGGGATCGACCATCTGGTGCGGTCCGCCGTCCATGGCGGCGGGTAGATGCATGCCGTGCCAGTGCACTGACGAGGCCTCGGGCAACTGGTTGCGCACCTGGACCCGCACGCGCTCGCCGCGGGCCGCGCGCAGTGTCGGGCCGAGATAGCTGCCGTTGAAACCCCAGGTCTCGGTGGCGCGGCCGGGCTCGAAGGTGGTTGTCCCGGACTGCATATCGAGCGAGAACGTCCGGGTGCCGTCGGCGTCGACGGTCGACTCGGCCAGCGGTGGAATGACCAGTGGCCGAGTGAATTCTGTCGTCCCCACGGTGGAGACATCGGCGGAGGCCCACGTCCAGCTCACCGCGCCTGCGATCGCGGTGATCAGGGCGAGTACGACAACGGCGACACCGAACAGAATGCGTCGCGGGCGAGCACGAGAAGACATGCTCCGACGGTAGGAAGCCGGACCATCGCCGCACATCGGGAAGCACCCCCATCTTCACCCTGGGAACTACCCCCGAGTGGCCGAGGTCGGTTCAGGTTTCGAATGCGACGCCGGTCAGTTCTTCGGATACCGCCCACAACCGAGCCTGGCTGTCGCGCTGGTGCGCACGCTCGGCGGCCTCGGCCTGTCCCGGGAATCCACCGATCTCGAAAAGACCTGACGGGCCGTAGTATTGGCCGCCCGACGCGGCAGGATCGGTGGCGGCGCGCAGCGTCGGCAGCGCGCCCATGGCGGGCGTACGGCCGAACAGACGAGCGATCGCCAGATTCGGTAGCCGGAACGCAGCGGGCGAGTAGCGGAAGACCTCGGTGCTGGCGCCACCAGGATGGGCGGCGAGCGCTTCGGCTGGGGTGCCCGCGAGCCTGCGGTCGAGTTCGTAGGTGAACATCAGGTTCGCCAGTTTCGACTTGGCATAGGAATTTCCGGTCGTTGCGGCCGGGTCGGCGGCGTCGATCCGGCCGAACCGGTGGCCGATGCTGCTGACGGTGACGACTCGCGCCGCGGCAGCCGCGACGATGCGGTCGATGAGCAGCCCGGTGAGGGCGAAGTGGCCCAGATGATTGATGCCGAACTGGATCTCGAACCCGTCCTCGGTGCGACCGCTCAACCCCGTGACGCCCGCGTTGTTGATCAACAGATCGATCCGGTCGAATCGGCTGCTGATCGTCGCGGCCGCGGCGCGGACCGAAGACAGGTCGGCCAGATCGAGTTCAACGCAGTCGATCGAGGTTCCGGGTGACCGCTCGGTAATTCGCCGGGCCGCGTCCTCGGCCCGGCTCCGGTCGCGGCACGCCAGGACGACGCGGGCGCCGTGTTCGGCAAGCGCGCGAGCCGTTTCGAAGCCGAGGCCGGTATTGGCGCCGGTGACGACGGCGACTCTGCCGGTCAGATCAGGGATATCTGCTTCGGTCCATCTGTTCAATCGACTCACTCCTAAAGGTGAATGCCTGGTTCAGGTTAAAGTGAACCAGTGGTTCATGTTATTCGCAAGACTAGATCTGCGAGGATGGCGGCGAGATGAACGGTCAACCCCTGCGCGCGGACGCGCTGCGTAATCGTCAGGCGATCCTCACCGCCGCACGCGAACTCGTCGCCGCGCGCGGGCCCGAGGTCGGCATGGATCAGATTGCCGCGGCGGCGGACGTCGCGGTCGGCACCCTGTATCGGCACTTCCCGGCCAAGAAGGACCTGATCGAGGCAATCGCTGCCGATCTTGTCGACGGTGTCGGCGAGTCATTGGATGCCGTACTCGAAGCTGTCGAGAACGGCACGAGTTCGGGCCTCGACGCGATCGTCGCACTGTTTCGACGCGTCGTGATCGACCTGCGCCAGGAGCGGCTGTTCCGGCTCGCCGTCACGGGAGTCGCCGACGAGTCGTTGCGTGAGATCCAGCGGCGCGGCCGGGTGGCAGTCGAGCGGTTGGTCGCCGCGGCGCATGGTGACGGCGCGTTGTATCCCGACGTCACCGCCGATGATGTCGTACTGCTGCTGAGTGCCGCGCCGGTCGAGCCGATGTCGGAGGCGGCGCAGCGGCGGTGGCTGATTCTGATGCGAAGGGCGCTCACGCCGCCGTAAAGAGTGATGTGATGCGGGTCACATAAAAGCCTGTCACGTTGGTCGCGGCTCACTTGTCCTATGAACATCCCATCGACAAGGAGCACCGCAATGACCCCCACCACGCACCGCATCGTTGTTCTCGGCGCCGGCTACACCGGCATGCTGGCCGCGATCCGCCTGGCGCGGCGCACCAGGAAGCTGGATGTGGCGATCACGCTGGTCAACCCGTCGGCCCGCTTCACCGAGCGGCTGCGAATGCACCAGATCGCCGCGGGTCAGGAACTCGCGCACCACGACATCCCGGAAATCCTCGACGGTACCGGCATCGAATTCGTCCAGGGCCGGGTCACCGCGATCGACCCCGCCGCCCAGCGCGTCCAGGTCGACGGCGCCGGCGAACTCGCCTACGACGAACTGGTCTACGCCCTCGGCAGCACCGCCGAGACGACTCTCGTGCCCGGCGTCGCCGAGCACGCCATGACCCTCGACGACCCGCGCCGAGCCCACGAATTCGCAGGCGAGCTGGCCACTCTCGCCGCCGAGGGCGGTTCCGTCGCCGTCTGCGGTGGCGGTCTCACCGGCATCGAAGCCGCTGCCGAGATCGCGGAAAGCCACCCCGGTCTGCGCGTCACGCTGATCAGCTCGGGCGAGCCGGGGGCGATGATGGGCGATAAGGCCCGCACGCATCTGAACAAGACACTGGATCGGCTCGGCGTCGTCCGCGAGATCGGCGTGCGGGTCGCCGAAGTGCGGCCTGACGCGGTCGAGCTCGCAGACGGCACAGTGATCGGTGCCGACCTCATCCTCTGGACCACGGGCGTACGGGTCTCGCCGCTGGCCACCGAGGCGGGCATCGAGACCGACTCGCGTGGACTGATCGTTGTCGACCCCACACTGAAGTCGGTGTCGCACCCCACGATTCACGCGATCGGTGACGCCGCCGCCGTCCGCCAGGCATGGGGCCGGGTACACGGCACCTGCCAGAGCGGGCTGCCCACCGCCGCTTACACCGCCGACGTGATCGCCGCCGAACTGCGCGGCAAGAGGATTCGTCCGTTCCGTTTCGGCTACTTCCACCAGCCCGTCAGCCTGGGCCGCCGCGACGCGGTCATCCAGTTCACCAAGGCCGACGACAGCCCACGCCGCCTCTACCTGACCGGCTGGGCCGCGCGCACCTACAAGGAGATGGTCAGCAGCAGCCCCGTGCCGACCTTCAAGGCCAGCAAGAAGATGACCATGAACGTGCAATTGTCCAAGGGCGGTAGCGCAACCCGCGCCGCCGCGTGAAGTAGGTTGACGCCGTGGCCGACCAGGATCCGTTCCTCGAACACCGTCGCCTGTTGTTCGCGACCGCCTATCGCATGCTCGGCACCGTCACCGATGCCGAGGACGTCCTGCAGGACACCTGGCTCAAATGGAACGACACCGACCGCACCGCGGTCGCCCACCCCAGGGCCTACCTGGTCCGCACGGTCACCAATCTCTCGCTCAACCGGCTCACCTCCGCCCGCGCGACCCGCGAAAGCTATGTCGGCCCTTGGCTTCCCGAGCCGGTGCTGACCTCGCCCGATATCGCCGAGGACACCGAATTGGCCGATACCGTCTCCACCGCCATGCTCGTCGTGCTGGAATCCCTCACCCCCGTCGAACGCGCGGTGTTCCTGCTGCGCGAAGTGTTCGGCTACTCGCATGCCGAAATCGCCGAAGCCCTGAACCGTCCCGAGGCTAGTGTGCGCCAGATCGCGCACCGCGCGAAGAGCCACGTCCAGTCGCGCCGCCCACGATTCGATACCGACAAGACCGCTCGCGCCCAGGTCACCGACCGATTCATGGCCGCCTGCGCCGGTGGTGACCTCAACGCCCTGATGGACCTGCTCGCCCCCGATGTCACGTGTTGGTCCGACGGCGGCGGCGTGGTCACCGCCGCACGCCGCCCGCTGCACGGTCCCGACCATGTCGCCCGCTGGATCCTCGGCGTCCTCGCGAAACCGTCGTCCGCGGGCTTCGAACTCACCGCGGCCGACATCAACGGCGAGCTCGGCGCACTGGCCTCCTTCGCCGGAAACCCCGGCGCCGCCTTCACTTTCGATCTCGTCGACGGACACATCCAAAACCTGCGGTTCCAGGTCAACCCCGGCAAACTGGCTGGTCTGTACCGCGGCACCGACCTCCTCGGCTGACGAGCTGACACCGGGCGGAATCGCTCCGCGCGCTGGGTTCGCGGGAACGGGCGGCTGGCCCTAGCATTCTGCCGTGTCAAGCAATCGCACCGATCGGGCCGAGGGCGGCCAGGTCAGGGTCTCCACCCTGGAACTGTTCTTCGACTTGGTCTTCGTTTTCACGATCACCCAACTCACCCACGTGTTCGTCCACCATCCGGGGTGGGAAGCGGCGTTGCAGGTGGCGTTGATGTTCGGCGTCATCTGGTGGATGTACGGCGGGTACGTCTGGCTCACGAACGAAGTCGCCCCGAGCAGTTCCTCGCGCCGGACCTTGCTGCTCATCGGCATGTCGGCGTTCTTCGTGCTCGCCCTCGCCGTGCCGGACGCCTTCCACGGCACCGGTGTCGCGTTCGGCGTCGGCTACGTGCTGGTGACCGCGATCCACACCGTGATGTTCGCCTCGGCCGGCGGAGCATCGGCCAGTCTGGCGATCCGGCGGATCGGCCCCCTCAACGCGGCATCGGCCACCCTCGTCGTCGTCGGCGGATTCACCCACCCGCCACTGCAGTACCTGCTCTGGGCAGCGGCTTTCGCGCTCCAGGTACTGAGCCCCTACCTGGTCGACACCGGTGGCTTCGTGGTGCGGGCGCCGCACTTCTGTGAACGCCACGGCCTGGTGATCATCGTCGCGCTCGGCGAATCGATCGTCGCGCTCGGTGTCGGCCTGGCCGGTGAACCGATCACGGTCGCGCTGATGGCGATGGTGGCTCTCGGCCTCGCGCTCGCATATGTGCTGTGGTGGGCCTACTTCGGCTTCGATGACGAACGCGGCGAAGAAGCGCTCGCCGCGCGGCCGGACCGGGAGCGCGTGCGGCCCGCGCTTGTCGCCTACGACTACGCGCTCTATCCCTTGCTCGTCGGCGTGATCCTCACCTCGGCCGGAATCGCGCTGAGCATCGCGCACGGTGGTGAGCCCGCGAGTTGGGCGGCCGCCTGTGCGCTGTCCGGCGGTGTCGCGCTGTACTTCGCCGGGCAATCCTGGTTCCGCGCGACGCTCGGTCTGCCGGGCTCGGGCAGCAGGTTGATCGGCGCCGTCATCGTCGCCTCGACTGCGCCGATCGGGGTGTATTGGCTCGCGTGGGGGCAACTCGCCGCGCTGGTCGCACTCGCCTACGCAGTGGTGATCGTCGATGACCGGCGCATTCTGCGGGAGGGCAGGCACAGCGCCTACGCCTGACCCGGCAGCCTCGGGCGTCACGGTTCGGGTGAGAATGGCGGTCGTGTCCGCCCAGGAACTGGCCGTCGATCCGCCCACCGCCGCGCACCGGTTGCTCGGTGCTGTCCTGCGATCGGGCCCGGTGGCGCTGCGCATCGCGGAGGTCGAGGCCTACGGCAGCGATCCCGGCGGTCCCTGGCCCGATCCGGCCGCCCATTCCTGGCCCGGACCGACAGCCCGCAACGCGGTGATGTTCGGCCCCGCCGGGCGGCTCTACGTCTATCGCTCGTACGGAATTCACCTGTGTGTGAACGTGACCGGTGGCTACGACGGTGAGGCCGGTGCGGTGCTCGTTCGAGCGGCGGAAGTGGTCGACGGCATCGATATCGCGCGCGAGCGCAGGCCCGCTGCCCGCAAGGACGCCGATCTGGCGAGGGGGCCGGGCAATGTCGGCAGCGCACTCGGCGTCAGCATGTCCGACTACGGAACCGAACTGTTCGACCCCTTCTCCGCCCTGCACCTCGAACTGAAACCACCTGTGCCACAAGAAGATATCGCGTCCGGTCCGCGCGTCGGGGTCAGCGTCGCGGCCGAGGTGCCATGGCGGTTCTGGCTTCCGGCCTCGCCCGCCGTCTCGGTCTATCGGCGTAGCCCACGCGCACCCGAACCGAGGACGTAGCAGCGTGCGGAAAATCCTTTGCCGACAGCGATGAGTTCGCGGGCGATGGTCCGTCTTATCTGGTGAACGCGCTACCGACCGAGCGCGACCGACCCGAAGGACACGAAATGACCACCGCAACCCCCTCCGCGAACTTCTCCGACGCCGCCTACCAGCCCGGCAAGATCCGCAACCGCGTCCTGTGGACCTTGCAGGTAGTGCTCGGCCTGTTCTTCATCATCGCTTCGGGCGGTCCGAAGCTCGTCATCCCGAACACCTTGATGGAGAACGCCCCCGAGAATCTGACCATCCCCCTCGGGCTGCTGATCTTCATCGGAGTCGTCGAGGTGGCGGGCGGTATCGGCCTGATGGTGCCGCGACTCAGTGGTCTGGCCGCTGCCGGACTGTCCGTGCTCACCGTGCTCGCCGCCGCGACGCAGGCCTTCATCGCCGACAAGCCCGCGATGGGAATTTTCCCGCTGGTGCTCGCCGCGATCTTCGCCTGGATCGCCTACGAACGTCGCGCCACCATCACCGCGCTGGTGCGCTGACCTGCGACTCGACACGCTGACGATCGCCGGAGCCCGGGGGGTTCCGGCGATCGTCGGCGTGCCGAGGAGTGTCGGCCGACAAGGCGCTTCGGCCGCGGAGCCAAGATCACCCCGCCGATCTCGTCGGCGAACCCAATTGGGCGAATCGGACCGGAATGCGACGATCGAAGACCACGTCGAAAGACCGTACGAGCAGGAGCGCCCGTGTTCACTTTCCCCAGCAGCGACGGCACCGCCATCCATGTGCGGAGCTGGCTCCCCACGGACGCCGAGCCGCGTGGCATCGTGCAGATCGCGCACGGCATGGGCGAGCACTCCGACCGTTACGGTCATCTCGCCGAAAGACTCGCCGGCCTCGGATTCGCCGTCTACGCCGACGATCACCGTGGCCACGGTCTCAGCATGGGCCCGGTCCCCGGTGACCTCGGCCCCGACGGCTGGAACCTGCTCGTCGCCGACGAGGTCGCGCTCACCGAGATCCTGCGCGAACGCCACCCCGGCCTGCCCGTCACCCTGATCGGCCACAGCCTCGGCTCGTTCGCCGTGCAGCAGTACCTCCTCGACCACTCCGACCTCGTCGACGAGGTCGTCCTGAGCGGCACGACCGCCGTCGACGGGCTGTTCGGCGAGATCGCGGCCGCCGGCGGTGACCTCATCGGCTTCTTCAACGCCGAATTCCAGCCCACCCGCACCGAGGCCGACTGGATCAGTCGCGACGAAGCCCAGGTCGACACCTACAACGCCGACCCCTGGTGCGGTTTCGCCATCGACGACACCAATATGGGTCTGCTCGCGGCCAACGCCCAGACTCGGCTGTCGAACCCGAGCACCGTGCGCACCGACCTGCCGATCTATGTGATGGTGGGCGAGAAGGACCCGCTCAACAACAAGTTGCGCCTGTCCGACCTGCTCGTGCAGCGTTACCGCGACGCGGGCCTGAACGACCTCACCTATCAGGTCTACCCGGACGCCCGCCACGAAGTCCTCAACGAAACCAACCGCGACGAGGTCGAAGCGGATCTGCTCGCCTGGATCACCCGCGCACGCGACTGACGAACCGCATGCGGAAAGATAGGCCAGCGTGACCGGCGACATCTTCGACGAACTGACCTGGCGCGGCCTGATCGCGCAGTCCACCGACCTGGACGAGCTGCGCGCTGCCGCGGCCGCCGCACCCCTGACGCTCTATGCCGGCTTCGATCCGACCGCCGCCAGCCTGCACGCCGGCCACCTCGTCCCGCTGCTCGCGCTCAAGCGCTTCCAGCTGGCCGGGCATCGGCCGATCGTGCTCGCAGGCGGCGCGACCGGAATGATCGGCGACCCGCGTGACGTGGGCGAACGCACCATGAACTCGACCGACACCGTGGCCGAGTGGGCACAGCGGATCAGGGGCCAGCTCGAGCGTTTCGTCGACCTCGGCGAATCGCCGACCGGGGCGGTCATCGTCAACAACATGGACTGGACGGGCCCGCTGTCGACCGTCGACTTCCTGCGCGACATCGGCAAGCACTTCTCGGTGAACGTCATGCTCGCCCGCGACACCGTCAAGCGGCGGCTCGAAGGCGACGGCATCTCCTACACCGAGTTCAGCTACATGCTGCTGCAGGCCAACGACTACCTGCAGTTGCGGCGTGAGCACGGCTGCACGTTGCAGGTCGGTGGCTCCGATCAGTGGGGCAACATCATCGCCGGCGTGGAGCTGAACCGGCGAGTCGACGGCGCGCATGTGCACGCGCTCACCGTGCCGCTGGTGACCTCGGCCGACGGCAAGAAGTTCGGCAAGTCCACCGGTGGCGGCAGCCTGTGGCTCGACCCCGAACTGACCAGCCCCTACGCCTGGTACCAGTACTTCGTGAACACCGCCGACGCCGACGTCGTGCGCTACCTACGCTGGTTCACCTTCCTGAGTCGCGAAGAACTCGACGAACTCGAGCAGGCGACGGTGGAACGTCCGTTCGCCCGCGAGGCACAGAAGCGCCTGGCCGCGGAGATGACCACGTTGGTGCACGGCGCGGACGAGACCCGCGCGGTGGAACTGGCCAGCGGGGCGCTGTTCGGTCGCGGTGAACTGGGTGAACTTCCGCTGTCCACGCTCGGCGCGGCACTGCGCGAAACCGCGGTGGACGGCAAGGTGGCCGAGGTCGTGCCCGGTGAACCGAACACGATCGTCGACCTGCTCGTCGCGTCGGGCCTGTGCGAGAGCAAGGGAGCGGCCCGCCGGGTGGTCAACGAAGGCGGCGCGTCGGTGAACAACCAGCGGGTGAGCGATGTCGAATGGACTCCGTCCGATGCCGACTACCTGCACGGTGAGTGGCTGGTGCTGCGGCGCGGAAAGAAGAACATGGCGGGCGTGCATCGGATAGCCTGACGTCGTTGCGGAGGCCTGAGTCACATGCGTGTGATTCAGGCCGGCGCAGCGGCTGAGCGCACCGCCGTGACCTGCGGAGATCCGGTGTTGTCCAGGCGATTTGACGCGGCGTTATCCGGCGCGTAACTTATTGGAAGTCAGAGCGACACGGACGCCAACCCGGAGCCGAGACGCTAGCCCGAGAGGCTGGCGGGCCAAGGGAAAACGCGGTAGTACGGGGAAAGCGCCTGACGGAGCTGAAGATCTTGTGACCAGGCTTACGATTGACATCGTCTGGACGTGAGGTTAGGCTGGAACAGTTGCCCTTCGGGAGATCCGGAAAGATCCGGTCATTCCG